>JASGDT010000061.1:0-6204 GCA_047607085.1 Pseudoxanthomonas sp. | reverse complement strand
CGTGCTCGTCGTTGCGCTTGGCGTAGCCGTAGGCGGTGAGCTTGACCAGCTTGCCGTTGCGCACGACGGCCAGCACCGCGCCGGGGAAGCCCTTGTCGATGGCGTCCTGGATCAGCGCATCGACCTTGGCCAGGCCGGCGCTGGAAAAGCCCTCCTGCTCGGGCGTGGCCCGGGGCAGGCTGGCGGCGCGGGCTTGTCCGATGCCGCCAAGGCCGGCGAACAGCACGCAATACAACAGCAGCCCGGCCGCGATGCGGGCGATCGATCCGGGGAAGGCGGACATGGGCGACATTCTCGAATCTCCGACGGGCCTCGGGCCCAAAGGTTCATGAAACCGGGGATGACCAGGGCATGGGTAAAGTCAATCACAAAAGCGCCGACCAGCGGCACCACATGGCCGAACAGCAGGCTGACGGCAGCGCCAGGGTCTGGACGGGAATCCGGTTCGATCATGCGCAGCCGCTTCCCGGCGCGTGCAGCCCGTGCCCGCAGTCGGACGCGATCGGGCATGCCGGCGTCTTTCAGGAGGATGGAGCCGGCACGGGAAGCGGGTCCCCCCAGAAGCCGGGGGCCGGCGGTTGAATGATGCCGTCCTCCAGCACGATACCGCCGGGCTGGTCCTCGCGGAGCCACCACGGGCCATCCAGATCGACGAAATCGGCATGCCGCGCCACGTGCAGGGCCGGGGCGATGCTCAGCGAGGTCGAGACCATGCAGCCGACCATGACCTGGAAGCCGGCCGCGCGCGCGGCGTCGAGCAGTTCCAGTGCATGGCTCAGGCCGCCGGTCTTGTCCAGCTTGATGTTGACGGCCTGGTAGCGTCCGCGCAGGGCCGGCAGGTCGGCGGCGGTATGGCAGGACTCGTCGGCGCACACCGGGCAGCCGACATCCAGGCCGGCCAGTCCGGCATCGGCGCCGGCCGGCAGCGGCTGCTCGACCAGGGCGACGCCGGTTTCCAGCAGCACCGGGCGCAACCCGCGCAACAGCTCGACGTTCCAGCTCTCGTTCGGATCCACGATCAGGCGCGCTCCCGGCGCTTCCTGGCGCACCGCGCGCAGGCGCGCGGCCGGATCGTCCGCGTCGAGCTTGACCTTGATCAGCGCGGCCGAGGCGACCGCCCTGGCCGCCGCGGCCATGCGCTCGGGCGTGTCGATGCCCAGCGTCACCGCGCTGCCGAGGGACGGCAGCGGCGGCTGTTGCAGCCGCGCGTGGACGGCCTGCCCGGACAGCCGGGATTCCAGGTCCCACAGCGCACAGTCCAGCGCGTTGCGCGCGGCGCCCGCGGGCAGCACCTCGTGCAACGCCGCGCGCGGCAGCCCGGCCTCGATCGCCGCACTCGCCTCGCGCACTTGCTCCAGCACCGAGTCGATGGTCTCCCGGTAGCGCGGATACGGCACCGATTCGCCCCGCCCGGCCTGGCCGTGCTGGCGCACCTCGACTTCGACGACCTCGGTGCTTTCGCGCACGCCGCGCGAGATCCGGAACGGGGCCTTCAGCGGCCAGCTGCGGTGGCGGAGGCTCAGTTCGCGAAGCATTGCTGCAGCCTGTCCACGATGCGGGCGACGCCGTTGCGGACCGGATCCTGGCAGGGCAGGCCGAGCTGGTCCCCGATCTGCCGGCAGGTCCGCTCGGCTTCTTCCGGGGTGAGTGCGGCGGTATTGACCGCCACGCCGACCGCGACCGCGTTCGGATTGGTCAGGCGCGCGGCATCCAGGTTCTTCTCCAGGCAGGCGGCCAGCTCCGGCACCGGGTAATGCGGCAGGCCGCGCATGTGCGGGCGACCGGGTTCGTGGCACAGCACCAGCGCATCGGCGGCCGCGCCGTGCAGCAGACCCAGCGAGACGCCGGCGAACGAGGCATGGAACAGCGAGCCCTGGCCTTCGATCAGATCCCAGCCGTCGTCGTCGCGGCCGGGCGTGAGCCATTCGACGCCGCCGGAAATGAAGTCGGCGACCACCGCGTCGAGCGGGATGCCGCGGCCGGCGATGAAGATGCCGGTCTGGCCGGTGGCGCGGAAGTCGGCGGCCACGCCGCGCGCGCGCAGTTCCTTCTCGATCGCCAGCGTGGCGTACATCTTGCCGACCGAGCAGTCGGTGCCGACGGTGAGCAGGCGCTTGCCGCGACGCGGCAGGCCCTTGCCGACTGGCGTTTCCGGCGGCGTGCGCGCATCGAACAGCGTGCGGCCGCATTCCCGCGCGGTGGCGACGATCTGCGGATGCGCGGTGAGTTTTTCATGCAGGCCGGAGGCGACATTCATGCCGGCCTTGAGTGCCTGCACCACATGCTGGACGGTTTCCTCGCCCATCACCCCGCCGGCGTTGGCGACGCCGACGATCATCGTGTTGGCGCCGGCGGCGACCGCCTGCGCGAAATCCAGGTCCGGCAGGCCGATGCTGGTGCGGCATTCGCTGCCGCGGAACTGGCCCACGCACCACTCCGGCCGCCAATGCGCCAGCCCGCGCGCGGTCTTGGCCGCCAGGTCGTCCGGCGCGTTGCCGAGATAGAGCAGGTAGGGCGGGCCCCAGCCCGTAACCTGTGTTGCGGGAGAAGCCGGGGCGCTGCGTTCCATGTGAAGGGGGAGCATGAGGATTTTTTCGTCTGGATGGAGGGGAAGTGCAGGGAGGGGCAAAGGGGCGTTGGGCAGGCGGCCAGTGGTGGGAACGGCCGCTTTGCGCGGTTTCCCCGGTTCGTGCAAGGGCATCGGGATCCCCGGGGATGGCGCTTGCACCGTGTCCGCGAGGGGGCGGTGTGCCCGGGGCCGATCGCGGCATGCCGGCTGCCGGACCGGGTTCGAGATGCGCTGCCTGGATCGCCACCAAACCGCCAAGCCCAACGTACTTCAAGTCAATGGCGGTCGGCCAATGAATGTATGCGGGCTGACCATAGTGGAAGGTTATGGACGCGTGCGTAGTGCGAAGGCATCGGTAGAACTGCGGGCACAGCGTTACCATTACAAGCCGAAATCTTCCCGGAATCGGTCGATCTGATGCATTCGCTCATGCAGTATCGTCACGATACCGATAGCGCCATTGGATAGTCGGCGCCAGTAAACAAAATGCCGCTCATAGTGGAAGAAGTAGCCTTCGATACCAAACTCGGCGGGGATGGGGCGTGATGGTGTCTTGCGGGTCTCAAGACCATCGAAGGCCTCGAACAGACCCTTGATGTAACGGTCTGCCTGGCGTGTTCCCCAGCGATCCCGCGTGTAGCGGTAGATCTCGTCGAGACGGTAGGACGCCGATTCCTGAACCTGGATGCGTACCTTGGCCACGCCGTCAAGTCCGGTTGCGTGCGATCACGTCGGCTGCAGTCAGCGGCTGGTACGAGGATTCCGGAGCAGCATAAGCATGTGCCAGCTCGGCTTTCAGCCGGTCAAATGCTTCTTTTTCCATGCGCTCCTTGTCGCGGCGGATCAGGTCGCGCACGTACTCGCTGACGTTCTCGTAGGCACCATGCTCACCCACACTTGCGGCAACGAAATCGCTGAGGGGGCCGCTGAGGCGAACCGTCATGGTTGTGGTGGTTGTCCTCGGCATGACATCGGTCTCCTGTTGGTGACTGTATTCAAAATAATCAAAATTGAATACGAAAGCAAGCGTCCATGGATTTGGGAAAACCTTCTACCGAAGTTGTGCAAGTACAGCGTCCATCCCGAACAAGTGTGGACTTGCACCTTAGGGTACCCGGGTCAATTTTGGGTCGGCATCAGCCTCGAAAGTGGGTCAATTCTGGATCGGCGGCAATACCCAGAATCCAACCCGACAGATCCCCGTGGGCTGCACTGGTAGATGCGAGAAGACTTGCAATGCGAGCATTAGCTCTGCCTGAGTGTTTACACGCGATCACGCCGAGAATGAAGGTATCTGCGAACATGTGTCCGCCTTCTTGATTCGTTGGCGTTTGTCTGTGTAGCTATCACACAAGCGACACACGGTGGGGAGCCGAACCGGGAGACAAGGGGATGACCAAGCGCGCAAAGAGTGACGGCAACGCACTAATGCCTGCCGGGGTTTCGCTCGAAGGTTTCTGGGTGCACCTCGGAAGTGCATCGTTGTCAACGCATCAGCAGATCGCCAAATCGCTCGCTGCCTGCGTTGGCAGCAAGGCGAACCAAGTGAAACTGCTTCCCGAAGCCGCAGGGACGCGCCCGAGGGAAGTGCTGCTCCTGACACAGCCAGGGGCATGGACCTCGTCAGCAGCCTGTTGGGACACCGTGAGGACGCTTCAGCAGCAAATTGGCGTATTGGATGCGGAGCCCTTGTTCGCCAGTCCCGGTGTCGAGCCAGCCCCTGAAGTCCAGCATGAGTGGCTGTCGATCGAAGAACGACCCAAGCCCGTTGCGAAGTCGGGCGGGGACAAGAGACCGCTTCCTTGCGCCGCCAGCAATGCACAGTGGCATCTGGAAGCGGTGTTCGCTCCCGAGGCCTGGCTTCTGAAACCGCCGGCAGGAGGACTCCGACAAGGGGAAGGAATCGTGATCGGCCACCCCGATACCGGTTATACCCACCATCCGGAGATCTGGGATCCCACGCCTGCAACTCGACGCGTCCTTCCCGACCTTGGCTACAACTTCAAGGAAGGCAAGAAGGACCCCGCCGACCTCATGAACGGCAGCTTCCCTGGCCACGGCACGGGAACTGCCAGCGTCATCATGAGCCCGCCAGGCGGTCCCGGTGCATCCTTCGTCACGGGTACGGCACCGATGGCGAAGATCGTCCCGATCCGTGTCTCAGACAGTGTCATCCACTTCTCCTTCGCCAATACGACCCAGGCGATCTACCACGCGGTCGATGTCGCCGGCGCGCACGTGATCTCAATGAGCCTGGGCGGGCCGTTCAAATCGCGCGCCCTCGAGTCGGCAATCGCCTACGCCATCAGCCAGGGCGTCATCGTCCTTGCCGCGGCGGGCAATGTCTGGCCATGGGTCGTTTACCCGGCCCGGTTCGAATCCGTCATCGCGCTGGCGGCGACCAATTGCCAGTCCAAGCCTTGGTCGGACTCGGCCAGCGGCAGCGCCGTCGATCTCTCCGCCCCCGGGGAATCGGTCTGGCGTGCCCGGGCGGTACAGGCAAACAACGGACTCAAGGCAACGGTCGAACCCGGGTCCGGCACGTCCTTTGCCGTCGCCACCACGGCAGGTGCCTGTGCCAGCTGGCTTGCGTTCCATGGACGCGATGCACTGATCGCCCGCTACGGCAAGCCCAACCTGGCCGCGGTCTTCCGTAGCCTGCTGGTCCAGGCCGTCAACACGCCGTCCTCCGGTTGGGACAAAAGCAACTACGGTACGGGGATCCTCGACATGCGCCAGCTGCTCAATGCGCCACTGCCTTCGCTGCCCAAGAAACTGGCGAAGAAATCGCCCGCCATCGTGCAACATTCCCAGATCGATGCACTCAAAGGCTACTTTCCGGATATCCCCGGCAAAAAAGCAGCCGCGGGTGCCAGCAAGTTCGCGAAACGGGTACCCAAGGGTGTTACCGCGAAGACGGACACCCGCACCGACTTCGATGAGTTCCTGTTCCACGTCGCCACCAATCCCAAGCTCCGGTCGGTCCTTCGTGCGGATTGGTCGGGGAAGGTGAAGAAGAAGGCGGGAAGCGCAGACGTCACGAGCATCGCCGCGAAGACGCTTCACGATCCATCACGCGCCCTGCTTGCATGGCTCGGAAAGTAATCAAATCCACATCGGAAGAGGGGACACGGAATGGCTACGCAAGCGAATCTCAGGAAGCTGGTGGTCGTCCACGAGCAGGCACTCGTCACCATGTCCTTCAGGTACTGGTGTGCCTTGACGGCCAGCGTCGGCGCTCTTTCGGCGATCTTCACCAGTGCATCGGCGGCATCGCTGGTGGAGAGGGTGGGTTTGACGTCGAGGTACAGGCCATCGCCATCGAAGTGCTTGCCGGCCCCGAGCGACTTGATGCCCAGGACGGTCAACTTGCCGGAATCAGTAGCCATATGCGGTACCCCCGTAAGTGGGACCAACTTAGCACGGCTGAAGAGGTACCCCCGCAGATACCCCCACGAAGGGCCGGCTGTCACGGGATTGTGCCGGATGGCGTGAGACGAATAAAAACAAAAGGGGCTGTAGTAGATAAGACCGGGTTTAAGCTGGTGGAATGGGCCTAAACCGCTGCAAATTAAGCAAAAAACTGCAATCCAGGCTGCTCGAGTTTTTCGTGCTCGAAGTCACGGCCCGTTCCG
>JASGDT010000060.1:0-91102 GCA_047607085.1 Pseudoxanthomonas sp. | reverse complement strand
CTCGCGCGTGAACGGCTTGGTCAGGTACTGCTCCGAACCGACGATGCGCCCGCGCGCCTTGTCGAACAGGCCGTCCTTGGACGACAGCATGATGACCGGCGTGGACTTGAACACCTGGTTGTTCTTGATGAGCGCACAGGTCTGGTACCCGTCCAGGCGCGGCATCATGATGTCCACGAAGATGATCTGCGGCTTCTGGTCGGCAATCTTGGCCAGCGCCTCGAAGCCGTCGGTGGCGGTGACCACTTCGCAGCCCTCGCGCTTGAGCAGGGTTTCCGCCGTGCGCCGGATGGTCTTGGAGTCGTCAATCACCATCACCCGCAGGCCGTCGAGGGCCCCGGCCGCGTCGTCTTTGTCTGTCATTGTTCTTCTCGTGATCCCCTGCACGACGCCGGAATCCCGGTTCCGGTTTCGTCGCTGCGATGGTGCCTGTTATTCCAGTCTTGGCGCGGGCTGTCAAGACTCGACCGCCGTGCACGCCATCGCCATCCGATGTGAAAACGAGAACGGCGTCGCATTTGCCGCCTGCTAACATCCGTGGCTGATTCCACTGTCGAACAAGGCCGAACGCGCCATGCCCCTCGATATCGTCGTCGTGATGGATCCCATCGGCTCCATCAAGATCGCCAAGGACACCAGCTTCGCCATGCTGCTGGAAGCGCAGCGCCGCGGCCACCGCCTGCACTACGTCCGCCCCGGCGGCCTGTCGGTGCGCGATGGCCGGCCCTTCGCCACGGCCGCGCCGTTGACCGTCGCCGACGACAAGGCCGGCTGGTTCACGCTGGGCGAATACGCCGAACTGGCCTTCGGCCCCGGCCAGGCGGTGCTGATGCGCAGGGACCCGCCGGTCGATGCCGAATACCTGCACGACACCCACATCCTCGACCTGGCCCGCCAGGCCGGTGCGCTGGTGGTCAACGATCCGCGCGGCCTGCGCGACTACAACGAGAAACTGGCCGCGCTGCTGTTCCCGCAATGCTGTCCGCCCAGCCTGGTCAGCCGCGATGCCGCCGCGCTGAAGGCCTTCGTGCACGAACACGGCGACGCGGTGCTGAAGACCCTGGATCTGATGGGCGGGCAATCGATCTTTCGCGCCCGCGTGGGCGACCCCAACCTGAACGTTATCCTCGAAACCCTGACCCACGGCGGCCACAGCCTGGCGCTGGCGCAGCGCTACATCCCGGCGATCAGCGAAGGCGACAAGCGCATCCTGCTGATCGACGGCGAGCCGGTGGACTACGCGCTGGCGCGGATCCCGCAGGGCGACGAATTCCGCGGCAACCTGGCTGCCGGCGGCCGTGGCGAAGGCCGTCCCTTGAGCGAACGCGATCGCTGGATCGCCGCGCAGGTCGGCCCGGAAATGAAACGCAGCGGCATGCTGTTCGTCGGTCTGGACGTGATCGGCGACTACCTGACCGAAGTCAACGTCACCAGCCCCACCTGCGTGCGCGAACTGGATGCGCAATTCGGCCTGAATATCTGCGCGAAACTGTTCGACGCGATTGAGGGGAAATTGCAAGGGGCGTGAAGCGTTTTTGTCCGCAAAAGGCGCAAAAGACGCAAAGGGACAAGCACCGAATTTTTTGCGTCCTTTGCGTTCTTTGCCTCCTTTGCGGATAAACGCTCTTCCTTCCTCTGCCACCCACCATGTCCACCACCGCCCCGCCCCCGAAGATCGGAAGCAACGAACGCCTGAGCGCCACGCTGGCGCTGTCGCTGATCGTGCATGGCATCGTCGTGCTGGGCATGGGCTTCGCGCTGGGCGACGCCGCACCGGCGCTGCCGACGCTGGACGTGATCCTCAGCCGGACGCAAACCCCGCTGACGCCGAAGGAAGCCGACTTCCTTGCCGCCGCCAACCAGCAGGGCGGCGGCGACAGCGACCGCTCGCAGCGCCCGCGCGAGCCGCAGACCGGCTGGGTGCCGCAGGCGCAGGCCGGGCCGGCCCCGCAACCATTGCGCGCGCAATCGCCGGACGCCGCATCGCCGCCGGAAGCGCGCGTGCTGACCGCCCGCAATAGTGATTCCAGCGTGCCGCCACAACAACCCCTGCCGCCAGCGGACACGCCCGACCTGCCCAAGGGCGAAGCCAAGATCGAATACGACGCGGAAATGGCGCGGCTGGCCGCCGAGATCCACCTGCGCAGCGATCTGTACGCCAAGCGGCCCAAGCGCAAGTTCGTCTCCGCCAGCACGCAGGAATACGCCTACGCCAACTACCTGCGCGCCTGGGTCGATCGCGCCGAGCGCGTCGGCAACCTCAACTATCCCGACGAGGCGCGGCGCAAGCGGCTGGCCGGACGCCTGGTGATCACCGTGGCGGTGCGTCGCGACGGCTCGGTGGAACAGACCCGCATCATCCAGTCCAGCGGCATCCCGCTGCTGGATTCCACCGCGCTGCGCATCGTGCAACTGGCGCAGCCGTTCCCACCGTTGCCGCAGACTGCGGAAAACATCGACGTGCTGCACGTCACCCGCACCTGGCAGTTCCTGCCCGGCGGAGGCGTGCGCGACGAATGATCCCCTGCCAGCTTCCTGAACCGGGTCACGGTTCGACCCCGGGCCTTGTTGTTACTTTTATCCTCTTGAACGATCTGGACAAGCGCACTTGTCCGCAAAGGACACAAAGAACGCAAAGACAAGTCGTTACAATCCCGAGCCATGACTTTGCGTTCTTTGCGCTCTTTGCGGACTGATTCGCTTCATTCAGAGCTTCCCTTTCCCTGTTCCGCCCGCGAGGAAGCCGATGCCGCTTGAATTCAGCCCGCTGCCCGTCACCGCCAACGAACCAGCCACCCTTGCCAACCGCCTGGCCGAATCCGGCCGCATCCCCGACCCGCTGCTGCGCCTGTCGATGCGGCGCATGTGCGCGCAATGGTTGAAAGCCGAACGCGGTACCGACGCCGAAAGCGTGTTCGCGCGTCAGCGCACCTGGCTGGAAGGCCTGCGCAACAGCAGCCGGCAACTGGACGGGCTGGCCCCGCCGCAACCGCAGCGCGAACTGCCCGCCAGCTTCTTCAAGCTGTGTCTGGGCCGGCAGATGAAATACGGCTGCTGCTACTGGGAAGACGACACCACCTCGCTGAACATGGCCGAGGATCGCATGCTGCGGCTGTGCGCCGAACGCGCCGGGATCGCCGACGGCCAGCGCATCCTGGAACTGGGCAGCGGCTGGGGCGCGCAGGCGCTGATGCTGGCTCAGCGCCACCCCAACGCACGCATCACCGCCGCCGTGCATTCGCCGCAGCAACACGAATACATCCAGGCGCGCTGCCGCGAACGCGCCATCTTCAACCTCGACGTGGTGCTGGGCGACACCCGTCGCCTGCAACTGCCGGAAGGCGCGTTCGACCGCATCTTCGCCGTGGAAATGTTCGAACACATGAGCGACTACCGCGCGCTGATGTCGCGCATCGCCGGCTGGCTGACGCCCGGCGGCAAGCTGTTCGCGCAGCTGGTCTGCCACCGCGAACTGCTGCACCTGTTCGAGTCGATCGATGACGCCGCCGGCACGCCGTGGATGGGTCGGCATTTCTTCACCGGCGGCATGATGCCGGCGGCCGACACGCTGGAACAATTGCAGGGCGAACTGAAGATGGAGCAGCGCTGGCTGCTGCCCGGCACGCACTACGAAAAAACCGCCAACGCCTGGCTGCAGAACCAGGACGACAACCGCGACGACGTGCTGAAACTGCTGCGCTCACTCAACGGCCCGTCCAACGTCAACGTCGGCTACCAGCGCTGGCGCATGTTCTGGATGGCCTGCGCCGAACTGTTCGGCTACGCCGGCGGCAACGAATGGATGGTGGCGCAGTACCGGTTCGTGCGCTGACGAACAACTTCCGGGAACACCGGCATTTGCTGTTGCTCGTCATCCCGGCTTGCGCCGGGATGACGAGCAACAAGCGCGGCTGATCAACCCCTTCCGAAGGCGGCGGGGAATGAATCGCCGATAGCGCAGCCCCCGGCGGGGATGCGGAAAGCAAGCCATGGATGGCCTGCGGCGGCGAGTGAAGGCAGGAGCCTGCCCGAGCCGAGTAGCATCCCCGCCGGGAGCTGCGCTTGTTTCCGAAGCCGAGGCACTGGTGTCCGAAGCCGGCAGCCCCGAAACGGTATTCCCGCAGACAGAAGGAGAACCCCAAACTGCGCGGATGCCCTCTATCCGCCCCGCCGTGCCTTCTCCCGCGCCGCGCGCAAGCCGTCGAGTTTTTCCTTCAGCTTGATTTCCATGCCCCGCGCCACCGGCTGGTAATAGACGCGCTCGCCCATCGCATCGGGGAACGCGGTCTGGTCCAGCGCGATGCCGCCGTCGGCATCGTGGTCGTACTGGTAACCGCTGCCGTAGCCGATTTCCTTCATCAGCCTGGTCGGCGCGTTGCGCAGGTGCATCGGCACCTCCTGGGTGCCGTATTCGCGCACGTCGCGCTTTGCCGCACCGAAGGCGACGTAACCGGCATTGGATTTGGCGGTGCTGGCGAGATAGATCACCAATTGCGCCAGCGCCAGTTCGCCTTCGGGGCTGCCCAGGCGATCGTAGGTTTCCCAGGCGTCGATCGCCATCTGCAAAGCGCGCGGATCGGCCAGGCCCACGTCCTCGACCGCCATCCGGGTCATGCGCCTGGCCAGATAGATCGGGTCGCAGCCGCCGTCGAGCATGCGCGTGAGCCAGTACAGCGCGGCGTCCGGGTTGGAACTGCGCACCGACTTGTGCAGCGCGCTGATCTGGTCGTAGAACTGCTCGCCGCCCTTGTCGAAGCGGCGGGTGCGGTCGGCCAGCACCTGTTGCAGGGTTTGTTCGCTGATTTCGCCGCTTTCGTCCTGCGCCAGTTCGGCGGCGATTTCCAGCAGGGTCAGCGCGCGGCGCACGTCGCCATCGGCCGCGCCGGCGATTTCCCGCAAGGCGGCGTCGGCGATCTTCAGGCCGCGACTGCCGAGGCCGCGCTCGGCGTCTTCCAGCGCATGCCGCAGCGCCTGCGCGATGTCGGCGGCGGAAACGGCCTCCATCACGTGCACGCGGCAGCGCGACAGCAGCGCGGAATTCAACTCGAACGAAGGGTTCTCGGTGGTCGCGCCGACAAAAAGAATGGTGCCACGCTCGATGTGCGGCAGAAACGCGTCCTGCTGCGCCTTGTTGAAGCGATGCACCTCATCGACGAACAACACCGTATGCCGCCCTTCGGCGAAGCGGTGCGCGGCCTCGGCCAGCACCTGGCGCACTTCCGGCAACCCGGCCAGCACCGCGGAAATGGCGCGGAATTCGGCATCGGCATATTTGGCCAACAGCAGCGCCAGCGTGGTCTTGCCGCAACCCGGCGGCCCCCACAGGATCATCGAATGCACGTGGCCGCTTTCCACCGCGCGGCGCAGCGCCGAATCCGGCGCCAGCAGCCGGCGCTGGCCGACCATCTCGTCCAGCGTGCGCGGACGCATGCGCTCGGCCAACGGGCGCATGCCGGTG
Organism: Pseudoxanthomonas sp.; assembly: GCA_047607085.1. Lineage (GTDB taxonomy): Bacteria > Pseudomonadota > Gammaproteobacteria > Xanthomonadales > Xanthomonadaceae > Pseudoxanthomonas_A. The sequence continues at coordinate 85,644 of JASGDT010000060.1, read as the reverse complement.
CGATCCACCGACAGCAGATCCGGCACGTCGCTCAAGGTTGTCTTGGGTCTGGCCACACCCGCATTTTAGCGTGGCGCGTCCCAGCGCATGAGACGACCAATCAGATATCGCCGACCACATCCACGCCCTGCCCCGGCACGTAGCGGAAGGTGCCGGCGGCGAAGGCCGGATTGCGCTTCCAGCCGCTGAATTGAATCGTGGTGCGCTGGCCGACGCCATCGACCACCACCATCTTCTCCAGGCCATTGCGGCCGAAGCCGAGGCTGGCGTTCTGGAAACCGGCTTCGGCATCGCCCTTCGGGGTCAGTTGCAGCCAGTCCAGGCCATCGCGCTGGCCGGTTTCGGTGACGTTGAACTGGCTGTCGAGCCTGGCCGGATCCAGCAATGCGGCCAACGGGCTGTTCTGTTCCTCCGCGCCCTGGTCGCGCACGCTGGCCTGTTGCAGGTCGGGCTCGTAGATCCAGACTTTCTTGCCATCGGCCACGATAAGCTGTTCGTAGGGTTTGACGTATTCCCAGCGGAACTGGCGCGGCGCGGACAGCGCAACACGGCCGTTTGAGGCCTCCTTCAAGCGGCCACTGCCGTCATGGACCTGTTGCACGAACTGCCCATCCAGACCTTTCAGCCCGGTGGTGAAAGCGGTCAACTCGTCGCGTGCGCCGGCCTGCGCGATGCCGGCGGCAAAGGTGGCGGACAGGATCGCGGTCTTGAGCAGGGATTTGCTCAGCAGGGACTTGGCGGGGACGGAGAACATGGCAGGGTTCCGGCATGGGGATGGCGCGAAAGTGTGGAAAACGCCGGCTGAACCGACGCCGACGCCTCAAACCACCGCGTCGCAATCCAGCGCCGGTTCCAGAGGGCGCAGCGTGGCCACGCCGTGGCCGCGTTCGGCCAGATATTCCAGCCACTTGCCGAGGAAGGTGTTCATGCGCACGCGGTGGCCAACCAGGGCCGCCGGTGGCGGGAACAGGCCGATCGCATCCTGCCAGCGGCGGCCGGCGTGGCAATGCGTGGCCTCGGCCTGGCGCGCGTCGCGGTACAGGCGCACGTAGGCGGACGGATCCGGCTCGCCGCTGACCGGGTCGATCAGGCCATAGGTCAGGCGCAGTTCCACCGTGTAACGATGGGTTTGCATCACGTCCAGGTACAGGTCCATGCCGTCGCCGATCGACGAGACATAGCGCCCGGCCACCAGATCGCCTGGTGCGAACAAGCGATTCAAGTGCGCGAAATTCTCGGCGTACATCGCCATCAGCCAGCCGAAACGGCTCAACTTCGGGATCTGCGCCAATCGGGAAATCGCCTGTGCCATGCGGGGGATGCTACACGCTGCAGTCGCTGTGCGGATAGCGTTGACGAGTGCGGCAATGCGACCTATGTTGGGCGTCTGACGCAACCGCTCAGAACATCTCCCGGTGCAAGCCCAGCGTTGACATCACCTTGCTGGCGATCTCCTCGATCGAGGTATGCGTGGTGCTGAGCGTGGGGATGCGCTCCATCTGGAACATCACCTCGGCGACCGCCACTTCGCGCTTGCAGGTTTCCAGCTTCGCGTAGCCGGAATTGGGCCGCCGCTCCTGGCGGATCTGCGCCAGGCGCTCCGGGTCGATGGTCAGGCCGAACAGCTTGCGCCGGTGCGCGCGCAGGCGCGGCGGCAGGCGGTCGGCTTCCAGGTCCTGGTCGGTCAGCGGGTAATTGGCCGCGCGGATGCCGTAATGCAGCGCCAGATAGACACAGGTCGGCGTCTTGCCGGCGCGCGACACGGCCACCAGGATCACGTCGGCCTCGTCGTAATCCACCGCGATGCCGTCGTCGTGCACCAGCGCGAAATTCATCGCATTGATGCGGCGGTGATAGCTTTCGAAATCCACCAGCCCGTGCGCATGGCCCACCCGCGATTGCCGCTGCGCGCCCAGTTCGCGTTCCATCGGGTCGATGAACGGCGCGAACACGTCCAGCATCAGCGCACCGCTGTCGCGCAGCAGCGCGCCCACCTCGGGATCGACGATCGAATGGATCACGATGGGCCGCACGCCGTGGCGTTCTCCGGCCTCGCGGATGCGCTGCGCGGTGGCGCGGGCCTTGTCGGCATCGTCGATGAAGGAGATGCGTTCGGTGACGAAATTGAAGCCGGCGAACTGGGTCAGCAGGCTGTGGCCGATGGTTTCCACGGTAATGCCCGTTCCGTCGGACACGTAGAACACCGGCCGGGTTTCCGCGCCTGCCATCGCCATCGTTACGCTCCTGTCCTTTCGGAAAAAATCGGAAAAATTTCGCTCGCTGCCCCGACAAAAGTTGGGGCACCGAGCGATTCGGGCCTCGACCGGGCAACAAAATACAGGTGAAATCAAGCTTGTCCGCAATTGGTATGCTGCGGCATCATATCGTCTTTCCCCAACGGACTTGCCCCGACCAGCCGTTCCGGCCCGGTGGCCCACCCCACAACGGAGCTTCCCGCTTGAGCCAGAACATCCTGTGGCTGCATGAATTGCGTCTTTCCGACCTGGCCCGGGTCGGCGGCAAGAATTCCTCGCTTGGCGAGATGATCGGCAACCTGGCCAGCCTGGGCGTGTCGGTGCCCGGCGGCTACGCGACCACCGCCGAGGCCTTCAAGGACTTCATCGCCCACAACGACCTCAGCCAGCGCATCTTCGACAAGCTGGCCACGCTGGACGTGGAAGACGTGCCGGCGCTGACCGCCGCCGGCAAGGAAATCCGCCAGTGGGTGATCGACGCGCCGCTGCAACCGCAACTGGATGCAGATATTCGCAGCGCCTACGCGAAGCTGTGCGCCGACAATGGCGGCGGCGCGGCTTCGAATCAGGACGTTGCCGTCGCGGTGCGTTCTTCCGCCACCGCCGAAGACCTGCCCGATGCCTCGTTCGCCGGCCAGCAGGAAACCTTCCTCAACGTGACCGGTGCCGACGACGTGGTGCACAAGGTCAAGGAAGTGTTCGCCTCGCTGTACAACGACCGCGCCATCGCCTATCGCGTGCACCACAACTTCAAGCATGAAGACGTGTTCCTGTCCGCCGGCGTGCAGTTGATGGTGCGCTCGGACGTGGGCGCCTCCGGCGTGCTGTTCACGCTGGATACCGAATCGGGCTTCCGCGACGTGGTCTTCGTCACCTCCAGTTATGGCCTGGGCGAAATGGTCGTGCAGGGCGCGGTGAATCCGGACGAGTTCTACGTCTATAAACCCACCTTGCAGCAAGGCAAGCCGGCGATCCTGCGCCGCGCACTGGGCAGCAAGGCCATCCGCATGGTCTATTCCGACGTGCCCGGCGAGCGCGTGCGCACCGAGGACACGCCGGTCGAGCTGCGCGGCCGGTTCTCGATTTCCGACGAAGACGTGCAAGCGCTGTCGAAACAAGCGCTGCTCATCGAACAACACTACGGCCGCCCGATGGACGTGGAATGGGCGAAGGACGGCGTCAGCGGCAAGCTCTTCATCGTTCAGGCGCGCCCGGAAACGGTGAAATCGCGCGCCAAGGCGACGCAGATCGAACGCTACACCCTGCAACAACGCGGCGAAGTGATCGCCGAAGGCCGCGCCATCGGCCAGAAGATCGGCAGCGGCGTCGCCCGCGTGGTGCGCTCGCTCGACGACATGAGCCGCGTGCAGCCCGGCGATGTGCTGGTCGCCGACATGACCGACCCGGACTGGGAGCCGGTGATGAAGCGCGCCAGCGCCATCGTCACCAACCGCGGCGGCCGCACCTGCCATGCCGCGATCATCGCCCGCGAACTCGGCGTGCCGGCCGTGGTCGGCACCGGCAACGCGCTGGACCACGTCGAGGACGGCAAGGAGATCACCGTCAGTTGCGCCGAGGGCGATACCGGCTTCATCTACGCCGGCGCCCTGCCCTTCGAACGCACCACCACCGACCTTGGCAACATGCCGGCCGCGCCGCTGAAGATCATGATGAACGTCGCCAATCCGGAGCGCGCCTTCGACTTCGGCCAGTTGCCCAACGCCGGCATCGGCCTGGCGCGGCTGGAGATGATCATCGCCAGCCACATCGGCGTGCATCCGCTGGCACTGCTCGAATACGACAGGCAGGACGCGGACACGAAGAAGAAGATCGACGCCAAGATCGCCGGTTACGCCGGCCCGGTCGATTTCTACGTCGGCCGCCTGGCCGAAGGCATCGCCACCATCACCGCCTCGGTCGCGCCGAACCCGGTGATCGTGCGTCTGTCCGACTTCAAGAGCAACGAATACGCCAACCTGATCGGCGGCGCGCGCTACGAGCCCCATGAGGAAAATCCGATGATCGGGTTCCGCGGCGCCAGCCGTTATGTGTCCGCCGACTTCGAGCCGGCGTTCGCGCTGGAGTGCCAGGCGGTCAAGCGCGTGCGCGAGGAAATGGGCCTGAGCAACCTGTGGGTGATGATCCCGTTCGTGCGCACGCTGGAGGAAGGCCGCAAGGTGATCGACGTGCTCGCGCGCCATGGCCTGAAGCAGGGCGAACACGGGCTGAAGGTCATCATGATGTGCGAAGTGCCGAGCAACGCGCTGCTGGCAGAGGAATTCCTCGACATCTTCGACGGCTTCAGCATCGGCTCCAACGACATGACCCAGCTCACCCTGGGGCTGGACCGCGATTCCAGCATCGTCGCCAACCTGTTCGACGAGCGCGACCCGGCGGTCAAGAAAATGCTGTCGATGGCCATTTCCGCCGCAAGGAAGAAAGGCAAGTACGTCGGCATCTGCGGCCAGGGCCCCAGCGACCACCCGGACCTGGCCGAATGGCTGTTCCGTGAAGGCATCGAATCGGTGTCGCTGAACCCCGACACGGTGGTCGATACCTGGCTGCGGCTGGCGAAGCTGAAAGCGGCCTGATTTCGTTTCCCGGGCACGAAAAGGCCCCGCGATGCGGGGCTTTTCCGTGATTGTTCAACCCACCAGCTCGGCCAAACGCGCTCGATAACAGCGCAACTCCTCGATCGAATCGCGCACGTCGCTCAGCGCGGTGTGGTTGGAATCCTTCTTCACCCCGGCCAACACCTGCGGCGCCCAGCGCCGCGCCAGTTCCTTCAGCGTGCTCACGTCGAGGTTGCGGTAGTGAAAATAATTTTCCAGCCGCGGCATCAATCGATGCAGGAAGCGCCGGTCCTGGCAAATCGAATTGCCGCACATCGGCGACGCGCCCTGCGGTACCCACTCGTGCAGAAAGGCCATCGTCGCCGCTTCGGCCTGCGCCAGCGTGGTCGTGCTGTCCAGCACCCGCTGCCACAGGCCGGAGCGCGTGTGCTGGTTGCGGTTCCATTCGTCCATCGCCTGCAAGGTTTCCAGCGGGTGCGAAATCGCGAACTCCGGGCCTTCGGCCAGTTCGTTCAACTGCGAATCGGTCACCACCGTGGCGATTTCGATGATCGAATCCTTGCCCGTGTCCAGACCGGTCATTTCCAGGTCGATCCAGATCAGGCGTTCGCTGCGTTTGTCTTCGTTCATGGGCTTATGATAATCGGATAGCCCCACCGATGACGCCGCAAGCCACGATGCCCACCGACACCAGCCATTACAGCATCCTTACCGCGATGCTGGCGCCTGCCTTCTTCCTGACCGCAACCGCGTCGCTGATCCTGTCGGCCAACAACCGCCTGGCCCGCGTGGTCGATCGCCTGCGCGCGCTGATGCGCGAACTGGAAGATCCGCACGATGCCGAATACCTGGCCGGGCTGGAACGCAACATCGGCGTGCAGCGCCTGCGCAGCATGCACATCATGCAGGCTGGGCGGCTGCTGTACGCCGCCATCTGCTGCTTCGTCGCCACCAGTCTGTTCGTCGCCATCGACGCCTTCCTGCAATACCGGCTGGACGTGTTGCCCACGATCTCGGCGGTGATCGGCGTGCTGTGCCTGTTCGGCGCCAGCCTGCTGCTGTCGCGCGAGACCGCGCTGGCGGTGAAAGCGGTCAACGACGAAATGGACCTGGCCTACGGCCGCGTGCGGCGCAAGCGCGGGCGGCCTTCATAGGGCTTTCGGCGCTTCGCGCGATCATTCCAATAAAGGCTTCCCGCGCTTCGCGCGATCACTCCAATAATGGCTTTCCGCGCTTCGCGCGGAAATAATTGCTGAGGCGGCGGCTCGCCTCGTCGGCCAGCACCCCGCCCTGTACTTCCACGCGGTGGTTGTGACGCGGGTCGGCCAGCAAGTCGAACACGCTGCCAGCCGCGCCGGTTTTCGGATCGCTGGCGGCATAAACGACCCGAGCGATGCGCGCATGTACCAGCGCCATTGCGCACATCGCGCACGGCTCCAGCGTCACATACAGCGTGCTTCCGACCAGCCGATGGTTGCCAAGCCTGCGCCCGGCCTCGCGCATGGCCACGATTTCGGCATGCGCGCTGGGGTCATGGTCGCGGATGTTGCGGTTCCAGCCTTCGCCCAGCACCTCGCCATCGACCGACACCAGCACCGCGCCGACCGGAATCTCGTCGTCCTCGCGATGCGCACGCTCGGCCAGCGCCAGCGCGTGGCGCATCCATTGCCCATCGTTGTTCGCGGCGGTCACTCCCACTCGATCGTCGCCGGGGGCTTGCCGCTGATGTCATACACGACCCGTGAGACCCCACGCAATTCGTTGATGATGCGGTTGCTCACCGTGCCGAGGAGTTCGTAAGGCAAGTGCGCCCAGTGCGCGGTCATGAAGTCGATGGTCTCCACCGCGCGCAGGGCGATGACCCATTCGTAGGCGCGGGCATCACCGACGACGCCGACGGATTTGACCGGCAGGAACACGGCGAAGGCCTGGCTGGTCTTGTCGTACCAGCCGGACTTGCGCAGTTCGTCGATGAAGATGGCGTCGGCTTTTGCCAGCAACTCGGTATATTCGGGCTTCACTTCGCCGAGGATGCGCACGCCCAGGCCGGGGCCGGGGAACGGGTGGCGATAGACCATTTCGCGCGGCAGGCCGAGTTCGACACCGAGGCGGCGGACTTCGTCCTTGAACAGTTCGCGCAGCGGCTCGACCAGCTTCAGCTTCATGTCTTCGGGCAGGCCGCCGACGTTGTGGTGGCTCTTGATGACGTGGGCCTTGCCGGTCTTGCTGCCGGCCGATTCGATCACGTCCGGGTAGATGGTGCCCTGCGCCAGCCACTTGGCATTCTTCAGCCTGGCCGATTCCTCGTCGAAGATTTCGACGAACAGGTTGCCGATGATCTTGCGCTTGGCTTCCGGGTCGCTGATGCCCTTGAGCTTGTCGAAGTAGCGTCGTGCGGCATTCACACGGACGACTTTCACGCCCATGTTGTCGGCCATCATCTTCATGACCTGGTCGCCTTCCTGCCAGCGCAGCAGGCCGGTGTCAACGAAAACGCAGGTCAGCTTGTCGCCGATGGCCTTGTGCAGCAGCGCGGCGACCACGGAGGAATCGACGCCGCCGGACAGGCCCAGGATCACTTCATCATCGCCGACCTGCTCGCGCACGCGCGCCACCTGGTCTTCGATGATGTTGGCCGCCGTCCACAGCGTCTGGCAACGACAGATGTCAACGACGAAGCGGCGCAGCAGTTCCAGACCCTGTTTGGTGTGGGTGACTTCCGGATGGAATTGCACGCCGTACCAGCGATTTTCTTCATTGCTCATCGCCGCGACCGGGATGCGGTCGGTGTTGGCGGTGATGGTGAAGCCCGGCGGCACTTGCGAAACATGGTCGCCGTGGCTCATCCATACATCGAGCAGCGGCACACCACCATGATCGGACAGGCCGGCGAACAGTTTGTCGGCATGGACGATGTTGACTTCGGCATGGCCGAATTCGCGCTGGTCGGCGGCTTCGGTCGCGCCACCGAGTTGCGCGGCGAGGGTCTGCATGCCGTAGCAGATGCCGAGCAGTGGCAGTTGCGAATCGAACACCTGTTGCGGCGCAGCCGGTGCATTGGGCTGTGTCGTCGATTCCGGGCCACCGGAAAGGATGATGCCTTTCGCGCCGAACGCGGCGATTTCCGCCGGGTCGTGGTCCCATGCCCAGATTTCGCAATACACACCGATCTCGCGGATACGCCGGGCAATCAGCTGCGTGTATTGCGCGCCGAAATCGAGGATCAGGATTTTGTCGCTATGAATATTGGTCATTTGGGCGGCGCTGGCTGGTAGTCAGTTACACATTCGTCAGCCGTGTAATCCCAGGCGCCGCCTCCATCAAGGCAACCATCAATTCCGCTGGGGTCAGCGCAGGAATCGAACCACGGATAAAGCACGACTGGCGCAATGATGGAAACGAATGCGAGGAAGATTCCGCGTCCCCGCCATGGCGTATCCGGATTCATCAGCTCATCCGGTAATTCGGCGGTTCCTTGGTGATCTGCACGTCATGCACGTGCGACTCGCGCTGACCCGCGCCGGTGATCTTGACGAACTTCGGCTTGCGGCGCATTTCCTCGATGGTGGCGCAGCCCACGTAGCCCATCGTCGCGCGCAGGCCGCCGATCAGCTGGTGGATGATGCCGCCGACCGGGCCGCGATACGGCACGCGGCCTTCGATGCCTTCGGGCACCAGCTTGTCGGCGTCGCTCGCGTCCTGGAAATAACGGTCCTTGCTGCCCTTCTCCATTGCGCCAAGTGAGCCCATGCCGCGATAGCTCTTGTAGCTGCGGCCCTGGAACAGTTCCACTTCGCCCGGTGCCTCCTCGGTGCCGGCGAACAGGCCGCCGATCATCACCGTCGAGGCGCCGGCGGCGATCGCCTTGCCGATGTCGCCCGAATAGCGGATGCCGCCATCGGCGATCAGCGGGATGCGATCCTGCAGGGCCTCGGCAACCAGATCGACGGCCGTCACCTGCGGCACGCCGACGCCGGCGACCATGCGCGTGGTGCAGATCGAACCGGGGCCGACACCCACCTTCACCGCATCCGCGCCGGCATCGAGCAGCGCCAGCGCGGCGTCGCCGGTGACGATGTTGCCGCCGATCACCTGCAACTGCGGGAAGGCTTTCTTGACCCAGGCCACGCGCTCGATCACGCCCTGCGAATGGCCGTGCGCGGTATCGACGATCACCACGTCAACACCCGCCGCGACCAGCGCCTCGATGCGCTGCTCGGTGTCGCCGCCGACGCCGACCGCGGCGCCGACCATCAGCCGGTGCGAAGCGTCCTTGGCGGCGTTGGGGTTGTCGGTCTTCTTCTGGATGTCCTTGACCGTGACCAGGCCGCGCAGGGCGAAGTCGTCGTTGACCACCAGCACCTTCTCGATGCGGTGCTTGTGCAGCAGGTCGAGGACTTCCTCGTCGCTGGCTCCTTCGCGCACGGTGACCAGGCGGTCCTTCTTGGTCATGATGTGGCGGACCGGGTCGTCGAGCTTCTTCTCGAAGCGCATGTCGCGGCTGGTGACGATGCCGACCAGTTGCCCGCCGTCATCGACCACCGGCACGCCGGAGATATTGCGCGCGCGGGTCAGCTTCAACACGTCGCCGATCGTGGTATCCGGCCCGACGGTGAACGGGTCCTTGATGACGCCGGCCTCGAATTTCTTGACCTTGGCGACCTCGGCGGCCTGCTGTTCGACGGTCAGGTTCTTGTGGACGATGCCGATGCCGCCCAGTTGCGCCATCGCGATCGCCAGGCGCGCCTCGGTGACCGTATCCATCGCCGCGGAAACGATCGGCAGCTTGAGGCTGAGGTTGCGGGTCAGGCGGGTTTCCAGCGAGACGTCCTTGGGCAGGACGGTGGAATGCGCGGGGACGAGGGAAACGTCGTCGTAGGTCAGTGCTTCGGCCTGGATGCGGAGCATCGGCGGGTCCCGGGAGAGTTGGGGAAGCACGTAATTCTACCCCGTTTGGCCTCCGGATTGTGTGCTCCGCCATGCAGCGGGATCGCCGGAACCGCATCGCGCGCATCGGACACGGCGTGGTTCAGGCGCGCGACCCCGGGCTCGGCAAAGTCGCTTGCGGTCCGCCGCCATCGGCAACCGCCAGTGGTTCATGGCACGGCCGCCACGATCGTGGCCTGGCGCGCGGCCAGCACCCAGCGCGACCCGTCCCGCTTCCAGATATCGGTGAAGCGCCGCCGCACCTGTTGCCCGGCCAGCGGCGCGGCGCCCTTGGGCACCACGCGCTCCTCGCCCATCAGCAACACGAACTCGCCGAGCCGGCCTGCGTACTCGATGCTGCGTTCGTAGCTGCTGTAGCTGATCAGTCCGGCACTGTCGCGCTGACCAGTCGCACCACGGATGGAGATGCCGTTCTGCGGGTTGTTGACCACCAGGTCCGGCGCCAGATGCGCGGCGAAGGCGGCGTGGTCGTCTTCGACCAGCGCCCGGTCGGTCTCCTCGGCGGCAGCGATCGCTTCTGCGATGCGCGGATCGCGCGCGGCAGCGGCGACGCGCACATCGGGCGCCTTGTCTGGTGGCGCGTCGGCTGGCTGCGCTGCTGCGCTGGCGGCGGTCATCAGGGTCATCAGGACAGAAAGACTTGTGGCAAGTTTGGGCATGGCGTGCATCATTGGTATCCCGGTCGGGTCAGTCGTGCTTCGAAGAGGGCGAACATGTCAGCCTGCCTTCCCAATACAACGCGCTTCCACGACCATGACGGACAACAATGGCCGGGGCTGCGCGTGGAAATGGACAATGAATGGCCACTTCCGCGCGGATGCTTCAAACGCCGGCCGCTTCCGCCGCTTCGAGGGTGTTCTGCATCAGCGTCGCCACGGTCATCGGCCCGACCCCGCCCGGGACCGGGGTGATCCAGCTTGCCCGTTCGGCCGCCGCGGCGTAGCCGACGTCGCCGACCAGGCGGCCGTCGTCGAGGCGGTTGATGCCGACGTCGATGACCACCGCGCCGGGCTTGACCCATTCGCCCGGCACGATGTCCGGCCGCCCCACCGCCACCACCAGGATGTCGGCATCGCGGACGCGGGCCTCCAGCACCTCGGCGGGAGTGAACTTGTGGCAACTGGTGACCGTGCAGCCGGCGATCAGCAGTTCCAGCGCCATCGGTCGGCCGACGTGGTTGGAAACACCGACAACCGTGGCGTTGCGCCCGCGTACCGGCTGGTCGGTATGCGACAGCAGGGTGACGATGCCGCGCGGCGTGCACGGGCGCAGGCCGAACTGGCGCAACACCAGGTGGCCGACATTGGCCGGGTGGAAGCCATCGACGTCCTTGCACGGGTCGATGCGCTCGATCAGGCCGCTGGCGTCGGCGATGCCCGGCAGCGGCAACTGCACCAGGATGCCGTGGATCTTCGGGTCGGCGTTGAGCTTGTCGATCAGGGCCAGCAATTCGGCCTCGGTGGCGCCTTCGGGCAGGTCGAAATCGAAGGCTTCGATGCCGACCTTTTCCGCCGCACGGCGCTTGTTCCGCACATAGACCGCACTGGCCGGGTCGCCGCCGACCAGCACCACCGCCAGGCCGGGCCGTGGCTTGCCGGCAGCCAGCCGCGCATCGACGCGCACTTTCAGTTCGTCGAGCAGGTCTTCGGCAATGCGCTTGCCATCGAGGATGCGGGCGGTCATCGGCAGGATCGTGGGGAAACCGAAGCGTATTTTCCCCGATTCGCGGCGAGGCGTGTAGCGGCTGAACAACGGCATTCGTCCGCAAAGGGCGCAAATAACGCAAAGGCAAGCCGCTGAAAGCAAGAATCTTGGCGTTCTTGGCGTTCTTTGCGGACTGACTCGCTTTGTTCAAGCCACCCTTTGGCGTTGTCCGGTACTCATTGCGACGGTGACATGCCCGCCGGTGCATCGGTACGGGACGAACACACCTGCATCCCGCCGGCAACCTCGACGCAGCGTTGCGGCGCGGCCGGCTGCGCCGGCGCGCCGGGCGGCGGCATCGGCGGCGCCAGTTGCGCCAGTTCATTGGCCGGCCGCAGTTTCAGCATCACCGCCCAGTCCTGACGGTTGGCGTTGCAGTATTCCGGCATGTTCGGGCTGCATTCGGGGTCGGCCAGGGTGCGCGCCGGCAGATCGGCGAAATAGCCGCGCGCGTCCAGCTTCAGCATGCGCAAGGTCACCGCTTGCTGCACGTTGCCGCCGACCAGATACGCGCGGTCGCCCAGCAGCGCCCCGACCACGATGTCGCAATGCATCGCCAGGCCGCTGCCCTCCGGCAGGCTGAGCAGGTTGGCCAGGTCGCCATAGCCGAAGATCCGCGACGGCATCCGCACGTAGCACAGCAGGTCGCCCGGCGCGGGCTTGCCGCTGGCCGGCGCCTGTATCCGGTACGGGCTTTGCGCCGGGTCGCGGTAGGCCTGGCGCACGTAATCGACATGGCTGGCCGAACGCAGGAAGCCCGGCAACCCGGCCTGCACCATCACCCACGAAACGAACGCCGCCGACCACGGCGTATCGATCAGGAAGCTGCGGCACGCCGGCGACGGGTACGGCATCGTCGCCGCGTAGGCGCATTCGCCAGCTCCGGCACGGCTGTTCACCGAGCCCAGTACGCCACTGCCGTTCCAGTAGCCGGCGACCTTGCGCCAGGCTTCGGTACCATCGGCCAGGCGGCTGTTTTCGGCTTCATAGACCGGGACCCCGCCGCTGCGGCCGTTTTCGTCGATGAAGGTGCGATACCAGTCCTGGTTCTCCTTGCACGCGACGGCGGCAATGCGGGTGGCGGTATCGGTGGCGCCGGTCTGCGACCGCAGCAGCGGACAGGGGTCGGCGGCGAAAACCGGGGCGGCGAACAGGCAGGTCAGGCACAACAGCAGCAAACGGCGCATTCCACGGACTCCTTGTGACGCAACGATTCTGGCCCCTTCCCTGTTGCTGCAATGTACACGAGTGCCGGTGAAGCGGGGCCTGCTTCTCAGCGGCTTGCGGCGCAGAACGCCTGGTAGTCAACATAACCGGGGAACACGCGCCCCGGCGCGCACACCGCGCAATCCGGGTCGGCCGGCACGCGGATCTCGCGGAAGCGCGCGGCCAGCGCATCGAAATGCAGCAGGCGGCCACGCAGCGGTTCGCCGATGTCCAGCAGCAGCTTGATCGCCTCGTTGGCCTGCAACAGGCCGATCACCCCCGGCAGCACGCCCAGCACGCCGACCTCGGCGCAGTTGGGCGCAAATTCCGGCGGTGGCGGCTCCGGGAACAGGCAGCGGTAGCACGGGCATTGCCCGCGATGACGGCCCGCGTCGAACACGCTCACCTGCCCCGCGAAACGCTGCACCGCGCCGTACACCAGCGGCTTGCCCAATGTCACGCAGGCATCGTTGAGCAGATAGCGCGCGGGGAAGTTGTCGGCGCCATCGACGACCACATCGACGCCGTCGAGCAGGCGTTCGACGTTCTCCGACGTCACCCGCTCGGCGACGGCCTCGACCCGCGTGCGCGGATTCAACGCCGACAGCGTCTGCGCGGCGGATTGCACTTTGGCCGTGCCGATGCGCGCATCGGTATGCAGGATCTGCCGTTGCAGGTTGGACTTGTCCACCACGTCGTCATCGGCGATGCGCAGATGGCCCACGCCTGCCGCCGCCAGATACATGCCCACGGGCGAGCCCAGTCCGCCCGCACCGACCAGCAGCACGCGCGCGGCTTGCAGTTTCTTCTGCCCGGCCATGCCGACTTCCGGCAACAGCAGGTGCCGCGAATAGCGTTCGTTGAAATCGCGAGCATCGGCATCCAGTTCCGGCTTGACCGCCGGCAGGCCCTCGGCGAGCCAGCGCGAGGTACCGCCTTCGACCGAGTGCACGTTGCCGTAGCCGGCGGCGAGCAGCTTTTCCGCACATTCCAGCGAGCGCTTGCCACCCTGGCAGATCAACAGAACCTCGGCATCGCGCCGCGGCAGGAAATCGTCCGGCTGCGTTTCCAGCACGCCACGCGCCACGCCCAGCGCACCCTGGGCCATGCCCGCCGCGCGCTCGTGGTCTTCGCGCACATCGACCAGTACCGCGCCACGCGCAAGGCGGCGCAGGGCTTCGCGGGGCGGGATTTCGATGGCTGCCATACCGAGATTATCGCGCCGGATCGCACCGAGGATACGGCGCGCGCCTATTTGCCGCGCTTCACGTGCCGCATCAAGCGCCGCTTGCTGGCGATCTGGCGCTCGGTCAGCACGTTCTTCTTGCCCTCGAAGGGATTCACGCCTTCCTTGAACACGAATTGCACCGGCGTGCCGACCAGTTCGAAGCGCTTGCGGAAGAAGTTTTCCAGATAGCGCCTGTACGAGTCCGGCAGCACCTTCAGGCGGGTGCCGTGGACGACGAAGGTCGGCGGGTTGCTGCCGCCGGGATGGACGAAGCGCAGCTTGGAGACGTGGCCGCGGATGCTCGGCGGCGGGTTCGACGACACCGCGATTTCCAGCGCCTTGTTGGCTTCGCTGGTGCCGAATTCGCGGGTGGCCGAAGCGTGGGCGCGGTGGATCGCGCGAAACAGTTCGCGCAGGCCGGAGCCGTGCTTGGCGGAAATCTGCACCGCTTCGGCCCAGTTGACGAAGCCCAGCTTCAGCGACAGCAGGTTCAGCGCCTGCTCGCGCTGGTAGGTGGTCAGGCCGTCCCACTTGTTGACCGCGACCACCAGCGCGCGGCCGGCGTCGAGGATCGCGCCGAGCACGCTGGCGTCCTGGTCGGTGACGCCTTCGCTGGCGTCCAGCAGCAACACCGCGACCTGGCATTGCTCGATGGCCTGCAAGGTCTTGACGATGGAGAACTTCTCCACCGCTTCATCGACACGCGACTTGCGGCGCAGGCCGGCGGTGTCAACGAGGCGGTACTTGCGGCCGTCGCGTTCCAGATCCACCGCGATCGAATCGCGGGTGGTGCCGGGCACTTCACTGGCGATCATGCGCTCCTCGCCCAGCAAGCGGTTCACCAGGGTCGATTTGCCCACGTTTGGGCGACCGACGAAGGCGATGCGCATGCGCTCGGGGTCGTCGTCGAGGACTTCGGCATCGCCTTCTTCCGGCAGGCGCTCGCGCATTTCGTCGATCAGCTCGTCGATGCCCTGCCGGTGCGCGGCCGAGATCGTCAGCACATCGGCAAAACCGTAGTGGGCGAAGTCGGCGCGCACGGTGGCTTCGTTCAAGCCATCGAGTTTGTTGATGACCAGCACGGTGGGCCGCGCCGCCTTGCGCAGCCAGCGCAGGATGTCGTCGTCCAGCGCGCTGGCGCCTTCGCGGCCATCGACCATGAACAGCACCAGGTCGGCTTCCTCGGCGGCGGCGCGGGCCTGCCTGGCGGTCGCGCCGGCCAGGCCTTCATCGACGCCGGCAATACCGCCGGTGTCAACGACGGCGAAATGATTGTCCTCGCGCAGCCGGCACACGCCGTAATGGCGGTCGCGGGTCACGCCCGGCTGGTCGTGCACCAGCGCGTCGCGGCTGCGGGTCAGCGCATTGAACAACGTGGATTTGCCGACGTTGGGACGGCCGACGAGGGCGACGAGGGGCAGCATGGGAAGGCCGTGATTGGTGATTCGTTATTGGTGATTCGTGAAAGCAGAAGCGGCGTTGCGCGACGTTAGCAGGGTTCATCCGGACTGGCGAATTTCGGAAAACAAACCGGGGCGTTTCCGCCCCGGCTTGTTCGAATCACGAATCGCGGCTTTCAACAGCCGCATGGCGGGTCATCCCGGCTTCATCACTGCAACCGGAACGCCGTCACTTCGCCTTCGGTGTTCTGCACCAGCAGCAGGTCGCCGGCCAACACCGGCTTGGCGCGGACCGGGTCGCCGCCAACGCGTTCGCGGCCGGCGATCTCGCCATTGTCCAGACGCAGCCAATGCAGATAGCCGTCGTAATCGCCGACCACGACGTAGTCGCCCTGCACCGTCGGTGCGGTCAGCGAACGACGGGCCAGGTGGGAATTGGACCACAACGCGCCGCCGCTGCTCTTGTCCAGCGCCCAGACCACGCCGCCCGGATCGGACACGATCACGCTGCCGGAGGCCAGGCCCAGACCACCCACGCCACCGCTGTCGCGCACCCACAGCGGACGCCCGCTGGGGCCGTCGATGGCCATGGTCTGCTTCTTGTAGCTGCTGGCGTACAGGGTGACGCCATCGATCACCGGTGCGGCATCGACGTCGGCCATGCGGTCCAGTTCGCTGCGGCCTTCGGGCACACCGACCGCCTGTTCCCACAGGGTGCGGCCATCGCTCAGCGACAGCGCGGTGACGGTGCCATCGTCGTTGCCGGAGAACACCAGGTTGGGGCCGAGGGTCAGCGAGGCGTTGCCGCGCACGGTCAGGCTGGGCAATTCGCGCTGGGAAATCCAGCGGCGTTCGCCGCTGGCGGCGTCGAAGGCGGCCACCGCGCCGTCGTTGCTGCGAACCACCACGTAACCCTGGCCGATCACCGGGCTGGAGATCACTTCGTTGCTGGCCTTGGCCCGCCACTTTTCCGCGCCGGTGGCCGCATCCAGCGCGATCACCTGACCGTCCAGCGTGCCGACCGCGACCAGCCCGTCGCCCGCGCCGGGGCCGCCGGTGAAGAACCAGTCCAGCTTTTGCTTGGCCATCTTCTTGGCCAGTTTCTTGGCCAGCTTGCGCTCCTGCTTGGCCGCTTTCATCTGCTGCTTGGTGCGCTGTTCCTCGGCAGCGGTCTGCTCGCCGGCGTCCTCGTCGATATCGGGCAACTGGTCCTTGGACGCCAGCAGCTTGGCCTGTTCGGCCTCGTCGAACTTGCGGCGCTTCTCCGGCTTGTAGCGCCAGACTTCCTTGCCGGTTTGCAGGTCCAGCGCATGCACGCTGCCATCGGCAGCGGCGGCGAAAACGCGGCCATCGGCCACGGCTGGCACCTGACCCAGGCCGAGGTGCTTCTCGCCGTCGCCCACCTGAACGCTCCAGACCTTGGCCGGGTGCACAGTGGCGGTGAAATCGGTCAGTTCGACCGGCTCGCTGGCGCGCTTTTCCTGCGCTTTGGGGCTGTCTTCATCGGTGAACCAGCCTTTGATCGTGCTGCACGACGACAACGCGCCGGCGACCAGCAACAGCGATGCGCCGCGAATCAGCAGGGAGGAAGTTTTCATCAGACGGACTCCGCGGGTTTGGGCGGGGTGCCGCCGACATCGGTGAGCTTGAGTTCGACCAGGCGGCGCTGCGGCGATGCCACGTCCATGCCGGTCAGGGCCTTCAAGTAGGTATCGCGTGCTTCGTCGCGCTTGCCGGCAGCCAGCAGGGCGTCGCCACGGGCTTCCAGCGCGGAGGAATCGTGCGCGTCGGCCAGCAGCTTGAGGGCCTCGTCAGGCTTGCCGGCCTCGGTCAGCAGGCGCGCCAGGCGCAATTGCACCAGCGGCTGCAGCGAGGGATGCGGGTTGATCGCCTGCAAGGTGGCGATGGCGGCGTCGGCCTGGCCGGCTTCGACCTGGGCCTTGGCCAGACGCAGCGCGGCGAGGCCGGCATAGACGCTGTCCTTGTCCTTCGCGCCCAGCTTGGCGACGGCGTCCTGCACCTGCTTGAGATCGGCCGGCTTGCCGTCCTTGCCTTGCAGGCCGTCGATCGCGGTCTGGTAGTTCTGGTAGGCCAATGCGTGCTGTTGCTGCTGGCGTTGCTGCCACCATTGCCAGCCGAAGATCACCGCCAGCCCCAGCGCGATGCCGGCGAGCAGACTGACGCCGTTGTTCTTCAGCCAATTGCGGACGCGTTCGCCTTGTTCGTGTTCGTCAAGCAGGTCGTCGATCGCCATGCGTTCTTCTTGCGGCCGGCGGCGCGGCGCGGGCCTTGGTTCTGGTTGGAAGTCGTCGGTTGCCGGCGCGATCCGACGACCTGGATCAGTCGGCGGACGGCGTCAGCGAACCGTCAGAGGATACCGCAAAGCGGGCGACGTTCGCGCGCTGGTACGGGGTGGTGTCCACCGTACTACCGGCTTGCTGAACCTCGACCGCGCTGGCATTGCCGATCACCATGCGCCCCACTTGACCGGCAGCGTAGTTGCGTTGTTCGCCGGCCTTGACCAGGGCCTGTTCGACGGTGCTGCCGTCCGGGGCGATGACGTGCAGCCAGCTTTCCCCGTTCATGCGCAGACTCAGCGCCGGCGCGACGGGCTGACGCGGCAGCGAGGCCAGCGACGCGGCGATGGGGGCGGCGGCTTCGGGCCGGGGGTTCGCATCAGGCAACGGATCGCCCGCGCCCAGATCCAGCGGCGCGATCGCCTGTGGCCGTTCGCTGGCCGAATACTGCGTCACCAGCCACGACACCGGCACGGCGAAGAAGCAAAGCGTGATGACCACGTACAACGAGCGGCGGCCGGCGCTTTGCAGCAGGTGCTGGTAATGCGGGACGTGGGTGTGGCTGACCAGTTCGGCCGGACGCACCGCCTGCGCCTGGAATTGCTGCAGGAAGGGCTCGACATCGACCTTCAGCAGCTTGGCGTAGCTGCGCAACTGGCCGCGGATGAAGACCGGGGCGCTGAGCTTGTCCCAGCGTTCTTCTTCCAGCGCCTCCAGCACATGGACCTGCATCTTCACGCGCTGGCTGGCTTCCTGCAGGGTCACGCCGCCGCGTTCGCGGGCTTCGCGCAACAGGGCACCCACGCCGGGGCCGGCCTCGAACTCCCCTTGCCGCCGGGGCTGGGCCGTCAACAGATCAGCAGTCATGGCTTGGATGCCCCCCCTGGGGCCGTATTCGTGGTGCCTGCGGCATCCGGGAACTCCGTTCGCAGCCGCTGTGCGTATCGGTTGGCGGCAGCCGTGTCGCCAAGCGCTTGTTCTATGTCCCGCGCAAGTTGTAACACATCCTGACTGGCGGGCGCGGCCGCCAACCTGCGCTCCGTGAACGCCCTCGCCTCGAAATAGCGGCCTTGTCGATATTCGTTCTCGGCCATCGAAGCCAGTGCGTAGGCATTGGCCGGGGCCAGTTCCAGCGCCTTGCGCAGGTCGCGGCCGGCGCGTTCGTACTGGCCGGTCTTCAGTGCGCAACCGCCGGCGTTGGCCAGCGCCGCCGCCGGCGTGGCGTAACCCGGCGCGGCCAGGGCACGGTCGAACCACACCAGCGCCTCGGCCGGATAACCGTTGCCGCACAGCCAGGTGCCGTAATTGTTGAGGCTGCCGCCGTCGGTCGGGGCCAGTTCGGCGGCGCGCCGGAAGTGTTCGCCGGCCGTTTTCTGGTCGCCGCGGCCCTGCGCAATCATCGCAAGGATGGCGTGCGCGCCGGCTGAATTCGGGTCGTCCTTCAGCACCTGCTTCGCTTCGCGCTCGGCAGTGGGGATATCGCCGGCCTGCAGGCGCTGGCTGGCCAGTTGCAGGCGTTCGCGCGACTGCATGCGGCGCTTGGTCTGCTCGCTGTCGTGGACCGAATAGGGTGGCGATTCGGATTTCAAGGGCGTGATCTTGCTGGGTGCGCGGACGAAGGTCAGGCGCGAGCAGGCCGTCGCCGCCAGCGACACCGCGACCGCCAGCATCAGCGCCTTATGCAGCTGCATGGCCGGCTTCCTGTTGCTGCTGCAAGCTGCGGCGGAATTCGGCCTGGCGGCGGGTGCGGTCCATCACCTGCCCTTTCAGCTGACCGCAGGCGGCATCGATGTCGTCGCCGCGCGTGCGCCGGACCATGGTCAGCACCTGCGCATCCAGCAGGATTTTCTGGAAGGCGCGGATGTCTTCCTCCGGCGCGCGCTCGTAGCGGGTGCCGGGGAACGGGTTGAACGGGATCAGGTTGACCTTGGCCGCGTCCTTCAATTGCGCGGCATTGCCGAAGCGGCGCATCAACTGGGCCAGTTGCCGCGCGTGTTCGGGACGGTCGTTGACGCCCTTCATCAGCGTGTATTCGAAGGTGACCGAATCGCGCTTCTTGTCGTGGCGCAGCCAGCGCACGCAGGCACTCATCAATTCCGCGATCGGGTACTTCCTGTTGAGCGGGACGAGTTGCTCGCGCAATTCGTCGTTCGGCGCGTGCAGCGAGACCGCCAGCGACACGTCGGTCTCGGTGGAAAGCCGGTCGATCATCGGCACCAGCCCGGAGGTCGAAAGCGTCACCCGCTTGCTGGCCAGTCCGTAGCCCAGATCGTCGCGCATGATGTTCATCGCGCGCACGACGTTGTCGAAATTCAACAGCGGCTCGCCCATGCCCATCATCACCACGTTGGTGAGGCGGCGGATCTTCGCCGGCACGTTGCCGATGTCGCGCGCGGTGATCCACACCTGACCGATGATCTCGGCGGTGGTCAGGTTGCGGTTGAAGCCTTGCGTTGCTGTGGAACAGAACGTGCAGTTCAGCCCGCAACCGACCTGCGAGGACACGCACAGCGTGCCGCGGCCCTTGTCGGGGATATACACGGTTTCGACCGCATTCTTGCCGTCGATGCCCATGCCCAGCAGCCACTTGTGGGTGCCATCGCTGGAAGGCTTGTCGAAGACCACGTTGGGCACGACGATCTCGGCGTGTTCCTGCAATTTCGCGCGCAGGCTCTTGCCCACGTCGGTCATCTGCTCGAAGTCGGTGGCGTAGCGGTGGTGGATCCACTTCATCACCTGGTGGGCGCGGAATTTCTGCTCGCCCAGTGTTTCGACGAAGAATTTTTCCAGCCCTTCGCGATCGAGGTCGAGCAGGTTCTGCTTCGCGGACACGGGTACGGAAGCTGGCGACGCATCGGCCGCCAGCTTCAGTTCGATCGGTGCGGGCCCGTGTTCGCTCACCGCATCGCTCAGCGCGAAAACACTTCGGTGGCGGCAAAGAAGTACGCGATCTCGATGTTCGCGTTCTCGACCGAATCCGAGCCGTGCGCGGCGTTGGCATCGATGCTGTCGGCGAAGTCGGCGCGGATGGTGCCCGGCGCGGCGTCCTTCGGATTGGTGGCGCCGAGGATGTCGCGGTGCTTGAGCACGGCGTTCTCGCCTTCCAGCACCTGGATCGCGACCGGGCCGGAGGTCATGAACTCGACCAGCGCGTTGAAGAACGGGCGTTCGCAGTGCACGGCGTAGAAGCCTTCGGCTTCCAGGCGCGAGAGGTGCTTCATCTTCGCGGCGACGATCTTCAGACCGTTCTTTTCGAAACGCGAATAGATTTCGCCGATGACGTTCTTGGCGACGGCATCGGGCTTGACGATCGACAGGGTGCGCTCCAGCGCCATGGGGTGTCTCCGTTGGGCGGGCCGCTGCAAGGCTGCGGCCCGAAGGTTAACAATGAAAAAAACCCGCGTCAAAACGCGGGCTTAGACCGAACTGCGCAGGTGGAATTGTAACCGGGAACCGTCACCTTTGGAACGCCCCCGGCCTGTCATGCTGCATGGCAGCATGACAGCGCGGGAAACCGATCGCACAATCAAACAAGCGTTTGATTCAGGCCCTGCTCCCGCGATGTCCCAAGCCAGCCAATTCTCGACCAAGGACCGCATCCTGGGTGCGGCCGAGGAACTGTTCGCCCAGCACGGTTTCGCCGGCACGTCGCTGCGCCAGGTGACCAGCCGCGCCGACGTCAACATCGCCGCGGTCAACTACCACTTCGGCAGCAAGGAAAACCTGGTCAACGAAGTGTTCCGCCGGCGCATGGACGAGATGACCGAACTGCGCCTGCGCGCACTGCGCGAGGCGCAGGAAAAGCAACCTGGCGAGCTGGACCCGGTGCTGGCCGCCTTCGTCGAGCCGGCGCTGGCGATGGCCCAGGATCGCAACGGCGGCGGCGCTTTCGTGCGGGTGATCGCCCGCGCCTACGCCGAGAAGAACGACGGCCTGCGCCGCTTCCTGTCCGACCACTATGGCCATGTGCTGCGCGAGTTCGCCCGCGCCATCGCCGCCTGCGTGCCGGAACTGAGCAAGGAACAACTGTATTGGCGGCTGGATTTCATCGCCGGGGCGCTGACCTATGCGATGGCCGATTTCGGCATGATCCGGCGCGCCGACGGGGTCAGCGACAAGGCCCACCGCGAGCGGGCGGCGCGGGAATTGATCCGTTTCGCGGCGGCGGGGTTGCGGGGATAACGCCGATCAGTCGTCGGCTTCGCCGCCTGCAAGGGAGCGAGAAAGTCGGAAAAAGCCGCTTCAACCGACAGCCTGCGCAGCAGGCGACTCACTCCTCGCCCACTTACTTTGCTTTTACAACAAGAGGTTGAACGATATGTCCGAGAAATTGCTTGTACGCCGCGTCGCGGTGCTGGGCGCCGGCGTGATGGGGGCGCAGATTGCCGCCCACCTGACCAATGCCGGGGTCGATACCGTGCTGTTCGACCTGCCGGCCAAGGACGGCGACCCCAATGGCGTGGTGCTCAAGGCCATCGCCAACCTGGGCAAGCTGTCGCCGGCCCCGCTGGCCAGCAAGTCGCTGGCCGAGGCCATCACCCCAGCCAACTACGACAGCGGCGCGGAGTTGCTGCGCGACTGCGACCTGATCATCGAGGCCATTGCCGAGCGCATGGACTGGAAGCAGGACCTGTACAAGAAGATCGCCCCGTTCGTGCCGGCGCACGCCATTCTGGCGTCCAACACTTCCGGCCTGGGCATCAACAAGCTGGCCGAAGTGCTGCCGGAGGAAATGCGCCACCGCTTCTGCGGCGTGCATTTCTTCAACCCGCCGCGCTACATGCACCTGGCCGAACTGATCCCCGCCCGCACCACCGAAAAGCAATATCTGGAAGGGCTGGAAACCTTCCTGACCAGCACCCTGGGCAAGGGCGTGGTGTATGCCAAGGACACGCCGAACTTCATCGGCAACCGCATCGGCGTTTTCAGCATTCTGTCGGTGGTGCACCACACCGCCGCCTTCGGCCTGGGTTTCGATGAGGTTGACAGCCTGACCGGCCCGCTGCTGGGTCGGCCCAAGTCCGCCACCTACCGCACCAGCGACGTGGTGGGCCTGGACACGATGGCCCACGTCATCAAGACCATGAGCGACACCCTGCCCGACGACCCCTGGCACGCCTACTTCAAGTCGCCGGCATGGCTGGACGCGCTGATCGCCAACGGCGCGCTGGGCCAGAAGACCGGTGCGGGCATCTTCCGCAAGGTCGGCAAGGACATCGTGGTGCTGGATCTGGAGAAATTGAAAAGTCTGGCCAAGGATGGCCAGGCTGTTGCGGGGGGACCCGCGAATGCCTACCGGCCTTCGGATCGCACTGCCGCGCCGGAAGTGGTCGAAATCCTCAAGATCAGGAACCCCGCCGAAAAATTCGCCAAGCTGCGCGAAAGCCGGCACCCGCAGGCGCAGTTCCTGTGGGCCTGCTTCCGCGACCTGTTCCACTACAGCGCCTGTCACCTGGCCGACATCGCAGACACCGCGCGCGACGTCGATTTCGCGATTCGCTGGGGCTACGGCTGGAGCCTCGGCCCGTTCGAGACCTGGCAGGCCGCCGGCTGGAAGCAGGTGGCGCAATGGATCGCCGACGACATCGTCGCCGGCAAGGCGATGAGCAGCGCGCCGCTGCCGAACTGGGTGTTCGACGGCCGCGACGGCGTGCATACCGCCGAAGGCAGTTACAGCCCGGCGCGCAACGCCAAGCTGCCGCGTTCGTCGCTGGAGGTTTACAAGCGCCAGCGTTTCCCCGACCCGCTGCTGGGCGAAGTGTTCGCGCAGGGCGAGACGGTGTTCGAGAACGACGGCGTGCGCCTGTGGAGCGATGGCGACGGCGTGGGCGTCATCAGTTTCAAGACCAAGATGAACACCGTGTCCGACGCGGTACTGGACGGCATCCAGCAAGCCATCGGCATCGCCGAAAAGCAGTTCAAGGGCGTGGTGATCTGGCAACACAAGGAACCGTTCTCGGCCGGCGCCGACCTGGCCGGCGCGCTGGGCCTGCTGCAGGCCGGCAAGATCGCCGAATTCGACGCGATGGTCGCCAACTTCCAGCGCACCAGCCAGCGCATCAAGTATTCGCTGGTGCCGGTGGTCGCGGCCGTGCGCGGCCTGGCGCTGGGCGGTGGTTGCGAGTTCCAGATGCACTCGGCGCGCACGGTCGCCTCGCTGGAAAGCTACATCGGCCTGGTCGAAGCCGGCGTGGGTCTGCTGCCGGCCGGCGGCGGCCTGAAGGAACTGGCGGTGCGCGCCTCGCAGGCGGCCGGCCCGGGCGGCGACGTGTTCGCCGAACTGAAGAAGGTGTTCGAAACCATCGCGATGGCCAAGGTTTCCACCTCCGCGCTGGAAGCGAAGGAACTGGGCCTGCTGCGCGCCGGCGACAAGGTGGCCTACAACACCCACGAGGCGCTGCACATCGCCAAGGCCGAGGCGCTGGCGCTGGCCGAAACCGGCTACCGCCCGCCGCTGCCGGCCCGCCGCATCCAGGTAGCCGGCGACGTCGGCATCGCCACCTTCAGGATGATCCTGGTCAACATGCTGGAAGGCCGCTTCATCAGCCCCTACGACTACGAGATCGCCGGCCGCATCGCCACCGTCCTGTGCGGCGGCGAGATCGACAAGGGTTCGATCGTCGATGAGGAGTGGCTGCTGAAACTGGAACGCCAGCACTTCGTCGAGCTGGCGCAACAGCCGAAGACGCAGGCGCGCATCGAACACATGCTGAAGACCGGCAAGCCGCTCAGGAACTGAGAAGCCGTGATTCGTGATTCGGAATTCGTGATTCGCAAGGGCAAAACCTGCAGCACCGAATTCCGCTTTCACGAATCACCAATCACCAATCATGAATCACGCTTTCGGAGAAAGCCAAATGACCCGTCAAATCCAGGACGCCTACATCGTCGCCGCCACCCGCACCCCGGTAGGCAAGGCGCCGAAGGGCGTGTTCCGCAATACCCGTCCCGATGAAATGCTGGCGCACGTGCTGCGCAATGTCGTCGCGCAGGCGCCGGGCATCGACGTTTCGCGCATCGACGACGCCATCATCGGCTGCGCCATGCCCGAAGGCGAGCAAGGCATGAACGTGGCGCGCATCGGCGTGCTGCTGGCCGGCCTGCCGAATACCGTTGCCGCGCAGACCATCAACCGTTTCTGTTCCTCCGGCGTGCAGGCGCTGGCGCTGGCCGCCAACGAAATCCGCCTCGGCAATGCCGACCTGATGCTGGCCGGCGGCACCGAAAGCATGAGCATGGTGCCGATGATGGGCAACAAGGTGGCGCTGTCGCCGGAAGTCTTTGCGAAGAACGAAAACGTCGCGATTGCCTACGGCATGGGCATCACCGCCGAGAAGGTGGCCGAGGAGTGGAAGATCAGCCGCGAAGACCAGGACGCCTTCGCCGTGGCTTCGCACCAGAAGGCCGTCGCCGCGATTGCCGCCGGCGAGTTCAAGCAGGAAATCTCGCCTTACGAAGTGCTTTCGCACGTTCCCGACCTGGCCGGCAATACCATCCAGTTGCGCAAGAAGCTGGTCGATACCGACGAAGGCCCGCGCCCGGACACCACGCTGGAAGGCCTGGCCAGGCTGCGCACCGTGTTCCGCAACCAGCAGTTCGGCGGCAGCGTGACCGCCGGCAACAGTTCGCAGATGAGCGACGGCGCCGGCGCGGTGCTGCTGGCATCGGAACAGGCGATCAAGGACTACGGCCTGACTCCCCTCGCCCGCTTCGTCAGCTTCTCAGTGGCCGGCGTGCGCCCGGAAGTGATGGGCATCGGCCCGATCGCCGCCATCCCCAAGGCGCTGAAACAAGCCGGCCTGAGCCAGGACCAGCTTGACTGGATCGAACTCAACGAAGCCTTCGCCGCGCAGGCGCTGGCGGTGACCCGCACTTGCGAACTGGATGCGACGAAGATCAACCCGCTGGGCGGCGCGATCGCCCTCGGCCACCCGCTGGGCGCGACCGGCGCGATCCGCGCCGCGACCCTGGTCCACGGCCTGCGCCGCCACCAGAAGAAGTACGGCATGATCACCATGTGCATCGGCACCGGCATGGGCGCGGCGGGGATCATCGAGGCGGTGTAACGCTGCAGGTGCCGATCTTGCTCGGCACCCTGCCCCACGAAAAAGGCCGCGCCCCCATCGCGGCCTTTTTCGTCATCTGATGCTTGTCACGCCATCCAATCCTCGGTGCGCAAACCTGCAACGCGCCGGAATTCCCGGGTGTTGTTGGTCACCACCACCAGTCCGCGCGGGCACGCACCTAGAGCGTGTCATGACCGAGTTCAAGCGAACCGGCGCGCCAGTGCGACACAGACGACGATCAGGGCCATCGCTGCCAACATGCGCCAAGCCACCGGCTCGCGCAGCAGCAGGCCCGCCAATGCCAGCCCGAGGAATGGTTGCAGCAACTGCAATTGGCCGACGCTGGCGATGCCGCCCAAGGCCAGGCCGCGATACCAGAACACGAAGCCGAGCAGCATGCTGAACACCGAGACATAGGCCAGACCCGACCACGCCGGGACACCGATGCCGCGCAACGTCGCCGGGAACGTGAACAGCATCAGCGGCAACATCAGCGGCAAGGCCACGATCAAGGCCCACGAGATCACCTGCCAACCTCCCAGACGACGCGACAGTTTCGCGCCTTCGGCATAGCCCAGGCCGCACAGCACGATGGCGGCGAGCATCAGCGCGTCACCAGCGAAGGAGGCCGAACCGGCGCTGCCCAGCGCGAACCCGACCACGGCCAGGCTGCCGATGCACGAGAACAGCCAGAACAACGGACTGGGCCGCTCGCCACCGCGCACCACGGCAAAAATGGCCGTGGACAAGGGCAACAGGCCCACGAACACCAGCGAGTGCGCCGAATCGATGTGCTGCAACGCCAGCGCCGTCAGCAACGGGAAACCGATGACCACGCCCGCAGCCACGACCAGCAGCGAGCCGACATCGCTGCGCTGCGGGCGCGGCTGCCGCATCCATGCCAGCAAGGCCACCGCCAGCAGCGCCGCGATGACCGCGCGTGCGCAGGTCAGGAACAATGGCGCAAACCCGGACACCGCCACGCGCGTGGCCGGCAACGAACCACTGAAGATCGCCACGCCGGCCAATCCGCTGCCCCACCCTTTTGCCGATGACCTCATCCGTTGCCCCGCCTGTCTGGAAAGACGCCAGCATCGCCGCCTGCCATGGGCAGCAACAGGCACGAAACAATACAATTCGATAAAACCGTATTGGTTCAATCAGGCATACACTTTGGACACCTCCGCACCCGTCGCACCCAAAGGCTCGCGCACGCAGGAAGTGATGCGCGCCGTTCGCGCGAAAATCTCGGCCGGCGTGCTTGCCCACGGCGAACGCCTGCCGTCGATTCGCGGACTGGCGGCGCAGATGGCGGTTTCCCCTTCCACCGTGGTCGAGGCCTATGACCGGCTGGCGGCGGAAGGTCTGATCCGGGCCCGGCCCGGCTCCGGCTTCTATGTCTCGACGAATGCGCTGCCGCCATTGGCTCTGGCGCAAGCGGCCACGCGACAGGAACGCGGCATCGACCCGTTCTGGGTATCGCGCCAATCGCTGGACGCGGATGCGGCCACGCTGAAACCCGGTTGCGGCTGGCTGCCCGCCGACTGGATGCCGGCGGAAGCCCTGCGCAAGGCCAGCCGCGCCCTGTCCCGGGCCGGCGACGGCGTGCTGATCGATTACGGCGGCACGCGCGGCTCGCCCGCGCTGCGCCGCCTGCTGTCGGCGCGCCTGTTCGAGCAGGGCATCGAAGTGCCCGCCGAACAAATCCTGCTCACCGCCTCCGGCACGCAGGCGCTGGATCTGGTCTGCCGCTACCTGCTTCGCGCTGGCGACACGGTCGTGGTCGATGACCCGTGCTATTTCAATTTCCGCGCCTTGCTGCGCGCGCATCAGGTGAAGATCGTCGGCGTACCGTACACGCCCTCGGGGCCGGACGTGGAAGCGTTCGAATCCATTCTCGCCAGCGAGCGGCCGCGCCTGTACCTGACCAATTCAGGACTGCACAACCCGACCGGCGCCACCTTGGCGGCGCACGTCGCGCACCGCCTGCTGAATGCCGCGGCCCAACACGGCGTCACCGTGGTCGAAGACGA
This sequence comes from Pseudoxanthomonas sp., assembly GCA_047607085.1. GTDB lineage: Bacteria > Pseudomonadota > Gammaproteobacteria > Xanthomonadales > Xanthomonadaceae > Pseudoxanthomonas_A. The sequence continues at coordinate 57,935 of JASGDT010000060.1, read as the reverse complement.
CATCTTCGCCGACTTCGCGCCGGAACCGACGCCGCAACTGGCTGCGCTGGACGGACTGGAACGGGTCGTGCACATCGGCAGTTTCTCCAAGACATTGTCCGCATCGGCACGCTGCGGCTACCTGCTTGCCCGCCCGGACTGGGTCGGCGATCTGATCGACCTGCAAGTCGCCACCGGCTTCGGCGGGCCTGCTCCGGTCTGCGCGGAACTGGTGGCCCATGTGCTGGGCAGTGGCGGCTACCGCAAACACATCGACGAAGTGCGCCGCCGCCTGGCCCGCGCCCGCCGCGACACCGCCGCGAAACTCCAGCGCCTCGGCATCGAGCCGTGGACACTGCCGCGCGGCGGCTTCTACCTGTGGTGCCGCCTGCCCGACGGCGTCGATTCGGGCGAGGTGGCGCGTGTTGCCTTGCAGGAAAACGTCGTGCTGGCACCGGGCAACGTGTTCAGCGTTTCGCAATCGGCATCGGCGTTCATGCGCTTCAACGTCGCCCAATGCCATGCGCGTGCCTTGGGCGCATTGCAGAATGCCATTGCCATGCAATCCGGGAATCACCAACCCTGAGCATCGAAGCGGCTTGACCGCTTCACCGCATCGGGCTTGTCCGGCAGGTTTCGCGACAAAGGCCGCAGCGATGCGGCCTTTGTTCATTTCAACCCGCCGAAACCGCCGCCCGCCGGCGCTGCGTGCGCGTCATCCGCGCCCGCGCCAGCAGGCGCTTGGTGCCCGCGCGCAGGTCGTCGAGCAGGGCGTAGATCGTCGGCAGGAACAGCAGGCTGACCACGGTGGAGAACGCCAGCCCGCCGGCGATGGCGCGCGCCATCGGGTAGTACGGCGGCATGCCGTCGGGAGTGTCGGTGTGCAGCGCGATCGGGATCATCGCCAGGATCGCGGTGCCCATCGTCATCATGATGGGCCGCAATCTTTCCCGGCTGCCTTCGACCAGCGCCTCGGTGCGCGACAGGCCGCGCCGGCGCAGGTTGTTGATGTGCTCGATCATCACGATGCCGTTGTTCACCACCACGCCCATCAGCACCAGGATGCCGATGATCGCCATGATGTTCATCTCGGTGCCGGTGATCCAGAACAGCCAATAGACGCCGAAGATCGAGAACAGCACGCAGGACATGATCGCCAGCGGGAACAGCAGCGACTCGAACACCGCGGCCATGATCACCAGCATCAGCACCAGCGCGATGGCGATGGCGTTCTTCATCTGGTCCATGCCGTCGAAGTTGATGTTGAAGCTGGCGCCGGAGAACGTGTAGCCGTATCCCGGCGGGAACTGCACGCCCGACAGCGCGGTCTCGATCGCCTTGCGCGCCTCGTCCATCGGCACGTCCTTGGCCAGGCCGGCCTCCACCCGCAGCATGGTCTGCCGGTTCAGGCGCTGGATCTGCGTCGCCGACGGCGAAACGCCCACCTCGACCATCGCCAGCAGCGGCACTTCATCGCCGGAGGGCGCGCGCAGCATGAAGGTGGACAGGTCCTCGACGGCGTAGTTCTCCGAGCCGGAGAAGCGCACGTTGACCGGGATCTCGAGGTCGCCGCGGTGGAAGTCGCGCAAGCTGGAGCCGCGCAGCGCCATGCCGACGAACTTCGCCACGTCGTCCGCACTGAAGCCATGGGCGGCGGCGCGTTCGCGATCGACCCGCACCGACAGCTCGGTGTCGGCGTCGCCGGTGTCCACGCGCACGTCGCGCAGCCTGGGATCGCGCCCGAGCATCGGCACGATGTCGTCGGCCAGGTCCTTCAGCACTTCGGTCGAGTCGCCGGTCAGGCTGAACTTGATGCCCTGCTGGTTGCCGGCGTCGCCGGGCCAGCCGATGCCGATGTTGGCGCGCGCCGATTTCGGCAGGCCCTTGCGCACTTCTTCCTGGATCTTCCTGCTTTGCTCCGGATCCTTCACGCCGTCCAGGTACAGGCGGGTCGAGGCCCAGCCCTGCTCGCTGTAGCGGCTATAGACCTGGCGGATGCGGAATTCCTTGCGGTGGGCATTGACGTAGTCCTCGACCCTGGCGACTTCCTTGCCCATTTCCTCCTTCGAGTACGCGCCGCGCCACTGGTAGAAGACGTTGATCTCGGAAGGATCGTTGTCGTCGCCGCCGCCCTTGGTGTATTTCATCGGCACGATGCTGACCGCGGTGATCAGGACGATGCCGGCCACGCTCCAGCCGCGATGCTCCAGCGTCCAGCGCAACGCGCGCGCGTAGCGCTGTTGCAGGCGGCCGATGAACGGCGACTTCACCGCCGGCGGGGTTTTCATCCGCGCCGACAGCATCGGGATCAGGCTGATCGCGACCAGCCACGAGGCCAGCAGCGACACCGAGATGGTCACCGCCAGTTGCGCCAGGTAGATGCTGATGATGTTCTTCTCGCCGAACAGCATCGGCAGGAACACCACGCAATGGCACAGGGTGCCGGCGGACAGGGCGATGGCGACGTGGCGGGTGCCGACCACCGAGGCCAGCCACGGCTTGTCCGGGTAGCGTTCGCGTTCCTGGTAGATGCTCTCGACCACCACCACCGCGTTGTCAACCAGCATGCCGACCGCCAGCAGCAGGCCCATCATCGACAATATGTTCAGGGTGATGCCGGCGAAGTGCATGAAACCCAGGGTCATCACGAAGCAGATCGGGATGGCCGTGGTCACCATCAGCGTCGAGGGCCAGTGGCGCAGGAAGGCGTACAGCACGATCACCGACAGCAGCAGGCCGATCGCGCCGGCCTCGGCCAGCGCCAGCAGCGATGCGGTCACCGCCTGGCCCTGGTCGTCGCTGATCTCGATGCCGATGCCGCGCATCGCCGGATCGTCCTCCAGCGCCTTGATCTGGCCGCGCACGGCGCGGGAAAGATCGACCAGGTTGGCGGCGCGCTCCTTGTAGATATCGACGCCGACGCTGGGCTTGCCGTCCATGCGCCGCACGTAGTTCATCCGCTGCGGCACCAGATCGACCTCGGCGATGTCGGACAGGCGCGTGCCGCGGTCGTCGAGGCGCAGGTCGCGCAACTGCTGCACTTCCAGCAGTTCGCCCTTGGGCTGGATGCGCAGGCGCCGCCCGGCCTCGGTGATCTGCCCGGCGGAAACGGAGAAGTTGGCCGCCTGCAGCTTCTGCACCAGGTCGTTCAGGGCGATGCCGTTGGCGCTGAGGCGATCCTTGTCCAGCGCCACCAGCACTTCCTGCTTGGCCACGCCCTCGACTTCGACCCGGGCCACGCCGGGCAGGCGTTCCAGCCGCTGCTTGAGGCTGCGTTCGATCAGGTCGGCGCGCGCGGTCAGGTCTTCGGCGCTGCTCAGGCGCAGGCTGATCGCCTCCTGGTCGGAGTTGCTCCAGCGCTGCACGTAGTAGCGGCGCAGGTCGTCCGGCAACTGGTCGCGGATCGCGTCGATGCGCTCGCGCGCGTCGGAAGCGGCGATGGCGATGTCGCGGCTCCAGTCCGAGAACTCGACCTGGATCGACGCGCCTTCGGCATTGGCGCGCGCGTTCATCGACTTGATGCCCGACATCGTCGCCAGTGCTTCCTCGACCGGGCGCAGGATGTTGCGCTCGACTTCCTCCGGGGTGGAGCCGGCATACGGCAGCGAGACGAAGAAGAACGGGATGGTGGCTTCCGGCTCGGATTCCAGCGGCAGGCGGAACGCCGCGATCAGGCCGATGGCCACCATCGACACGAACAGCATGATCGTGGTGACCGGGCGGCGGATCGACAGCTCGGTGATGTTCATGCGATGTCGCTCCGTCGGCCGCGTAGGGCCAACCTACCGCAGCCGCAGGTCGGGGCTACGTCCCCGACCCGGGCAGAGGTGGAGCGCCGCGCGCTCATGCCTTGTCCCCGCCCAGCGGGTCGTGCTCGTGCGACAGCGCCTCGGACAGTTGCGCGGCGTTGCTGCGCGCGCGGCTACCACGATCCGCGTAATAGCCGTCCGGTTTGCGGTCCAGCAAGTCATAGACCACCGGAATCACCACCAGCGTGAGCAGGGTCGAAACCAGCAGGCCGCCGATCACGGTGATCGCCATCGGCGAGCGCACCTCGGAACCCTCGCCGAAGGCCAGCGCCAGCGGCAGGAAGCCGAACACCGCGCACAGCGTGGTCATCATGATCGGGCGCAGGCGCGAACGCGCGCCCTCGACCAGCGCCTGGCGCTTGGCCACGCCTTCCTCGCGCAGCTGGTTGACCTTGTCGATCAGGATGATCGCGTTCTTCACCACCAGCCCGACCAGCAGGATCAGGCCGATGAACACCACCACCGACACCGGCGAGCGCGACAGCAGCAGCGCGGCGACCGCGCCGACCAATGCCAGGGGGATGGTGAACAGGATCACGAACGGATGCAGCAGCGACTCGAACTGCGAGGCCATCACCAGATACACCAGGAACACCGCCAGCGCGAACGCGAACAACAGCGAGCGCAGCGATTCGTCCAGCTCCTGGCCCTGGCCGCCGATGCGCATGCCGACTTCCGCGCCCAGCGGGTTTTCGGCCACCATCTTCTGCACTTCGCCTATCGCCGCGCCCAGGTCAATGTCGCGCAGGTTGGCGGAAACGATCGCCACGCGATGCTGGTCGGCGCGATGGATCTCGCTGGGCCCGGTGGTGGCGACCACCTCGGCGACCGAAGCCAGTTCCACCGGCGTCGCGCCGCTGGGGTTGACGATCAGGCGGCGGATGTCATCGACCGAGGAACGCTCGGATTCGCGCACCCGCACCAGCACGTCGATCTTGCGGTCGCGAAAGCTGTAGCGCGTGGCCACGTTGCCCTTGACCTTGTTGACCACCGCGTCGGCGATCTGGCGCGTGGTCAGACCCAGCGCGGCGGCGCGGTCCTGGTCGAACAGGATCTGGATCTCCGGGAAGCCCTGCTCCACCGTCGATTTGACGTCGGCGTAGTGCGGATTGGCGCGCAGCAGGCCGGCCAGCTTGTTGCCGGCCACGCGCAGGGTTTCCAGGTCGTTGCCTTCGATCTCGACTTCCAGCGGCGGCGACAGCGCGAACAGTTCCGGGCGGGCGAAATCGACCTGCGCGGACGGATACGCCTTCATCGTTTCGCGCAGTTTTTCGGTCAGTCCCGCCTCGCGCCGGGTGTCGCTCATCACCACGGTCAGCTTGCCGATGTTCTCGCCGCTTTCGGTGGGGCTGGCGTCCAGCCGGGTGCCGGTGCCGGAAACGCCGTAGAGCAGGCGCACGCCGTCGTCGCTGGCGTGTTTGCCCTGCACGTCGCGGATCAGCGCGTCGGTCTGCGCCAGTGGCGTGCCCGGCGGCAGCTTGGCGGTCATCTCGAAACGGTCCTGCGCCAGTTGCGGAATCAGGTCGGTGCCCAGGAAAGGCAGCGCCGCCAAGGTCAGCGCGAAGGCCAGCGCGGCCACGCCCAGCACCGGCCACGGGCGCTTCAATGCGGCCGGCAGGATGCGCAGGTAGCCGCGCTCGGCGCGGTTGTACGGCGCCATCGCCACGTCGCTGGCCTTGCGCATCACCGGCCCGACCACCGCGCCGAGGCCGCGCCACAGGCGCACGACCAGCCAGGCGATGCCGAAGAACGCGCCGCGGAAAACGCCGCCCACGCCGCGGCCGGCCAGCGCCACCGGCTTCTGCCAGGTCTTTTCCGGCTGCCAGCGCGGATGCGGCGCTTCCCCCGGGAAACCCAGCGGCGGGCGGCCCTTCAGCGCGCTCAGCATCGGGATCAGGGTCATCGACACCACCAGCGACACCGCGATGGCGATGGCCACGGTCAGCGCCTGGTCGCGGAACAACTGCCCGGCGATGCCCTGCACGAACACCAGCGGCAGGAACACGGCGATGGTGGTCAGCGTGGAAGCGACCACCGCCATGAACACCTCGCGGGTGCCGGCGATGGCCGCGTCGAGAATGCCCAGGCCGCGTTCGCGCGCCTTGGCGATGGATTCCAGCACCACGATCGAGTCATCGACGACCAGGCCGGTGGCCAGCGCCAGCCCGCCCAGCGACATCACGTTCAGCGACAGGCCCAACTGGCCCATGAAGAAGAACGTGGCGATGATCGACACCGGCAGCGACAGCGAGATGACGAAGGTGCTCCAGCCGTCGCGCAGGAACAGGAAGATGATCAGGATCGACAGCAGGCCGCCGATCACCGCATCGACCTTGACATCGTTGACCGCGTGGCGGATGAACACCGACTGGTCTTCGACTTCGGTCAGTTCGATGTCCTTCGGCATCTGCTCGCGCACGGTTTTCAGGCGCTGCTCCAGCGCGTCCGCGGTGGCGACGGTGTTGGCGTCGCCTTCCTTGTAGATCGCCAGTTCCACCGCCTCGTGGCCGCCGCTGCGGATCACCGCTTCGCGTTCCTTGTAGCCCTGGCGCACCTCGGCCACGTCCTTCAGCCGTGTCGAAGCGGAACCGCTGGCGGAACTGACGCCGCCCAGCGCCGCGATCACGTCGGAATTGCCGCTGCCCAGGATCGCCGTCATCAGCTGCGCGTTGTCGCTGCTGGAGGACGTACTGGAGCTGCTGGCCGTGGTCAGCAGCATCTCGCGGATCTGCTCGACCGTGGCGAACTGGTTGACCGTGCGCACCAGATAGCGCTGCGAGCCTTCCTCCAGCCGGCCGCCGGACAGGTTGACGTTCTCCTGCTGCAGGCGTTCGACCACGTTGTCCAGCGACAGGCCCAGTTGCGCCAGCTTGCGCTGGTCGATGTCCACCTGGATTTCGTCTTCCAGGCCGCCGCCCACCTTCACCGCAGCCACGCCGGTCACCGGCTCCAGCTTGCGTTTCAGGTCTTCGTCGGCGTAGCGGCGCAGTTCCATCAGCCGGCGGATCGCGTCGGCCCCGTTGCCGCCTTCCTGCTTCGAGGACAGCGCCAGGCGCATGATCGGCTGGGTGGACGGGTTGAAGCGCAGCAGCACCGGCGCGTCGGCATCCAGCGGCAGCGACAGCGTCTCCATCTTGTCGCGCACGTCCAGGCCGGCCTGTTCCATGTCCGTGCCCCAGGCGAATTCCAGCACCACGTCGCTCTGCCCGGTGCGCGAGATCGACTTCAGCTTGCGCAGGCCCTTGACGATGCCCAGCGCCTCCTCGGCCGGGCGCGAGATCAGGGTTTCCACTTCCGCCGGGGCCGCGCCTTCGTAATCGGTGCGCACGGTCAGCGTGGGATAGCTCAGGTCCGGCAGCAGTTCGACCTTCAGGCTGGACAGCGAGATCAGGCCGAACAGCACCAGGGTCAGCGTCATCATCGCGATGGTGACGCGGCGGCGGGTGGCGAAGCCGATCAGACCGCCGGAGCCGCCGCCCGGAGCCGCGCCGTCGTGCTGCGGACCGTGATGCCCCGGCCCGCCGCCGGCAGGCGTCTGTTGCGGGCTCATTGCTTCGCGGCCTCGACCGCCTTGCCCGCAGCGGCGGGTTTGCCGTCGCCCAGCACCTGCACCGCGCTGCCTTCGCGCAGCGCGGCCTTGCCGGCGACCACCACCGGGTCGCCTTCCTTCAAGCCTTCGCGCACTTCGACCCAACCGGCGGCGGCGTAGCCCAGTTTCACGCCGATGCGCTGCGCCTTGCCGTCGCGCACGGCGTACACGGCCGGTTCTCCGCCGTCTTCCAGCAGCGCCACGCGCGGCACCACCAGCGCATCGGCGCGCTGGTCGTAATCGATGCTCAGGCGGCTGAACATGCCGACCTGCAATTCAGCATTGCCCTTGAACGCGGCGACCACGCGGAAGGTGCCGGTATCGATCACCGGCGACACGCGATCCACGGTGCCGGTGAAGCTCTTTCCCGGCAGCGCGTCTGCGGTCAGTTCCACCGTCTGTCCGGGCTTGAGCAGGGCGATCTGCTTCTCCGGCACGTTGAGCGTGGCTTCCAGCACATCGGCATCGACGATGCGGATGATCGGCGAGTTGATCTGCACGAAGTTGCCCGGCTTGATGTCGCGGCTGGCGACCACGCCGGAAATCGGCGCGACCACCGTGGTGTAGGACAGTTCCAGCTTCGCCGCGTTGTACTGGGCGCGGATGTTTTCCAGGTTGTACTTGATCTCGTCCAGGTCGTTGGCCGAAATCATCTGCTGGCCGGCCAGTTGCCTGGCGCGGGCGTAGTTGGCTTCCAGCTTGCGCATCTGCGATTCGGCCTGGGCCACGGCCAGGCGCGCGCGATCCGGATCCAGCCGCACCAGCGCCTGCCCGGCCCGCACCTGCTGGCCTTCCTCGACCAGCACCGCCAGCGCCACGCCGGAGGTCTTGGCCACCACCTGCGATTCGGCGCGCGGCTCCAGCGTGGCGGTATTGGCGTAGCTGGCGGCAATGGCGCGGCGCTGCGCCTTGGCCACTTCCACCGGCACGGCGTCCGGCTCCCTGGCCTGCTCGCCGGGCTTGCCGTCGGGGCCACCGCCCTTGCAGGCCCCCAGCAGGAACACGCCGCTCAGCGCGGCAAGGAAGAAGACAGGCGTTCGCGCAGGGCGACGGACCGGGCGGGCGGTGGCGGGCATCGGAAAAGACCGTTGTTTAGGTGTTGTATCAAGGTATATCACCCGATCCACGGACTTCATGCGCCAAAGGTCATGATGACTTGCGGCGTGACGCATGCCAGGACGCAAACCTCGCCGCACACGCGACGCGTTGCTGCATTGCGAAATGCACAGGGGCGCGCTCAAAACGCTTCACACGCTCTATACTCGCCCCCAGCCAAGCGCCGCGACGGACGCGGTACGCGCTAAACGGGAATCCGGAACACGACATGATGCGACCGCCTTCGTTCGCCATTTGTCTGGCACTGAGTCTTTCACTGGCCGCCGCCTCGGCAGTCGCCTCCCCCCCCCTCCAAGAAGCCGACACCACCGCACCGACCGAACCGGCACCTGCGGCTGCACCCGCCGCACTGGTCGGCAATGCCGAAACCGGCCGTACCCTCGCCTACACCTGCCAGGGCTGCCACGGCGTGACCGGCTACAAGAATGCCTATCCCAGCTTTCATGTGCCGCGCATCGGCGGGCAATCCGCCACCTATCTGGAGCAGGCGCTGACCGAGTACAAGGAAGGCAAGCGCAAGCACCCGACCATGCAGGCGCAAGCGCAGAGCTTCTCCGCGCAAGACATCGCCGATCTTGCCGCCTACCTCTCCTCGCTGAAGCAAGGTCAGCCATGATCCACGCCATGCCCGCCCGCATCGCCATTGCCCTGTCCGTCGCGCTGGCGCTCGCCGCCTGCAGCAAGGTCGAAGACCCGGCCATCTCCGCCGCCGACCCTGGCCATGCCAGCGGCGCACACAACGCCGGCAGTTCCGCCGGCCTGCCCGCCGGCCGCATTGCCGCCGGCGAAGAACTGGCCAAGGCCAAGGGCAAGGCCACCGGCCAGAGCTGCATCGACTGCCACGGCAACGAAGGCAATGCCCCGATCGACGACAGCTACCCCAGGCTCGGCGGCCAGTACGGCGACTACCTCGCCCACGCCTTGCAGCAATACCGCGCCGGCGAACGCCAGCACATGCTGATGACCCCGCAGGCCGCCAGCCTCAGCGACCAGGACATCTCCGACCTGGCCGCCTACTTCGGCTCGCGCGCCACCCAGTTGCGGGATCTGCACGGGTTGAAGTAACCACGCACGATCGCAAGCGGCCGGGTCGCCTTCCGGCAACCCGGCTCCCGGTTTGCAGCGCCGTTACAGTTCGAATTGCACGCTCAACGCGACCGAACGCGGCTCGCCGATGCGCAGCGAACCCCAGCCATCGGTGGTCCAGTAGCTGCGGTCGGTGAGATTGGTCAGGCCGACGCGGAAGGTCAGGCCGTGGCCGCGCACCTGCGCGCGGTAGGCACCGCCGGCATCGACCAGGGTGTAGGCCGGCACCGAGGTCCATACCCCGTACGGTTCCAGCAACTGCTTGCCGGTGTAGCGCAGGCCGGCGTAGGCGCTCAGGCCCGGTACCGAGGAAAACTGGAAGCCGGCACGCAGGTTGGCCTGGAATTCCGGCACCGCTTCCACCGGCTTGCCCTGCAATGCCGCGTCGCCGGTGTTCTGGTAGGTGGCATCCAGCCAAGTCGCGCCGCCGCCCAGGCTGAAGCCGGTCGTGGATCGCCAACGACCTTCCAGTTCCACGCCGTCGTAGCGGGTTTCGCCATCCTGGACGTAATAGTTGGCGTCGTTGGGGTATTCGGCGCCACGCTCGATGCGGAACACTGCCGCCGTTCCCGACCATGCGCCGCGTTCCAGCTTCACGCCGGCCTCGTACTGCCTGCTTTCCAATGGCGGCAACAATTCGCCACGGTTCTCGTAATCGTCGCCGACGATGCTGCCCCCTTCCAGCGCTTCCACGTAGCTGGCATACACAGAAATATCCGGGCGCGGCTTGTAGATCACCGCCACGGTGGGCGTGGTCACCTCGTCCTTGTAGTCGCCGACCCACGGGTTCCCGCCCCATTGCGCGTAGTCGCTGTAGCGCAGGCCAATCAGCGCGCTCCAGCGTGGCGAGAAGGTCACGGTATCGCTGACGAAGACGGCTTTCTGGGCATAGCGATCCGCTACCCCGGGGCTGCCCGACAAAGGGCTGTGATAGGACAGGCCATTGCCGGACTGGTAGATGTTGCCGTAACCCAGGTCTTCCCAGACCGATTCTGCAGCCCGGGCAGAGGCACTGGCCTCGCGGCTGATGCCGGCGACCACCTGGTGCCGCACTGGACCAGTGTCGAAGCGTCCTTCCACCAGCGCCTGGATCGAGTTGTAGTCGAAGCGGATGGACTGGTCGTAGATGCCGGCCGCATAGGTACCATCCGCATCCAGCAGATCGGCGAAGGACTTGGCCCAGCGGCTGATCTGCTCGAAGTGGCTGTATTCCGCACGCAGGCTCCAGTCCTCGCCAATCTGCCATTGCAGGCCGGTGCGTCCCTGCCAGGAGCGGGTGTCCTCGAAGGAGCCGTCGATGGCCAGGTTGTTGCTGACGGCATACTTGCGCGGCAGCACCGAGGTGTCGCCTTCGTAGGCCCACAGGCCCAGATAACCGGCACTGCCGGGCAACAGGTCGCGCTGGTTGTTGAAGGCGCTGGCAGTCCAGGTCAGGTTGTCAGTGAGGCGCGCATCCACCGCCAGGGCGACGGTGCTGCGGTCGATCTTGCCGCCGTCGATGTAGGTATCGCCATCCTCGCGCACCGCGTTGAGCCGGTAGCCGAAACGCTGGTCGGCGCTGCGCCCGCCCAGGTCGGCATCCACGCTGTAAATGCCGTCGCTGCGATAGCCGGCGCTGAGGCTGAGCAGGCGCTCGTCGGTGGGTTTCTTGGTGATGTAGTTGACGATGCCGCCGGGCGCGCCGAAGCCGTACAGAAATCCGCTCGCGCCCTTGAGCAGTTCCACCCGCTCGAATATTTCGTAAGGCAGTTCCGGGTTGTACAACCCGGCACCCAGGCCGTCGATCTTGAAGCTGGCGGTATAGTCCAGCGACAGGCCGCGCACCTGGAGGTTGTCGCCATGTCCTCCATAGGTGGCGCTGCGCACGAGAACCGAGGACTCGTTGGCGAACAAGTCCTGCAGCGAATCGACCTGGCGGTCGCGGATGTCCTCGCTGTCGATCAGCTTGATCGAGAACGGCGTGTCCAGCACGGCGCGCTGGCCCAATGCGCCGCTTTCCACCTGTACGTGCTGGCCCTCGACCTTCACGGTATCCAGGTTGGTGGCATCGGTCGCGGTGGCCTTGTTTTGGGTGGAATCCTGCGCCTGCGCAGCGGCGGCCAGCATCGCGGCCACGACGGCCAGCATGAGTGGCGCACGCCGGAATGCGCCGATGCGCGCCGGCCGTGACGTGTTGGAAAAGAGACGGGCATGCGCAGCGTCTGCGCGCGGAAGAACAGCGGCCATCAGTTACCTCGGAATCGGTGGGAAGGCATTCACACCTCCGTGCGATACGGTGGCGCGGCGTGAGGATGGCTGCCTTCCGGCTGGGAATCCGGGGGTTGGCTGACTGCGTACGGACAGGGAACGATGCAAGTCGGGCACAAATCGACGCCGACCGACGCAAGAATAATGCGATTTGTTATTTTTTGCGAAAGTTGCGATCAAAACTGTTCGGCAGAAGCGCCTGTCTCATTCGCAGGCGCGTTCGGCCCGGCCGACGCTATGACACCATGAATGCCCTCAGGCCGTCAGCACCGTGAAACCGGCATCGGCGATGACGCTCTTGATCGCATCCACGCCAATGCAGACCTCGTCGTAATCCACGGTGACCTGCCCGGTTTCCAGCACGATGTGGGCAGACTCGACGCCGTCGGCACCTTCCAGCACACGCTTGAGGCGGCCCGAACAGCCGTCGCATTTCATGCCATCCACCTTGAATTCGATCTTGCGCATTGCGATGCGTTCCCTTGGAAGAAAATCGGAAGACGGCGGACATCGTTCGACCCTGCCGTCATTGAGCACGCCAACGATTGAGCAGCAACGAATTGCCGACCACCGAGATCGAACTCATCGCCATCGCCGCGCCGGCGATGACCGGGTTCAACAATCCGAAAGCCGCCAGCGGGATGCCCAGCACGTTGTAGAAGAAGGCGAAGAACAGGTTCTGCCGGATCTTGCGCACGGTGGCGGTGGACAGGTCGATGGCGGCGACGACGCCGCGCAGGTCGCCCTTGACCAGGACCACGTCGGCCGCTTCGATCGCCACGTCCGCGCCGGCGCCGATCGCGAAGCTGACGTCGGCGGCGGCCAGCGCCGGCGCATCGTTGATGCCGTCGCCGACCATGCCGACGTGGCCGTCGCATTCGGCCTGCAGACGTTGCACTTCCTCGGCCTTGTGCTGCGGCAACACTTCGGCGCGGTAGCGGGCGATGCCGGCCTGTTCGGCAATGGTCGCGGCCGTGTGCGGGTTGTCGCCGGTCAGCATCACCGCTTCGATGCCCAGCGCCCCCAGCTTGCGCACCGCTTCGGGCGAGCTGTCGCGCAAACGGTCGGCGATGGCGATGAAACCGACCGCCACGCCATCGGCCGCAATCCCGACCACGGTCTTGCCCTGCGCCTGCACCGCCTGCACGCGCGATTGCAGCTCCGCGCCGGCCTGCACGCCTTCGGCCGACAGCCATGCCGGCGAACCGAGGATGAGCTGGCGATCCTCGACGCGACCGCGCACGCCCTTGCCCGGCACGGTGTCGAAGTCCGCGACCGTTGCGGCGGCGATGCCGGCTTCGCTTGCGCGCTTCAGGATCGCCTTGGCCAGCGGATGCTCGGAGCCGGTTTCCAGCGCCGCCGCCAGACGCAGCAGTTCCGTGTCGGCAACGCCTGCGGCCGGCAACACGTCGGTGACCTGCGGCTTGCCTTCGGTCAGTGTTCCGGTCTTGTCCACCACCAGGGTTTTCAATGCGCGCGCGCGTTCCAGCACTTCGGCGTTGCGGATCAGGATGCCGGCCTTCGCGCCCATGCCGGTGCCGACCATGATCGCGGTCGGCGTGGCCAGGCCCAGCGAACACGGGCAGGCGATCACCAGCACCGCGACCGCATGCACCAGCGCGGTGGCGAAGGCGCCGGTGACCATCCAGGTAACGACGAGGGTGACGGCGGCAATGGCAATCACCGCCGGCACGAAGATCGCGGCGATGCGGTCCACCAATTTCTGGATCGGCGCCTTCGAGCCTTGCGCCTCGTCAACCATGCGGATGATCTGCGCCAGCAGGGTGTCCGCGCCGACGCCGGTGGCGCGCGCGCGCAGCCTGCCGTTCTGGTTGACCGTGGCCGCGAACAACCGGCTGCCCGGCTCCTTCGGCACCGGCATCGACTCGCCGGACAGCATCGCCTCGTCAACGCTGGATGCGCCGCCGATCACTTCGCCATCGACCGGCACGCTTTCGCCGGCGGCGACGATGAACACGTCCCCGACCACCAGGCTGCCGGCATCGACTTCGACGATCCGGCCGTCGCGTTCCACCTTGGCGGTTTTCGGCTTCAGGTCCAGCAGCGCGCGGATCGCCGACGAGGTCCTGCGCTTGGCGCGCGATTCCAGCAGGCGGCCCAGCAAAATCAACGTGATGATCGAAGCGCTGGCTTCGAAATAGACGTGCTGGTCGTACAGGCGGAACACGGTGACCACGGCGCTGTACAGCCACGCCATCGTCGTGCCCAGCGCCACCAGCACGTCCATGTTGGCGGTGCCGGCGCGCAGGGACTTGAACGCGGCGGTGTAGAAGCGCCAACCGATCCAGAACTGCACCGGCGTGGCCAGCAGCAGTTGCAGCCAGCGCGGCAGCAGTTCGGCATGGTGGCCTTGCAACGAATGGCCGAGGTTGCCGAAATCGAACATCGTGAACATCTGCGCGAACAACGGCGGGGTCAGCGCCACCGCCAAGCCGAACATCCACAACTCGCGCCGCCATGCGGCCTGTTCGCGCGCTTCGCGCTCGGCCATCTGCGCCGCATCCATGTCGCGCACTTCGCTGGCGCCGAAACCGGCCTTGCCGATGCGCTTGACGATCTGTTCCACATCGGTGAGGCCCGGCGTGTATTCCACCCGCGCTTTCGACGAAGCGAAATTCACCGCGCCGGCGACCACGCCCGGCGTCTTCGCCAGCACCCCCTCGATGCTGGCCGCACACGCGGCGCAGCTCATGCCGGTGACGTCCAGCGCCACGGTTTCCGTCGGCACCGGATAGCCTGCCTTGACGATGCTGGCGATCAGGTCTTCGGCCCTGGCCTGGTGGCGGTCGTATTCCAGCCGAACGCGCTCGCTGGCGAAGTTGACCTGCGCGTTGACGCCGGGGAACTTGTTCAGCACCTTCTCGATGGTGGCCGCGCAGGTAGCGCAGGTCATGCCGCGGACGGGGAAACTCAGCGTGGTGGTGGTCTTGCTCATGTTTGTTCCAGTATATTCCCCGTGCGGTTCCTCGGATTTCCTCGATTCCCGACGCAATGCCCGCGTTTTCCACCTTGCTGAGATTGTTCCTGTGCGTGTGCCTGGCCCTGAACGGGACGGGCGCGTTCGCCATGGATTTGCATGTTCATGCGGCGGCCAACGTTGCCGATGCGGCATCCCACGCCGCACATGATCGCTCCGCGCATGCGCCGATGGCGGTCGCGATGGATGAAACGCACCGATCCGCTTTTCACCACGACTCCGCTTTTCGCCATAACGTGTCGCATCACGACGTTGCACAACCCGACATGGACTGCTGCCCCGGCGATCGCATGGCCGGCCACGGCACCGACGCGCCCACCGACAACAAAAAGTGCTGCAATCCGGCCAGTTGCCATTGCCCGTGTTCACAGCACATGGGTGTGGTCGCCAGCCACTTCGTGCAAGCCCCGCGCGTGGGTGTTTCCAGCGTATCCCTCCTGCGCAGCGCAGATCGCGACGCCCCGCCCGTTCCGCGCCTGATCCGGCCACCGATCGCCTGAGGCCCGCGATGAACGCTGCCCGCTCCACGTGGGCAAGCGCCCACCTGCGTCCTCTCCGACCTTGCCAGCGCAAGGCCGGCCCTCCGCATCGGGAGCAACGAATGAAACCCCATGACCTTGGCCTGCCTGCCGCAGGCCATCAGCCCTCGCGCCGGCGCTTCGTCCAGGGCCTCGCGGTTGGCGGCGGATTCGCCGCCACCGGCCTGCTGCGCCCCGGCAGCGCGCATGCCAGCACATCGTCCGCGACGCAAATCCTGTCCGGCAGCAATTTCGACTTGTCCATCGGCGCAACGACGGTCAACTTCACCGGCCGCACCCGCCCGGCGATCACCGTCAACGGCAGCCTGCCCGCACCGACCTTGCGCTGGCGCGAAGGCGATACCGTCAGCCTGCGCGTTGCCAACCGCCTGTCCGGCAACCTGCAAACCTCCCTGCACTGGCACGGCATCGTGTTGCCGGCCAACATGGACGGCGTGCCGGGCATGAGTTTCGACGGCATCCATCCGGGCGAGTCGTACCTGTACCGCTTCACCCTGCGCCAGGCTGGAAGCTACTGGTATCACAGCCATTCGCTGCATCAGGAACAAGCAGGTCTGTACGGCGCGATCATCATCGACCCGATCGAACCTCCGCCCTATCACTGGGATCGCGAGCACGTGGTGCTGCTCTCGGACTGGACCGATCTGGACCCGGCCGCGCTGTTCAATCGCTTGAAGAAAGCGCCCTGGTACGACAACACCTACCAGCGCACCGTCGGCGACTTCCTCCACGACGTGCGCCGCGACGGCTGGAAGACCACGCTGGCCGACCGCGGCATGTGGGGGCGCATGCGCATGACCCCGACCGACCTGTCAGACGTCAACGCCAACACCTACACCTACCTGACCAACGGCATGACCCCGGCCGGCAACTGGACCGGCGAATTCCGTCCCGGCGAAAAAGTCCTGCTGCGTTTCATCAACGCCGCCAACATGACCTATTTCGACGTGCGCATCCCCGGTTTGAAGATGACCGTGGTCGCCGTTGACGGCCAGTACGTGCATCCGGTGACGGTCGATGAATTGCGCATGGCGGTGGCGGAAACCTTCGACGTGATCGTCGAACCCGGCGGGCAGGACGCCTTCACCATTTTCGCGCAGGACATGGGCCGCACCGGCTACGCACGCGGCACGCTGGCCGTGCGCGCAGGGCTGCAAGCGCCGATCCCCGCCATCGACCCGCGCCCGTTGTTGACCATGGCCGACATGGGCCACGACATGTCCGCGCATGGCGCAAGCACCGACCATGCAGGCATGAACCACGCCGGCATGGATCACGCGGCGATGAATCATGCGGCGATGGACCACGGCATGCATGGCGGTGGCAGCGTGCAACACCCCGACAGCGAAACCAACAACCCGCTGGTGGACATGCAATCCTCGCCCAGCGGCCCGCGCCTCGACGACCCCGGCATCGGCCTGCGCGACAACGGCCGCAAGGTGCTGCGCTACGCCGACCTGCGCAGCCTGTTCGACGACCCCGACGGCCGCGAACCCGGCCGCGACATCGAACTGCACCTGACCGGGCACATGGAAAAGTTCGCGTGGTCGTTCAACGGCATCCCCTTCGCCAGCGCCGAGCCGCTGCGGCTCAACTACGGCGAGCGCGTGCGCATCGTGCTGGTCAACGACACCATGATGCAGCACCCGATCCACCTGCACGGCCTGTGGAGCGATCTGGAGGACGAACACGGCGCGTTCAAGCTGCGCAAGCACACCGTGGACATGCCGCCGGGCACCCGCCGCAGCTACCGCGTGCGCGCCGACGCGCTCGGCCGCTGGGCCTACCACTGCCACCTGCTCTACCACATGGACGGCGGCATGATGCGCGAGGTGCGCGTGGAGGAGGCGGCATGAACACCTCCCTGAAACTGCTGTGCGCCGCCACGGCTTTCGCGCTGGCACACGCTACGCCCACCTTCGCGCAGGCCGCATCGAACTGCACGCCGGAACATGCGGCGATGGGTCATTGCGAAATGCCGGCCAGCACGCAGCACACACACACTTCGCACAACGTAACACCGCAGGCCACGCCAAGCTGCACCCCCGAGCATGCCGCGATGGGCCACTGCACGCCATCGATACCCGCGCCGCTCGAACAGGACGACGACTGCCCGCCGGAACACGCGGCGATGGGCCATTGCACGCCCCGCAAAGCCAGCTTGCGCGAACCACGCGAACCGATCCCCGTGCTGACCGACGCCGACCGCGCCGCCGCGTTCCCGCCGTTGAAACACGCACACTCGCACGGCAGCGGCATCCACAGCCTGATGCTGTTCAACCGCCTGGAAGCGTGGGACGCCAACCCCGGCAATGGCCAGGCCTGGGAAGGCAGCGCCTGGATCGGCGGCGACGTGCAACGCCTGTGGCTGCGCAGCGAAGGCGATCGCGAACACGGGCGCACGTCATCGGCGAATCTGGAAGCGCTCTACGGCCGCAGCCTCGACGCCTGGTGGGACGTGGTGGCCGGCGTGCGCCACGACTTCCGCCCGGCCGATTCGCGGACCTGGGCCGCGCTTGGCGTGCGAGGCATCGCACCATATCGCTTTGAAGTCGGCGTCACCGGATACCTGGGCGAATCCGGCCATACTGCCGCCAGCGTCGAAATCGAATACGACGTGCTGTTCACCAACCGACTGATCCTGCAACCGCTGCTGGAAGCGCGCCTCAACGGCAAGGACGACCCGCTGCGCCACGCCGGTTACGGCCTGTCCGGCATCGAGGCCGGCTTGCGCCTGCGCTACGAAATCAACCGCCGCTTCGCCCCGTACATCGGCGTGGCGCACGAACGCAGCTTCGGCAAGACTGCCGACTACCTGCGCAACGACGGCGAAGCCACCCGCGAAACCCGCTGGCTTGCCGGCGTGCGCGTGTGGTTCTGACCATGCCCCATCAACCCATGCCCCATCAACCCATGTCCGACCCGAGGAATTTCACATGAAAAACCATGCTCTCCTGCTCGCCTCCACCCTGCTCGCCTTCACCTTCGCCAGCAACGCGCAGGATCATGCTGCGCACGCCGCGCAAACGCCGAAAAAACTGACCGAGGCCGACTTCGAACGTCTCGACGCCGACAAGGACGGCCTGCTCGGCCGCCCGGAAATCCCGGCCGACCACCCGCTGCTGGAACACTTCTCGATGGCCGACAAAAACCGCGACGGCAAGCTGGACAAGCGCGAGTTCAAACTGGTGCTGTCGATGATCTGACCGGACCGATACCGCACGGCAGTTTGTCGTGCATGGAAGCGGCTTGGCAGGCGCCAAACCGCTTCCATCGCGATCAATTCTCCAGCAAGCGCTTGCGCGTCAGTTTCTGCCCGCACATCGCCGCGTGGTACACGAACGCGGCGGCGATGGCAGCGGCCTGCCGCTGGTCGTGATCCCGACCTCAGCGCAACGAAGTGCCCAGGTCGTACCAATCGACCTTGCGCGTGATCCACATGATCGCCGCCAGGATGCCGAACAGCAGCAGAGAACCCATCAACAGCGCGTTGTCTTCCGACAGCAACAGGCTGTACAGCACGCCATACAACGCAGTCAGCATCGCTGCGAAACCACCGGCGCGCAGCCAGCTTTTCAGCACGCCACTCAAATACACGAACTGCAAGCCGATGCAGGCCACCGCCGACACCGCATACGCCTGCCAGAAGGCGATGTACTCGGACAGGCTGAGCAGCAGCAGGAAGAAGATCGCCAGCGCCAGCCCGACCAGCAGGTATTGCAGCGGGTGGATCGGCAGGCGCTTGATCAACTCGAACAGGCCGAAGCCGACGAAGGTCAGCACCACGAACAGGATGCCGTATTTGCTGGCGCGGTCGGCCATCGTGTAGATGTCGATGCTGTCGATCAGCTTGACCGAAATGCTGGTCATGTCGAACTCGCCGGCGCGCAGGTGCGCAGGCGCATCGGTGGTCAGCCCGGAGATTTCCCAGACTGCATCGAAGCCCTTGTCGCCAACTTCGCTGCGCGGCGAATAACCTTCGAAGCTCGGCTGCGGCCACGGCGAGGACAACGCCACGCGGTTGTCGTCGCCGACCGGCGCGATCTGCAGCGACTGCGTGCCCTTGAGCACGAAATCCAGTTGCAGCTTGTGGCCGCCGCCGCCCTCTTCACGCGCCGGCAAGATCGCATGCAGGCCATCGAGACCACTCACTTCGCCCGTGCCCGCCTGCAATTCCAGCGGTTTTCCATCCAGCTTCAATGCCGGCGTACCGACCAGGCCGCGCACGTCGGCGATGCCGAACACCAGATACGGTGCGCCGTATTCGCGCTTGCCGTCGCTTGCCTCGGCAGGCGGCGCGCCTGCATCGAAATCGGCTTCGAGCTTTGCACGCCATTCGTAGATCGGCACCTCGAACAGGCCGGATTTCAGCCGGCGCGGCGCCAGCTTGCCGTCGATGCGCAAGCTTCTCGGCACTTGCAGGATGTAACCGGTCTTGCGTTCCACCCGGTTGCGCAGCTTGCCGTCGTCGCCGGCATAGGCATAGGTACGCGTCTCGCTCCACGGCAGCACCCGCAGCGGGCCGACGAAACGCTGCGGCCCGGCATTGCTTTTCGCCACGCGATCCACGGCGCGGTCGCGGTAGGACTCGCGCTCGTTGATCATGCCCCGGATCAGGGCCAGCGGAATCAGCAACAGCAGCACAAGGCCACCGACAGTCAGAAAACGCAACAGCAACTTGAGGGATTTCATGCGGGCCTGCCCCGGTCGTGGAATCGGAAGGCAAGCCTGCGCCCCGCGCATGGGCCGGGTTTGTGGCGAATTTGAAGCCAGCGTGAAGTCGTGCCGTGCGCTCCCGCGGTTTTGCTTCAGCTGTCCAGCGCCTGCCGCAACGGGGCCAGGAAAGCGGCAGCCGCGGCAGCCGGATCGGCGGCTTCGGCCAGTTCAGCGACCAGGGCGCTGCCGACCACCACACCGTCGGCGTCGTGCGACATGGCCTTGGCGCTGGCGGCATTCTTGATGCCGAAGCCGGCCACCACCGGCGCTCGTGATTGCGCGCGGATGCAGCGCAGGCGTTCGCTGGCAGCCGTGGTGTCCAGCCGCTCCGATGCGCCAGTGACGCCGGCAAAGCTGACGTAGTACAGATAGCCCTGCGCTTGCGCGCACAGTTCGGACAGGCGCTCGTCGCGGGTGGTCGGCGCTGCCAGTGCGATCAGGTCGATGCCATGCGCGTTGAAGATGGCGCGGGTTTCGGCGGCTTCTTCCGGCGGCAGATCGACCAGCAGCGCGCCATCGACGCCGGCGGCAGCGGCTTCCTGCGCGAACCTTTCGCTGCCGTGGATCTCGACCGGGTTCAGATAACCCATCAGCACCACCGGCGTGGTGGCGTCGGTCCGGCGGAAATCGCGCACCACGTCGAGCACGTAGCGCAGGCCCGCACCACGCGCCAGGGCGCGTTCGCTGCTGCGCTGGATGGTCGGGCCATCGGCCATCGGGTCGGAGAACGGCACGCCCAGTTCGATCACGTCGGCACCAGCCTTGACCAGCGCGTGCATCACCGGCACGGTGGCTTGCAGCGATGGATCGCCAGCGGTGACAAACGGAACCAGCGCCTTGCGGTTGGCGGCCTTGAGCGCCGCGAATTTTTCGATGAATCGGTTCATGAAAATCCCTTGAAGAGCGTTTTGTCCGCAAAGGACGCAAATGACGCAAAGGAAGGGAACATTCCCATCGCTTTCTTTGCGTTTTTCGCGTTCTTTGCGGACGAATGAGCTTTACAGCGCGATACCTTCGCGTGCGGCGATGGTGTGCACGTCCTTGTCGCCACGACCGGACAGGTTGCACAGCACCAGTTTGTCCTTCGGCAATTCGCGCGCCAGCTTGATCGCCTGCGCGACGGCGTGGCTGGATTCCAGCGCCGGCAGGATGCCTTCGGTGCGGGTCAGCTTGTGGAATGCGGCCAATGCCTCATCGTCGGTGACGCCGACGTATTCGGCACGTCCCGTGTCTTTCAGGAAAGCGTGTTCCGGGCCGACGCCGGGGTAATCGAGGCCCGCGGAAATCGAGTGGGTTTCGATGATTTGCCCGTCGTCGTCGCAAATCACGTAGGTTCGATTGCCGTGCAGCACGCCCGGTCGACCGGCAGCGATCGACGCGGCATGGCGGCCGGTTTCGATGCCATCGCCCGCAGCTTCCGCGCCGACGATGCGCACATGCCTGTCGTTGAGGAAGGCGTGGAAAATGCCGATGGCATTGCTGCCACCACCGACGCAGGCGGTGACGACATCCGGCAGGCGGCCGTAATCGGCCAGCATCTGCACGCGCGCTTCGCGGCCGACCACGGCGTTGAAGTCGCGCACCATGCGCGGATACGGGTCGGGGCCGGCCACCGTGCCGATGATGTAGAAGGTGTCGGCGACATTGGTCACCCAGTCGCGCATCGCCTCGTTCAACGCATCCTTCAGCGTGGCCGAACCGGACGTCACCGGCACCACGGTCGCGCCGAGCAGTTTCATGCGATGGACGTTGATCTTCTGCCGCTCGATATCGGTGGCGCCCATATAGACCACGCACTCCAGGCCCAGCCGCGTTGCAACCGTCGCCGAGGCGACGCCGTGCTGGCCCGCGCCGGTCTCGGCGATGATGCGCTTCTTGCCCATGCGCGCGGCCAGCAACGCCTGCCCGATGGTGTTGTTGATCTTGTGCGCGCCGGTGTGGTTGAGGTCTTCGCGCTTGAGCAGGATCTGCGCGCCGCCGACTTCGCGGCTCAAACGCTCGGCGTGGTAGATCGGCGACGGGCGGCCGACGTAATGCTTCAGGTCCTTGTCGAAGGCGGCGATGAAGCCCGGATCGATGCGCGCGGCGTCATACGCGGCGGACAACTCCTGCAAGGGGCCGATCAGGGTTTCGGCGACGAAACGCCCGCCGAACTTGCCGAAGTGCCCGCGTGCGTCGGGGTATTGGAAATAATCGCCGACCGCGCCGGGCGCGGTCGAGGGAATGGCATTCATGGGATTCTCCAGACAGTGGATTGCGCAACCGCGGAGCGATTGCAGGCGACAGCATCAGCGCTGCGCGGGACACCTGACCGCAGCGGCGGGCACGCGTCGCCAGCGGCGCAGCGAACGGCCTTTCGGGGCGGGATGGCGGTTCGAGGTGTTCATGGAGTGCGCCTAGCCTAACTTATTTCGCGATCAAGCGCGCGAAATGGCATCAACGAAAGCGCGCATCTTTTCCACGTCCTTGATGCCCGGCGCGGATTCGATGCCGCTGGACACGTCAACGCCCCACGGTTTGGCGATTTGCAGCGCGTGACGCACGTTGCCGGGATTCAGGCCGCCAGCCAGCAACACCGGCTTTGCGCTGGACTGCGGCATTTTCGACCAGTCGAAGGATTTGCCCGAACCGCCGGGCTCGCCCGCGCCGTGACCGTCGAGCAGGAAGGCAGCGGCATGCGGGTAATCGGCGAAGCGCGAAACCGGATCGGCTTCGCTGCCCATCGCGATGACTTTCCAGAACGGCAGGCCGAATCGCACTGCGAATTCGTCGCTCTCGCCACCGTGGAATTGCAGGATGTCCGGCTGCACGGCGCGCACGATCTCGCGCACTTCGTCGGCGGGGTTGTCCATCAGCAGGGCCACGGACTGGACCGGCGGCGGAATCAAGGCGCGCAATGCCGTTGCCTGCGCCAGCGACACCCGGCGCGGGCTTTTCGGCGCGAAGATCAGACCGATGAAATCCACCCCCAGTTCGACGGCCAACCGCACGTCTTCGGCACGGGTGAAACCGCAGAATTTGATGCGCGCGTTCACGACGTCACCTCGGCAGGCAGATCCCACCTTGCATCGTAAAGCGGGCCGACGAACAACAGGCCCGCCGCCGGCGCGGTGGGGCCGGCAGCGGTGCGGTCGCGCGCGGCGAGCAGTTCGGCCATCCACTGCACCGGCTTTTCGCCGCGCCCCACCATCAGCAGCGAGCCGACGATGTTGCGCACCATGTGGTGCAGGAAAGCGTTGGCCTGCACCTCGATCACCACCTCCTCACCGGTGCGATGCACTTCGATGCGGTGCAGGTTGCGCATGGCGTGGGTGGCCTGGCATTCGGCGCTGCGGAAGCTGGAGAAGTCGTTTTCGCCCAGCAATGCCTGCGCGGCGGCGTGCATTTTTTCCGTGTCCAGCGCGTGGTGTTCCCAGCTCAGGAACTGGCGTTGCAAGGTGGGCCGCACCTGGCGGTTGAGGAGGCGATAGCGGTAGCGGCGCGCCACGGCGGAGAAGCGCGCGGAAAAATCATCGGCCACCGGCACGCACCACAGCACGCCGATGCTCGGCGGCAGGCGACTGGTGGTGCCCAGCACCCAGCCACGCTCGCTGCGTTGCGCGTTCGTGTCGAAATGCACCACCTGGCATTGGCCGTGCACGCCGGCATCGGTGCGGCCGGCGCAGATGGTGGATACCGGTTCGGCGGCCACCGACGAAAGCGCCAGTTCCAGTGCTTCCTGCACGGAATCGGCTTGCAGCGGCGTGGCGGCTTCGCGCTCGCCACCAGGCTTGCTCAGCCGTTGCCAACCGCGGAAGCCGCTGCCGTCGTATTCGACGCCCAGCGCGTAGCGCGGCATCAGGGCATGCCCCAGGTCAATCCAGTTCGCGCAGCAACCGCGCGGCCTGTTCGCGCGCCTCGGCGTCGCCGCCGGTCGCGACTTCGGCCAGCAGGCTGCGTGCGGTGGCCTTGTCGCCCAGATCCAGATAGGCGATGGCCAGCTCCAGCCGGTCGCGGCCGGCCGGCGCGGCGTTCAGCGGGGCGATGCCGAGGCTGGAATCGATCATGTGCCAGGTCGGCTGGCCCTGCGATGGCGTCAGGTTCCATTCCTGCTGCCATTGCCGCACTTCGACCGGGGCGGCGGCAGGCGCTTCGGCTTCCGTATCGGCAATGGGCGTGTCGGCGGCATTCACGGCTTCGTCGAATGCGTCGGTGGCAGCAGTCTCGATCTCCTCGCCTGCATATTCCGCTTCGTGCCCGCCTTCGTCTTCGGCTTCGTACCCGTCCGCATCCGCACCCACGCCGACAGTCGCCGCCGCCAGCGTGGGGGCGTCGAAGCGCGGGCGCGGTTCGGCCTTTTGCCGGCGCAAGCGCGCCACCAGCCAGCCCGTCACCAGGCAGGCCACCAACAACGCCAGTCCGGCCCACAGCCATGTGGCCTGGAGGCCGCCGCCTTGCGATTGCGCCAGCTTCTGCTGCGCGGCGGCCAGGTCGCTGTCCTTCATCGCGATCAGCTTTTCCTGCTGCTGCTTGATCTTTTCCAATTCGGCCACCTGGGCGCGCAATTCCCGCACTTCGGAATCGCGCGAGGCCAGGTCCTCGGTGGCCTGCTGCAATTTCTGTTGGTCCAGCATGTCGCCCTCGCCGCCGGCCTGCTGGCCGGATGTGGTTCCCTTGCGTTTGCCGGCATCGGCCAGCGCCGGTGCGATTTCCAGCCGTGCGGTGTCGGCCGCTTGCCCGGCCGATGTCCCCGCTGCGGCCGGGGTCGAAGGCGCGTCGGCCACGGCCGCCGGTTGCAGCACCGGCCGCCGCGCCTGCCGCCACTGCGCCACTTGCTCGCTGACCAGGGCATTGGCTTCGGCGCGACTCAGCTGCGCCACCTCGTCCGACGACGGCATCCGCAGCACGGCACCCTGCTTGAGCAGGTTGATGTTGCCGTCGATGAAGGCTTCGGGGTTGGCGCGCAGCAGCGCCAGCATGGTCTGGTTGAGGCTTTGCCCGCCGCGCAACTGGCTGGCGATGCCGGACAGGGTCTGGCCGCTGCGCACCTTGGCCAGCACGTCGCCGGCCTGCACCGGCGCGGCGGCGGCAACCGGCGCAGGCGTTGCCGGTACAGGGGTCGGCGCGGGCGGCGGTGGTTGCGGGCGGGCCGGCTCGGGCTGGGGTTCGGGCTGCGTCGGCGCGGCAGCGACCGGCTCCGGTTCGCGCACGATGGTGTTGGAGGGCGCGGCGGCCGGTGCATCGATCACCGGTTCGGAGACGGCGGCCACCGTACCCGGCGCACTGACCAGGGCGGCGTATTCGCGCACCAGCCGGCCCTGCCCCCAATCGACTTCGACCAGGAAATTGACCACGTCCTGCTGCACCGGCGCGGCGCTGGTGACGCGGATGATCGGCTTGCCGTCGTCGGACACGCCGACCATGAAGTTCAGTTCACCCACCAACCCGGCCGGTCGCGGCAGGCCGACGCGGTCGAAGGTGGCCGGCGAAGCCAGGCGTGCCTGCAACTGCTCCATTTCCGCCGGGTCGCTGGAAATGATCGGGATTTCCGCCACCAGAGGTTGCCCGGGCCGCGACTTGACCCGGATTTCGCCCAGCCCCAGCGCCATCGCCGCGCCGCTGGCCAGCAGCAGGGCGAGACCAAGCACCCAGCGCAGGGCCGGCTTCGATCGGGTACGGTTCAAGCAGGTTCCCCTGTTCATGGCCGGCAAATATAAGCCGAAACAAGGGAATGGCGCAGCTTCCTGCGCCCTGCTCTCCATCGGGCTGTCTCTCTGCCGGGATCGCCGGTTCGGGCCGCTCAGCCGCCGGCGGCGACCAGTTCGGCCAGTTGCACCGCGTTCAAGGCCGCGCCCTTGCGGATGTTGTCGGCCACCACCCACATGTCCAGACCGCGCGGGTGCGAAAGGTCTTCGCGGATGCGGCCCACATAGACCGGGTCGGTGCCCGAGGCATGCGTCACCGGGGTCGGGTAGCCGCCGGGCTTGCGTTCATCGACCACGGCCACGCCCGGCGCTTTTTCCAGCAGCGCGCGCGCCTGCTCCGCCGTGAGCTTTTCTTTCGTCTCGATGTGCACCGCTTCGGAGTGGCCGTAGAACACCGGCACGCGCACCACGGTCGGATTCACGCCGATGCTGTCGTCGCCGAGGATCTTGCGGGTTTCCCACACCAGCTTCATTTCTTCCTTGGTGAAGCCGTTGGGCTGGAAGTCGTCGATCTGCGGGATCAGGTTGAAGGCAAGCTGCACCTGGAACTTCTTCGGCTCGACCGGCTGGAAATTCAGCAGTTCGGCGGTCTGCTTGCCCAGCTCCTCCATGCCCGAGCGCCCGGCGCCGGAGGCGGACTGGTAGGTGGCGATGTTGATGCGCTCGATCTTCGCCGCGTCGTGCAGCGGCTTCAGCGCGACCATCAGCTGCATGGTGCTGCAATTGGGGTTGGCGATGATGCCGCGCGGGCGGTTCTTCGCCGCTTCCGGGTTCACTTCGCTGACCACCAGCGGCACGTCGTCGTCGTAGCGGAAGGTCGAGGAATTGTCGATCACCACCGCGCCGGCGGCGGCGAACTTCGGCGCATATTCCTTGCTCACGCCGCCACCTGCCGAGAACAGCGCGATGTCGATGCCGGTCGGGTCGAATTTCGCCAGGTCCTGCACGTCGATCTTCCCGTTGCCGAAATCGACTTCGCCGCCGGCGGAGCGTTCGCTGGCCAGGGCGATCACTTCGGACACCGGGAACTTGCGTTCGGCCAGGATGGACAACATGGTTTCGCCGACGGCGCCGGTGGCGCCGACGACCGCGACTTTGAAGCGGCGTTGTGCGTTCATTGCAGGGTCTGTGGTGGGGTAGTGGCGTGGCAACGCGATCCGCATCAAGTGCGGGCGGCGCTTCCACGAAAGGGGGATGCGAAGGATAGCGGAAGCGCGGCCTAGCCGCTGGAACGGTTGCCTTTGAAACCGGCATTGACCACGTTCGGCGGCTGCCCTGCCTGCGGCCCGCGGTCCAGTGCGGCGATCAGGTTGTTGACCGCCAGCGACACCATCGCCCGGCGCGTGGCCAGACTGGCGCTGCCGATGTGCGGGGTCAGCACCACGTTGCGCAGCGCCAGCAATTCCGGGCGCACGACCGGTTCACCTTCATAGACATCAAGGCCCGCAGCAGCCAGACGGCCATTCGCCAGCGCATCGGCCAAGGCGATTTCATCGACCAGGCCACCGCGGGCGATGTTCACCAGGGTCGCGGTCGGCTTCATCTTCGCCAGCGCGGCGGCGTCGATGATGTGGCGGGTCTGCGGCGAATACGGCAGCACCAGCAACAGGTGGTCGGATTGCGCC
Source organism: Pseudoxanthomonas sp. (assembly GCA_047607085.1). Lineage (GTDB taxonomy): Bacteria > Pseudomonadota > Gammaproteobacteria > Xanthomonadales > Xanthomonadaceae > Pseudoxanthomonas_A. The sequence continues at coordinate 30,547 of JASGDT010000060.1, read as the reverse complement.
AGCAGTTCGTCGAAACCGACGCGGCTGGCGCGGGTTTCGCTTTCGACCGCCTGCGGCAGGCGGCTGCGGTTGTGGTACAGCGTGCGCATGCCGAAGCCCGTCGCGCGGCGGGCGATGCCCTGGCCGATGCGGCCCATGCCGAGGATGCCCAGGGTGCTGCCATGCAGGTCGTTGCCCAGCAAGGCGTCGAACGACCATTTGTTCCAGTGGCCGTCGCGCAGCCAGCGTTCGGCCTCGGTGATGCGCCGTGCGGCGGCCATCAGCAGGGCGAAACCGAGGTCGGCGGTGGTTTCGGTGAGCACGTCGGGGGTGTTGGTGGCGACGATGCCTTGTTCGCTCAATGCGGCAATGTCGAGGTTGTCGTAACCGACCGCGACGTTGGCGATGGCGCGCAAGCGTGGCGCGTCGGCAATCTCGGCTGCGCCGATGCGTTCGACCAGAGTGACCAAGGCGCCTTCGACCTCGCACAGATGTGCGGCGATTTCCGTCGATGCGTACTTGTCGCCGGCCGGCGTCGTGCGCAACACGTCGAAGTATTCGTCCAGTCGCCCGGTGATGTCCTCGAACAGCGGCCGGGCCAGCCAGACACGCGGGCGCGGCTCAGCCATCGGCACTGCCGGGAATGCGCGGCGAAACCGCACCCACGTCGCCGCATTGCGCTCGGTGGCGCAACGCGTGGTCGATCAATACCAATGCCATCATCGCTTCGGCGATGGGCGTTGCGCGGATGCCCACGCAGGGATCGTGGCGGCCGGTGGTGACCACTTCAATTTCGTTGCCGTGGATATCGATGCTCTGTCCCGGCAGGCGCAGGCTGGAGGTCGGCTTCAACGCGATGGAGGCGACGACTTGCTGGCCCGTGGAAATGCCGCCGAGAATGCCGCCGGCATGGTTGGACAGGAAGCCTTGCCGGGCGAGCAGGTCGCGGTGCTGCGTACCCTTCTGCGCCACGCTGGCGAAGCCGTCGCCGATTTCCACGCCCTTGACCGCGTTGATGCTCATCAACGCTGCGGCCAGATCGCCGTCGAGCTTGCCGTAGATCGGCTCGCCCCAGCCCGGCGGCACGTTGTCCGCGACGACGTTGACCCGCGCGCCCACCGAATCGCCGGATTTGCGCAGCGCGTCCATGTAGCTTTCCAGTTCCGGCACCTGCGCCGCGTGCGGCCAGAAGAACGGATTGGCCTCGACCACGCTCCAGTCGAAGCCTTGCGGCACGATTTCGCCCAGCTGCGACAGACAGCCGCGCACTTCGATGCCGAAGTGCTGCTTCAACCATTTCTTCGCGATCACGGCAGCGGCCACGCGCATCGTGGTTTCGCGCGCCGACGAACGCCCGCCGCCGCGCGGGTCGCGGATGCCGTATTTCTGCCAGTAGCTGTAATCGGCATGACCGGGGCGGAACTGCTCGGCGATCCTCGCGTAGTCCTTGCTGCGCTGGTCGGTGTTGCGGATCAGCAGCGCGATCGGCGTGCCGGTGGTCCTGCCTTCGTACCAGCCGGACAGGATTTCCACCTCGTCGGCCTCGTTGCGCGCCGACGTGTGCCGCGTCTTGCCGGTGGCGCGGCGGTCGAGGTCGCGGCGGAATTCTTCCGGCGCGATTTCAAGGCCGGGAGGACAACCGTCGATCACGCAGCCGATCGCCGGCCCATGCGATTCGCCGAAGGTGGTAACGCGGAAAAGATGACCGAAGGTATTCATGCGCGCGCATCCGCCAATTCGCGAATCCGTGCGTTGTGCGCCATCAATTCCGCGCATTCGACCGCGAAGATGCCCATCTGCCCGACCTTGAATTCGATCCACGCGAATTCGACATCCGGCAGCAACGCCACCAGGGCGTGTTCGGATTCGCCGACTTCGCAGATCAGCAGGCCGTCCCGCGACAGGTGCAAGGGCGCATCGCGCAGGATCTTCAGCACCAGGTCCAGGCCGTCGTCGCCGGCGCGCAGGCCCAGTTCCGGTTCGAAGGAATATTCCTGCGGCAGCGCGTCGGTTTCGGCATTGGTGACATAGGGCGGGTTGGTGACGATCAAGTCGTAGTGGCGGCCGGTCAGGCCTTCGAACAGGTTCGACTTGAGCAGCTGCACGTTGTCGGCGTGCAATGCGGCCTTGTTCTCCGCCGCCAGCGCCAATGCGTCATCGCTGATGTCGATGCCATCGACCTGCCAGCCGGGGTTGTAGTGGCCCATGGCAATCGCGATGCAGCCCGAACCGGTGCACAGGTCCAGCGCCCTGTGCACTTCGCGGCCGCCCAGCCACGGTTCGAAGCCGGATTCGATCAGTTCGGCGATCGGCGAACGCGGCACCAGCGCGCGCTTGTCGGTCTTGAAGCTCAGACCCGCAAACCACGCTTCGCCGGTCAGGTAAGCCGCCGGGATGCGCTCGTCGATGCGGCGCTGGAACAAGGCCAGGATCTGCGCCTTTTCTGCCGAGGTCAGCCGCGCCTGACCATAGGCCGGGCCGAGGTCCGGCGGCAGATGCAAGGTGTGCAGGACGATGTGCGTCGCCTCGTCCAGCGCGTTGTCGTGGCTGTGGCCGAAGGTCAGCCCGGCGGCGTTGAAGCGCGTCGCGCCGTGGCGGATCAGGTCGATGATCGTCAGCAGTTCGGCGGCCGGGTCGGCGGTCATGGCGGGGTTTCTTGTGGACAACGGCCTGCAATTATAGGGCGTGTCGTGCAGGCAAGCCGGTATCATGACGGTTTGCCCGTCTTCGAGCCGATCATGTTCACCCGCAAATTCGGCCACGTCCTGCTGATCGCCTTCGCTGCCGGGCTGGGCCTGCTGGCCGGGCGCAAGCTGTTCCTGCCCGGAAAACCCGACGCCGCGCCGCCCTACCCGGCCTTGCAGACGGTGATCGCCTACCCGCAGCCGCGCGCGGTGCCGGCGTTCTCGCTGCGCCAGTCCGACGGCACGCAATTGACCTCGGGCGAATTGAACGGGCATTGGACGCTGGTGTTCCTCGGTTTCACCCATTGCCCGGATGTGTGCCCGCTGACGCTGGCGCAACTGGCGCAGGCGCAGCAGCAATGGCAGGCGCTGCAGGACAGTATCCGCCCGCGCGTGTTGTTCGTGTCGGTTGATCCGGAACGCGACACCACGGTGCGCATCGGCGAATACGCGCATGGCTTCCACGCCGACACGCTGGCCGCGACCGCCGACGTGCCGACGCTGGAGGAATTCGCCAAGTCGCTGGGCTTCGTGTTCATGAAAGCACCGGGGCCGCATTTCGAACAGAACCCGGACGATTACACGATGGACCACAGCGCCGGCATCGCGTTGCTCGACCCGCAGGGCCGACTGGCCGGGCTGATCCGTCCGCCGCTGCAACCGGCGGCGATTGCCGCCGACCTGACCGCTTTGACGAAGGCTGGCGCACGATGAGCCCGGTCACCGCATTGACCTACGTGTTGCCGCACCGGTTGCTGTCGTCGCTGGCGCGCAAGCTGGCGTATTCGCAAAAGCCGGCAGTCAAGCAATGGCTGATCGACACCGTGGTGCGCAAGTTCGGCGTTGACTTGAACGAAGCCGCCGAACCGAACCCGCGCGCCTACCCCAGCTTCAACGCCTTCTTCACCCGTGCGCTGAAACCCGGCGTGCGCAATGCCGATCCCGACCCGCGTGCGTTGTTGATGCCGGCCGATGGCCACGTCAGCCAGTGCGGCGGCATCGTCAAGGGCGCGATCTTCCAGGCAAAGGGGCGCTCGTTCACCGCTGCCGAACTGCTGGGCGACGCGCAAGCCGCCGCGCCGTTCGACGATGGGCTGTTCGCCACCGTCTATCTGTCTCCGCGCGACTACCACCGCGTGCACATGCCGTGGACCGGCACCCTGCGCGAAACCGTGCACGTGCCGGGTCGCCTGTTCAGCGTCGGCACGGCGGCGGTGCGCGACGTGCCACGCCTGTTTGCGCGCAACGAACGGCTGGTCTGCCACTTCGATACCGACTTCGGCCCGATGGCCTGCGTGATGGTCGGCGCATTGCTGGTGTCCGGCGTGGAAACGGTGTGGAGCGGCGTGGAAATCCCGCGCTACGGCGATGCGATCACGCGCAAGGACTGGCGCGGCAAGGGCATCAGCATCGAACGGTTCGCCGAAATGGCGCGCTTCAACTATGGGTCAACGGTGATCGTGCTGTTGCCGCCGGGCGTGGCGGAGCTGACCGAGGGTTTGCAGGCCGAATCGCCGGTCAGGCTGGGCCAGCGGCTGGCCACGCTGTCGTAGCGCCAACGGCGTCCCGCAGCCTGTAAAATCACGACTTTCCGCAACCGGCTTTCCGCATGCAGCTTTCCGACACCCGCGCCGTCATTACCGGCGGCGTTTCCGGTCTGGGCCTGGCCGTGGCGAAATACCTTGTCGCCGCTGGCGGCAAGGCGGCCTTGTTCGACATCGACGACGCCAAGGGGGCAGCAGCCGTGGCCGAACTCGGCGCAGCCAACGCCTGTTATTTCCGCACCGACGTGACCGATGAAGCCGCCGTTGCAGCCAATGTGGCAGCGGCGAAGGGATTCCTCGGCAACCTCAACGCGGCGGTCAATTGCGCCGGCATCCTTGGCGCGGGCCGGGTGCTGGGCAAGGACGCTGCGATGCCGCTGGCGACCTTCCGCAATACCGTGCTGGTCAACCTGGTCGGCAGCTTCAACGTGGCCAAGGCCGCTGCCGATGTGATGCAGCACAACGACGCCGGCGAAGATGGCGAACGCGGCGCCATCATCAACACCGCCTCGGTGGCTGCCTACGAAGGCCAGATCGGCCAGGCCGCATATTCCGCCAGCAAGGGCGGCGTGGTCGCGATGACCCTGCCGATGGCGCGCGAACTGGCGCGCTTCGGCATCCGCGTCAATACCATCGCCCCGGGTATCTTCTGGACACCGATGGTCGATGGCATGCCCGAGGCCGTGCAGCAGTCGCTGGCCGCGTCGATCCCGTTCCCGCCGCGCCTGGGCAAGCCGGAAGAATTTGCGCAAGCCGCTGGTTTCATTCTGCGCAACAGCTACGTCAACGGCGAGACGATCCGCCTCGACGGTGCGGTACGGCTGACACCGAAGTAGCTGTTTTCCGCCCGTCATTCCCGAACCATCGATCACGAATCACCCATCACGGCTCCTCCATGAAAGTTTTCGAAATCAAGAAAGGCAATGTCGTCGAATACAACGGCGGCGTTTACCAGATCCGCGACATCGAGCGCAGCAGCCCGCAGGGGCGCGGCGGCAACGTGCGCTTCCGCTTCGTCATGTACTCGGTGCCCGGCGGCAACAAGCTCGACGCCAGCTTCGATGCCGAGGACAACCTGGCCGAAGTGGAACTGCTGCGCCGCCAGGCCACGTTCTCGTACAAGGACGGCGAGGCCTTCGTATTCATGGATGACGAGGACTACACGCCTTACACGCTGGACGCCGACGTGATCGGCGATGACGCCGGCTACATCACCGATGGTCTGTCCGGCATCTACGTGCAAGTCATCGACGAACAACCCGTCGCGATCCAGTTGCCGCAACACGTCGCGCTGGAAGTGGTCGAAACCCCGCCGGAACTCAAGGGCGGCACCGCCACCAAGCGCCCCAAGCCGGCCAAGTTGAGTACCGGCATCGAGATCATGGTGCCCGAATACATCGGCAACGGCGAACGCATCCTGGTCAACACCACCACCGGCGAATTCAGCGGTCGCGCCAGCGAGTGATCGCTGCCGCCTGGCGGCATCAAGACCCGGTTGCCGGCATTCCCTGACGGTTTGCCGGCACTTCGCCCGCATCGTTCAATTGGCGCAGCCGCTGGCCGATCAACGCCAGGTTCGCTTCGATGCCGGCCATCGCCTCGCGTTCCGATGCCGGCAGCGCGGCTTCGGCGCGTTCGCGCAGGCCGGCCCACTCGCGGCGCAAACCTTCACTGCGCTGGCTCGCGCGTTGTGCCGCCACGCGCTGCTCCTGCGCCTGCGGGATGCCGTAACCGGCAAGGCCATCGAGCAGGCTGGCCGGGCGCGCCAGCGCGCCGCTTTGCGCCAGCACTTCGCGCACATCGTCCTGCTGCGCCCGCGCATCGCCGCGCAGCAGGCGGCGCTTGATGTTTTCGCGGATGCGCAATTCCTGCTGGCGGTGGATCGCCTGCTCCAGCAGCAGCAAGGCCGCGCTGGCGCGCAGATCGGCGCGTTCCAGCCACGGCCGGCGCTCGGCCGGCGCGCTGTCGAGCCAATCCTGCAAACGCCGTTGCGGCAGCGGCAATGCCGCGCGGGCGATCTCGAACATCGCCTGGTAATGCGCCTGCGCGGATTCGAAGTAGTGGCCCTCACGCAGCGCGCGCTGCCGATCGGCCAGCACACCGGCATCGAGCACGCCGCTGCGTTGCAGGCGGCGTTGCAGGCCGTTCGGGGTGATCCCGGACAGCGGCAACGCGGCCAGTCGCGGCACGCCGTCGTGCAGCAGCTTCCAGGTTTCGACCGCGCAGTTGTTGCCGATGAAGTAATAGCGGCCGTCGTAGTTCCAGTGCAGCCGCGCGGCGCGTTCGAGCAGGCCGGCGATCTCGTGCCGATCCAGCGCCAATGGCAACGAGGTCAATGCGCGCAGTTCGACCTTGGTGTATTCGTCGATCACCTGGTCCAGCGGCAGCAGGAACAGGCGCGAGGGATAATCGCCGGTCAGTCCACGCCAGTTCGACAACTGCACGTCATTGACGAAAGCGCGGAACGAAATCACCCGGTGGTACTGCAAGTCCATCCGGCACTGCGGCCCCGGCGCGCGGCCCGGCGCGCAAATCACCAGCCGCAACATGCCGTGGCCCCAGCGGCTCATCGGCTGCGCGTTGGGCTCGGCCAGCAGGTAATCGACCTGATAGACCCGCGCCGGATCGAGTTCCAGCAAGGAGACATCGCCGTCGGCGCTTTCGGCCTGCAAAAAAGGCAGTGCTTGCGGGCAGTCGGCGTTGCGGTTCGGCGATTGCCCGAGTCGTGCGGCGAACCACTGCGCCAGCGCCGGGCGGCGGCAGGCATAGTCGGGATCGAGCACGAAATGCTCCAGGTTGACCGCGACGAATTCGCGCGGGCCGTGCAATTCGTAGCGATCCGGGCTGCGATCTTCGAAACGATTGCGGCCACGACCGAGATGCCAGGGCCGACGCTGCCAACCGGCCAGATCAAGCAATCGCGGATCGCGCGACAAGCCGCCGGCCGGCGAACGGTCCAGCACATGCGCCAGTTCGTGGATCAACGCGGCCTGTACCGCGCGGGTCGCTGCGGACGCCGGCGCATCGTCGGCAATCCAGTCCTGCAGCAGGCGCCGGTCCAGTCGAATGCCGGCGCGGCCGGTACGCCCGTGTACCCGTTCCGGCAGTGTGCCGCTCCATGCAAGCGGAATCGGCATTGCACGCGTCGTCAGCGTTTCCCGCCAGCGCGGCGGCAGGCGTGAAGCAACCGCTTCGGAAAGGCGTTCGCTGGCGGCCGATTCGGCCGGACTCAGTCCCTCGACCTGCCATTGCAGCGGCAACCGCGGTTGCGCCGACGCCAGCCACGGCAACAGCGCCAGCGCGCAGGCAAGCCAGCGCCGGCGATGCCTGCACATCCGGAATTACCGCGCCAGGATCGCGCGCGCCAGTTCCATGTCGCTGGCCGAACGCGCGTCCGCATTGCGCTCGCGCCAGTGCAGCAGGGCCGCTTCCAGCCGCGCGCCGCGCATCAGTCCATCGCTGGCAACGAAGGCGGCGGCATCGTCGCGCGCATCGAGCACGACCTTGTCGTCGCCTGAAGAACTGTCCGAACTGGCATCGGACGAGGCCGAACTGCCACCGGAGCTGGCGCCGGCCGAGGTGCCGGCGAAGCTCGACGCGAAGGCCGAAGCCGGCAACAGCGCCGCGCAGAACAACAAGGGAAGTGCAAGTGATCGGTTCATGGGCGAATCAGACCATGTCGGGGCGCGTCAGGCTAGTCGTTGCGGCGCGGCGGTTCAGGCATCGAACAGCTTGCCCGGGTTCATCAGGCCCTTCGGGTCGAATACCTGCTTGATGCCCTTGAACAGCGCCACTTCGGCGGTGCCGCGGGTGCTGGACAGATAAGGCTTCTTGACCAGGCCGATGCCGTGTTCGGCGGAAATGCTGCCATGGAATTCGGCCAGCACCTGCGCCAGCAGTTTGGTGACCTGCTCGCAGGCAGCGATGAATTCGGCTTGCGTGGTCGCCTCCGGCTTGAGCACGTTGATGTGCAGGTTGCCGTCGCCGATGTGGCCGAACCAGACCACTTCGAAATGCGGGTAGGCCTCGCCCAGCAGCGCCTGGGCGCGTGCGAGGAAGGCCGGCATCGCCGAAATCCGCACCGAAACGTCGTTCTTGTACGGGGTGTATCCGGCGATCGATTCGGTGATGCCTTCGCGCAGCCGCCAGAGTTGTTGCGCCTGCGCGCCGGATTGCGAAATGACGCCGTCGAGGATCCAGCCCCGTTCCATGCCATGCTCGAACGCGGCCAGTGCGGCGGCTTCGGTAGCTTCATCGTTGCTGGCGTACTCGGTGACGACGTAATACGGATGCGCTTCGTCGAAGGGCTTTTGCGCGCCATGCGCCAGCACGTGGGCCAGCGCCTTGTCGGTGAAGAATTCGAAGGCTTCCAGTTGCAGACGCTCGCGAAAAGCCGCGAACACCTGCATCAGCACTTCAAAACTGGGCAACGCCAGCAGCATCACGTTGGTCGGCGGCTGCGGGTCGGTCAGCCGCAGCGTGGCTTCGACGACGATACCGAGCGTGCCTTCGCTGGCGATGAACAGATGACGCAGATCGTAGCCGCTGGAATTCTTGACCAGGGCCTTGTTGAGTTCCAGCAATTCGCCGTTGCCGGCGACCACTTTCAGGCCGGCGACCCATTCGCGGGTGTTGCCGTAGCGGATCACGCGGATGCCGCCGGCATTGGTGGCGATGTTGCCGCCGATGCTGCACGAGCCGCGCGCGGCGAAATCCACCGGATAGATCAGGCCGTGTTCCTTCGCCGCGTTGTGCACCGCTTCCAGCGGCATGCCGGCCTGCACGGTCAGGGTGCGGTCGATGGCGTCGAAGGACAGCGCCTTGTTCATGCGTTCCAGCGACAGCACCAGTTCGCCATCGGCGGCGACCGCGCCGCCGCTCAAACCCGTGCGCCCGCCGGACGGGACGATGGCGATGGCGTGTTCGTTCGCCCAGCGCACGATGGCCTGCACTTCCTCGACGCTGCCCGGCAGGGCGATGGCCAGCGGCGCGGGCGTCCAGCGCCGGGTCCAGTCGCGGCCGTAGTGTTCCAGGTCGGCGGCGTCGGTCTTCAGGCGCAGGCCGGGCACGGCTGTTTGCAGGGATTCCAGGCGCGGGTCGGGCATTGCGGGGGCTTGGAGAAAAAGACGCGCAAGGATACCAGCCGCCGGTTCGCGACAGCGGTGGGATCATCGACTCGGCCCCATTTGCCAGAAGCACGTGGTCCGCAAAGGACGCAAAGACGTTTTTTGCGCCCTTTGCGCCCTTTGCGGGCAATTGCTCTTGCTGTCCAGGCGCAATTCGATAGCGTTTCATCCGCAACCAAGACCCGGATTAACCCGACCGGCGCGCTAAAATGTGCGGCTCCCTCACCGCTCCTCGCCCCGCCATGTCGAAGAAAACCTCGTTCCCCAAACAGGACATCCGCATTCTGCTGCTGGAGGGCGTCAGCAGGACGGCGGTGGAAACCTTCCAGGCGGCTGGTTATACCCAGATCGAATTCCACGAGAAGGCGCTGCCGGAAGACGAACTGAAAAAGCGCATCGCCGAGGCGCACTTCGTCGGTATCCGTTCGCGCACGCAATTGAACGCCGAGGTGCTGGCGCAGGCGCGCCGGCTGATCGCGGCCGGCTGCTTCTGCATCGGTACCAACCAGGTCGATCTGGACGCGGCCGAGCGCGCCGGCATCCCGGTGTTCAACGCGCCGTATTCCAACACCCGCAGCGTGGCCGAACTGGTCATTGCCGAGGCGATCATGCTGTTGCGCGGCATCCCGCAGAAGAACGCGCAATGCCACGCCGGCGGCTGGTCGAAATCGGCCGCCGGCAGCCACGAAGCGCGCGGCAAGACCCTGGGCATCATCGGCTACGGCCACATCGGCACCCAGGTCGGCGTGCTGGCCGAATCCATCGGCATGAACGTGGTCTTCCACGACATCGAAACCAAGCTGAGCCTCGGCAACGCGCGCCCGGCCGCCGGCCTGCACGACCTGCTGCAACGCAGCGACGTGGTGACCCTGCACGTGCCGGATTTGCCTTCGACCCGGAACATGTTCGGCGCGGCCGAGATCGCGGCGATGAAGCCCGGCGCGCACCTGATCAACGCCTCGCGCGGCACCGTGGTCGATATCGACGCGCTGGCCGCGGCGCTGCGCAGCGGCCACGTCGGCGGTGCGGCGGTCGATGTGTTCCCGGCCGAGCCCAAGGGCAACGGCGACGAGTTCGCCAGCCCGCTGCGCGGCATCGACAACGCGATCCTGACCCCGCACATCGGCGGCAGCACGCTGGAGGCGCAGGACAACATCGGGATAGAAGTCGCGGCCAAGCTGGTGCGTTACAGCGACAACGGCAGCACCCTGAGCGCGGTCAACTTCCCCGAGGTCACCCTGCCCGGCCACGAAGGCAGCCGCCGCATCCTGCACATCCACCGCAACGTGCCGGGCGTGCTGTCGCAGGTCAACGACATCTTCCGCGCGGCCGGGGTCAACATCGACGGCCAGTTCCTGCGCACCGACCCCAAGGTCGGCTACGTGGTGATCGACGTCACCGCCTCCGAGGAACAGACCGCCGCGCTGCGCGACGCGCTGGCGGCGATCGACGGCACCTTGCGCACGCGGGTGTTGTACTGAGGCGTTGCCCGGCGGACCTTGGCCCCGTCATCCCGGCCAGATGGGCTCCCCGTTGTGCGGAAACCCGCCAACGGCAGCCATCGCCTATAATCCGGCGATTCACGCTACCGCCGCGATATCGCCCAATGATCAACGAAATCAAGAAAGACGCGCAGACGCGCATGACCAAGAGCATCGACGCGCTGCGCCATGACTTGAGCAAGCTGCGCACCGGTCGCGCCACCCCGGCGCTGGTCGATCACCTCAAGGTCAACTACTACGGCTCGGACATGCCGCTGACCCAGGTGGCCACGGTCACCGTTTCCGACGCGCGCAGCCTGACCATCACCCCGTGGGAAAAGCAGATGGTCGGCCCGGTGGAGAAAGCGATCCTGGCCTCGGACCTGGGCCTGACCCCGAATACCGCCGGCACCACCATCCGCATCAACCTGCCGGCGCTGACCGAGGAGCGCCGCAAGGAACTGACCAAGGTCGTCCATGGCGAAGGCGAGGACACCAAGGTCGCCATCCGCAACATCCGCCGCGACGCGAACCAGCAGGTCAAGGACCTGCTGAAGGAAAAGGCGATCACCGAGGACGAAGTGCGCCGCGCCGAAGAAGACATCCAGAAGCTCACCGACAAGTCGATCAAGGACGTCGATGACGTGGTCAAGGCCAAGGAGCAGGAGTTGATGGCGGTTTGACGATGCGCCATCGTCTGCCGACCAGAGCCGGGAACCAGGAACCGGAAACCGGAAGCCGGCTGTCATGACCGCCAACCCGCCAGCCCCCTCGATTCCCCGCCACCTTGCCGTCATCATGGACGGCAACGGCCGCTGGGCCCAGCAGCGCAAGCGACCGCGGGCCATCGGCCACCGCGCCGGTGCGCGTGCGGTCAACGTGTGCATCGACTTCTGCCTGGAAAAAGGCATCGGCGCGCTGACCCTGTTCGCGTTTTCCAGCGAGAACTGGGGACGGCCGCAGGACGAGGTCGGCGCGCTGATGAAGCTGTTCCTCGGCGCGCTGGAACGCGAGGTCGATGAAATGCACCGGCGTGGCGTGCGCGTGCGCTTCATCGGCGAGCGCGAACGCTTTGCCGCGCCCTTGCGCGAGCGCATGGACAAGGCCGAATCGCTGACCGCCGGCAACGAACGTCTGCATCTGAATATCGCCGCCAGCTACGGCGGCCGCCAGGACATCGCCACCGCCGCACGCGCCCTGGCCACCGAAGTCGCCGCCGGCAGGCTGCGCGCGGAAGACATCGACGAGGCCGCGATGGCGGCAAGGATGGCGCTGGCCGAGCTGCCGCCGCCGGACTTGTTCATCCGCACCGGCGGCGACCAGCGCATCAGCAACTTCCTGCTGTGGCAGCTGGCCTATACCGAACTGTGGTTCACCGAAACCCTGTGGCCGGACCTGGACGCCACGCTGCTGCAACGGGCGCTGGATGATTTCGGCGGGCGTGAACGCCGTTTCGGCCTGACCAGCGCACAGGCTTCGGCATCCAACGCATTGGCATCGCCATCCCCCGAGGAGAGCCCCGCCGCATGACCCGTACCCGCGTCCTTGCTGCTCTGGTGATGGCTCCCGTCGCCATCGCCGCCATCCTGTTCCTGCCCACGCCGTGGCTGGTTGCCCTGGCGGCGCTGGTGTTCCTGGCGGGACTGTGGGAATGGTTGAAGCTGTCCGACATCGACGACACCTTGCCGCGCACGCTGCTGCTGGCGGCCAACCTGCTGCTGATCGTGCTGCTGGTGTGGGCCTCGGCCGGCTCGCTGGTGCTGTTCCAGATCGTGGCGCTGGCCGGCGTGGCGTGGTGGTGGCTGGCGCTGCTGTGGCTGGGCAAGTTCGACTTCGCCAGCGACCACGAAACCTGGGCGCGCGCGTTCAAGCTGGGCGCGGGCACGCTGGCGATCGTGCCGGCCTGGTGCGCGCTGGCGCTGATCCACGCGCAGGACGCCGACCCGACCGCCTGGCCGCTGGTCAGGCAGGGCCATGTCTGGCTGCTGGTCGCGCTGGCGATCGTCTGGGCCGCCGACAGCGGCGCGTATTTCGCCGGGATGAAGTTCGGCGGCAAATGGTTCGGCGGGCGCCGGTTGGCCCCGCGCATCAGCCCGAACAAGACCTTCGAGGGTTTGCTGGGCGGCCTGCTTGCCGGCACTGCCGTCGGCCTGGGGCTGGCCGCATTGGCGGGCCTGACACCGGCGCAGGTACCGGCAATGGCGTTGCTGGCCGCGGTCACGGTGCTGTTCTCGGTGGTCGGCGACCTGTTCGAGAGCCTGATCAAGCGCCACGCGGGAGCCAAGGATTCCGGCCATGTGATCCCCGGCCACGGCGGCGTGCTCGACCGCATCGACGGCATGCTGGCCGCGCTGCCGGTATTTGCGCTGGGCAAGGAATTGCTCGGACTGTGAGATGACGACCGCGACCGAAAAACGCGCCGTCGCCGTGCTCGGCGCCACCGGCTCGATCGGCGCTTCGGCGCTGGACGTGATCGCGCGCCACCCGGCGCGTTTTCGCGCCAGCGTGCTGGCGGCCGGCAGCAACGTCGATGCGCTGGTCGCGCTGTGCGTGGCGCACCGTCCGGCGCATGCGGTGATCGCCGACGAAAGCCGCTACGCCGCGCTGCGCGACGGCCTGCGCGCGGCCGGGCTGGACACCCAGGCGCACGCCGGCAGCGCGGCGCTGGACACGCTGGCAGCCGGCGATGCCTGCGACACGGTGATTGCGGCCATCGTCGGCGCGGCCGGGCTGCATTCCACCCTGGCGGCGGCGCGCGCCGGCAAGCGCCTGCTGCTGGCGAACAAGGAATCGCTGGTGCTGGCCGGCGAACTGCTGATGGCGGCGGCACGCAGCGCAAACGCCGAGATCGTGCCGATCGACAGCGAGCACAACGCCGTCTTCCAGTGCCTGCACGGTCGGGAAGCCGAGGCCAATGTCCGCCGCATCGTGCTGACCGCTTCCGGCGGGCCGTTCCGTGGGCGTTCACGCGCATCACTGGCGGAAATCACCCCCGCGCAGGCAGTTGCCCACCCGAAGTGGTTGATGGGCCCGAAGATCTCGGTCGATTCGGCCACGCTGATGAACAAGGGCCTGGAAGTGATCGAGGCCCACCACCTTTTCGGCCTGCCCGGCGCGCGAATCGACGTGCTGGTGCACCCGCAATCGCTGGTGCATGCACTGGTGGAATTCAGCGATGGCTCCACCCTGGCGCAGCTGGGCCTGCCGGACATGCGCACCGCGCTGGCAGTCGGGCTGAGCTGGCCGCAGCGCATCGAATCAGGCGTCTCCGGGCTGGATCTGCTCACCCAGGGACGGCTGGAATTCGAGGCGCCGGACCTGGACGCCTTCCCCTGCCTGCGCCTGGCCCGGCAGGCGATGGACGCCGGTGGCACGTCCCCGGCGGTGCTCAACGCCGCCAATGAAGTCGCCGTTTCAGCCTTTCTTCAGGGCCAAATCGGTTTCCTGTGCATTCCCGCGCTGGTCGAAGCCGCCTTGGCCGCGCAACCGGCCACGCCGCCGGAATCCTCATTGGACGCCTTGCTGGCCACCGATGGCTGGGCGCGGGCCTTCACCACCGAACAGATCGCAAGGCAGCCGCATTCCGCATGAACGACATCGCAGGCTCCATCTGGTGGATGATCGTCGCGCTCGGCGTGCTGGTGACCTGCCACGAATTCGGCCACTTCTGGGTGGCGCGCCGCTGCGGCGTCAAGGTGCTGCGCTTCTCGGTGGGCTTCGGCAAGCCCTTGTGGATGCGGCGCGACCGGCACGGCACCGAGTTCGTGATCGCCGCGATTCCGCTGGGTGGCTACGTCAAGATGCTCGATGAAAGCCGGCTAGATGAAAGCCGGTTGGACGAAACCAACGGCGCCGAACCCGTCACTGCCGACCAACTCGCGCAGAGCTTCAACCGCAAGCCGGTGTGGCAGCGCATGGCCATTGCCGCCGCCGGGCCCGCCGCCAACGTGGTGCTGTGCGTGGCCTTCCTGTGGGCGATGCTGGTGATCGGCAAGGCCGACTGGTCGGCCACCGTGGGCCACGTGCAAGGCTTGGCCGCGCAGGGCGGGTTCGAACGCGGCGACCGCATCGTGCGTGTCGGCGACCGCGAAATCGCCACCTGGGCCGATGCCGTCACCGCGCTGACCATCGCCGCCATCGACGGCCAGAATGCGCGGGTGGAAGTGGAAACCGCCACCGGCCTGCAACACACCCGCACCCTGCCACTGTCGCAACTGCCGCAAGGCTTCGATCAGGAAAACGCCATTGCCTTGTCCGGCCTGACCTGGCAACAGGACGTGCCCGGCAACGTCATCGGCAAGGTGCTGCCCGGTCCGGCCCACGATGTGCTGCAGGCTGGAGACGCCGTTGTCGCCATCGACGGCCAGCCGGTGCGCGACTGGCTGGACCTGAGCCACCACGTCGCCACGCTGGCCAAGCAGGGCGGCGAAGGCATGGTGGAAGTGGAGCGCGACGGCGAGCGCCTGGCCTTCCCGCTGCAACCGGCGCAACTCACCGCCCCCGACGGCAGCCGCTACGCCGGGCTGGGCATCGAGGTCGATCGGCAGGAACCGCCCTTTGACGCCGTGCAGCGCCTCGGCCCGCTGGCCGCGCTGCCGGCCGCCGTGCGCGAAACCGGGCGCATGACCGCCGAATCGCTGGGCATGATCCGGCGCATGCTGACCGGGCAGGCCTCCACGAAGAACCTTTCCGGCGCGATCACCATTGCCCGCGTCGCCAACGTCACCGCCAAGCGCGGCCCCGGCTGGTTCTGCTGGTTCCTGGCCACCCTGTCGCTGGGACTGGCGATCGTGAACCTGCTGCCAATCCCGGTTTTGGACGGCGGGCACCTGCTGTATTACCTTATTGAGTTGGTCAAAGGCAGCCCGTTGAGCGAACGCAGCCTGATCGCCGGGCAGTACGTCGGCCTGGCCATGCTCGCCGGCCTGATGGGCCTGGCGTTCTACAACGACATTTTCCGCCTGGTGAGCTGATGACCTTGAACTTTCCCGACCGCACGGCCTCCAAGCCAGCTCCCGACCTGTACCACGCCCCCTTTTCGGATTTGAAGATGACGCGACTGCCCACCCGCCGCCTGCTCGCCCTTGCCCTGTCCGCGGCCGTCGCCGCACCAGTGGCCGCACAGACGCCGGCCACCCCGCCGCCGGCCCTCGCCGGCGACTCCGACACCTTCACCGTCAGCGACATCCGTATCGACGGCACGCAGCGCATCTCCGCCGGCACCGTGCTGACCTACCTGCCGATCGAGCGCGGCGACACCATCGGCAGCGCCCAGGTCGGCGACGCCATCCGCAAGCTGTACAAGACCGGCTTCTTCGAGGACATCCGGCTGGACCGCCAGGGCAACATCCTGGTGGTCACCGTGGCCGAGCGCCCCGCGATCAACAAGCTGACCTTCACCGGCAACAAGGACCTCAAGACCGAGGATCTGACCACCAACCTCAAGGACATCGGTCTGGCCGAAGGCGAAACCTTCGACCGCCTGGCGCTTGACCGCGTCACCCAGGAACTGACCCGCGCCTACAACAACCGCGGCAAGTACAACGTGCAGATCACCCCCACGGTGACGCCGCTGGACCGCAACCGCGTTGACATCGCCATCGCGGTCAAGGAAGGCAAGGCCGCCAAGATCCGCCACGTCAACCTGGTCGGCACCGACAAGTTCAACAACGAGGACATCCTGGCCGGCTGGGAATCGAAGAAACACAACTGGCTGTCGTGGTATCGCCGCGATTCGCAGTATTCCAAGGAAAAACTCTCCGGCGACTTCGAGAAGCTGAACTCGTGGTACCTGGACCGCGGCTACGTCGATTTCAACCTGGATTCCTCGCAGGTCTCGATCAGCGCCGACAAGCAGGACATGTTCATCACCGCCGGCGTCAGCGAAGGCGAGCAGTACCGCGTTTCCGACACCAAGGTCAGCGGCGACACCGTGCTGCCGCTGGAAAACGTCGAGCGCATGCTGATCGTGCGCAAGGGCCAGATATTCTCGCGGCGGCTGCTGGAAGCCACCGCCACCGGCATCACCAATACCCTGGGCAACATCGGCTACGCCTTCGCCCAGGTCAATCCGATCCCGACCATCGATCGCGAAAAGCGCACCGTGGCGGTCAACTTCCAGATCGTGCCCGGCCCGCGCGTCAACGTGCGCCGCATCGTGTTCAAGGGCAACAGCCGCACCTCCGATGAAGTCCTGCGCCGCGAAATGCGCCAGTTCGAAGGCAGCTGGTACTCGCAGGCCGCGATCGACCGCAGCAAGGTGCGCCTGCAACGGCTGGGCTACTTCGAGGAAGTCGATGTCGAAACCCAGCCGGTGCCCGGCACCGCCGACATGGTTGACGTGGTTTACAACGTCAAGGAAACCACCTCCGGCAGCTTCGTGTTCGGCCTGGGCTATTCGCAATCCTACGGGCTGACCACTTCGGTCGAACTGTCCCAGAACAACTTCCTGGGAACCGGCAACCGGGTATCGGTCGGACTCTCGCGCAGCAGCTACCTGGAGCGCTACTCGTTCTCGTACACCAATCCGTTCTTCACCGACGAAGGCATGTCGCTGGGTTACAACGCGACGTTGCAGAAACTGGATTACTCCGACTACAACGCCGCCCAGTACAACAGCAAGAAGGGCGCGCTGCAGGCGATCCTCGGCATACCGATCACCGAAAGCGACAGCTTCTCGCTGATGTTCGGCGTTGACTTCAACCAGATCACCACCTACTCCGGATACACGCCGCAGACGATCATCGACTACATCGATGCGATCGGCCTGCGCACCTTCCATGCCTGGCGCACCGAGGTGGGCTGGGCACGCGACACCCGCAACGACTATTTCATGCCGACCGCCGGCACCTTGCAGCGCATTTCGGCGGAGGTCACCCTGCCCGGCTCCACCGCCGAGTATTACAAGCTGAACTACACGTTCTCCAAGTACTGGCCGCTGACGCCGTCCCTGGTGCTGAACACCCGCCTCGACCTGGGCTACGGCGACAGCTACGGCAACGACATCACCCGCTACATCTGCGTCAACGACGACGATGTCGCATACAGCGCCGGCTGTACTGCGGACTCGACCGAACTCGTCCGCACGGTGACCGCTTCGGGCCTGCCGTTCTTCGAGAACTTCTATGCCGGCGGCACCAACTCCGTGCGCGGTTTCGAGGACAACACCCTGGGTCCGCGCTCGGAAGCCACCTACTACTACAGCTCGGGGCAGCCTCTGGGCGGATCGTTCAAGACCGTCGGCTCGTTCGAAATGTATTTCCCGCGGCTGTTCGATTCCAACGCCGCGCGCATCTCCACCTTCCTTGATTTCGGCAACGTCTTCAACGGCACGGACAATTTCAATGCCAGCGAGCTGCGTGCCTCGGCCGGCGTGGCCCTGCTGTGGCGTGCGCCGGTCGGCCCGATCTCGATCAGCTACGCCCTGCCATTGCGCAAGGAAGAAGGCGACGAGATCGAACGCCTGCAATTCACCTTCGGCGGCGCGTTCTGACGCGCCACGTCTTTCATCATGCGCCTTGCGGCCTGATCGAAAGGCCCCGCGGCCCGCATCGCTGCTGCAGGATGCGGGCCGGTTCGATGGCTCGCACGTAGCGGCGCCAGGCTGGTGGGTCGTTGGTCGGCAACCCCGACGGCCATCGTCGGACGTTGCCAGTTTGCATGCATGCCGCCACTTCCAACGCTGTTTGCGGTTCGCAGGCGCAATTCCGGCCACGCGCCGAGGCCGGATCACGGTCGTCGGCTTCCCCGCCGGGCCCGCTTGGGCTTACGCTGGCGGACGTGAACGATGCCGCGGACGCCACCGACGAAACGCTGATGTCCGCCTGGGCGGCAGGCGATGCGTCCGCATTCGAACAACTCTACGCCCGCCACCGCAGCCGGCTGTACCGCTTCCTGCTGCGCCAGTTGCGCAATCCCGCGCTGGCCGACGAGTTGTTCCAGGACGTGTGGCAGAAGGTCATCGCCGCGCGCGCCGGCTGGCAGCCGCAGGCGGCCTTCGGCGCGTGGCTGTTCCGCATCGCCCACAACCGCCTGGGCGACCACTGGCGCGCGCAGAAACACCGCCCGGCCGCGCCCGACGATGCCGACGAGCGGCTGGCGCGCATTGCCGATGCCGACACGCCGGAGCGGCAACTGTCCGAATTCGAACAACGCCGCCGCCTGCAGCTGGCCATGGCCGAACTGCCGGACGAGCAGCGCGAGGTGCTGCTGCTGCGGCTGGAGCACGAACTGACGCTGGAGGAAATCGGCGAGATCACCGGCGCCGGCCGGGAGACGGTGAAGTCGCGGCTGCGCTACGCGATGGACAAGCTGCGCGCGAGGTTGAACGAATGAACAGGCGTCCCTTCGAACCACTGGACGACGAAGAACGCGCGCTGGCCGCGCTGATCGCGCGCGAAGGCCCGCACGCCGAGCCGTCGCCGGCGCTGGACGCGAAGATCCTGGCGGCGGCGCATTCGGCGGTCGCTGCCCGGCCGTCGCGCCACGCGCCGCGCTGGCCGTTGTGGACGGGCGTCGCCGCTTCCGCGCTGCTGGCGGTCGGCATCGCCTGGCAATTGCGGCCGGCGCATGAAATCCCGTCGGCGCAGGGTCATGCCGACGCACCGCTTGCCGCCGTCGAATCGACGCCCTCCGAACTCCCCACCGAAGCCGCGAACGCGCCGGCCGCTACGCCGGCCATCGCCCCGCCCCCTTCGACAGCGGCCGCGCCCGCTGCCCCGGTGGCCGAGCCCGCGCCAGCGCCTAAACCGCAAGCAATCGCGCCCAAGCCCGTTTCGCCGGCCCGTGCGCCGCCTGCACCTCCACCACCTCCTGCGCCCGTCGCCGACGCGGCAGCGGATCGCGTATCCGCGGCGGAACCGCCAGCAGCCATCACCGCTGCTCGCGGGGAAGCGGAAGCCTTCCGCACGCAGACGCAGGCCGAGAACGCACGCGCCCGGTCGGCCAAGGCCATGCGCGAAGCGGCTCCGCCGGCGCCCGCGCCCGCCGCAGCCGCAGCCACCGGCGACGCCACGCTGGATTCGATCGTGGTCCTGGACGCGAAATCCCAATCCACGCTCGCCGCCGTCCCGGTCGCGGAAGACGCGAAGCTGTCCCGGCGCAAATGGCTGCAACGCATCGAACAACGCCACGCCCAAGGCGACCTCGACGGCGCGCGCGAAAGCCTGCGCCGCTTCGTCGCAAAACACCCGCACACCGAACTGCCGCCGTCCGTGCGCACGTTGCTCGAAGAATGACCGACACCCTCGCCGCCCCGGCGACGTTGGCCATCGAGGTCAAGCACAGCCGCTTCATCGCCCACGCCGCACCCGTCGCCTCGCCGGAAGCGGCGCTGGCCTTCATCGAAACCCACGGCGACGCCGACGCCACCCACAACTGCTGGGCCTACCGCATCGGCGGCGAATACCGCAGCAGCGACGACGGCGAACCGGCCGGCACCGCCGGCCGACCGATCCTGGCCGCGATCGATGGCCAGGGCTATGACCGCGTGGCCGTGGTGGTCACCCGCTGGTATGGCGGCATCAAACTGGGCGCAGGCGGCCTGGTCCGCGCCTACGGCGGCGCGGCGGCCGAATGCCTGCGCCTCGGCGAGCGCCTGCCGCTGGTGGAAATGCGCGAACTGGCGCTGTCGCTCCCCTTCGACGAACTCGGCCGGGCCCACGCGGCGCTGGCGGCATTCAACGCGGGAAAACTGTCCGAGGATTTCGACGAAAACGGCGCACACCTGCGCTTGCGCCTGCCGGCCGACCATGTGCAAGCCTTGAAAACCCGCCTGCGTGACGCCACCCGTGATCGGGTGCGGTTCACCTCCAGCTGACGATCCGCCTTTTTTGAGGAACCCGCTTCCCGGGAGCCAGATGCACCAACCCACCGAGCCATCCGCCAACCCCGATCTCGCCAAACTCCGTGCCCTGTGGCCCTTCGTGCGCCAGCACACTGCGCTGTTCTGCGCCTGGCTGACCGCGCTGGGCGTGGCGTCGGCCGCCACGCTGACCTTCCCGCAGGCCGCACGGCGGATGATCGACGAAGGCTTCTCCAGCGCCAGCCACATCGACCGCGCCTTCGGGTTCCTGTTCGTGGTGGCCGTGGTGCTGGCGCTGTCCAGCGCGGCGCGTTTCTACTTCGTCTCGCTGCTGGGCGAGAAAGTCGTCGCCGACCTGCGCCAGCGCCTGTATGCGCACCTGATCGGGCTGGATGCCGGCTTCCACGACCGCAACCGCAGCGGCGAACTGGTCTCGCGCCTGTCCGCCGACAGCGAACTGCTGCGCAGCGTGGTCGGCAGCAGCATGTCGGTGGCCCTGCGCAGCAGCGTCACCGTGATCGGCAGCGCGGCGATGCTGTTCGTCACCAATCCCAGGCTGGCCGCGTATGCACTGTTCGGCATCCCGCTGGCGGTGCTGCCGATCGTCATCGGCGCACGCAAGGTATCGAAGACCTCGCGCGCCGCGCAGGACCGCATCGCCGATGCCAACACCCTGGCCAGCGAAACCCTCGGCGCCGTGCGCACGGTGCAGGCGCATGCGCGCGAACCTTACGAACGCACGCGCTTCGACGCCGCCGTGGCCAACACCGTGGCGACCGCGCGCAAGCGCATCGGCGTGCAGTCCATCGTCACCGCCGTCGCCATCACTCTGGTGTTCGGCGCGATCACCCTGGTGCTGTGGTCGGGCGCGCACGACGTCATCGCCGGGCGCATGAGCGCCGGCACGCTCGGCCAGTTCGTGCTGTATGCCTTGATCGGCGGTGGCTCGGTCGGCGCATTGGCCGAAGTGTGGAACGAGCTGCAACGCGCCGCCGGCGGCATGGGCCGCATCTCCGAACTGCTGGAAGAAACCCCGGCCATCCTTGCGCCCCCGCAAGCCAGGACCCTGCCGCAACCGCTACGCGGCGACATTCGTTTCGAAGGCGTCGGCTTCCACTACCCATCGCGTCCGGACAGCGCCGCGCTGGAGGATTTCAGCCTGCACATCGCCCCCGGCGAAACCGTCGCCCTGGTCGGCCCGTCCGGCGCGGGCAAGAGCACGGTGTTCTCGCTGCTGTTGCGTTTCCACGATGCGCAAAGCGGCGCGGTCCGCATCGACGGTCTCGACCTGCGCGAACTGGACCTTGCGCAACTGCGCGAAAGCATCGCCCTGGTGCCGCAGCAACCGACGATCTTCGCCGCCAGCGCCGCCGACAATATCCGCTACGGCAGGCTGGACGCCACCGATGCGCAACTGCTGGCCGCCGCCGAAGCGGCCGAAGCGGCGGACTTCATCCGCGAACTGCCCGCAGGCTTCGACAGCCAACTTGGCGAACGCGGCGCGCGTCTGTCCGGCGGCCAGCAACAACGCATCGCCATTGCCCGCGCGTTGCTGAAGGACGCGCCGATCCTGCTGCTGGACGAGGCCACCTCGGCCCTCGACGCGCAAAGCGAACGCGCCGTGCAGCACGCAATGGAAAACCTGATGCAAGGCCGCACCACCCTGGTCATCGCCCACCGCCTGGCCACCGTGCTCAAGGCCGACCGCATCGCGGTGATGGACAAGGGCCGCATCGTCGCCCATGGCACGCACGACGAACTGATCGCGCAAGACGGGCTGTATGCGGAACTGGCGCGGTTGCAGTTCATCGATTGACGCCGTCCGGATCCTTCCCGCCGGGCTGCGGCGTGCGCGATGCAACCGGTATCATGTCCCCCATGAAGCCAATCACCATCCACACCGACGGCTCCTGCCTCGGCAATCCCGGTCCCGGCGGCTGGGCCGCATTGCTGCGTTACAACGGCAATGAAAAGGAAATCGCCGGTGGCGAATCGCGGACCACCAACAACCGGATGGAACTGCTGGCCGCGATCATGGCGCTGGAATCGTTGAAGGAACCGTGCGCGGTCACCCTGCACGCCGATTCGCAATACGTGCGCCAGGGCATCACCGAATGGATGCCCAACTGGGTGCGTCGCAACTGGAAAACCGCCGGCGGCGACCCGGTCAAGAACCGCGACCTGTGGGAACGCCTGCACGCTGCCACGCAACCGCACAGGATCGATTGGCGTTGGGTGAAGGGCCACAACGGCGACCCGGACAACGAGCGCGTCGATGTGCTGGCGCGTGAACAAGCGACACGGTTCCGCGATGCGGCGTGATTCGGGAACCGGGAAAAGCAAGTCACCGGCTCCCTTCCCGCAACCGGCCATCTCAGCCTCCGCGACAACATGCTGCGACAATCGCCCCGTCCTCACCTCCTGAACAAACATGCGCCAGATCGTCCTCGACACCGAAACCACCGGCCTGGAATGGCGCAAGGGCAACCGCGTGGTCGAGATCGGCTGCATCGAGCTGGTCGAACGTCGCCCCACCGGCCGCAGTTTCCACAAGTACATCAATCCGGAACGTGATTTCGAGGCCGGCGCGGCGGAAGTGACCGGGCTGAACCGGGAAATGCTGGCCGACAAGCCGTTGTTCAAGGACATCGCCGACGAGTTCGTCGCCTTCGTCGAGGGTGCGGAACTGGTGATCCACAACGCCGCCTTCGACATGGGCTTCCTCGACCACGAGTTCTCGCTGCTCGGCCCGCACTACGGCAGCTTGAGCGCGCGCGTGACCGTCGAGGATTCGCTGCTGCTGGCGCGGCAACGCTTCCCCGGCCAGCGCAATTCGCTGGATGCGCTGTGCAAGCGGTTGGGCGTGGACAACTCCGGGCGCACCAGGCACGGCGCGCTGCTCGACGCCGAACTGCTGTGCGAGGTCTATCTGCACCTGACCGCCGGCCAGGGCGAAATCGGCTTCGGCGCGGCCGAAGAACCGGCCGCGCAACAAGCCGCCGTGGCGACGTTCGCTGCGATCAACGCCAAACGTCCGCGCGTGCAGGCTTCCGCCGACGAGCTCGCCGCACACGAATCGCGGCTGGAAAAGCTGCGCAAGAAGGCCGGCAGCGCGTTGTGGGATGTTGCCTAGCCGGCAAGCCGTCAGTGGCAACGCACCAATATCGCGGTGATGTTGTCCGAACCGCCGCCATCCAGCGCGGCGGCGACGAGCGTATCGACACACTCCTGTGCGCTGCTGTCGGCATGGCGCAACACACCGGCGATGCCGTCGTCATCGACTTCCTCGGTCAGTCCGTCGCTGCACAACAGCAACTGCATGCCCGGTTTCAGTTCGCCGGTCAGGGTTTCCACGTTCAACACCAGCGGGTCGGTCACGCCGAGGGCTTGCGTGACCACGTTGCGGTGCGGGTGCGTGCGCGCCTGTTCTGCGGTCAGGATGCCCTGGCTGATCAGATCCTGCACGTAGCTGTGATCCTGGCTCAGTTGCGCCAGTTGTCCATCGCGCCACAGGTAGGCGCGGCTGTCGCCGACCCAGGCCACCTCGAAGCGCTCGCCCTGCACGCGCGCGGCCACCACGGTGGTGCCCATCGGCAGGCTGTCGTTGCGGCGGCGCGAATTGCGGATGATTTCCTCGTCCGCGATGCGGATCGCCTGCGCCAGCGGCTTGCCGTCGCGCACTTCGTGCACGATGGTTTCGCGCGCCAGCGCACTGGCGACTTCACCGCAGGCGTGCCCACCCATGCCATCGGCCACCAGCCACAGGCCCAGTTCGCCATCGCCGTAGTACGTGTCCTCGTTCAAGGCACGGCGCAGGCCGGTATGGGTGAGGTGTCCGAATTCGATCATTGGCCATGTCCCTTCATCGTGTCTGCCTTGAACCACGGGATGGCTGCCATTCCCCTGTTCCATTGAAACGGCATCATCGCGACGGGGCGGACAGATGACAAGCGCGTCAGCACAGGACTTCAAGCCCGGTTGCGCTTGGCGAAGGCGATGTGATGCGCAAATGTGAGATCGCGCCGTCTTGCCATGCTCAATAACCCGCTGGTGCGGCATCCGGTCGCCACGTCGATGCAGGCCTGGCCGGGGTCAAGGGTGCAATGCGCTTTTCCGCACCGATCAAGCAGGCCGCGCGCAGCATTTGCGGCAACTGCGCGGTGCCGGCTTCGCGCCATGCCGGACCCAGCCATTCGACCTGATCAGGATCGACATGAAAGCCGGCCGCACGCAGGCGCGCACGCCACGCGGCGGACGTGCGCGCCTGCAAACCCGTCCCGCGCCAATGCAGCCGCCAGGGGCTGAAGGGATTCAATGCGAACAACCGCAGGCAGCCGCCGGGCTGCAGGATGCGTTCGGCCTCCGCCAGCAAATCGGGCAGACGGCCATCGTCCAGCATGTGCTGCACGACAACCACTCCGAAACTTTCGCTGGGCAATGGCAAGGGCAGGCCGCAACGGATCGTGCCGGCCAGACCCGTCGCGTCGCGATGCAGGCGCATGCCGCGCGGCGGCAATTCCACGGCATCGGTTGCCAAAGGAGTCAACCACAACCACGGTTGCGGCGCACGGCCCTCCAGTTCCGCGGCGATGCGTTCGCGCTCCGCCGCCAGCACCGGCACACCGGCAGCACTGCCGAACCAATCCATCGCGGGCGATGCGGCCACGGGCGTGTGCTGGGCGGGCGGGACGGGCATGGGCCGATTGTAGGCCCGAGGCCGGCTCAGACAGCGAACGTTTCCTTCAGCCACCCCCTGCCATCATCGCCGCATGCGCCTGACCGCCCTGCCCGCCTTCGACGACAACTACATCTGGGTGCTGGCCGATGCGGCCGGCCGTGCCGTGATCGTGGACCCGGGCCAGGCCGCGCCGGTGTTCGCCGCCGCCGGACACGGCCTGCAACCGGCCGCCGTGCTGCTCACCCACCACCATGCCGACCACTGCGGCGGCGTGGCCGACTTGCGCGGACGCTGGCCGACGCTGCCGGTGTTCGCCCCGGACGATGCGCGCATCGAAACGGCGACCGAACGGGTCGGCGAAGGCGACCGCATCGACTTGATCGGCCTGCCATTCCAGGTGCTGGCCGTACCCGGCCATACCCTCAGCCACGTCGCCTTCCACCATCCCGGCAATGGCGACGGCGGCGGCCACCTGTTCTGCGGCGACACCTTGTTCAGCCTCGGCTGCGGGCGGCTGTTCGAAGGCACGCCGGCGCAGATGCTGGCCTCGCTGGACCGGCTGGCTGCCCTGCCCGCGCTCACGGCGGTCTGCTGCGGCCACGAGTACACTCGGGCCAATGCCGCGTTCGCCCTGGCCGTGGAGCCGGACAACGCGGCCTTGCGCCAACGCAGCCAGGAGGTCACCGCCATGCGCGACAACGGACGCCCCAGCCTGCCTTCGACCATTGCCGTCGAACGCGCCTGCAACCCCTTCCTGCGCGTCGATGCGCCGGTCGTGCGCGCTGCCGTCGCCGCCCGCCTCGGTCGCGAACCGGCCGACCGCACGGAAACCTTCGCCGAATTGCGGCGCTGGAAGGATGGCTTCCGGGCATGAGCCGGCGCCGGGAGGGACACGGCCGCATGCTTCTCGCGGCACTGGCGCTGGCCAGCTGCCTGCCTGCCGGGCTGCGCGCGCAGGCCACGCCGGAGCCCTTCACCGCACCATCGATCGAATTGCCCATCCAGGCACCACTGCTGGCCCCCTCCGAACCGGCCCTGCTCGAACTCCCCGCCACCCCCACACACCTGCGCAGCGGCCGCGAGATCTACGAGCGTTTCCGCGCCGGCCTGGCGGATCCCGATTGCGACGCCAACGCCGGCCAGCGCTGGCGGCAGCACTTCCGCCACGCGCCGGGCCAGTTGGCCAGGCCCGACGACGACCTGCTGCCGCTGTTCGGCTATGTGGTCGATGCGCTGTACGACGCCGGCCTGCCCACCGAATTCGCGCTGATCCCGTTCGTCGAAAGCGGCTACAAGCCCGGCGCGCGCAGCGCCGGCGGCCCGGCCGGGCTGTGGCAGTTCATCGCCATCACCGCGCGCAACCACGGCGTGAGCATGCGCAACGGCTACGACGGCCGCCTGTCGCCGGTGGAGTCCACCCAGGCCGCGCTGCGTTACCTCAAGACCCTGCACGGCATGTTCGGCGGCGACTGGCGGCTGACGGTGATGGCCTACAACGCCGGCGAATACCGCGTGCTGCAATCGCTGCGCCACGCCGGCATGAACGCGCGCAACGCCAAGCCTTCGGCCCTGCCGGGGCTGTCGCCAATCACTTACGCCTACGTCGAAAAACTGCACGCGCTGGCCTGCCTGTTCGAACAGGCCGACAACCGCGACGAATGGCTGCGCGCGCTGGATCGCCCGGTGCCGCAGCTCGCCGCCATCGCCCTGCCCGACGATGCCGCCAGCCTGGATGCGTGGTCGCGCCAGCAAGGCCACGACCCGGCCCTGCTGCGCCGGCTCAACCCGGCGCTGGCCAACGGCATCGTTCGCAGTGGAAAGACTCTGCGCGTGCTGGCACCGCTGCGCAGTGGCGACAACGTCCCGGTCCAGGCTCCGCCCACCGCCGTCCGCGATGAAGCCACGCCCGTCGCGGCTGCCGACAACGACAACAGCGCCATTGAGCGCAGCGCCATCGAAAAACCGGCGCATGCCACCAACCGCCGCTCGCACGTGGTCAAGCCCGGCGAATCGATCTGGACCATCGCCCGCAGCCACGGCCTCAAGGCCGCGCAACTGCAAACGCTCAACCGCCTCGACGCCAACAGCGTGCTGCGACCGGGCATGGTGCTGCAACTGGACGAAGACACCTCGCAATAAGTCTTCGCCATACGCCGGCGAACGCGACCCACGGCCCGCGCATGGCAGAATGCCACACCTTCCACACACGACCACGGAAACAGTCATGGGTTTTCTGCAAGGCAAGCGCGCCCTGATCACCGGCATCGCCAGCGACCGCTCCATCGCCAGCGGCATCGCCGAAGCCATGCACCGCGAAGGCGCGGAGCTGGCGTTCACCTACCAGAACGACAAGCTGAAATCGCGCGTCGAGAAAGCCGCCGAGGAATACGGCGGCAAATTCGTCGTGCCGCTGGACGTGACCAGCGACGAACAGATCGCCGCCTGCTTCGACGAAGTGAAGCGGCACTGGAGCGACGGCTTCGACATCGTGGTCCACGCCATCGCCTATGCCCCGCGCGAAGCGATCAGCGGCCAGTTCCTCGACGGCCTGACCCGCGAGAATTTCGCCCAGGCCCACGACATTTCCGCCTACTCGTTCGCCGCGCTGGCCAAGGCCGCGCGCCCCGGCCTGCGCCCCGGCGGCGCACTGCTGACGCTGTCCTACCTGGGCGCCGAACGCGCCCTGCAGAACTACAACCTGATGGGCGTGGCCAAGGCCTCGCTGGAAGCCACCACCCGCTACCTGGCCTTCAACCTGGGTCCGGACGGCATCCGCGTCAACGCCATCTCCGCCGGCCCGATCAAGACCCTGGCCGCAGCGGGCATCGGCGGCTTCCGCAAGATCCTCGGCCACGTCGAGCAGTATTCGCCGCTGCGCCGCACTGTCACTATCGAAGACGTCGGCAACGCCGGTGCCTTCCTGTGCTCGGATCTGGCCGGCGGCATCACCGGCGAAGTGACCTACGTCGATGGCGGCTACAACATCCTCGGCATGACCGGCATCGACGGCGAGTAGGCCGAAGGCAACCGGGACCAGGAAAAAGCCCGGCAATGCCGGGCTTTTTCATTGAACATGGAACGCCAGGGATTACTGCAAACGATCCTCGTGCACCACCACCTTGAACTGCTTGCGGGTGGCGTCGATGAAGGACCGTGCCGACGCCGAGGTATGAACCTGCAACAATTGCTGCTTCAACTGCGCGCGCTGCTCCGCGCTGACCTTCGACAAATCCGCCGCATTGACCTTGGTGACCGCGAACAGCGCATGACGGCCGCCGCCCAGCGCGATCTTGCCAAAGGCGGGCTTGCCTGCAACCGGCGCTTGCACGGCGAAGATCGCCTCGTTGCCTTCCGCCGTCGGCAGCGGCGCACCGCGCGGCAGGCCGGGGATGTCGTTGGCCTGCAGCTTCTCGGCGGCGGCGACGTCCTTCAATGATTCGCCTTTCTGCAGGCGCGCCAGCAGCGCATCGGCCGCCTTTTCCGCCGCCTTGGACCGGCGGTCGGCGCGCACCGCCGCGATCACCGCGTCACGCACCTGCGCCAGCGGTTGCGCCTGCTCGGGCGTGTGTTCGAACACGCGGATCACCACGCTGTGCGACGGCGCGATTTCGATCGGGTCACTGACCGTGCCGTCTTCCATCAGTTGCTCGGAAAATGCCTGGCGCAACACCGCCGGGTTGGCGAGGATGCCCGGCGCATTGCCGCGCGAGAACGGCCCGGTCTTCTGCACCGGCAGGCCCACGGCGGTGGCCGCAGGAGCCAGCGCGGTCGGGTTCTTCAGGGTTTCGTCGGTCAGTTTGCCGGCCAGTTCGTTGTAGGCGCGATCACGCGCGCCATCGGCTTCCTCGCGCGCCAGTTCGTCGCGCACCTGCTCGAAGCTCTTGCCCGCGCCAGGCTTGATCTCGCGCACCTGGATCACGTGCCAACCGAATTCGGACTTGACCGGTTCGCTGACCGTGCCGGCCTGCGCGGCGAACACGGCATCCTCGAACGGCTTGACCATCGCGCCGTTCTGCTCGATCCAGCCCAGGTCGCCGCCGCTGTCCTTGGAGCCGGTGTCTTCGCTATTGGCCCTGGCCAAGGCCGCGAAGTCCGCGCCCGGCGCACGCGCCTGCTCGGCCAGCGCCTTGGCCTTGGCCTCGTCGGCCACCAGGATGTGCGACACCAGCCGCTGTTCGGGACTGACGAAGCGGGTTTTCTCGGTTTCATAGCGCTTGCGCAGCGTGGCCTCGTCGGCGGCTTCGGCCACCGGCAATTTCGCCGCATCGATCTCCACGTATTCCAGCGCCACCGTTTCCGGCTGGCGATAAGCGGAAGCGTGCGATTCGTACCAGGCCTTGATTTCGTCGTCGCTGACCGGCGCTTCATCGGCCGGCGTTTCCGCCAGCAGCGCCAGGGTCACGTCGCGTGTTTCGCCCAGCAGCTTGAGCAAGCGGTCAACCTGCTTGTCGGTGACGAAATCCGACTCGGCCACGCCGAGCGGCAACAACGCCAGTTGCAGGCGATCGCGCTCCTGTTGCTCGAAGCGCTGCGGCGTCAACGGCGGTTGCTGCGACGCCAGCAGTGACAGGTAACGCGACTGGTCGAACTTGCCATCGACCTGGAACGCCGGCTCATTGGCGATCGAAGCCCGCACCGCATCGTCGCCGACCTTGACGCCAGCGCGACGCGCGGCCAGTTGCAGCGCCTTCTGATCGATCAGTTGCTCCAGCACCTTGCGCTTGCTGTCGGCGCTCTCGAACTCGCGCGGGTCGAAGTTGTCGCCCATCGCCTGCCGCTGCTGCGCGCGTTCGCGTTCGAACGCATTGCGGAATTCTTCCGGTGAAACGTCCTCGTGCTGCCACAGCAACGACAACGGCCACCACGACGGTGCGGACTGCCACCACGTCGGTGGCGCCTGCACCCGCGCCAGCGAGTTGTCGCTGCCGCCGGTGGCGTATTCGCTGACGCCGACGAAGGCGAACGGGACGATCAACAGACCGAGCACGACGGTGGCGATCCACCCCGAGGTCTTGTCGCGAAGATTCTGCAGCATGGGCGTTGGGTCTTTTCCGGCCGGTTTCGTAAGCCGCGCAGTTTACCCGAATCGCCCGCCAGCATCCCGATGATGGCTGACCCGCAAAAGAAAAAGGGGCTGTAGTAGATAAGACCGGGTTTAAGCTGGTGGAATGGGCCTAAACCGCTGCAAATTAAGCAAAAAACTGCAATCCAGGCTGCTCGAGTTTTTCGTGCTCGAAGTCACGGCCCGTTCCG
>JASGDT010000059.1:0-171804 GCA_047607085.1 Pseudoxanthomonas sp. | reverse complement strand
ATCACCACCGAACACGCCGCGATCCGGCATGCGCTGAACCTGGAATCGGTCATCACCTACGAGGGCACCGAGACCGTGCACCAACTGGTGATCGGGCGCGAATTGACCGGCATCAATGCGTTCTGAGCAATTCGATGCAGTCAAGGCCGAGGATGGCCCGCCAAGTCGGGAATGGCAGGGCAGACGCTTCCGAGCACCTGACGTGCCGTGCAAGTCTGTCGCCTGCGCATGGCTCTTTCTGCCTCAGCGCTGGTTGCGCGACAGCACCATCGAATAGGCAAAGCGGCCGGGCGGGTGCAGGCTGATGGCCAGCATCAGCAGGCGGCCCTTGGCGTCGATGTAGCGGCGTTGCACGCGCATCGCCGGTTCGCCTTTCCTGATGCCCAGCAGTTTGGCGTCGTCGGCGTCGAACGAGGCGGCGTCGAAAACCTGTTCGACCCGCAGCAGCCGTGCAGGATCCAGGAAATGGGCCACCGTGCGCGCGCTGCTGGCGGTGTCCAGCAGTTTCTCGGCCGGCACGCCGCTGCGTACCGGTACCAGCATCTCGGTCACGGCGATGGGTTGCCGGTCCGGTTCTTCCAGGCGCAGGCCGCGCAAATGCAAGTAGTCCTTGCCTTCGCGCATGTCCAGCTTTTGCGCCACCTCCGCATCGGCCGGCAGGCGCGCGGTCTCGAAGATCTTCAGGCGGGTGCTGTTGCCGTATTGCATCAGCATGTCCACGGTGTCGATCTCGTGTTCGTAGCGCATCACCGCGTTCTGCGCGATCACCCGCGTGCCGGCGCCGGGGCGACGTTTCACCAGCCCCGCGGCGATCAACTGCGCCAGCGCGGCGCGCGCGGTGTAACGGCTGACGGCGAAGCGTTCGCACAGTTCAAGCTCGGTGGGCAGCAGGGTGCCGATGGGGTATTCGCCTTTCTCGATGGCCGTCTGCAGCAGAGTGCCCAGTTCGGCATAGCGTGGCTTGCTGCGTTGTGTGTCCGTCATGGTCCCCTTCCTTGTTCAAAGCGTGAGCGAGATTTCGCGCCAGCTGTTTTCCAGCGATTCGCGCTGTTCCGGCGCGGCGATGGCGATCAGGGCACGGGCGCGGGCGTGGACGTCGAGATGGCGCAGCTCGGCCACGCCATGTTCGGTGACGACGCAGTCGGCATCGACGCGGGCCAGGCTGACCGGCCCCGGCGGCAGCATCGGCACGATCCGGCTCTGCCCTTTCGGTGTGCTGGCAGGCAGCGCAATGATGCCGCGACCGCCGGCCGATTGGCGAGCGCCGCGCAGGAAGTCGGGCAGGCCGCCGACGCCGCTGAGTTGCCGCCCGCCCAGGCATTCGCCGTTGACCTGGCCCAGCAGGTCCACCGACAGCGCGCTGTTGATCGCGGTCAGGCGCGGGATCGCGGCGAGCACGGCCGCATCGTGGGTATGGCCGACGTCGCGGAAGCGCACGTGTTGCGCCACGTGTTCGTACAACGCCTGCGTACCCAGCGCCACGCCGGCGACGACCGCGTCGGCGGCGGCCGATAGTGCGCCGGCCTCGAGCAGGCCCAGCAATCCGTCGGACACCATGCCGCTGTGGATGCGCAGGTTGTGGCGATGGCGCACCGCGCGCAGCACCGCCGATTGCAGCCGGCCCAGGCCCAGTTGCAAGGTGGCGCCGTCTTCGACGAGGGTGGCGATGTTTTCCGCCACCGCGTCCAGTGCCGGGTCGGCCGGCGGATCGGGGATTTCCAGCAGCGGCATGTCCTGTTCGATCGCGGCGCAGATGCGCGACAGCGGGATCGATGGGCCGTGCGTGCGCGGCATGCGCGGGTTGATGTGCGCCAGCACCCGCGTCGCGCGCGGCCACACGGCCGGGGTGAAGTCGCAGGCCAGGCCCAGCGAGCAGTTGCCGTCGGCATCCGGCGGGGCCACCTGCACCAGCACGGCGTCGAAGCTCGCCTGTTGTTGCAGCCAGCGCCAGGTGGCGGTGTAGGTCATCGGCAGGTAGTCGATGCGGCCGTCCAGCCACGAGTTGCGCAGCTCGGCGCCGAGGAAGATCGTGCGCTGGCGCGTTTGCGGATGCAGGCCGGCGAAATCGAAGGTATTGACCGTGGGGATATGCACGCCGGTGAAACGCAGGCCGGCGCAGCGCTCCGGCGCGGCGCGCAGCCAGGATTCGAACAGCAGCGAGTGGCCGGCGCAGCCGGGTGCGAAGATTTCCGGCCCCCGCGCGAGGTGCTCGAAGAAGGTATTGGCGTCCATGGGGCTGGGCATGTTTCGGGATTGCGGCCTGCGGAATGTCGATCATATGATATGTCCGGACAAAGTCGGCTATGCTGCGTCGGTGATTTTCGGCAAGGAAGTTCGTCATTCCCGCTTTCGCGGGAATGGCGGGCAAAAACAGAGTTTCCCCCGACCACCCGCCATATCTCCGCCAATTGCGATCCACACACGAGAGCCACGCCACGCAATGACCCCGCCCGCCGCCAGCCTCAGCGAAGGCCTCGCCCGACGCCTGCAGCGCCCGGTAGGCGCGGCGGCGCGGCAACGCGCGGCATTGCTGCTGGTGGATTGGCTGGGTTGCGCGCTGGCGGTGTTGCGCTACCCGTTGGCG
This sequence comes from Pseudoxanthomonas sp., assembly GCA_047607085.1. Taxonomy (GTDB): domain Bacteria; phylum Pseudomonadota; class Gammaproteobacteria; order Xanthomonadales; family Xanthomonadaceae; genus Pseudoxanthomonas_A. Next base: position 169,220 of record JASGDT010000059.1, on the reverse strand, counting down.
GCGCAGTTGCAGGGCGTGGTACAGGCGCAGGCGCAAGGCCGCGCCATTGCCCTGGCCTGCGGCAGGCGCGGCGTGGGCGATGCGCTGCTGCTCAATGCCGCGCTGGGCAACGTGCTGGAAATGGACGACGTGCATCGCGGTGCGATCCTGCACCCCGGGCCGGTCGCGATTCCGGTCGCGCTGGCGATGGCACAGGCGCATGATCAGGGCCGGGATGCCGATGGCGATGCCTTGCTCGATGCGATCGTGCGCGGCTACGAAGCTACCATCCGCGTCGGTCGCGCGCTGGGTCGCGGGCATTACCGATATTGGCATCCGACTTCGACGGCCGGTGCATTCGGCGCCGCCGCCGCCGCCGCTTCCGTGCTGGGACTGGATGTGGAACAGACCGCCGACGCGCTGGGCAATGCCGGCAGCCGCACCGGCGGCCTGTGGCAGATGCGCCACGAGCCGGTGCCGACCAAGTCGCTGCACAACGCCGAGGCCGCGCGCAGCGGCTGCCTGGCGGCGCAGCTGGCGCGGGTTGGCCTGCGCGGTCCACGCTGGATACTCGAAGGCGAACAAGGCTTGTTCGCCGCCACCGCGCCCGACGCCGACCCCGCGCGGGTGGTTGCCGAAGACGCCGACTGGCTGATCCACGACACCAGCCTCAAGCCGTGGCCGGCCTGCCGCCACGCGCACCCGGCGATCGACGCGATGCTCGATGCGCTGGCGCAACTGCCAGAGGCGGATCGCGCGCGCATCGGCGGCGTCGAAGTACGAACCTACGCCGAGGCTTTGCGCTTCTGCGATCGCCCGCAACCGGCCACCGAAGCGCAGGCCAAGTTCAGCCTGCAGCACGCGCTGGCGTCCATCCTCGTGCATGGCCGGCCGCAACTGGCGCATTACACCGATGCCGCCTGTGCCGATGCCGAAGTCGCGGCATGGCGCGCGCGCATCGCGCTGGCCGCCGATGCCGGTTTCGACGAACGCTTCCCCGCGCATTACGGCGCAAGCGTGCGCCTGTTGCTGGACGATGGCGGCAGCGTCGAGGCCGTGCGCGCCGATGCCTGGGGCGACCCGGAATGCCCGATGGACGAGACGGCCGTCTTCGCCAAGGCGCTGTCGCTGGCGCAGTGGGGCGGGGTGCCGACGGCGCTGGCGCGGTCGTTGTTCGAACAGGCGCTGGCGCTGGCCGAGGGCGGCACGCGCGAGGCGTTCGATGCGCTGCTGTTGCAGGTGGCGCGATGCGATTGACCGAGGCCCTGCTGCAACACGCGCGCACGCTGCGCTATCAGGATCTGTCGCCGGAAGCCGTGGCCGCGACGCGCTGCTTCGCGATGGATTCGCTGGCGGTTGGCCTGTCCGGTTCCGGCCCGCAGGTGCCGCTGACGGCGGTGGTGAAGCAAAGCGTCGCCGCTTATGGCGCGGGCAATGCCGCGCGTGCCTGGGTCACCGGCGAGGCCTTGCCGGCCGCCAGCGCGGCGATGGTCAACGGCTACCAGATCCACAACCAGGAATTCGACTGCGTGCACATGCCGGCGGTGGTGCACCCGATGGCGGTCATCATGGCCGCGCTGGTCGCCGCCGCCGAATGCCGCGCCAACGCCGATGGCGTGGCGGTGCATGGCAAGACGTTCATCGCATCGCTCAACGTCGCCGTCGATGTCGCCACCTTGCTGGGCATCAGCGGACGCGCGCCGATGCGCTTCTTCCGCCCGTCGATGTGCGGCGCATTGGGCGCGGCGGCCGGCATCGCGCGCATGCACGACGCCGACGAGGCATTGCAGCGGAGCATGATCGGCCTGACCTACGGCCACCTGTCCGGCACCATGCAGGCGCATCTGGAAGGTTCGCCGGCACTGGCCCTGCAGGTGGCGCTGAACGCGCGCGCGGTGTTGAGCTGCTGGGAACTGGCGCGCAACGGCTTCCCCGCACCGCGCGACGTGCTGGAAGGCCCGTTCGGTTATTTGCCGCTGATGGAAGGCGAATTCGACACCGGCCCGTCGCTGCAAAAACTGGCCACGCACCAGTCGCAGATCCTCGAGGTCAGCCACAAGGTGTTCCCCACCGGCGGCGCGGCGCACGCCGCGCAGGACATGCTGATGGAACTGCGCCAGCAGCATGCGCTGCAACTGGACGAGGTGGCTGCCATCGAAGTGCAGGCCCCGCCGCTGGTGCGCCGGCTGGTCGGCCGCGAATATCGCGCCGGCATGGAAACCAGCTATGCGCGCCTGTGCCTGCCGTTCCTGCTGGGCACGGTGCTGCTGGACGGCAAGGTTGGCCTGTCGGCCTGTGCGCCGGAAAAACTCGCCGACCCGCGCCTGGCTGCGTTTGCTGAGAAGGTTGCGCTGGTGCCCAACGATTGCGACGACCCCAACGCGCTGGTGCCGCAGTCGATGACCGTGACCCTGCGCGATGGCCGCGTGCTGCGCAACCATCGCGACGCCGCCATCGGCTCGCCGCAGCGGCCGTTGTCGAGGGCGATGCAACTGGAGAAGTTCCACCACTGCCTCGACCACGCTGCGCGCCATTTCGGTGCCGCGCGCCGCGATGAACTGATTTCCCATCTCGATCACCTGCAGGACATCGACGATGTCCGCCGGCTGGTCAACCTGCTGATCGTGGAGATGCCATGACCCATCCGACCTATTTCGAATCCTTCGACGTCAAGGAAATGCTGCGCCAGTTGCCGCTGGACCAGGATTTCATCGACAAGTTCAAGCGCATCAGCCGCGACGAACTGCGCGCGCAGCAGGACGTGATGTTCCGCCGCTGCGTGGCACGCGCCTGGCAGATTCCGTTCTACCGGCGTCTGTGGGGCGCGGCCGGCGTCGAAGCCGGCGACATCCGCGGGCTGGACGACATCGGCAAGCTGCCGGTGTTCGGCAAGCACGAGATCATGGCCTCGGTCGAAGCGCATCCGCCGCTGGGCGATTTCCACGGCTGGCGCGACGGCACCGCAGCTGGCGACAAGCCGCTGGTGTTCCATACCACGTCCGGCACCACCGGCCTGCCGCAGCCGCTGGTGTTCTCGCCGCATTCGCGCGAGGTGCAGAACCTGCTGCTGGCGCGCCTGTATCGCTGGCACGGCATGCGCGCCGGCGACGTGGTGCATTCGGTCTATGGCCACGGCATGATCAACGGCGGCCACTACGTGCGCGAAGCGGTGACCCATTTCACCCAGGCCCTGTTCTGTTCGGCCGGCACTGGCATCGAGATGCGCTCGGTGCAGCAGGTGCAGTTGATGAAGAACATGGGCGCGACCGTGATCGTCGGCTTTGCCGACTACATCAAGAAACTGGCCGACGTGGCGCGCGAAAGCGGGCTGGAGCCGGGCCGCGACATTCCCGTACGGATGATCTGCGGCCACCTGGGGCGCGAATCGCGCGAGTCGCTGTCGGCGGCGTGGGGCGGGGCGCAGTTGTACGACTGGTACGGCGTGGGCGATACCGGCGCGATCGCCGGGCAGGGCCCGGACCAGGACGGTTTGTACGTGATGGAAGACGCGCAATATCTGGAAATCCTCGACGTTGACAGCGGCGCGCCGGTTGCCGACGGCGAAGCCGGCGACATGGTCGTCACCTGCCTGTACAAGGACGACATCTACCCGATCATCCGCTTCAACACCCACGACGTGACCCGGGTGCTGACCACGCCCTCGTCGCTGGGACTGAACCTGCGCCGCATCGAAGGCTTCCTCGGCCGCAGCGACAACATGGTCAAGATCCGCGGCATCAACGTGTTCCCGCAGGCGATGGCGCCGGTACTGGAGGAACACGCCGCGTTCGCCGGCGAGTTCATCTGCATCGCCACCCGCGACGCCGCCGGTCGCGACGACCTGGCCGTGCACGTGGAAACCCGCGGCGCGCTGGATGATGCGCAGCTGATCGCCGAATTCGCGGCGCTGCTGCGCCGGCGCCTGGGTGTGGAAATGAGCGTGGTGCTGGCTGCGCCGGGCGCGCTGGCCCCGCTGACCGGCATCGAGGTGCGGCAGAAGCCGGTGCGCCTGATCGACAAGCGTTTCGCCTGAGGACGCGTCATGAACACCGCCGATGCACGCTTGCTGGGCAGCGACCTGACCGCGCAGGCGGCCGGGCTTGCGTCCGGCCAACTCGGCAGCGTGGAATTGCTGCGCCAGCAACTGGCGGCGATTGCCGCCAGCCAGTCGGCGGTCAATGCTTTCATCCACGTCGATGCCGAAGGCGCGTTGGCCGCAGCCGAGGTTTCCGATCAGCGCCGTCATCGCGGCGAAGCGCGCGTGCTGGAAGGGCTGCCGATTGCAGTGAAGGACAACATCGACGTGGCCGGAATGCGCACCACTGCCGGCATGCAGACGCGCCGCCATGTTGCGCCCGCCGCCGAAGACAATCCTGCGGTAGCAGCATTGCGCGCGGCCGGTGCGGTGATCGTCGGCAAGCTCAACATGCACGAAGCGGCGCTGGGTGCGGACAACGACAATCCTTTTTACGGCGCCTGCCACAACCCGTATCGGCACGGCTACACGCCCGGCGGCTCCAGCGGCGGCAGCGGCGCGGCGGTCGCCGCCGGCCTGTGCGCGGCGGCCCTGGGCACCGACACCATGGGTTCGGTGCGGATTCCCGCCAGTTATTGCGGCGTGGTCGGGCTGAAACCCAGTTGGGGCGCGATCAGCACGCGCGGCACGGTGGCGATGTGCCGGCGGTTGGACCACATCGGTCCGCTGGCGCGTTCGGCGCGCGACTTGCACATGCTGTTGCCGTTGATGGCGGGTTTCGATGCGGACTGCGCACAATCGCGTGCAATTGCTTTTGCGCCCGCGCAGACAGGCGCATTGCGCATTGGCGTGGTCGATTTCGGCGACGCGGCGGAAATCGCCACCGACGTGCAGGCCGCGTTTGATGAAGGCTTGCGCATGCTGTCCGGCCTGGGCCATCACCTGCAGGCCTTGCCGTCCCCGGCATTCGCCTCCGGCCGCGCGCGCCGCGCCGGCCTGCTGATGGGCGAGGCCGAACTGCTGGTGGAGCACGCGCGCGACTGGGCTGAAAATCGCGGCGCCTTCTCGCCGCAACTGGCGAAGATGATGGCCTGGGCCGAAGGCCGCAGCGCCGCCGAACTGGCCGCCGCTTCGCAATTGGTTGACCGCGCGCAGGTGCAATTGCAGCAGTGGTTGGCGCAATGCGACGTGCTGGCGATGCCGACCGCGCCGCAACGTGCGTTTGCCTTCGGCACGCCCGCGCCGGCCAACCAGGCGGACCTGACCGCCTACGCCAACATGGCCGGCAACCCGGCGCTGTCGCTGCCGTTGCCGGTGGCCGCAGGCGAATTGCCGGTGGGCATGCAGCTGGTTGGCCGCATCGGCGGCGAATACACACTGATCGCGCTGGCCGAAGCCTTCCAGCAGGCGATGGCGTGGCAGTCGGCGATTCCGCAAGCCTGCGCTGCATGGTGGCCGCGATGAACCTGCTCGACGGCGTGCGCGTGCTCGACCTGTCGCGGATTCTCGCCGGGCCGTGGGCCACGCAGGTGCTGGCCGATTTCGGCGCGGACGTGATCAAGATCGAGCGCCCCGGCGCGGGTGACGACACGCGCGGTTGGGGCCCGCCGTATCTGAAGGATGCCGACGGCAACGATACCGGCGAATCGGCGTACTACCTGTGCGCCAATCGCGGCAAGCGCTCGCTCGCCATCGACTTCACCACCGCGCACGGGCAGGCGCTGATTCGGCAACTGGCCGCGCGTTGCGACGTGCTGGTGGAAAACTACAAGGTCGGTGGATTGAAGAAATACGGACTGGATTTCGCCAGCCTGCGCGCGATCAACCCGAAGCTGGTGTATTGCTCGATCACCGGCTACGGGCAGGACGGCCCATATGCGCAGCGCGCCGGTTACGACGCCGCCATCCAGGCCATCGGCGGCCTGATGAGCGTCACTGGCGAATCCGATGGACAGCCCGGTGCCGGCCCGCAGAAAGTCGGCGTGGCCGCCACCGATCTGATGACCGGCATGTACGCCGCCACCGCGATCATCGCCGCGCTGCGCCACGCCGAGCACACTGGCGAAGGCCAGCACATCGATCTGGCACTGCTGGATACGCAAGTGGCATGGCTGGCCAACCAGGCGTCGAACTGGCTGGTCGGCGGTGCGGTGCCGCAGCGGCAGGGCACGGCGCATCCGAGCATCGTACCGTATCAGGTGATGCCTTCATCGGATGGGTATTTCATGCTGGCGGTCGGCAACGATGCGCAGTTCGCGCGTTTCTGCGAAGTGATCGGCGAGCCGCAATTGGCGCGCGACCCGCGCTACGCCAGCAACGCCGCACGGGTCAGCCATCGCGCCGAACTGGTGCCCTATCTGCAACAGTGCTTGCGCACGAAGCCAGCCGCGCATTGGCTGGCCGAGCTGGAAAAAGTCATGGTGCCGGCCAATCCGGTCAACCGCATCGACCAGGTTTTCGACGACCCGCAAGTAAAGGCGCGTGGCCTGCGCATCGACCTGCCGCATGCCAGCGGCCGCGACGTGCCGATGGTGCGCAATCCGTTGAAGTTCTCGGCCACGCCACTGCAATACGCACGGGCCGCACCCGTGCTGGGCCAGCACAGCGCGCAAGTGCTGGCCGAGGTGCTGGGGCTGGACGATGCTGCGATTGCCGCCTTGCAGGCCGAAGGCGTGGTGCAAACCGACAAGTCCTCGAATCCCGGAGAATCCGCATGAAACGCATCTGGCTGTTGTTGCTGGCGCTGTGCTGCACGATGCCGGCCTTCGCCGACGAAAGCGCGCCCAGTGCCGAGGAGATCGTGCGCCTGGCCCATGCCGCCAGCGGCGGCGAAGGCTGGAAGCGGCCGCAAACCCTGCACCTGACCGGCAGCGCCGTGTTGTACAACGACGGCACCGCCGCCAGCCGCAGGCAGGTCGCGCATTACGAGATGTGGCGCGTGTTTCCGGCATGGAACCAGGCCGCGCACGGCGCCAACGGCAAGTTCCGCCTCGATGCGCGCAATGGCGATGCGATCGTCTTCCAGATCAGCTACGACGGCAAGGACACCTGGAACGACAAGGGCAAGGTGGAGCAGACCGAAGCCTCGCGCGAATGGAGCGAGAACTTCGGCTTCGGCATCATCCGCTTCGCGCTGGACGAGGGCTTCAAGCTCACGCGCATGGCCGACGACCAGGTGGAAGGCCGCGCCGCGTGGACGATTCGCGTCACCGATCCCGCCGGCGGCAACACGATGTTCTGGATCGACCAGGCCGACCACAGCGTGCGCAAGGTCGGCTTCGCCACGCCGCGCGGCTGGCACGAACGCATCTACGGCGATTTCTACATGGTGGACAGCGCGCAAGGCGGCGGCCGGCGCTTCCAGCAGCCCGGCCGCGTGCGCCTGTACTACGGCGGCGCACTGGTCAGCGACATCCGCTGGACCCAGGCCGAAGTCGATGCGCCGATCGCGCACGACGTTTTCGTGCTGGACAGGAAGTAAGCGGCGATGGAAGCGGCTTCCACGCCAGCGCAATCCGCACGCGCCATTGCCGCAGCGGTGGCCGGCACCGTGTTCGAATGGTTCGACTTCTTCCTGTATGGCTCGCTGGCGGTGGTGCTGGGCCGCTTGTTCTTTCCGTCCGGTCATGAAACCGCCGGCCTGCTGTCGGCGTTGGCGGTGTTCGGCGCCGGTTGGGTGGTGCGGCCATTGGGCGCATTGATCTTTGGCCGGCTGGGCGACCGCATCGGTCGCCGCCGCACCTTCCTGGTCACCATCGTGCTGATGGGTTTTGCCACCGTCGGCATCGGCGCGTTGCCGACCTATGCGATGGCCGGCTTGCTGGCGCCGGCGCTGCTGGTGGCGCTGCGCCTGTTGCAGGGCATTGCCGTGGGCGGCGAATTCGGCGGCGCGGCGACTTACGTGGCCGAACATTCCACGCCATCGCGGCGCGGGCTCAACACTTCGCTGGTGATGGGCACTGGCACGATCGGCCTGTTGCTGGCGCTGGGCACGATCACGCTTTGCCGCAGCCTGCTGGGCGAAGCCGCGTTCGAACAATGGGGCTGGCGGTTGCCGTTCCTGGCGTCGGTGCTGCTGCTGGCGTTGTCGGTCTACATGCGCCTGCACCTGGCCGAATCGCCCGCGTTCGAACAATTGCAGCGCGAAGGCAAGGTAGCCAAGGCGCCGTTGAAGGAAGCCTTCGGCAACCGCGAACACCTCAAGGCGATGCTGCTGGCGCTGGCCACCCTGACCGCCGCACAGGGCGTGGTGTGGAACGCGGGGCAATACTTCCCGCTGGTGTTCCTGCAAAACCCGCTGGGCCTGGACGTGGGTCGCGCCGGGCAACTGATGATGTGCGCGCTGCTGCTGGCCGCGCCGCTGTTTCCATTGGCCGGCTGGTTGTCCGACCGCATCGGCCGCCGCCCGGTGATCATCGCCGGCTTCCTGCTGGCCGGTACGAGCTTGATCCCCGCCTTCAAGCTGCTGGTGCTGGCGGTGCGCCCGGAGCTGTCGTTGATTCCCGCACTGGCCCTGCTGTGGTGGTTGTCGCTGCCGGTTGCATTGGTCTGTGGCCCGGCCTCGGCGTATCTGGTCGAACTGTTCCCCACACGCATCCGCTACAGCGCGATAGGTCTGCCGTACCACATCGGCAACGGCTGGTTCGGCGGGTTCATGCCGTTCGCGACGATGGCCGTCAGCGTTCATTACCAAAGCGAATTCGCCGGCCTGGTCTATCCCTGCGCCATGGCCCTGCTGTGCGGACTGCTGGCCTTGTGGAAAATGCCGGAAACCCGCCTTAACGATATCGCTCGTTGATGGCGAACACGGGTCTCCCCCGTGCGACGGCGAGAGGGGCTCGGTGGGACGTTCCGGTTGCAGGGTGCGGGGCCTGTCGCAGTGCGCGTTGAGAGCCGACGACAAGAACCGCGGCGCGGTCCGGGTCAATCGGTCGAGCAGCAAGTGAACCTGGCCAGCCCGGAGACTGCCGGCGAACTGGCCAAGGGGGTCGCGTTGCAGCGGACCCGGGCGCGGGAGCTTCCATTTGTGGCCCTTGCGGCCCTCGGACACCTCCTGGCCGAACCGATGAATAGTCAAACGAGGTCTGGCCGCGGGGCAGGCCTGACGCGGGGCCAAGGATATATTGTTGATTCGACGGCAAATGACGCCGCAGGACGGCGGGCCTCGTCAGCTGCCGAAACAAGCGACCATCCGCTCCTGGGCACCACGCTGCAAACCCGCGGCGACGGGGGTTTTTCTTTGCCAAATGCGAACGCCTCGCATCCTTTCGATCGGCCGAAGGGAATTTGCGCGCCCCGTCGCCTTGTCGCACTGCAAAACGTTTACGCGGTCGCATGCCTGCCGCTACAATTCCGGCGTTAGCTGGACCGCCCGTTACGACACGCCTGCCCAGGCGCCACGGAGGGGCGGAAACGCACGCAGGTCCGACCTTCGCCGCGCCTTCGGTGCATGGGTTCGACCAACGGCCAACGGACCAGAACCGAGAATCGCGAGTGCTCGTCAATTACCTGCCGACCCTGTTGTTCCTGATCGTCGCCACCGGCATCGGCGTCGCGCTGATGGTGGCCGGTCGCTTCCTCGGCCCGCGCCGCCCGGATGCGCAGAAGCTATCGCCTTACGAGTGCGGCTTCGAGGCGTTCGAGGATGCGCGCATGAAGTTCGACGTGCGCTACTACCTGATCGCCATCCAGTTCATCGTGTTCGATCTGGAAATCATCTTCATCGTGCCGTGGACCCAGGTGTTCATGGACATCGGCGCGCGCTCCCTGGTCACCATGGGCCTGTTCGTGGGCATGCTGTTCCTGGGCTTCATCTACGTTTGGAAGAAAGGTGCCCTGGAATGGGAGTGACCACATGGGTGTGATCGGAACCCTCGACAAGCTGATGAACAACCCGATCCCGGAAGGGCGGGTTGACGACATCCTGCGTCCCGAAGGCGACAACCCGCTGCTGGAAAAGGGCTACGTGACCACCAGTGTCGATGCGCTGATGAACTGGGCGCGCACCGGCAGCATGTGGCCGATGACCTTCGGCCTGGCCTGCTGCGCGGTGGAAATGATGCACGCCGGCGCGGCGCGTCTGGATCTGGATCGCTACGGCGTGGTGTTCCGCCCGTCGCCGCGCCAGTCCGACGTGATGATCGTCGCCGGCACCCTGGTCAACAAGATGGCCCCGGCGCTGCGCAAGGTCTATGACCAGATGCCTGACCCCAAATGGGTGATCAGCATGGGTTCGTGCGCCAACGGCGGCGGCTACTACCACTATTCGTATTCGGTGGTGCGCGGCTGCGACCGCATCGTGCCGGTCGATATCTATGTGCCGGGCTGTCCGCCGACCGCCGAGGCGCTGGTCTATGGCATCCTGCAGTTGCAGAAGAAGATATGGCGCACGCAGACGATCGCCAAGAAATGATCGCCGCGCGCCGGCATTCCCGTCGATAACCTACTAGAGCACGCCACGCCCCATGGCAGAGCAAGCAGTCAACTTCGCCGAACAATTGCGCGCGCGCTTTGCGGGTGCGGTCGTGTCCGAAGCGCATGGCGAAACCACCCTGGAAGTGCCGGTGCGGCAATGGCACGAAACCGCCGTTGCCCTGCGCGATGAGTGGGGCTTCGAGCAATTGTCCGACCTGTGCGGCGTCGATTACCTCAGCTACGGCAGCGACGAATGGGACACCAGCGACGTGTCCTCGGAAGGCTTCAGCCGTGGCGTCGAAGGCAAGGGCACCGGCCGCTTCGCCTGGGGCGAAGCGCTGACCGCCGAGGAAGGCGATGCCGGCGTGCAGCCGGTGGATGTGCCGCAGAACCGCTTCGCCGTGGTCGCGCATTTGATTTCCTATGCGCACAATCGTCGCCTGCGCATCCGTTGCTATGCGCCAAACGACGACGTGCCAGTGGTGGCCTCGGTCACCGACATCTGGCCGGGCGCGAACTGGTTCGAGCGCGAAGCCTTCGACTTGTACGGCATGGTTTTCGAGGGTCATCCGGATCTGCGCCGCATCCTCACCGATTACGGCTTCGTCGGCCACCCGTTCCGCAAGGATTTCCCGCTGATCGGCAATGTCGAAGTGCGTTACGACGAAGAAAAGGGCCGCGTGGTCTATGAGCCGGTCACCTCGGTCGAGCCGCGCGTCGGCGTGCCGCGCGTGATCCGCGACGACGCGCGCTACCAGACCGCCGCCGGCGAAATCGCGCAGCGGGAGCCAGCCAAATGAGCGAATTCCACCAAGCCCATGCGGAAGCCTTCGCCAGCAATCCTGCCGAAAGCAAGCAGGAAATCCGCAACTACACGATGAACTTCGGCCCGCAGCATCCGGCCGCGCACGGCGTGCTGCGCCTGATCCTGGAGATGGACGGAGAAACCATCGTCCGTGCCGACCCGCACATCGGCCTGCTGCACCGCGGCACCGAGAAGCTGGCCGAATCCAAGCCGTTCAACCAGTCGATCGGCTACATGGATCGCCTGGATTACTGCTCGATGCTGTGCAACGAGCACGCCTATGTGCGCGCCATTGAAACCCTGATGGGCATCGAAGCGCCGGTGCGCGCGCAATACATCCGCACCCTGTTCGACGAAATCACCCGCGTGCTGAACCACCTGATGTGGGTCGGCTCCAACGCGCTGGATCTGGGGGCGATGGCGGTGATGCTGTACGCCTTCCGCGAGCGCGAAGAGCTGATGGACTGCTACGAAGCGGTCAGCGGCGCGCGCATGCACGCGGCCTACTACCGCCCCGGCGGCGTCTATCGCGACCTGCCGGACAGCATGCCCAAGTACCAGGAATCGCGCTGGCACAAGGGCAAGGCGCTGGCGAAATTCAACGAAGCGCGCGAAGGCTCGATGCTCGATTATCTGGAAAAGATGGTCGAGGAATTCCCCAGGCGTTTCGATGAATACGAAACCCTGCTGACCGACAACCGCATCTGGAAGCAGCGCACCGTCGGCATTGGCGTGGTTGACCCGGAACACGCGAAAAAGTGGGGCATGACCGGCGTGATGCTGCGCGGTTCTGGCATCGAATGGGATCTGCGCAAGAAGCAGCCCTACGCCAGCTATGCCGACGTCGATTTCGACATCCCGGTGGGCGTCAACGGCGACTGCTACGACCGCTATCTGGTGCGCATGGCGGAAATGCGCCAGTCGATGCGCATCATCGGCCAGTGCGTGCAGTGGCTGAAGGCCAACCCCGGCCCGGTGATTGTCGATAACTTCAAGGTCGCGCCGCCCAGGCGCACGGACATGAAGGACGACATGGAAGCGCTGATCCACCACTTCAAGCTGTTCTCCGAAGGCTACTGCGTGCCGGCCGGCGAAACCTACGCAGCGGTGGAGGCGCCGAAGGGAGAATTCGGCTGCTACCTGGTCAGCGACGGCGCCAACAAGCCGTTCCGCGTGCATCTCCGCGCGCCGGGTTTCGTGCACCTGTCGTCGATGGACAGCGTGGTGCGCGGGCACTTGCTGGCCGACGTGGTGGCGATGATTGGCACTTACGATCTCGTTTTTGGTGAGGTGGACCGATGAGGGCCACGGGTAATTTCGAGAAAGCGCAATCGGTCGATCCGATGGTCGTGCTGAGCGCGGATACCCGCGCGCACATCGACCACTGGCTGACCAAGTTCCCGCCGGATCGCAAGCGTTCCGCGGTGCTGCAAGGTCTGCATGCGGCGCAGGAACAGAATGGTGGCTGGCTCAACGACGAGTTGATCGCCGCGGTGGCCAAGTATCTGGAGTTGCCGCCGGTGTGGGCCTACGAGGTCGCCAGTTTCTATTCGATGTTCGAGACGGAAAAAGTCGGCCGCAACAACGTGGCCTTCTGCACCAACATCAGTTGCTGGCTCAACGGCGCCAACGAACTGGTCGAGCACGCCGAAAAGAAACTCGGCTGCAAGCTGGGCGAGTCCACCGCCGATGGCCGCGTGTATCTGAAGCGCGAAGAAGAATGCGTGGCCGCCTGCTGCGGCGCGCCGGTCGTGGTCATCAACGGCCATTACCACGAGAAGCTCACGCCCGCGAAGGTCGATGAGCTGCTGGACGGGCTGGAGTAAGGAACATGGCAGGCCATTCGCACTCACACTATTCGGAAGGCTACGGCCCGGTCGGCCCCGCGCCGCAGGCGCATCAGGCCGTCTATGTCACGCTGCATTTCGACAAGCCGTGGTCGTATGAAAACTACCTGAAAACCGGCGGTTATCAGGCGCTGCGCAAGATCCTGACCGAAAAGATTCCGCCGGCCGACGTGGTGGAAATGGTCAAGCAGTCCGGCCTGCGCGGTCGCGGCGGCGCAGGCTTCCCCACCGGTCTGAAATGGTCGTTCATGCCCAAAGGCGACATGCAGAAGTACATCCTCTGCAATTCCGACGAATCCGAGCCGGGCACCGCCAAGGACCGCGACATCCTGCGCTACAACCCGCATGCGGTGATCGAAGGCATGGCGATCGCCTGCTACGCCACCGGCAGCACCGTGGGCTACAACTACCTGCGCGGCGAGTTCCATCACGAGCCGTTCGAACATCTGGAAGAAGCCACCCGCGAGGCCTACGCCAATGGCTGGCTGGGCAAGAACCTCCTCGGCAGCGGTGTCGATATCGACCTGTACAACGCGCTGGGCGCGGGCGCCTACATCTGCGGCGAAGAAACCGCATTGATGGAATCGCTGGAAGGCAAGAAGGGCCAGCCGCGCTTCAAGCCGCCGTTCCCGGCCAATTTCGGCCTGTACGGCAAGCCGACCACGATCAACAACACCGAGACCTATGCCTCGGTGCCGGCGATCATCCGCAACGGCCCGCAATGGTTCATGGATCTGGGCAAGCCGAACAATGGTGGCTGCAAGATCTTCTCGGTCAGCGGCCACGTCGCCAAGCCGGGCAACCACGAAATCCGCCTTGGCACGCCGTTCTCCGAATTGCTGGAACTGTGCGGCGGCATCCGCAACGGCAACCGCATCAAGGCGGTGATCCCCGGCGGTTCGTCGATGAAGGTGCTGCCGGGCGAGGTGATGATGGGCCTGACCATGGACTACGACGCCATCCAGAAGGCCGGTTCCGGCCTGGGCTCGGGCGCGGTCGTGGTGATGGACCACACCACCTGCATGGTCCGCGCCTGCCAGCGCATCGCGCGCTTCTACTTCAAGGAAAGCTGCGGCCAGTGCACGCCGTGCCGCGAAGGCACCGGCTGGATGTACCGCATGCTCACCCGCATCGCCGAAAAGCAGGCCACGATGGAAGACCTGCACATGCTGCGCGCCGCCGCCGGCCAGATCGAAGGCCACACCATCTGCGCCTTCGGCGAAGCCGCCGCATGGCCGGTGCAGGGCTTCCTGCATCACTTCTGGAACGAATTCGAATACGCCATCGTCAACAAGCGCTTCCTTGTCGATGACGAATTGGCCGGCACGGTGATCGAATCGAAGGTGGCGGCATGAGCGCGACATCCCTCCTTATTCCCCATTGTCCGCGCATGAAGCGCGCGAACAATGCGCCCCTTGACACAAGGGGCTATGCCGCCTGTTCCAAGGGGGGCTCGCTGTGAGCGCTCAACCGGTAAACCCGAATCTTCCGCCGGATCACGTCACCGTCTTCATTGATGGCGTCGAACTGGCCACGCCGAAGAATTCGATGATCATCCAGGCCGCCGACAAGGCCGGCATCGCGATTCCGCGCTTCTGCTACCACGACAAGCTGGCGATCGCGGCGAACTGCCGCATGTGCCTGGTCGATACCGAAATGGGCGGTCGCCCCGCGCCGAAGCCTTCGCCGGCCTGCGCCACGCCGGTGGCAGACGGCATGAAGGTGTTCACGCGCAACGACAAGGCGCTGAAGGCCCAGCGCAACGTGATGGAGTTCCTGCTGATCAACCACCCGCTGGATTGCCCGATCTGCGACCAGGGCGGCGAGTGCGAACTGCAGGACCTGTCGCTGGGCTACGGCCGCTCGGTCAGCCGCTTCAACGAGCGCAAGCGCACCGTGCCGGACGAGGACATCGGCCCGCTGGTGGCGACCGAGATGACCCGCTGCATCCAGTGCACGCGCTGCGTGCGCTTCACCGCGGAGATCGCCGGCACCTACGAGCTCGGCGGCATGTATCGCGGCGAGAACCTGCAGATCGGCACCTTCGACGGCAAGCCGCTGACGACGGAACTGTCCGGCAACGTCATCGACGTGTGCCCGGTCGGCGCGCTGACCAACAAGGTGTTCCAGTTCAAGGCGCGCCCGTGGGAGTTGCAGGCGCGCGAATCGCTTGGCTGGCACGACGCGATGGGCAGCAACCTGTTCCTGCACGTGCGTCGCGGCCAGGTGCTGCGTACCGTGCCGCGCGACAACGAAGCGGTCAACGAGTGCTGGCTGTCCGACCGCGACCGCTATTCGCACCAGGGTTTGCATTCGCAGGACCGCGCGGTCAAGCCGCTGCTGAAGGTCGATGGCGACTGGAAGGAAGTTTCGTGGGGCGAGGCGCTGTCTGCCGCGCTGGCAATCCTGCGCGAGAATTCCGCCGACGACCTCGGCGTGCTGGCGCATCCGGCGACTTCGTGCGAAGAAGGCGGCCTGCTCGCCGCGCTGGCCGAAGGCCTGGGCTGCGGCAACATCGACCACCGCATCGGCAACCGCGACTTCTCCGATGGCGCGGTCGCGGAAACCTTCGCGATGCCGCTGGCCGAGATCGAAAAGGCCGATGCCATCGTGATCTTCGGCAGCAACATCCGCCATGAACTGCCGCTGCTGCACCAGCGCATCCGCAAGGCGGTGCGCAATGGCGCGAAGGTGCATACGGTCAACCCGGTCGATTTCGATTTCACCTTCTCCGCCGCGAGCAAGCGCATCGTGTCGCCGTCGCAACTGGCCGGCGCGTTGAACGATGCCGCGTTGGTTGAAGCGGTGAAGGGCGCGAACCACGCCGCGATCATCGTCGGCGCGATTGCCGAGAGCCACCCGCAGGCCGCGCAATTGCGCGCTGCGGCCAGGACGTTCGCCGAGGCGACTGGCGCCAGGTTGAACCGCATTCCGCAGGGCGCGAACGCGGTGGGTTTGGCGAAGGTCGGTTTTCTTCCGAAGGGCAGGGATGTCGCCGCGCAATTCGCGGATCCGCGCAAGGCCTATGTGATTTACGGCATCGAGCCGGGCCTGGACTTCGCCGATACGTCGGCGGCGTTGAAGGCGTTGAACGCGGCCAAGGTCATCGCTTTCAGTCATTACGCCTGCGCCTCGACCCGCGCGGCGGCTGACGTGATCCTGCCGATTGGCGCGTTGCCGGAAGTCGATGCAACGCTGTTCAATCTGGACGGCGTGGCGCAAAGCGCGCAGGCCGGCGGCAAGCTGCCGGGCGAAGCCCGCGAAGGCTGGCGCGTGTTGCGCGCGCTGGGTGGCGAGCTGGGTTTGCCGGCGTTCGGGTTCACTGATTTGGCGGGTGCACGGGCGCTGGTCAAGAGCCGTGAGGCGGGAGACGTGCGACGTCAGGCGAAGGGCGGTTCTTCCGCACCGGCAGTCGAATCGAACGGACTTGAGGTCGTGGCGACGACAGGCATCTATCGCAGCGATGCGACGGTGCGCCGCGCCGCCGCCTTGCAGGCGCATCCGCTGAACGTCGGTGCGCGCATCGTGCTGAATCCAGCCGATGCCGACGCCATCGGCATCGAAGACGGCAGGGTGGCGAAGGTCGCTTCCGCCGCCGGCACCGCAACGCTGCCGGTGGTCGTTGACAAGGCGGTCGCGCAAGGCGCGGCCTGGATCGAGGCCGGGCACGGCGCAACCGCGCCGCTTGGGGCAGGGCGCATCACGGTGGTGGCCGCATGAACGAGCTGTTGCTGCAATTGATCGGCCCGCTGCGCGACTGGTTCATCGGCCTGGGTGCCGGTGGCCTGGTGTTGTGGACGGTGCTGAAGATCCTGGTGATCGCGATGCCGGTCATCATCTGCGTGGCGTTCTACGTGGTCTGGGAACGCAAGCTGATCGGCTGGATGCACGTCCGCCACGGGCCGATGTACGTCGGTCTGGGTGGTTTGTTCCAGGCGTTCGCCGACGTGTTCAAGCTGTTGTTCAAGGAAGTGATCGCGCCGGCCAATGCGCAGAAGGCGATCTACCTGCTTGCGCCGCTGATCACGCTGGCTCCCGCGTTCGCCGCGTGGGCGGTGGTGCCGTTCGACCTGCAACTTGTATTGTCCAATGCCAACGCCGGCCTGTTGTACCTGCTGGCGATGACCTCACTGGGCGTGTACGGCATCATCCTGGCCGGTTGGGCGTCGAACTCCAAGTACGCCTTCCTCGGCGCGATGCGCGCTTCGGCGCAGGTCATCAGCTACGAAATCGCGATGGGCTTCGCCCTGGTCGGCGTGATGATCGCCGCCGGCACGCTGAACCTGACCGGCATCGTCGAGGCGCAACGCGGCGACGCCGGTTTCTTCGAGTGGTTCTGGCTGCCGCTGCTGCCGCTGTTCGTGGTCTATTGGGTGTCCGGCGTGGCCGAAACCAACCGCGCGCCGTTCGACGTGGTGGAAGGCGAATCGGAAATCGTCGCCGGCCACATGGTCGAATATTCCGGCGCGGCGTTCGCGCTGTTCTTCCTGGCCGAATACGCCAACATGATCCTGATCAGCTTCCTGATCGCGATCTTCTTCCTCGGCGGCTGGCTCAGCCCGGTGCAGGGCTGGCTCGACTTCGGCAACGTGTCGCCGTTCGTCGATTGGGTGTGGCAGGGCGGCTGGCCGTGGCTGCTGGGCAAGGTGTTCTTCTTCATGAGCGCCTACATCTGGTTCCGCGCCTCGTTCCCGCGCTACCGCTACGACCAGATCATGCGTCTGGGCTGGAAGGTGTTCATTCCGCTGACCATCGCCTGGATCGCGGTGACGGCGTTGCTGGTGTTCTACGGTTTCGTGCAGAAGGGTGCCTGAGGCAATGAACAAGATCGTCCATTACTTCAAGAGCCTGATGCTGCTGGAACTGCTCGGCGGCTTGTGGCTGACGTTGAAATACACGTTCAAGCCCAAGTACACGATGCAGTACCCGTATGAGCGCTTCCCGCAGTCGCCGCGCTTCCGCGGCCTGCACGCGCTGCGCCGCTATCCGAATGGCGAGGAACGCTGCATCGCCTGCAAGCTGTGCGAGGCGGTGTGCCCGGCGCTGGCCATCACGATTGATTCGACCAAGCGCGAGGACGGCACCCGCCGCACCACGCGCTACGACATCGACCTGTTCAAGTGCATCTATTGCGGCTTCTGCGAGGAAAGCTGCCCGGTGGATTCCATCGTCGAGACGCACATCCTGGATTACCACTTCGAGAAGCGCGGCGAGAACATCGTCACCAAGCCGCAGTTGCTGGCCATCGGCGACCGGCTTGAAGCCGAAATCGCCGAGCGCCGCGCCGCCGACGCCGCCTACCGCTGAGACTCATCATGGACTGGCCCCTCATCAGCTTTTATGTCTTCGCCGCCATCGCGGTCGTTGCCGCAGGCGCGGTCATCAGCCTGCGCAACCCGGTGCATGCGGTGCTGTGCCTGATCCTGACCTTCTTCACGGTGGCCTGCACCTGGATTCTGGTCGGTGCGGAATTCCTCGGCGTCGCCCTGGTGCTGGTGTACGTGGGCGCGGTGATGGTGCTGTTCCTGTTCGTGGTGATGATGCTGGATCTGGACATCGGCAAGTTGCGCGAGGGCTGGGTGAAGTTCCTGCCGGTCGGGCTGGTGGTCGCGGTGGTGATGCTGGCCGAAATGCTGGTGCTGATCGGCTTCAGGGCCAAGACCGTTGCACCGCTGCCGGCCAATGCCGCGTACGAGGCGGGCGAAACCTCGAACATCTCGTGGCTGGCGCACACGCTGTTCACCGAATTCCTGCTGCCGTTCGAGTTCGCGGCGGTGATCCTGACCGTGGCGGTGATTGCGGCGGTGATGCTGACCTTGCGCAAGCGCACTGGCGTGAAGACGCAGAACCCGGGCGAGCAGTCGCGGGTGAAGGCGGCCGATCGCGTCCGCCTGGTAAAGATGGACGCGGTGAAGCCGGCCCCGGTCGCGCAGCCGCAGGAGGGCGAGGCATGATTACCCTGGGTCACCTGCTGGCGCTGGGCGCGGTGCTGTTCTGCATCTCGCTGGCCGGCATCTTCCTCAACCGCAAGAACGTGATCGTGCTGCTGATGTCGATCGAACTGATGCTGCTGTCGGTCAACATCAACTTCGTCGCCTTCTCGCGCCAGCTTGGCGACCCGGCCGGGCAATTGTTCGTGTTCTTCATCCTGACCGTGGCCGCCGCCGAAGCGGCCATCGGCCTGGCGATCCTGGTGGCGCTGTTCCGCAGCCGCAACACCATCAACGTGGCCGAAGTGGATTCCTTGAAGGGCTGATGCACCGATGAACGAAATTGTCCTTTCCAGGAATCTGTTGCTGCTGGTGCCGTTGCTGCCCTTGCTGGGCAGTATCGTTGCCGGCCTGTTCGGCCGCCAGGTGGGCCGCGCCGGCGCGCACTGGGTCACCATCCTCGGCGTGGCCGGCAGTTGCGCCATTTCCCTCCATGCCTTGTGGCAACTGGCGGGACAGGGCGCTTCGCCGTTCAACCAGAATCTTTACACCTTCCTGCAAACCGGCGGACTGTCGTTCCATGTCGGTTTCATGGTCGATAACCTGACCGCGATGATGATGGTGGTGGTCACTTTCGTCTCGCTGCTGGTGCATATCTACACCATCGGCTACATGGCCGACGATCCCGGCTACCAGCGCTTCTTCAGCTACATCTCGCTGTTCACCTTCAGCATGCTGATGCTGGTGATGAGCAACAACTTCCTGCAACTGTTCTTCGGTTGGGAAGCAGTGGGCCTGGTGTCCTACCTGCTGATCGGTTTCTGGTTCAAGAAGCCGACGGCGGTGTTCGCCAACCTCAAGGCCTTCCTGGTCAACCGCGTCGGCGATTTCGGCTTCCTGATCGGCATTGCCGCCGTGCTGTTGACGTTCCGCACGCTGGATTATGCGCAGGTGTTCAGCTTTGCGCCGATGCTCAAGGGCGTCCAGATGCAGCAGATCTGGCCGGCCGGCAGCATCGGGGCATTCGCCACCGTCGGCGGCTGGTCGGTGGCAACCGTCATTTGCATCGGCTTGTTCATCGGTGCGATGGGCAAATCGGCGCAGGTGCCGCTGCACGTCTGGCTGCCGGACTCGATGGAAGGCCCGACCCCGATCTCGGCGCTGATCCACGCCGCGACCATGGTCACTGCCGGCATCTTCATGGTGGCGCGCATGTCGCCGCTGTTCGAACTGTCCGAAACCGCGCTGAACTTCGTGCTGTTCGTCGGCGCGACCACCGCGTTCTTCACCGGCCTGATCGGCGTCGTGCAGAACGACATCAAGCGCGTGGTTGCGTACTCCACGCTGTCGCAACTGGGCTACATGACCGTGGCGCTGGGCGTGGGCGCGTACTCGGCGGCGGTGTTCCACCTGATGACCCACGCCTTCTTCAAGGCGCTGCTGTTCCTGGCGGCCGGCTCGGTCATCATCGGCATGCACCACGAGCAGGACATGCGCAAGATGGGTGGCCTGCGCAAGTACATGCCGATCACCTGGGCGACCAGCCTGATCGGCACGCTGGCCCTGGTCGGCACGCCGTTCTTCAGCGGCTTCTATTCCAAGGACACCATCATCGAAGCGGCCCAGCACCATGCGCATGATACGCATCACTGGATCGCCACCTACGGTTACTGGGCGGTGCTGGGCGGCGTGTTCGTCACCAGTTTCTATTCGTTCCGCCTGCTGTACCTGACCTTCCACGGCAAGGAACGCTTCCGTGATGCGCATGACGATCATGCGCAGGGTCACGGTGTGCATGCCCATGACGATCATGCCCACGACGACGCACATGGTCATGACGACCACGGCCATCACGGCGCACACGAGCCTCACGAATCGCCGTGGGTGGTGACCGTGCCGCTGATCCTGCTGGCGATCCCGTCGATCTTCATCGGGTTCTTCACCATCGGCCCGATGCTGTTCGGCACCGATTGGGCAGGCCACCACGCGGGCGAACACGGCCCGTGGCCGGCGATGAACTTTTTCGGCGCGGCGATCCAGTTCTACGAACCGGCGCGCGACACCGTGGCTGCGCTGGCCGAGGAATTCCACGGCCCGGTCGCGTTCGCGCTGCACGGCATGCAGGCGTGGCCGTTCTGGCTGGCGCTGGCGGGTTTCGCGCTGGCGACCTTTCTGTATCTGTTCAAGCCGGAACTGCCGGCGAAGATGCGTGCCAGCAAGCTGGGCGCGTTCCTGACCAATATCCTCGACCAGAAGTACTGGGCCGATCACCTGTGGATCAACGGCTTTGCCGGCGGCAGTGTGCAACTGGGCAAGCTGTCGCGCTGGTTCGACAGCAAGCTGATCGACGGCGTGCTGGTCAACGGCAGCGCCAAGGTGGTTGATGTGGCCGCCAGCCTGTTGCGCCGCAGCCAATCCGGTTTCCTCTATCACTACGCTTTCGCGATGATTCTCGGCCTGATCGTTTTGCTGGCCGCCTTGATTCGCTTCTGGCGCTGACCTGTACGGACGAGAACTCGTGGCAAATTGGCCCCTGCTCAGCACGCATCTACTCAGCACGCTCATCTGGCTGCCGATCCTCGGCGGCGCGCTGATCCTTTTCCTCGGCAACGGTCGTGCGCAGGCCGCGCGCTGGGCTTCGCTGGCGGTCGCGCTGGCGACCTTCTTGCTGAGCCTGCCGCTGTGGTTCGGCTACAACCGTGCCGACCCGGCGATGCAGTTCGTCGAAAAGCACGCCTGGGTGCCGAGCTACGACATCTGGTATGCGCTGGGCGCGGACGGCATCTCGATCGCGCTGATCCTGCTGACCACGGCGGTCACCGTGCTGACCCTGCTCGGCGCGTGGGGCTCGGTGGAAAAGCGTGTGACCCAGTACGTTTCCGCGTTCCTGATCCTGGAAGGCGTGACCGTCGGCATCTTCGCCGCCACCGACGCGATCCTGTTCTACGTTTTCTTCGAGGCCATGCTGATCCCGATGTTCCTGATCATCGGCGTCTGGGGCGGGCCGCGGCGCATCTATGCGGCGTTGAAGTTCTTCCTCTACACCTTCCTCGGCTCGGTGCTGATGCTGGTGGGCCTGATCTATCTGTACCTGAAGGGCGCGGAACTGGGTCATGCCAGCTTCCAGTTCGCCGACCTGTACGCGCTGCCGCTGTCGATGAAGGAGCAGACCTGGATATTCTTCGCCTTCCTGATCGCCTTCGCGGTCAAGGTGCCGATGTTCCCGGTACACACGTGGTTGCCGGATGCGCACGTTGAAGCGCCGACCGCCGGTTCGGTGATACTGGCGGCGATCGCGCTGAAGATCGGCGGCTATGGATTCCTGCGTTTCAGTCTGCCGATCCTGCCGGACGCCGGCCACGAATGGGCGACGCTGGTGATCGTGCTGTCGTTGATCGCGGTGGTCTATGTGGGCCTGGTCGCGCTGGTGCAGGACGACATGAAGAAGCTGATCGCGTATTCGTCGGTCGCGCACATGGGCTTCGTCACCCTGGGCACCTTCATCGGCTTCGCGCTGGTGCGCGATTACAGCAACCTCGACGCCGCGCAACTCGGGTTGCAGGGCGCGATGGTGCAGATGATCTCGCACGGCCTGGTGTCCGGCGCGACCTTCAGTTGCGTGGGCGTGCTGTACGACCGCATGCACACGCGCATGATCAGGGATTACGGCGGCGTGGCCAACGTGATGCCGTGGTTCGCGGTGTTCTTCGTGTTCTTCGGCATGGCCAACGCAGGCTTGCCGGGCACCTCGGGCTTCGTCGGCGAATTCATGGTGATCCTGGCCAGCTTCCAGGCGCATCCGTTCATCGCGGTGATCGCCGCGCTGACGCTGATCATCGGCGCGGGCTACACGCTGTGGCTGGTCAAGCGCGTGCTGTACGGAGAAGTCGCCAATGCGCACGTCGCTGAGCTGACCGACGTCAACGCGCGCGAGGCGCTGGTGCTGGGCCTGTTCGTGCTGGGCACGCTGGCGATCGGCATCTATCCCAAGCCGCTGACCGACCTGATGGAAACCTCGATCGCGCAGCTCGCGTTGCAACTGGCCAACAGCAAGCTGCTGTAAGGAACCGCGCATGACCGCTTCTCTGCCCACCGCCGCCGATTTGCTGCCGCTGCTGCCGGAAGTCGTGCTGGTTGCCGGCGCTTTCGCGCTGCTGATCCTCGACCTGTTCATCGACGACCGCCGCCGCATCGTCACCCATGCGCTGGCCCTGCTGCTGCTGGCCGTCGTGCTGTGGATGGTCGCCAGCGGCGTCGGCGGCCACGGCACCGTGTTCAACGGCATGTTCGTGCGCGACGTGCTGGCCGACGTGTCCAAGGTGGTCATCGTGCTGGTCAGCGGCCTGTCGCTGGTCTATGCGTGGCCGTACCTGCGCGAGCGCAAGCTGTATCCGGGCGAAGTGCCGGTGCTGGTGCTGTTCGCCACCGCCGGCATGATGGTATTGGTATCCGCAGGTTCGCTGGTGATGGCCTACCTGGGCCTGGAACTGCTGGCGCTGTGTTCGTATGCGCTGGTCGCGCTGAACCGCGACGATGGGCTTTCCACCGAAGCGGCGATGAAGTACATCGTGCTGGGTTCGATTGCCTCGGGCCTGCTGCTGTATGGCATGTCGCTGGTCTATGGCGCGACCGGCACGCTGCATCTGGATGCCATCAGTGCGGCGATCGCGAACACCTCCGAACGCACCCTGCTGCTGACCGGCGTGGTGTTCATGGTCGCCGGCATCGCCTTCAAGCTGGGCGCGGCTCCGTTCCACATGTGGTTGCCGGACGTGTATCAAGGCGCACCGACACCGATCACCTTGTTCATCAGCGCCGGACCCAAGCTGGCCGCGTTCGGCATGGCCTTCCGCCTGCTGGTCGATGGCGTCGGCCCGCTGGAAGACCAATGGCGTCTGCTGCTGGCCGGCCTCGCCGCCGCCTCGCTGGTGATCGGCAACGTGATCGCCATTGCCCAGACCAATCTCAAGCGCATGCTGGCGTATTCCACCGTGTCGCACGTCGGCTTCCTGCTGCTGGGTCTGGCCGGCGGTACGCCGGCGGGTTATTCAGCGTCGCTGTTCTACGCGATCAGCTATGCGCTGATGTCGGTGGCCTCGTTCGGCGCGATCATCGTGCTGTCGCGACAGGGTTTCGAGGCCGACCGGATCGACGACTTCAAGGGCCTGAGCCGCCGCGACCCGTGGATGGCGCTGCTGGTGTTGTTCGTGATGGCATCTCTGGCCGGCGTGCCGCCGCTGCTGGGCTTCTGGGCCAAGTTGGCGGTGTTGCGCGCCGCGCTGGGTGGCGACCTGCTGTGGCTGGCGGTTCTCGGCGTGATCTGCTCGGTGATCGGTGCGTACTACTACCTGCGCGTGATCAAGGTGATGTGGTTCGACGAACCCATCGGTGAAGCGCATCCGCCGCGCAATGATCGTGCGCTGCCGGTGGTGTTCGGTGTCAACGCACTGGCCCTGCTGGGCCTGGGTATTGCCTGGAACCCGATCATGGCCTGGTGCCAGGCGGCGTTCGCCGGCTGAAGCCGCGCACAACATCGCATGCGGAATGCGTGCGGTGTGCACGGCAAGGCTTGCAGTATTTCGCGCAAACCCGCATAATTTCGCCTCTGCTGCGGGGTGGAGCAGTCTGGCAGCTCGTCGGGCTCATAACCCGAAGGTCGCAGGTTCAAATCCTGCCCCCGCTACCATCGATATCTGACTTGGCTGCTCCGAGTCAGGCTTATTGAAAAGGCGGCGATCTCGGCAACGAGATCGCCGCCTTCTTCTTTATTACGTAGGTGCGTTCGCCCTTCAGTTCCCTGATGACCTCCCCAGTCGGGTCAGATCGCGGCTGCAACCTCAGTGATACGACGATTCGCCGCCCAATTTGGTGGAGATGAAGGATCAGTTGCGGCGACTTGAACAGTGTTGCTTTGGCCATGCCGTGCTGCGGTGTGCTGGAAATGCCATCGATCGCGTGATATTGGCTTCATGAATGCACCTAGTTGTCGCGTAGTTCCAGACCCAACGCATCGGCAATTTCTTTCCAAGGCACGTATTTGTAGTTCTGGTTTTGCATCGGCATCACGTTGCGGCCGTCCTGCGCGATCATTGCACCGTGCTCGAAACCGGGACCGAGGTTGTGGCTGCTGATTTCCAGTCCATCGGTTTCGGAAATGCCATCGATGCCTAGAGCCGGATTGGCGACCACTGCGAACGAGCCGAGGTATTCGTGCGCGCCTTCGCGGCGGAACACCGCGTAGCTGTCGTTGCCCTGGCTGGAAACGACGATGTAGCCGCGGCCGCCGCCGAGGTCATAAATGCCCAACCCTTCGAGATCGTCCTTCAGCGCCGGGTTGTCGGCGATGCGGGCGACCGCGATCTTGCCGTCGCCCCCGTCCGGCTCGGCCGAGAGTTTCCACAGCGCCACGTCCTCCTCGTCGACGAACAGGTTGCCGTTGTCGTCGTCGGCCACGCAGCCTTCGGTCTGCGAATCGAAGTTCAGGTCGCGGACCAGCCGCGCGCGTACGCGGCCGTGCTTGGTCGCGACCAGCTGCCATTGCCGCAAGCGGGTGTCGTCGCCGTTGACCAGCACGTAGCTGCGGCCATCGCGCGCGCTGCGGTACATGCACAGGCCGTAGGGGTCGCCGAGACCGGTCGGTTGTGGACCGTCGGCGACGTCGGTCAATGCGCCCGTTTCCGTATCCAGGCGATAGAGGCCGATCGACTTGTCGGTGCGGTTGCTGGCGGCGACCAGGACGATCTTCTCGCCGCCCAGGTCGAAGCCGTCGCGCAGGTCGACGTTGTTCATCTTTCCGGCTGCGACGAAATGCAGAACCCGGCCCTGCATGTCATAGACGTGCAGGCCGGCCTTCTTGTCGGTCGCCACCACCAGGCTGCGCGCGGGATCGCCGGGATGAGCCCAGATCGCGGGATCGTCGGCGGCGTCGCCGTAGCTGCCGACCGGCGCGCTCTCGACGCGGGCCATGACCGTGGCCGGCTTGCGCGCTGCGTCGTCGCTCGCGGCAACCGTCGGTGGCGGCAACCCCAGCGCGGCGGCGATGTCGTCGATTGCCAGCAGTTTGTAGTTCGCCGCGTCCTCGTCGGTGACCAGCAATGCACCACGCTTCGTCGAAGGCAATACTGCGACGGCGGTCGCGGCCAATGGGCCGGGTTCGGCGAGCACCGTGCCGGTGTCGGGTGCTCCGACCCGGAATGCACCGACGAAGGTGTCGCCGTCGTCACGGTCGTAGACGTTGATGCGGCCGGCATCAGTGTCCGAAGTCAGCAGCCAACGGTTGCCGGCGCCGCCATCGTACAGGGCGACGCCCTTGGTTTCCCCGTCGAGGTGGCCCAGCCGCGGTGCGTCGATGATGGTGGCGCTAACGTCGGCTTCGGGGTTGGCGTTGAAACGCCAGACGCCGGTGGTTTCCTGGACCGCGTAGACGTGTCCGCGGCCATCGGCGGCGCACTGCTTGAGCGTGGACGGCACCGAGATGCGCCGTACCTGGCGTACGTCGAGCCGGCCTTCGCCGGTCGGATAGAGGATCTGCTGGTCGATCTCGCCGCCGTCGCCGACGACGAAGGCGTACAGCGCGCCGTCCAGCGGATGCCGGTACAGGCACACCCCTTCGGCGGCGAAATCGAGCGTGAACGCACGCGCGCCGATTTCCTCCAGCTCGACGCCGCGCGTGCGGAACAGGCGCAAGCGGTTGCCGGTGGCGTCGATCGCAGCCACCACTGTCGTGGTGTCCCCGGCAAGTTCGACGCCTCCGATCGCCGCCACGGCGACCGCTTCGCCGGCGGGCGTATCGCCCAGGCGGCTGCCGTCGGGCGCGTGGGTTTGCAGGCCCGCGAGCGCGGCCGCAGCGACGATTCCCGCATCATCGGCGAATGCTGCAGCCTCGGCCTTGCCGCCGGCGCCGGGCTGAGTCTGTGCCCGCGCCGTCACCAGCGGAGCTTCCGCACCGGCAGCTTCATGCGCGCATGCGGTGGGGAAGGTGAAGAGGCCGATGCACAGCGCCGGCCATGAACGAAACACGCTTTTCATCGCTTCCTCCGATAGTCGATCTGGCGAAGGTATCCCTCGTCGCTTCCATCCAGATTGCGCCGGATAGCGACGTTTTGCAAGAAAAATTCCAAAGTGTTTACATTTAGAATGTTTGTTCGTATTCTGCGGGCAACCGTACGGGCCGGGTCTTCGCCAGGCCGTAGGCGAATGTCCTCGGGAGGGACCAAAAATGCGCAAATACCGTCGTAACGCACTGAGCGCGTTCGTCATCAGCAATCTGGCGATCCTGCCCGGGCAGGCCCTGGCCCAGGATGCCGCAACGCAGCAGACGGAGGGGGACGTCACCAATCTGGCATCGGTGCAGGTCGCCGGCCGCCGCGCGGCCGACCGGCTGGCGGTGGACGACAAGCGCCTGTCCGACAACCAGGTCGATTCCATCCGCGCCGACGATGTCGGCCGCCTGCCCGACCAGAGCGTCGCCGAGGCGATGCGCCGCCTGCCCGGCTTGTCGGTCAGCAATGATCAGGGCGAGGCCCGCTATCTGACCGTGCGCGGCGTCTCGCCGGACCTGCTCAACGTCACCCTCAATGGCCAGAGCGCGCCGGCGCCGGAGCCGGAAAGCCGCCAGGTCAAGCTGGACGACATCCCTTCGGCCCTGATCGGCTCCGTGACCGTGGTCAAGACCCTGACCCCGGACCTGGACGCCAACGCGATCGCGGGCCAGGTCAACATCCAGACGCTGTCGGCTTTCGACCGCAATCGCACCTTCGGCACTTTCCGCGGCAGTTATGGACGCTACGACCAGAACGGCGAGCATCCGCATGAATTCGACGCCAGCCTCGGCGGCGTGTTCGGCGCCGACAAGCAGTTCGGCGCGGTGATCGCGATAAACGATTCGGTCCGCCCGATCGCATCGCAGAACTACGCCGGCTCGCCGGAATGGCTGACGGTCAACGGCCATGCGGTGCCGGATCAGTTCTCGATCCGCCACTACCAGCCCAACCGCGAACGCAGCGGCGCGGTGGCCAACTTCGACTGGAAGGCCAGCGACAGCGCCGCCGTGTTCCTGCGCCTGATGCATTCCAAGTACGAGGACGACGAAGTGCGGCAGCATTTCGGCATCACCATGCCGACCGACGCATCCAGCTACAGCGACCAGACCGCCGACAGCGGCGATTTCACCGGCGCGCGCGGCGAGCGCCGCGTGCGCCACCGCAGCGAGGACACCAGCACCGACTCTGGCTCGTTGGGCGGTGAATTCAAGTTCGGCGAGGACGAGGACCACATCCTCAAGGCGGAGGCGACCTTCTCGCAGGCGCGCAAGAAGGACCCGCATCGCGACGAGTGGACGTTCCGCACCGGCAACAACGTCGCCGGCAGCTACGACGTAGGCAGCAGCCTGTACCGGATCACGCCTGCCGAACTCGCTTACGACCCGACCGCTTACCGCGCCTACCAGGTGCGTTACGGCCATCGCACCTCCAACGAGGACTTGTTCCAGGCGCGGCTCGACTACCAGTTTCCGATCGCAGCGGGCGACGGTTCCTGGATCAAGGTCGGCGCCAAGTTCAACGACCGCAAGAAGGACAACGACGAGGACCGCGAAACGTGGCGCATGGCCAGCGCCGGCACGCTGACGATGGACCAGGTGCTGGGCTCCGCCTTGGGCCCGGTGTTCAGCGGCGACCGTTATGGCTACGCGATCGACTACAAGGGCGCGGACGCCTATTTCGCCGCCAACCCAGCGGTGTTCACCTATCGTGCTGCCGATACGCTGACCGACAGTCTTGCCGCCGACTACCGCATCCGCGAGAAGGTCACGGCGGCATACGCGATGGCCAACCTGCGCTTCGGCGATTTCACCGTGATCCCGGGCGTGCGCGTGGAAAACACCAAGAGCGACTACGCAGCCAAGGCCGTCACCGAGGATTCGACGCTGGATCAGCCGTTCGATTCGTTCGGCGGCAAGAGCTACACCGACTGGTTCCCGAGCGTGAACCTGCGTTACGACATCGGCAGCGACCTGGTGTTGCGCGCCGCGGTGACGACCGCGATCGGCCGACCCAACTACGAGGACATCGCGCCCTATGTGATCGTCGAGGACTCCGGCGGCGGCGATTACGAGGTGACGATGGGCAATCCGGATCTGGAAGCGCTGAAATCCCTGAATCTGGACCTGTCGGCCGAATATTACGTCGGCAACCGCGGCCTGCTTTCGGTGGCGGCCTTCCACAAGAAGATCGACAACCCGATCTACCTGACGACCGAGTCGGTGCAGAACGGAACCTTCGCCGGCTCGGTGCTGGGACAAGCCTACGTAACCCGGCCGATCAACGCGACCGACGCCACGGTCAGGGGCATCGAGTTCAACGCGCAGTACGAGTTGAGCTTCCTGCCTTCGCCGTTCGATGGACTCAGCGTCGGCGGCAGCCTGACCCTGGTCAATTCCAAGGCCAACGGCGTGCCGAATCGTCCCGAAGGCGTGCCGCTGCCGACGCAATCGGACAAGCTGGCCTCGTTCAACCTCAGCTACGAGAAGTACGGGTTCTCGGCGCGACTGGCGTTCTCGCATCGTTCGGCAATGCTGACCGAACTGGGCGAATCGGCCGATTCGGACCTGTACACCGACAATTACCAGACTTGGGATGCGCGCGTGGGCTATGCGTTCAACGACCATTTCCAGACTTACCTGGAAGGCAGCAATCTGAACAACGCCCGGTTCCGTTCGTACTATGGCACGCCGAATCATCTCGGCGAGACGGAAAGCTATGGGCGAATGGTGCGCCTGGGTGTGCAATTGACGTTCTGATACGGGAGTGCCAGAGATGGGTGGGAAGCATTTGAAGACGGCGTTGTGGCTGGGCGTGGCGTGGGCTTTGGCCGGATGCGCGGGCAACGGCGACAGCAACGAGGGAACCCAGGCTGCGGTTACCGCGGTCGCACCGACAGAGCTGAAACTGGAGCGCGTGGTGATGCTGATGCGCCACGGCGTGCGTCCGCCGACCAAGGCGAAGGTGACGCCGGACGGCGTCGCCGACAAGCCGTGGCCGAAGTGGCCGGTCGATTTCGGGGAACTGACCCCACACGGCTATGATGCGGTCAAGCTGCTGGGTGCCTGGGATCGCCAGAGCTGGACGGATCGCGGACTGCTGCCCGAATATCGCTGTCCCGGCAAGGACGAAATCGTCGTCGCCGCCAGCGCCAAGTCGCGGACCCAGGACACCGCGCGCGCACTAGTCGAGGGTATGGCGCCGAATTGCGAAGTTGCAGTGTCGTTCCCCAGGAACGCGGACGAGGACGTCGAATTCCATCCGTTGGACGCAGGCGCGGTGCCGATCGACGCCGACCAGGCGCTGCAGGCGGCGCAGGCGCTGGCGCCGCCGGGCGGCATGCCGGAGGTGGTGAAGGAACATGCCGAATTGTTCGCGCTGCTCAACCGTGCCTTGGGTTGCGATGCTGGCAAGGCCTGCGATTTGTCGAAGATGCCTGCCGGACTGGAGCGCGAAGAGGGTGATGCGCCGTCGATCGGCGATCCGCTCGGCATCGCCT
The DNA here is from genome assembly GCA_047607085.1 of Pseudoxanthomonas sp. Classification (GTDB taxonomy): domain Bacteria; phylum Pseudomonadota; class Gammaproteobacteria; order Xanthomonadales; family Xanthomonadaceae; genus Pseudoxanthomonas_A. The sequence goes on along the minus strand of JASGDT010000059.1, from coordinate 138,731 downwards.
CGACCGTTTCGCAGACGTTCCTGCTGGAATACCTGGAAGGCATGCCGGCGCAGGACGTGGCCTGGGGCCGCCTGAATCGCGACGAGATCGGCAAGCTGCTGGAATTCCACACGCTCAAGTTCGCCTACGAGGCGCGGCCGCCGTACATCGCCGCGCGCGCCGCTTCGCCGTTGGCTGCACGCATGCTGGAGGCGATGCGCACGGGGCCGAAGCTGACCGTGCTGGTCGGCCACGACACCAACATCGCCAATCTCGGCGGCTTCCTCGACCTGCATTGGACCGTGCCGGGCTATCCGCAGGACGATCCGCCGCCGGGCGGCGCGCTTGGCTTCGAGGTGCTGTCCGACGCGGCCGGCACGCAGTACGTGCGCGCTTTCTACCGCGCGCAGACGATGGACCAGGTGCGCGAACTGCAACCGCTGGGCGAAGACAACGCACCCGCCTACCTGTACCTCGACATCCCGGGCTGCGCCAGGGAATGCCGGTTCGAGGATTTCGACAAGCTGGTCCGCGGAAAGCTGGTGGCGCCGGTTGCGGCGAATCCGGCGGGCTGATTCCGCGGCTACGGCCGCATGAACGGAAAAGCCCCGCGCGAGCGGGGCTTTTCGTTGCGCCCCGACAAGGACGGCTACAGCCTGACGACCTTGCCGCTTTTGGCCGATTCGCCTGCCGCTTCGGCCAGCGCCAGCGCGGCGACGCCGTCGGCGTAGCCGACCGCCGGCGCGGCGCCGTCGAGGATGTCGGCGAAGTGCTCCATCTCGCGGCGGTAGGCCTCCGCATAGCGATCCAGGAAAAAGTTCCGGAACTTGTCGGCGGACGCTCCATTCTCGTCCCAGACCTGCACTGTGCTTTCGACCACGTTGTCGGCGCGGACCATGCCGGCCGAGGCATAGGCCTCGATGCGCTGGTCGTAACCGAAGCCGGAGCGGCGGCTGTTGGCGATCACGCACAGCTTGCCCGAGGCGGTCTTCAGCACGCTCCGCGCGGTATCGACGTCGCCGAGCTTGCCGATTTCCGGATCGACCAGGCAAGCGCCGGCGGCCCAGACCTCGATCGGCTCCTCGCCGAGCAGCCAGCGCGCCATGTCGAAGTCGTGGATGGCCATGTCCTTGAACAGGCCGCCGGAAACGGCCACGTAGGCCGGCGGTGGCGGCGCGGGGTCGTTGCTGGTGATCTGCAGGCTTTCCAGCGACCCAACCGCACCGGCGTCCAGTTTCGCCTTGAGTGCCTGGAAGTTCGGATCGAAGCGACGGTTGAACGCCAGCAGCAGTCGCGCCTTGGACAGCGCATTGGCGGCCGAGCGGGCGCGGGCCAGATCCTGGTCGATGGGCTTTTCGCAGAAGATCGCCTTGCCGGCCGCGGCGGCACGCAGGCTGTAGTCCAGGTGGGTGTCGGTGGAACTGGCGATGACCACGCCGGCGACGGCAGGGTCGGCCAATGCGTCGTCGAGGGTGCGCACCGGCGCGCCGTGTTCGGTCGCCAGCGCCAGCGCGGCGGCGGTGGCGGCGTCAACGACGCCGGCCAGTTCGAGACGTGGGTTGGCGGCGGCGTTGGCGGCGTGGATCCGGCCGATGCGGCCGGCGCCGATGAGGACGATCTTGTGCATCCGGGTTTACTCCTGCAGGTGGACGGAGGCGGCGCTGCGCAACGATGCCGCGCAGGCTTCGGCGAGAACCAGCGCGGCGACGCCGTCGGCGTAGCCGACCTGCGGCTCGGCGCGGCCGTGCAACACTTCGGCGAAATGGTCGATCTGCGCGCGGTAGGCGTCGCGGTAGCGTTCGGCGAAACCGGGCAGGATCGGCGCGGCGACCGCGCCGGATCCGATCAGCGTCTGCACGGTGTCCGCGTGCGCGTTGCCGGCGGCCAGCAGGCCATGCGCGCAGTACGCCTCGATGTGCTGGTCGTAGCCGCAACCGCTGCGCCGGGTATTGGAGATCACGCACAGCCGTCTCGAGGCGGTCTTCAGCACCGTGCGCCCGGCGCCGACCAGCGCCACGCCAATTCGTTCCACAATAGCTCCCGCGACCAATTACATGGAATCTATATTCTATTCTATTAGTAAATAGAATAGCAGGGCCAATCCCGGCCCGACGGGCGTCCGCCCGATGGAGCAGGAACCGACACTCAGGAGTGGCCGATGGCCGAGAACAACACCCCGCCCAACACCGCCGAGGAACTGCGCGAGGCGATCCTTGGCCGCTATGAAACGCTGAGCAAGCGCTTGCAGCAGATCGCGCGCTACGTGCTGGACGAGCCCAACGCGGTGGCGCTGGAAACTTTGGCCGTACTGGCCGAACGTACCGACGTGCAGCCGTCGGCGATCGTGCGTTTTGCCAAGACCTTCGGTTTCGAGGGCGCGACCCAAATGCAACGGCTGTTCCGCGACGGATTGCTGTCGTCGAACGCCTCGCTGGGCTACAGCGAGCGCATCCGCGAATTCTCCAAGGCAGTCGATGGCAAGCGGGTCAGCGCGCCGTCGCAGGTGCTGACGGAGTTCGTCGAAGGCAACGTCATGGCTCTGCAGCATCTCGGCGAGACCGTGGACAAGGCCAGCTTGGCGAAGGCGGTGGATCTGATTGCGCAGGCCGACACGGTGTATGTGGCCGGATTCCGCCGGTCATTCCCGGTGGCTGCCTATCTGGCCTATTCGCTGCACCAGGTTGACAAGCGCGCGGTGCTGATCGACAGCGTCGGCGGCATGACTCGGCAGCAGATCCATGGCATCGCCCGCGACGATCTGCTGTTGGTGGTCAGCTATCACCCGTATGCCGAGGAGGCGGCGCACTTGATTGATGTCGCGGTGGACAACCGCTGCAAGATTCTGTCGATCAGCGACAGCCTGGTCAGCCCGATCGCCAAGCCGGCGACGCTGGTGTTGCAGGTGCGCGAGGCGGAGATCCGCAAGTTCCGCTCATTGTCGACCTCGATGTGCCTGGCGCAGGCGCTGGTGATCTCGTATGCGCTGGCTACCGCAACCCAGGTGCGCAATCCGTCGATGCTGGGTGCGCGGCGCGGCCGTGGCGGCAAGAAGTGAATCACCTACATGAAATGAATCTTGCATTTATATAAAAATAGAATATATTTTACAAAAGATCAGGGCGATGGTCGCCCGGTAGAGGACGAAGGACGACAGGCAGATGGCGACGGAACATTCCCTGGACCTCATCGCCATCGGGCGTTCCGGTATCGATCTCTACGGCGAGCAGATCGGCGGCAGGCTCGAGGACATGAGTTCCTTCGCCAAGTACGCCGGCGGCAGCCCCACCAACACCGCGATCGGCGCATCCAGGCTCGGATTGCGCAGCGGCCTGCTGACCCGGGTCGGCGCCGACCACTTCGGCCGCTTCCTGCGCGAGCAGCTCGGGCGCGAGGGCGTGGACGTGCGCGGGGTGCACGAGGACGGTGAACGCTTGACCGCGCTGGTGTTCCTGGGCATCCGCGATCCGGACACCTTCCCGCTGATCTTCTACCGCGAGAACTGCGCCGACATGGCGCTGTCGACGGACGACGTGGATCCGGATTTCATCCGTTCGGCGGCGGCGGTGCTGATCAACGGCACCCATCTGTCGCGCGACAATGTCCATGCCGCATCGGTGCGCGCCTGCGAGATCGCGCGCGCGGCCGGCGGCAAGGTCGTGTTCGACATCGACTACCGACCGGTGCTGTGGGGGCTGGCCGGCAAGGATCGCGGCGAGGATCGTTTCGTCGCCCACGACGCGGTGACCGCGAAGCTGCAGCAGGTGCTGCCGCTGTGCGACCTGATCGTAGGCACCGAGGAGGAGATCCACATCCTCGGCGGCAGTACCGATACACTCGCCGCGCTGCGCGCGATCCGGGCGAAAACCCCGGCGCTGCTGGTATGCAAGCGCGGCGCGCTGGGTTGCGCGGCGTTTCCCGGCGCGATCCCCGACAGCCTCGACGACGGGGTGGTCGGGCGTGGCTTCCGCATCGAGGTGTTCAACGTGCTCGGCGCCGGCGACGCGTTCATGGCCGGCTTCCTGCGTGGCTGGTTGCGCGGCGAGCCGCTGGAAACCTGTTGCGAGTACGCCAACGCTTGCGGCGCGATCGTGGTCTCGCGCCACGGGTGTGCGCCGGCGATGCCGACCTGGGTCGAACTGCGCCAATTCCTCGACACGGAGCGCCACCCGTTCCGCCTGCGCGAGGACGCCGCGCTGGAGCACGTGCATCGGGCGACCACGCGCAGCGGCCGCTGGGACGACCTGACCGTGCTGGCGATGGACCACCGCAGCCAGTTCGAGGCGATCTGCGATCGGTTCGGCGTCGGTTACGAGCGGATCGCGGGTTTCAAGAAGCTGGCGTTGCAGGCGGTGGATCGACTCGCCGCCGAGGACGGCGGCAACCGCTTCGGCATGCTGCTCGACGGCCGTTACGGCATGCGCGGGCTGGAGGCGGCGGCGGAGCGGCCGTACTGGATCGGCCGGCCGATCGAACTGCCCGGCTCGCGTCCGCTGGAGTTCGAGGGTTCGGCCGATGTCGCCACCGAGATCGCGACCTGGCCGGCCAACCATGTGATCAAGTGCCTGGTCTTCTACCATCCGGACGACCCGGTCGAATTGCGCGAGCGTCAGGAGCGGCAGTTGCTGCGCCTGCAGGACGCGGCATTGAAGACGGGCCATGAGCTATTGGTCGAGATCATCGCCTCACGCGACGGTATCGTCGACGCGACAACGGTGTCGCGGGCGATCCAGCGGCTCTACGATCTGGGCATGAAACCGGATTGGTGGAAGCTGGAACCCAGCGACGACGCGCGCGCCTGGGACAACATCGGCCGTACCATCGCCGCCAACGACCCGTACTGCCGTGGCGTGCTGCTGCTCGGGCTGTCGGCGCCGGAACAAGAGCTGATCGCCTGTTTCGATACCGCAGCGAAGGCGCCGGTGGTCAAGGGTTTCGCGGTCGGCCGCACGATCTTCGCCGCTGCCGCCGAGCGCTGGCTTGCCGGCGAATTCGACGATGCCGCCGCCGTCGCCGACATGGCGCGCCGGTTCGGCACGCTGGTCGAGGCCTGGCGCGCGGCGCGCGCGCCGAAAAGCGAGGTGGCCTGAGATGTCCACGATCCGCCTGACCGCCGCGCAGGCGATGGTGCGCTGGCTGTGCGCGCAGCAGGTCGTCGTCGATGGCGTCGAGGTTCCGTATTTCGCCGGTGCCTGGGCGATCTTCGGCCACGGCAACGTCGCTGCGATGGGCGAGGCATTACATGCCGCACGCGAGGTGTTGCCGACCCTGCGCGCGCACAACGAGCAGGGCATGGCCCACGCCGCCGTCGCCTACGCCAAGCAGATGCGCCGGCGCCGTGCGATGGTCTGCACCACCTCGATCGGCCCGGGCGCGACCAACCTGGTCACTGCTGCGGCGCTGGCCCACGTCAACCGTTTGCCGGTGTTGTTCGTGCCCGGCGACGTCTATGCCAGCCGCCGCCCGGATCCGGTATTGCAGCAGGTCGAGGACTTCGGCGACGCCACAGTTTCGGCCAACGATTGCTTCCGCCCGGTGTCGCGCTGGTTCGACCGCATCCTGCGCCCGGAACAATTGCTGGATTCGCTGCCGAAGGCATTGGCGACGCTGCTGGATCCGGCCACCTGTGGCCCGGTCACGCTGGCTTTTTGCCAGGACGTGCAGGCCGAGGCGTTCGATTATCCGGCGGCGTTTTTCGAGCGTCGCCTGTGGACACCGCGCCGCCCGCCGGCCGATCCGCGCGAACTCGACGCCTTGGTCGATGCCATCCGTGCGGCGAAGCGTCCGCTGATCGTCAGCGGCGGCGGCGTGCTGTACAGCCAGGCCGAAACCGCGCTGGCCGCGCTGGCCGAAGCGACCGGCTTGCCGGTGGCGGAAACCCAGGCCGGCAAGGGCGCACTGCCGTGGACGCACGAACGCGCACTCGGTTCGATCGGGGTCACCGGCTCCAGCGCCGCGAACGCGGCCGCGCAGGAAGCCGATCTCGTCGTCGGCATCGGTACCCGGTTGCAGGATTTCACCACCGGTTCGCGCAGCCTGTTCGAGGGCAAGCGCCTGTTCCAGGTCAACGTGCAGGCTTTCGATGCGCACAAGCAGGGTGCCGAGCCGGTGGTCGGTGACGCACTCGCCGTCATCGAGGCCTTGCGCGCACGCCTGCAGGATTGGCGCGTCGCCGCCGACACCGTCGCGCGCGACCGCATCCTGGTCGAACAGTGGAGCGCGCAGGTCGATGCGGCGACCGCGGGCGCCGCCGACAAGACCTTGCCCAGCGACGCGCAGGTGATCGGCGCGGTGCAGGTGGGTTTCGGCGACGACGCGATCGTGGTCTGCGCCGCCGGCGGCCTGCCGGGCGAACTGCACAAGCTGTGGCGCACGCCGCGGCCGGGCGGCTACCACCTCGAATACGGCTTTTCGTGCATGGGCTACGAGATCGCCGGCGGCGTCGGCGTGAAGATGGCCGAGCCGGAGCGCGACGTGGTGGTGATGGTCGGCGACGGCAGCTACCTGATGTTGAACTCGGAGCTGGCGACTTCGGTGATGCTGGGGTTGAAGCTGGTCGTGGTGCTGCTGGACAACCGCGGTTACGGCTGCATCAACCGACTGCAACAGGCGACGGGGTCGCCGGGCTTCAACAACCTGCTGGCCGATTCGCGTCATGCCGCGTTGCCCGACATCGATTTCGCCGCGCATGCGCGCAGCCTCGGCGCGCACGCCGAGCACGCGTCCACGTTGGGCGAACTGCATGCGGCGCTGGGCCGCGCGCGCGCGGCGGACCGTTCGTACGTCGTGGTCATCGATACCGACCCGTTGAAAACCACCGAAGCCGGTGGCTGGTGGTGGGACGTCGCCGTCCCCGAGGTTTCCGGCCGCCCCGAAGTCAACGCCGCACGACGCGACTACGAGAACCGCGTGCGCATGAAGAGAGACCTGTCATGACGATACGTTTTGGCGTCAGCCCGATCGCCTGGGCCAACGACGACATGCCCGAACTCGGCGGCGACACGCCGCTGGACAGCATCCTGGCCGATATCTGCGACGTCGGTTTCGCCGGGGTCGAACTGGGCGGCAAGTTCCCGCGCGACCCGGCCGTGCTCGGGCCGTTGCTGCAAAGCTACGGCATCGACCTGATCGGCGGCTGGTACAGCGGCTCGTTGCTGGTGCAGGACGCGCAGGCCGAGATTGCCGCGCTGCAGCCGCACCTGCGATTGCTGAAGGCGCTGGGCAGCGACGTGTTCGTGTTCGCCGAGACCAGCAACGCCGTGCACGGCGATCGCCGGGTGCCGCTGGCCGGCACGCCGCGGCTGGCCGACGGCGACTGGACCCGGTTCGGCGCGCGCATGACCGAGGTCGCCGATTACTTGCAGGCACAGGGGCTGAAGTTCGCCTACCACCATCACCTGGGCACCGTGGTCGAACGCGAAGCGGACGTGCAGGCGTTCCTGCGCAGCACCGGACCGTCGGTCGGCCTGACCCTCGACACCGGCCATGCTGCGCTGGGCGGGGTCGATTTCATCGGGGTGATCCGCCAGTGGCCGCAGCGCATCGCCCATGTGCATTGCAAGGACGTCCGCCGTGACGTGTTCGAAAAAGTCCGCGACGCCAGCGCAAGCTTCCTCGATGGCGTGCTCGCCGGCATGTTCACCGTGCCCGGCGACGGCGGCATCGACTACGACGAAGTGATGCGCGAGTTGAAGAAGATCGATTACCACGGCTGGATCGTGATCGAGGCCGAACAGGATCCGGCGCTGGCCGCGCCGAAGCCCTACGCCGAACTGGGCCTGCGCACGCTGCGTGATGCGGCGGCAAAGGCGGAATTGTCGTGAACGCCCGCCTGCACCTGCGCCCGCCCGCGCCCGCCGCTGACGGCACGGTACTGGCGGTGACCCCGGACAGCGCCGGCTGGACCTACATCGGCCAGCGCATCGTCAGGCTTGCCGACGGCCAGCGTTTCGAGGGCTTCGACGCGGATCGCGAGACTTGCCTGGTGCTGGTGACCGGCAGTGCCGACGTGATCGCCGGCGAACATGCCTTCGAAGGCCTCGGCGGACGCGCCACGCCGTTCGAGGACAAGGCGCCGGGTGCCGTGTATGTGCCGGCCGGCGTGGTCTGGTCGATGACTGCGAAGGACGCGGCCGAACTGGTGGTGTGCACCGCGCCGGGAAAACCCGGGCGCACGCCGCGGCTGATCGGCGAGGCGCAGATGCCGCGTGAAACCCGCGGCCAGGGCACCAACACCCGCTACGTGCGCAACATCCTGCCGGAAAGCGAACCGGCCGACAGCCTGCTGGTGGTCGAGGTCATCACTCCGGCAGGCCATTGGTCGAGCTATCCGCCGCACAAGCACGACACCCACGTGCCGGGCAAGGAAACCGCGCTGGAGGAAACCTATTACCACCGGATCACGCCGGCGCAGGGCTTCGCCTTCCAGCGCGTCTATACCGCCGAAGGCGACCTCGACGAATCCTTCGCCGTCGGCGACGGCGACATGGTGCTGGTGCCGCGCGGCTACCACCCGGTCGGCGCCGCGCACGGCTATGACCTGTACTACCTCAACGTGATGGCCGGGCCGGAGCGACGCTGGATGTTCTGCATCGACCCCGACCATCAGTGGATCCTCGACGCCCAGTCCAAGTAACCAGCCGGAAAACGACATGCGCAACATCGCACACTTCATCGACGGCAAGTCCGTCGCCGGTACGTCTGGCCGTCACAGTGACGTCTTCGACCCCAACAGCGGCCAGGTGCAGGCACAGGTGCCGCTGGCCTCCGCAGCAGAACTCGACCGCGCGGTCGCCAGCGCGGCGAAGGCGCAGGTCGAATGGGCGAAGGTCAACCCGCAGCGCCGCGCGCGGGTGATGTTCGAATTCAAGCGCCTGCTCGAAGCGAACATGGACGAGCTGGCGCGGCTGCTGTCGTCCGAGCACGGCAAGGTGCTGTCGGACGCGCGCGGCGACCTCCAGCGCGGACTGGAGGTGATCGAGTTCTCCTGCGGCATCCCGCACCTGCTGAAGGGCGAATACACCCAGGGCGCCGGTCCCGGCATCGACGTGTATTCGGCGCGGCAGCCGCTGGGCGTGGTCGCCGGCATCACCCCGTTCAACTTCCCGGCGATGATCCCGATGTGGATGTTCGGCCCGGCCATCGCCAGCGGCAACGCCTTCATCCTCAAGCCGTCCGAACGCGACCCGTCGGTGCCGGTGCGGCTGGCCGAACTGATGGTCGAGGCCGGCCTGCCCGAGGGCGTGCTCAACGTCGTCCACGGCGACCGGGAAACCGTCGAGGCCATCCTCGGGCACCCGACGATCAAGGCGGTCAGTTTCGTCGGCTCCTCCGACATCGCCCAGCACGTCTATGCGCTGGGCGCGCAGCACGGCAAGCGCGTGCAGTGCATGGGCGGCGCGAAGAACCACGGCATCGTGCTGCCCGACGCCGACCTCGACCAGACCGTCGCCGACGTGATCGGCGCGGCCTACGGCTCGGCCGGCGAGCGCTGCATGGCGTTGCCGGTGGTGGTGCCGGTCGGCGAGGCCACGGCCAATGCGCTGCGCGAGAAACTGCTGGCCGCGATTTCGACGCTGAGGATCGGCGTTTCCACCGATCCCGACGCGCATTACGGCCCGGTGGTCACCGCCGCGCACAAGGCGCGAATCGAGGACTACCTGCGCATGGGCGTCGAGGAGGGCGCGGAGCTGGTGCGCGACGGCCGCGGCTTCTCGTTGCCGGGGCACGAGAACGGTTTCTTCCTCGGCCCGAGCCTGTTCGACCGGGTGACCCCTTCGATGAGGACCTACCGCGAGGAGATCTTCGGCCCGGTGCTGCAGATCGTGCGTGCCGACAGCTTCGACGAGGCGTTGCGGTTGCCCTCGCAGCATCAATACGGCAACGGCGTGGCCATCTTCACCCGCGATGGCGACGCCGCGCGCGAGTTCGCCGACCGGGTCGAGGTGGGCATGGTCGGCATCAACGTGCCGATCCCGGTGCCGGTGGCCTACCACAGTTTCGGCGGCTGGAAGCGCTCCGGCTTCGGCGACCTCAACCAATACGGCATGGACGGCGTGCGCTTCTTCACCCGGACCAAGGTCGTGACCCAGCGCTGGCCGAAGGGCGGTGCGGTGACCGACCAGAGTTTCGTGATTCCGACCATGCGTTGAGGTGCTTCGCGTAGTTGGCGGCGTGGCGCTGCGGGCTTGGACGACATAGGAGGGACACGTGGCATCAGGCATTCTGGGATTCTTCGCAGCCGGCGACGACGCGTCGGCGATCGGCGACAAGGGCAAGATCGACGCGCTTTTCCGCCGCCATCGCGTGCGGGTGATGCTGGCGATCACGCTGGGTTACGGCCTGATTTACATGTGCCGGCTGGCGCTGGGCATGGTCAAGAAGCCGTTGATCGACGGCGGCATCTATTCACCCACTGATCTCGGTACGATTGGTTCTGCGCTTTTTTATACCTACGCCATCGGCAAGCTGACCAACGGTTTCCTTGCCGACCACGCCAACATGAAACGCTTCCTTGGCGCGGCTTTCCTGGCTTCGGCGCTGTGCAACATGGCGATGGGCCTTACCACCACGCTGTGGATCGCGGTGTTGCTGTGGGGCCTGAATGGCTGGTTCCAGAGCGCGGGCGCGCCGGGCGGCGTGGTGGCGATGACCCATTGGTTTTCCAACCGCGAGCGCGGCCGCGCCTACGGCCTGTGGAGCACCGCGCATTCCATTGGCGAAGGGCTGACCTTCGTGCTGGTCGGCGGCATCGTCGCCGCACTCGGCTGGCGTTGGGGGTTCTGGGGGCCGGGCCTGATCGGCGTGGTCACGGCCATCGGTTGTTTCGCGTTGATTCAGGACCGCCCGGCGACGCTCGGCCTGCCGACGGTGGCGGACTGGAAGGACGACCACTATGCGGGCGGTGGTGCGGCAGCGAAGCCGTCGCCGAAGGAAATCATCGGCCTGCAATTATCGATCCTGAAGATTCCCGCGATCTGGGTGTTGTGCGTGTCCAGCGCGCTGAACTACGTCGCCCGCTACGCGATCAATTCGTGGGGCGTGCTGTACCTGCAGGAGGCGCGCGGATTCTCGCTGCCGGCCGCGGGTTCGCTGCTGATGGTCAACACCATCGCCGGCATCGTCGGTGCGATCGCTTTCGGCTTGGTTTCCGACAAAGTGTTCAACGGCCGGCGCCCGCCCGCGAACCTGCTGTTCGGCATCGCCGAGATCGTCGGCATGCTGTTGATCTTCTTCGGCCCCAACAGCTTGCTGGTACTGGTGGTCGCGATGCTGCTGTTCGGCGTCGGCATGACAGGGCTGGTCACCTCGCTCGGTGGACTGTTTGCGGTGGACATCGCGCCCAAGCGTGTGTCCGGCGCGGCGATGGGCGTGATCGGGATCTTCAGCTACATCGGCGCGGGCCTGCAGGAGCAGATATCGGGCATGCTGATCGACGAGGGCATGACCGTGGTCGGCGACGCGCACCACTACGATTTCGGCCCGGTGGTCTGGTTCTGGATCGGCTGCTCGGTGTTGGCCACGCTGCTGGCTACCTGTTTGTGGCGCACCAGACTGAGGGATTGAGGAGAAGAGCATGATGGAACCTTCACGCGACCTGCAGGCGATGATCGAGGCTGCGCAGGCGGCCGGCGTCGGGCTGGTGAAACATTTCGGCAGGCTGTCCGAACTCGGGATCCGCTCCAAGAGCGGGCCTGCCGACTTGGTATCCATCGCCGACGAGGAGGCCGAGCGCACCACGCGCGGAATCCTCGCGAAAGCGCAGCCGGGCTACGGCTTCCTGGGCGAAGAAGGCGGCGCTTTCGGCGGCAGCGATGGTGCCAACACTTGGATCGTCGATCCGCTCGACGGCACCACCAACTTCCTGTTCAGCACGCCGTTGTGGGGCGTGAACGTGGCGCTGGCGCGCGAAGGCGAGGTCGTGGCCGGCGTCACCCACCTGCCGGCGATTGGCGAGACCTACGTGGCTGAGCGAGGCAAGGGTTGCTGGCTCAACGGGCAACGCATCCACGTTTCCAATCGCGGGACCTTGATCGAAGCGGTGCTCGCCTGCGGCATCCCGTTTTCCGGCAAACCGGATCATCCGGTATTCGCGCGGGAAATGGCCCTGCTCAGCGCGGACGTCGCCGGCATCCGCCGCACCGGCGCCTGCGCGGTTGACATGGCCTGGGTCGCGGCCGGTCGTTGGGATGCGTATTGGGAACGCGCGCTCAATGCCTGGGACATGGCCCCGGGCATCATCCTGGTGCGGGAAGCCGGCGGCATCGCCACTTCCGTCAGCGGTGACAGGCTCGACCTGCATGAGCACAACGTCTGCGTTTCCAACGGCGCGGTGCACGCGGCGCTGGTCGAACGCCTGAACCTGGCGCTGGCGACGGCGTAACCGCGTACCCATCGTCAGTCGCCGAACTTGCGGCGCAGCGTCACCTCGACGGTGCCGGGCGTCCGGCACCGGCGGATATCGCACTCGTCCAGCGGCATCTGCGAGCGCGGATCGTCGTACTTGTCGCGGTCGTCGCGGAATCCGCGGCCGAACAGATCGACCAGTTCCGCGCGCGCCAGTGCAGGCCGAGCCTGCGTTTGGCGTACAGCGTGTTGCCTTGCGCGGACGCATAACCGCGCACGTCCTCGTTGGCCTCGACGACGGCGAAACCGGGTACCCGCTGCAGCATTTCCCATGCATTGCTTGCCAAAGTTGCGGCGAAATATGTGCGCGAATACGTATCGTTGCGTGACGACGCCTGCGCGACTGCGGGAAGGATGCAGCAGAGGGCAACAAACACAACGACAGGCGTGGTGCGAAGGCATATCGGAATATGGTTTCCCGGGATCGATGTGGCAGCCTAGACTGGCAACGCAGACGGCACGGAGGCCGACGATGTCAGGGAAACGTCAGAAATGCCGACGCATCCTCGCCGTATGAAAACATCGATTCGCTTCCTTTCCGTCACAGCGCTGACCATCACCACCGGGCTGCTGATCCCCGTTTCTGCCGTGCTGGCCGGCAAGCATGATCATGATCATGTCGAAGTGCGCGAGTTGTTGCGTCGCGGAGAAATCCTGCCGCTGGCGAAGGTTTTGGAGGCGGTGACGGTCAAGGTGCCCGGCGATGTGATCGAGGTCGAACTCGATCGCGAGGATGCGAACGAAGGTGGTGGCTGGGAGTACAAGGTGAAGGTTCTGACCCCAGATGGCCGGGTGCGCAAGATCACCCTCGACGCGCGTACTGGTGCAGTACTGAAGGTCAAGGACGACTGATGCGTTGCCTCGTGGTCGAGGACGATGCCGACATCCGTGCCGATTTGGCGCGTGCGCTGCAAGCGGCCGGTTTCGTCGTTGACGAATGTGGCGACGGCGAAAGTGCGTGGTTCCAAGGCGACATCGAGGGCTACGGTGCGGCGATCCTCGACCTCGGTCTGCCGCGGCTTGATGGGCTGAGCGTACTGCGCCACTGGCGTGATTCGGCTGGGGCAGTCCCCGCTGGGTGGCCTGCGTGTCAGCCTGACCTGGGCCGGTGGCGAATGAGCATCCGTGTTGTCTGGCAGGGATGCAATCGAGCTCCATACTTCCATTGTTGTCTGCACAACAGGAGATATGGTGCACTCGGCAACGAGGACATCCTTAATGTTGAGCAAAATCGCTGGGGAGATAACGTGGTATTCGCTACGAAAAATCCCCGAACCGCGATTGCAGCGCCGCGATCGCGGCCAGGCCGGCGGTTTCGGTGCGCAGGATGCGCGGGCCCAGGCGCAGGCCGCTGAAGCCGGCCGCTTGCAGGGTTGCGCGGTCGCGCGGCGACCAGCCGCCTTCGGGGCCGATGGCGATGGCGAGCGTGGCGGGCGAGGGGGCCTGCAGTGACGACAGTGCGTGTTCGCCTTCCGGGTCGAGGGTGAGTTTCAGTGTGGCTTCGGTTGATGCCGCCACTGCCAGCGGTTGTGGTGCGGCAATCGACGGCAGCGCCGCGCGGCCGCTTTGTTCGCAGGCGGCAACCACCACGCTGCGCCAGTGTTCGACGCGCCTGGCGGCGCGTTCGGCGTCCAGTTTCACTTCGCTGCGTTCGGATTGCACCGGAACGAGGGCGGCGACGCCCAGTTCGGTGGCTTTCTGCAGGATCAGGTCCATCTTTTCGCCGCGCGCGATGCCTTGCAGCAGCACGATGCGCAACGACGACTCGTTGTTGACTGGCGTGGCGGAAATTATTTGCACGCGGGTTTCGCGCTTGCCGGCAGAAACAATCTGCGCGGCATAGTCGTGGCCGTCGCCGTTGAACAGCACGCAGGCGTCGCCTTCGTGCAGGCGCAGCACCCGCACCAGATGCGTGGCGGCTGCGTCGGGCAGGGCGATGTCGTTGCCGGGCGCGAGCGTGGCATCGACGAAGCAGCGGGTCAGGCGCATGCGGTGGCCTCGTCGATGGCGGCCTGGGTGGTCTCGGCCAGCAGCGCCAGTTGTGCGTCGTCGATGCAGTATGGCGGCATCCAGTACAGCACGTCGCCCAGCGGGCGCAGCACCACGCCGCGTTGCAGCGCCGCGCGGTAGGCATTCAGGCCAACGCGCGCGGCGGCGGGGAAGGGCGTGGCCTTGTCGCCGTCGCGGCGCAGCTCGAAGGCGACGACCATGCCGGTCCGGCGCGTGTCGGCGACGTGGCGGTGCTGGCCGATGTGCGCGGCCAGCTTCGCCATCTTGCCGGCGGTGATGCGGTTGTTTTCGATCACGCCGTCGTCCTTGAAGATCTGCAGCGACGCCAGCGCCGCCGCGCAGGCCAGCGGGTTGCCGGTGTAGCTGTGCGAATGCAGGAAGGCGCGTTCGCGCGTGTCGTCGAGGAAGGCGTCGTGGATGGCCCGCGTGGCCAGCACGGCGGCCAGCGGCAGGAAGCCGCCGGTCAGGCCCTTCGACAGGCACAGCAGGTCGGGCATTGCATGGGCTTGCTCGAACGCGAACAGCGTGCCGGTGCGACCGAAGCCGGTGGCGATCTCGTCGGCGATCAGGAACGCGCCGTTGGCGTCGCACAGTTCGCGCGCGCGGCGCAGGTAGGCGGGGTGGTGCATGCGCATTCCGCCGGCGCATTGCAGCAGCGGTTCGACGATCAGCGCGCAGATTTCACCGGGGTGCTGGTCGAACACGGTCGCCAGCGCGTCGGCGGCGCGCAGCGCGCATTGCTCGGCGCTTTCGCCGAGGCGCGCGTGGTACGCATCGGGCGAGGGCGCGAACACCGCTTCGGCCAGCAGCGGCGCGTAGATGCGGCGGTACAGCGGGATGTCGCCGACCGCCAGCGCGCCCAGGGTTTCGCCGTGGTAGCCGTTTTCCAGCGCAATGAATTTGCGGCGGTGGTGTTCGCCGCGATTGTGGAAAACGTGGAAGGCCATCTTCAGCGCGACTTCGATGCCGGCCGAACCATTGTCGGCGTAGAACACCTTGGCCAGCGGCGCGCGTCCGGCCTGGCGCGGGGCCAGCGCCAGCAGTTTTTCGGCCAGTTCGATCGCCGGTTCGTGGCCGAAGCCGGCCAGCATCACCTGTTCCAGCGTGCCGGCCTGCTTGCCGATGGCGGCGGCGATGCGGGGCTCGGCGTGGCCGAACAGATTGGTCCACCAACTGCTGACCGCATCCAGGTAGCGGCGGCCATCGTGGCCGTGCAGCCATGCGCCTTCGCCGCGTGCAATCGGCAACAGCGGTAACGCATCGGCGTGGCGGCTGTCCAGATGGTGTTCCCGCATCTGCGTGCACGGGTGCCACAGTACCGCCAGATCACGCTTGCGCCAGTGCGCGGCAGCGGCATCAAACGGCATCGGCTCTGTTAACATTCCCGGGACATGTTCTGGCGACTGCATCCTTCCATCATATCGGCCGCGTTGATCGCGCGCATGGGCGTGCACGCCCCATGAGTCGTCGCCTTCCCGTCATCCACGGCGTCAGCGAAGAGCAGGCCGGGCCGTACAGCATGCAGCGGCTGGATCTGGAGTTCTCCAACGGCGAACGCCGCCGCTTCGACCGGCTGGTGACGCATGGCCACGGCGCGGTGGTGGTGGTGCCGATGCGCGACGACGACACCGTGCTGCTGGTGCGCGAATACGCCGCCGGCGTGCATCGCTACGAGCTGGGTCTGGTCAAGGGCCGCATCGACGCCGGCGAAACACCGGAACAAGCCGCCGACCGCGAACTCAAGGAAGAAGCCGGCTTCGGCGCGCGCCGCATCGACGTGCTGCGGCCGTTGACGCTGGCGCCGACCTACATGAACCACCAGTCGTGGCTGGTGCTGGCGCGCGACCTGTACCCGCAGCGCCTGCCAGGCGACGAGCCGGAGGAACTGGAAGTGGTGCCGTGGAAGCTGTCCGAACTCGATCGGCTGATGCTGCGCGAGGATTTTTCCGAAGGCCGCTCGCTGGCGGCCCTGTTCATTGCAAGAGAATGGCTGAAACAGCCTGCCTGAGAGAGATTGCCCGAGAAAGATGCGCCTTTCCAACGATATCCGTGAAGCCGTCATTGCCATTGCCTGCGAAGCCGCCGATGCCATCATGGCGGTGTATGCAGGCCCCTTCGAATTCGAAAACAAGGCCGACGATTCGCCGCTGACCCGCGCCGACCTGGCCGCGCACCACATCATCAGCGAAGGCCTGGCGCGACTGACGCCGGATTGGCCGGTGTTGTCCGAGGAAGCGTCCGACATTCCATGGGCGGTGCGCAATGAGTGGCCGACCTACTGGCTGGTGGATCCGTTGGATGGCACTCGCGAATTCGTCAAGCGCAATGGCGAGTTCACCGTCAATATCGCCCTGATCGAGGACAACCAGCCGATCTTCGGCGTGGTGCTGGCCCCGGTGACCGGCGAGGTCTGGCACGCGGTGCAGGGGCAGGCGGCGATGCGCCGAGATCGCCATGGCGACGCAATCCTGCGCACGCGGCGGCCGGCGGGTTCGCCGCTGCGCGTGGCTGCCAGTCGCTCGCACCGCGACGCGCGTACGGAAGGCCTGCTGGCGCGGGTGGCGGCGCAATACTGCGGTGGCGTGGAAACGGTGGCGCTGGGTTCGTCGCTGAAGTTCTGCCGCATCGCCGAAGGTACGCTGGACCTGTATCCGCGCTTCGGCCCGACCTCGGAATGGGATACGGCTGCCGCGCAATGCATCCTGGAAGCGGCCGGCGGCGCGTTGCTGGCGACAGACGGCCGTGCGTTCCGCTACAACCGGCGCGAAAGCCTGCTCAACGGCGATTTCATCGCGCTGGGCGACTCGTCGCTGCCGTGGCAGGCATGGTTGGCCGATTGAGCCTGTTGCCGGGTTATCTTTGAATTCTTCCCCGCTGTCACCCAACGGGGAAGAACCTGCCTTTGCCTGCCCCGCCGGAGCAAAAGATGTCCGTACCCTCGCGCATCGCCTTCCTTGCCAGCCCCACCGACGACGCACGAGCCGCGCTGGCTGTCATGGCGGCTCGGCACGGCAATTGCGAGCCGGCGCAGGCCGACATCCTGTGCCCGTTGGGCGGTGACGGCTTCATGCTGCAAACGCTGCACCGGCATGGCGGCCTGGGCAAACCGGTGTATGGAATGAAGCTGGGTACGGTCGGGTTCCTGATGAACCACTACCGCGCAGACGGCCTGCTGGAACGCATCGCGGCCGCCGAGCCGGCCAATTTGCGCCCATTGGAAATGCACGCGCAGACCGAATCCGGCGCCAGCACCGTTTCGCTGGCCTACAACGAGGTCTCGCTGTTGCGCCAGACCCGCCAGGCCGCGCACCTGCGCATCGACCTGAACGGCCAGACCCGCGTCGATGAGCTGGTCTGCGACGGCGTGCTGGTCGCCACGCCGGCCGGCAGCACGGCGTACAACTTCTCCGCGCACGGGCCGATCCTGCCGCTGGGTTCGCACACGCTGGCGTTGACCCCGATCGCGCCGTACCGCCCGCGCCGCTGGCGCGGGGCCATCCTCAAGGCCGACACCGAATTCCGCTTGCGCGTGCTGGATCCATACAAGCGCCCGGTCAGCGTCACCGCCGACTCGCACGAGACCCGCGACGTGGTAGAGGTGACCGTGCGCGAGTCGCGCGACCACACCGTGACCCTGCTGTTCGACCCCGAACACAACCTGGAAGAGCGCATCCTCAGCGAGCAATTCATCGTCTGAGAACTGTTGCCGGCAAAACAAATCGGGTATGTTCCTCGAATCGCGCTGCACGCTTGGGAGGAAGCGTGACGGCGATCACGAGAATCGATGGGGGATACCGATGAAGCTCTCTTCCAGCCTGGCTGTCCTGCTGCTGTTGCACGCGATGGACGCTTCCGCCGCCTGCAACCTGGACAGCGGCTACACCACGTTCGGGCTGGCCAGCGGCGCAACGCCGGCCGAGGCGCCGCCGGATGCGCTGGATGCGCCCAAGCTGAAGGCCGTCGGCATCACCCGCGGCGTCGGCGGCGTGCCCGGCAGCTGCGACGGCACCGGCATCCTGGTGCTGGATCTGAAACTGCCCGGCGGCGACTACAAGCTTGACGAAATCGGCATCGAATTCGAAGTATTGAGCGCGAATTCGCCCGTCGCGGTGTTCCCGACCACGCCCATCGCGATCACCACCGGCAAGCGCCGCAGCGAAATCCTGGTGATGTGGCCGGACGAAGCGCCGAGCGTACAGAAGCCGCTGCTGATGGAAGTGCAGGCGCGTGCGGTGACCCATGGTTACCTGCGCGGCCCGGCCACGCGCTTCATCGTGGATTCGCGCGAACTGGGCAAGTAGGCGTCTCACCCGCCGCGACACTGACGCGCGATAATCCGCGCATGTCCGACAACACGCCACGCCTGCTGACCGTCGCGGTAACCTCGCGCGCCTTGTTCGACCTGGAAGAAAGCCATGCGCTCTACCAGAACGAAGGCGTCGATGCCTACAGTGACCACCAGCGCCACCACGAAGACGACCCGCTGGCCCCCGGCGTGGCCTTCCCGGTGGTGCGCAAGCTGCTGGCGCTCAACGCCGGCGCGCCGGACGACGCGCCACGGGTCGAGGTGATCCTGCTGTCGCGCAATTCCGCCGACACTGGGCTGCGCATCTTCAATTCGATCCAGCACCACGCGCTGGGCATCATCCGCGCCACCTTCACCAGCGGCGAGCCGACCTGGCCCTACATCAAGCCGTTCGGCGCCAACCTGTTCCTTTCGGCCAACCCGGAATCGGTGCGGCGCGCGCTGGAACAGGGCATCGCCGCGGCCACCATCATTCCCGAAGCGCGCACGCCGCAACAGCGCCGCGACCAGTTGCGCATCGCCTTCGACGGCGACGCGGTGATCTTCGGCGACGAGAGCGAACGCATCAGCCGCGAGCAGGGTGTCGAAGCCTTCGGCCGCCACGAGCGCGAACATGCGCACGCGCCGCTGTCGGGCGGGCCGTTCCGTGGTTTCCTGTCGGCACTGCACGAATTGCAGCAAGTCTTTCCGGCCGGGCCGGACGCGCCGATCCGCACCGCACTGGTCACCGCGCGATCGGCCCCGGCGCACGAGCGGGTGATCCGCACCCTGCGCGAATGGGGCGTGCGCCTGGACGAGGCGCTGTTCCTCGGCGGCCGGCACAAGGGGCCGTTCCTGGAGGCCTTCGGCGCGGACATCTTCTTCGACGATTCGCAGCACAACATCGACAGCGCCCGCCAGCATGTCGCCGCCGGCCACGTGCCGCATGGCGTGGCGAACGGGGGGTAGGGCGATTCGTCCTGTTCTCCTTCTTCTCCGCATGGCGGGGAGGGGGAACAATGGCGACTCGGCAATGGCGGGTTTCCTAAAATTCCAGCTCCAGCGCCGCGCACAGGTAATCGACGAACGGCCCCAGCGCGGCCAGGTCGGCGGCCAGCGTCTTGCGCAATCGTGGCCCGGTCATCGCCACATCGTCGATATCGCGCCAGAACACGAAATTGCGGTGTTTCAGGTCGTCGATGAACTCGAACTCCGGCGGGAAACCGCGCGGCGGGCGGATCAGCTTCTCGCTTTGCTCGAAATCGAAACGACGGCGGAACTTCGCATCGTGCGCAGCGGCTTTCCAACTGCCCGGATTGTCGAAGATGAACTGCCGGATCCTGCGCTGCGTGTCCGGCTCCGGGTGCCACAGACCCGCGCCGACGAAACATTCGCCCGGTTGCAGGTGGAGGTAGAAGGAAGGCGCGGCCACCTGCCTGCTGCGTTCGTGGTACAGGCGCGCGCCTTGCCACGATTTGTACGGTGACTTGTCGGTGGAAAAACGCGCATCGCGATGGATGCGGAACAGCGAGCCGCCGACGGTCTTCGGATCGGCGCGGAAATGCGGGCTGACCGCGGCCAGGTCCGGTTGCAGGTCGGTCAGCAGGCGCAGGAACGGCTGTCGCACGTGATCCTCGTACTGCGCCTTGTGCGCGGCGAACCAGGCCTTGTCGTTGTGGCGCGCCAGTCCGCGCAGGAACTTGAAGCTGGCGTCGGAGAAGTAGCTGGGCATGGCGGGATGATAACGCGGCCGGTCAGGAAACCCGGAGAAGCGTCAGAGCGTTGCCTGCAATGCCTCGCCCCAGGCCTGCAACTGGTCCAGCAACGCCTGCCTCGCGCCTGCACCGGCATTTTCGCCGCGCAATGCGAAAATCTGCTCGAAGAATTGCGGCAACGTCACCTCGGACAAGCCGTTGTCGGCCAGCAAGCGTTGGCGGCGGTAATCGTCCCAGCGACCGCGCTCGGCTGGCGACAGGCTCTCCGGCCAATTGCGCGCGCGATAGCGGAACAGCAGTTCCGGCAGGCGACGGTCGCCGAAAGCGAATTCGCGTTCGCCAAGCTGCGCTGGCGGCGTTGCCCGCACCTCGGCCATGCGCCGCTTGTCGGCGTCGCCGATGAAGCCGTCATACAGCGCGGCGTCGGCGTCGGCGGGTTCGCGCGCGGCGTCGGTGGCGAACACTCGCCGCACTTTTTCGGCCAGTTCCGTCGCGTGCGAGCGCAATCGCGCGGCATCGGCTTCCATGTTGGCGCGATCGATTCCCAGCCGCTGGAAATCCGCGTCGCGCAAATGGCTCCACGCCACCAGCGCGGGGCAACGGTTCAGATGCACTTCCTTCAGCGGCACGCGCTGCACGTCTTCGGGCAGCGCCGATGCCAGCACGTACAGGCGATCGGCAATGTCCTGCGCGTCCAATTGCAACAGCGCGTCGGCATCGCCGTCCAGATCGAACACGATCACGCGGTTGTCGATGCGCGGGTGCCGCGCCAGCGGCAACACCGGCGCGGCACAGAGGCGACTGGCGGGGTAGCGCTGCGAGACGTGCAACACCGGTTGCATCGCAGACAGATCCAGCAGGCTGGCGGCGTAACGCTTGTCGCGCAGCTTCTGTGTGTGCTCCCACAGTCGCGGCTGCGCCTTGCGCATCAAGCGGGCGATGCCCAGCGTGGCGCGCACGTCCGACAGCGCTTCGTGCGCATCGCCGATGCGCACATGATTGGCGGCGGCCAGGTGTTCCAGCTTGAACGACGTGCCCTTGCCGTCCTCGCGCTGCGGCCAGACGATGCCGTCCGGACGCAAGGCATGGAACAGCCGCGCCACGTCGAGCAGATCCCAGCGCGAATTGCCGCCGCGCCATTCGCGTTCGTAAGGGTCGAAGAAATGGCGGAACAGGCCGTAACGAACGAATTCGTCGTCGAAGCGCAACGTGTTCCAGCCCAGCGCGCAGGTTTCCGGCCGCGACATTTCCTCGGCGATGCGGGCGAAGGCGTCGGCCTCGGCGATGCCTTCGCGCAGTGCCTGCTGCGGCGTGATGCCGGTGATCAGGGTGGCGATGGGCGAGGGCAGCAGGTCGTCGGCGGGCTTGACGAAGAAGCTGATCGGCTCGTCGATTTCGTCGAGTTCCGCATCGGTGCGGATTGCCGCGAACTGCGCGATGCGGGTGCGGCGCGGATCCGCGCCGAAGGTTTCAAGATCGTAGAACAGGAAGCTGGCAGGCATCACCCTGCATCCCGCAATGGCGACAGGCGTTCGGCGACGATGCGATCCAGCGCATCCCAGTCGATGTCATCAAGCGACGCATGCCCGCGTGTGGCCTCGATCAGGATTCCGCGTTGTATCTCGCTGCGTTCCAGCGCCACCGCGTAGGGGATGCGCATGAAGGTGACCATGCTGTAATGCGGCACGAAGCGGCCGGGATGGCGTTCTTGCAGCACCTGCTCCAGCTGGCGTTGCAGCAGGAAATCGGCGTCATCGACCAGGTCGCGCATCTCGATGTAGTTTTCCAGCGCCATCTTCTGGATCGCCAGCGCATTGGGCTTGCGTTCGGCCTCGAACGCGGCGAAGGCGTCCGTGGTGTTGCCGTGCGCGTCCAGCAGGTCGGCCAGCGCCACGCAATCCTCGAAGGCGCAGTTCATGCCCTGGCCGTGGAAGGGCACCATCGCGTGCGCGGCATCGCCGATCAGCAGAGCGCGGCCACCCAGGCGCCAGCGGTCCAGATAGACCGTGCCGAGCAGGCCGGGCGGATGGTTTTCCCAGTCTTCGCGCAATCGCGGAATCAGCGGCAGCGCATCGGCGAATTCGCGGGCGAACAGGGCCTGCGCATCCGCGCCGCTGTGCACGCTCTCGAAACTCGGCTCGCCCTCGTTGGGCAGGAACAGCGTGACGGTGAAGGTCTTTTCGTCGTTGGGCAGGGCGATGCACATGTAGCGGCCACGCGGCCAGATGTGCAGCGCGTTGGGTTCCATCGCGAAATCGCCGCTGGCGGTGGGCGGGATTTCCAGTTCCTTGTACGAATGGTCGAGAAACTCGCTGCGCTCGCCCAGTGGCGACCAGCGGTTCATCGCCGCGCGCAAGGCCGAGCCGGCGCCGTCGGCGCCGATGAGCGGCGCGTCGAAATGCAGGTCGTGGGGCTGGTCGTCGCGGTCGTCGATGAAACGCGCATAGCCGGCGCCGAAATCGACGGTGTGCAGGCGATGGTGGAAATGGATTCGCGCGCCGGCCTGTTCGGCCAATTGCAGCAAGGTCAGATTGAGATCGGCGCGGTGCACCGACCAGATCGATTCGCTGTCGTCGCGGCCATAGCGCTGCAATTGCGGCGTTTCGCCCGGCACATGCACCATGCGTCCGCGCATCATCACCGCCTGCGCCATCACTTCGGATTCCACGCCGGCCTGGCGCAGCGCATGGCGGCCGCGCTCGGCCAGCGCCAGGTTGATCGAACGGCCGGATTCGTAGCCCTTGATGCGCGGATCGCCGCGGCGCTCATAGACGGTGGCCTGCCAGCCACGTCGGCACAACAAGGTGGCGAGCAGGCAGCCGGCGAGGCCGGCGCCGATGATGACGAAGGATTTCCCGTTCGCGGCGTTCAACTAGAAACCCCGCCAGGTTTCGACTTCCTCGACGAAGCGGTAAGTGTCCATGTAGCGGTTGTACAGCGGCGTCGGCGAGATGCGGATCACGTCCGGTTCGCGCCAGTCGCCGACGATGCCGATGGCGACCAGGTAATCGAACAGTTCGCGCCCGGCGCTTCTGGATGGCATGTCGCGTCCGCCGGCAACGCGCAGCGACAACTGGCAGCCGCGCTGCGCCGGGTCGGCGGGGGTGACGATGTGCAGCGTGTCGCCCAGCCGCGCGCGGATCAGCGCTTCGAGGAAGCCGGTCAGCTTCTCCGACTTGGCGCGCAGCGCGGCCATGCCGCCGGCCTTGTCGAACAGGTCCAGCGACGCCAGCAGCGGCGCCAGCGCCAGGATCGGCGGATTGCTCAGTTGCCAGCCGTCGGCGCCGGGCGTGGGCACGAACTGCGGCTGCATCAGGAAGCGGGTTTCCTTCTCGTGGCCCCACCAGCCGGCGAGGCGCGGCAGGTCGCTGCGCGCATGGCGCTCGTGGACGAAACAGCCGGCGACCGCGCCGGGGCCGGCGTTGAGGTACTTGTAGTGGCACCATACGGCGAAGTCGGCGTCATCGTCGTGCAGGCGCAGCGGCAGGTTGCCGGCCGCGTGGGCGAGGTCGAAACCGACCTTCGCGCCCTGCGCATGGCCCAGGCGCGCGATGGCGGCCAGGTCGAAGGCCTGCCCGCTGCGGTACTGGATGCCCGGCCACAGCACCAGCGCCAGGCGTGGACCGTGTTCGGCGATGGCCTCCTCGATGGCCTGCATCGAAATGATGCCATCGTCGCCGGGCTGCACTTCGATCAGGTCGGTGGCCGGATCGAAACCGTGGAAACGGATCTGCGATTCCACTGCATGACGATCGGACGGAAACGCGCCGGCTTCGATCAGGATCGCCGGCCGCTCGCGCGTGGGTCGGTAGAAACTGGCCATCATCAGGTGCAGGTTGACGCTCAGCGAATTCATCGCCACCACTTCGGACGGCAGCGCACCGACGATCCGCGCCAGCGGCTCGCGCGCCTGCTCGTGGTAGGTCATCCATTGCGCCTGCCCGCGGAAGTGACCTTCCACGGCTTCGTGTGCCCACTTGTCCAGCACTTCCTGCACCCGTGCGCGTGCGCCGCGTGGTTGCAGGCCCAGCGAATTGCCGCAGAAATACGTCTGCTCGGCCGCGCCGTTCCTGGGGATCAGGAATTCGTTGCGCAGGGCGCGCAGCGGGTCGGCGGCGTCGAGGGCGAGGGCGTGGGTACGCGAAAGGGCAGTCATCGGGTCAGGTATCGGGGAATTCATAGCGCGCCGGCGCCGGGTTCAGGTGTCCGCAGGATTTGCAGGTGCGATGCTCGCGCGAGGCGTAGAAGCGTTCGAACACCGGCGGAAAGTCGGTTTCGATGTTGTGCAGGAAGAAATATTCCTCGTACAGCTTGGCATTGCAGCGCTCGCAGAACCAGATCAGGCCGTCGTTCTCGTGCGGCAGGCGCTTGCGTTCGATCACCAGCCCGACCGAATCGGGCATGCGCTGCGGCGAATGCGGCACCCGCGGCGGCAGCAGGAAGATCTCGCCGGCCTTGATCGGGATGTCGCGCGTGGTGCCGGTGCCGGTGGCTGGGTCGTAACCTTCCTGCACCTTCAGCACCATCTCGCCTTCGAGCTGGTAGAACCACTCCGGGCCCTCGTCCCAGTGGTAGTCGGTGCGCACGTTCGGCCCGCCGACGACCATGACGATGAAGTCGCCGGCATAGATGCACTTGTTGCCGACCGGCGGTTTCAGCAGATGGCGATGTTCTTCGATCCAGGCCTGGAAATTGATCGGTGGGGGCAGCATGGGGCTTCTCCTGGTCGCGTCAGTCGCGTTTGCCGCCGCGCGGGACGCCGGCCAGCGCCTTGCGGTACTGCGAAGGCAGATCGTCCGCCGAGGACACGTCGATGCCCATCTCGCGCACGCGTCCGTCCTTGAGCGAATACACCCAGCCGTGCACGGAAAGCCGTTGCCCGCGCGCCCATGCGTCCTCGATCACCGTGGTCTGGCACAGGTTGACGACCTGCTCGATCACGTTGAGTTCGCACAGGCGCGCATGGCGCAGGTGCGCGTCGGCGGTCGCGTCGAGCAGGGCGGCGTGCTTGCCGGCCACGTCGCCGACGTGGCGCAGCCAGTTGTCGGCCAGGCCGACGCGGCGGTGGGTCAGGCTGGCGTGCACGCCGCCGCAGCCGTAGTGGCCGACGATCAGGATGTGTTCGACCTGCAACTGGTCCACCGCGAACTGCACCGCGCTCAGCGCGTTCAGGTCGGTGTGCACGACCACGTTGGCGACGTTGCGATGCACGAAGACCTCGCCCGGATCGAGGCCGAGGATCTGGTTCGCCGGCACGCGCGAGTCGGAGCAGCCGATCCACATGTATTTCGGCGATTGCTGCCGCGACAGGCGCTGGAAGAAATCCGGATCCTCCTGCCTGACCCGGTCGGCCCATTCGCGGTTGTTGCGCAGCAGTTCGTCGAGGTCGGTCATGTTGGTCAGTTTAATCGCGTTGCCGCATCAGCGCAGCGATGTCGCGGGCATTGTCGCCATCCAGTCGCTCCAGCGCGTCGGCTACCGCGTGGCGGTTGGCTTGCGGGTGGTTCTGGCTGAGCTTGAATTTCACTTCGATGCGCGTGGCGCGGAAGCGGAAACCGACAATGCCGCCAAGCATGGCGACGTGCTCGCGGCGCAATGCGTCGAACCGCCAGTCCCGGCCGACCCTGGCTTCGTTGTGATCGCTCAGGCGCGCCACGATGTCGGCCAGGGCGTTGCGCTCGGTCACGATTTCCAGCTTGCCGTGCAGATGCGCGACGGCGTAGTTCCAGGTCGGCACGCGCGCGGCGGGTTCCTTGTCCGGATACCAGCTAGCCGAGACGTAATGATGTGGGCCGTGGAGGATGACCAGCCCGTCGCCGGCATGCGCAGCCTGCGGATTGGGCTTGGCCCAGTGGCCTTCGATCTGGACGTTGTCGCCGCTGCGCGAATACAGCACCGGCAGGTGGGTCACGAAGGGTTCGCCGTCGCGCACGGTGACCAGGGTGGCGAAATCGTCGTGGGCGGCCAGCCAGTCCAGCGCCTGCAAATCGGTTTCGACGAAGGCACGGGGCGTGAACATCATGCGTTGTGACCGAGCACCTGCACCATGCGTTCACGCAGTTCGGCGTCGCTGCCGGCCTGCGGCGGGGCGATTTCCTCCAGCGAGAAGCCGCGTTGCAGCGCGTCCTCCTGGTCCAGTCCGTCGAAGGCGACGAATTCGGCGTCGAGCAGCGCGGCGCGGGCACTGTCCTCGCTTTCGTAGGCCTGGGTGCGGCCGTCGCTGTCGAAGACCTCGGCGGTGCCGGCCTGCCCGACGCGCAGGCGCGCCCAGACCAGGGTGCGGCCCAGCGCCGCCAGCCACCATTGTTCGTTCGCGACGTCCATCAAGCCAGCAGCGACCACAGCCACAACAGAACGGCCATCAGCAGGCCGAAAAGGATCGTCAGCAACGACAGCCGCGCCGGCGTCGCCAGGCCCGTCAGCGACGAGTCGCGGGTTTCGCGGTAACGGCCACTGAGCAGCCAGCGCAGGGCGTCGGGCTTGAGAAAGGCACCCGCGCCGAAAGTGTCGGCGATGGCTTGATGGCGGTCGCGCACATGCACCAGGGTCAGCGGCCAGAAGATCACGAAGGCGCAGAAGCCGGCGATCGCGGTGGCGACGAAGCAGAGAGCGAGGAACAGGATCATCAAAACTCCGCGCTGCCCGGCGCGCGCGGGTAGGGGATCGCGTCGCGGATGTTGCTCAACCCGCACACATAGACCACCAGCCGCTCGAAGCCGAGGCCGAAGCCGGCGTGCGGCACGCTGCCGTAGCGGCGGAAATCGCGATACCAGCCGTATTGCGCCGGATCCAGGCCGAACTGCGCCATGCGCGCGTCGAGCACGTCCAGCCGTGCTTCGCGTTGCGAACCGCCGATGATTTCGCCGATGCCCGGCGCCAGCACGTCCATCGCCGCGACGGTCCTGCCGTCGTCGTTGAGGTGCATGTAGAAAGCCTTGATGTGTTCCGGGTAGTTCATCACCACGACCGGGCGGCCGACGTGCTGTTCGGTCAGCCAGCGCTCGTGCTCGGTCTGCAGGTCCAGACCCCATTCGACCGGGAATTCGAACTTGTGCTTCGACGCCTGCAACAGCTTGATCGCATCGGTGTAGTCGATCCGCTCGAACGGCGCGTCGATGAAGGCTTCCAGCTTGGCGATCGCGTTCTTGTCAACGCGCTCGGCGATGAAAGCCATGTCGTCGCCGCGTTCGGCCAGCACCGTCTTGAACAGGTACTTGAGGAAGGCTTCGGCCAGGTCGGCGTCATCGTTCAGATCGGCGAAGGCGATTTCCGGCTCGATCATCCAGAACTCGGCCAGGTGGCGGGTGGTGTTGCTGTTCTCGGCGCGGAAGGTCGGGCCGAAGGTATAGACCTTGCTCATCGACAGCGCATAGGCCTCGACGTTGAGCTGGCCGCTGACGGTCAGGAAGGTTTCCTTGCCGAAGAAATCTCGGGAAAAGTCCACGTTGCCTTTCGCATCGCGCGGCAGGTTGGCCAGGTCCAGACTGGACACGCGCAGCATTTCGCCCGCGCCTTCGGCATCGCTGCTGGTGATGATCGGCGTGGAAATCCAGAAGAAGCCGTTCTCGTGGAAGAAGCGGTGCGCCGCCTGCGCCAGGCAGTGGCGGATGCGGGTGACCGCGCCGAACAGGTTGGTGCGCGGGCGCAGGTGCGCCACTTCGCGCAGGAATTCCGGCGTCATCGGCTTGGGCTGGATGGGATAGGTCAGCGGGTCTTCGACCCAGCCGATCACTTCGATGCGCGACGCCTGCACTTCGAAACTCTGGCCCTTGCCCTGCGAGGGCACCAGGGTGCCGGTGGCGATGACCGAGCAGCCGGTGGTCAGGTGCTTCACTTCGCTTTCGAAATTGGGCAGCGCATCGGTGGCGACCACCTGTATCGGCGCGAAGCACGAACCATCGTGTACGTTGACGAAAGCCAGCCCGGCGGAGCCGCGCAGCGTGCGCACCCAGCCGCGCACCGTGACCTCGCCGCCGACGGCGACCTTGCCCGCCAGCGCATGTTCGACGCTCACCACCGCCATGTCTTGAATCTCCGGCCTGCCGGCCCCATCTGCAAAGATGGCAATGATAGCCGAACGCATTGCTTCTTCCCGCTGTTTTCATGCGCGAACGGGTAGAATCCCGCCATTCCAAGGAGTCCCGCATGGCCATCACCCTGACCCCCGCCGCCTTCGCTCGCGTGCAGCGTTTCGTTTCCGGCACGCCCGGCGCGCTGGGCTTGCGTTTCGGCGTGGCCAGAACGGGCTGTTCCGGCTGGGGCTACGTGACCGAATTGGCCCGCGAGCGGCGCGACGGCGACACGGTGTTCGAGCAGGACGGCGTGTGCATCCTTGTGGATGCCGACAGCCTGCCGATGGTCGATGGCACGCAGATCGACTTCCGCAAGCAGGGCCTGGGCGAGATTTTCACCTTCGACAATCCCAATGCCACGGCCGAATGTGGCTGCGGGGAGAGCTTCACCACGCAGGCGGATGCGGCCTGATTCGATTCATGGGCATGAACGTTTTTCTACGCCGCATGGCGTAAGCTGCATGGGCAACTCCAACAAGGAAGCCCCGTGACCGCTCCGAAGAACAAGTCCATCAAGTCCTCCCCCAAGTCCGGCTCCGGCAAGTCCGGCGCGAACATCACCCACGAGCAGATCGAGCAGGACATCGCCGATTTCGAGAAGGCAGGCGGCAAGGTCGAGAAGCTCGGCAATACCAATACCTTGAAGAAAATCCGCTGATTGCGGTCTTTCTTCCGCGCCAGGCGCGGATAAAGCATTCCTCCCATCTCCCCTTGTCCGCGTTGCGGAGCAAGGGGAGGGCGTGGACGTGCGACAATGCGCGGCCCTGAATTTCACGCAGCCTTCGCCACGTGGCCAGACACCGCGCGCCCCGCATCGACCGCACCCCGTTTGAAGCGCAAATCCACGACCTGAGCCACGATGGCCGCGGCGTCGCCCGCCGCGACGGCAAGGCCGTGTTCGTGTCCGGTGCGCTGCCCGGCGAAACCGTGCTGGCCGAGCAGACCGCGAAGAATCGCCACTTCGACGAAGCGAAGACCGTAGAGGTGCTGCAAGCCTCGCCCGATCACGTGCCGCCACGCTGCCCGCATTTCGGTACCTGCGGCGGCTGCGTATTGCAGCATCTGGCCGAGGACAGGCAGATCGAGGCCAAGCAGCGCGTGCTGCTGGAAAACTTCGAGCGCATCGGCCACGTCAGCCCGCAAACCGTGCTGCCGGCGCTGACCGGCGCAAGCTGGGGCTACCGGCGCAAGGGCCGTTTTTCGGTGCGGCATGTGGAAAAGAAGGGCAGGACGCTGGTGGGTTTCCGCGAGCAGGATCCGCGTTTCGTCGCGGATTTGCGCGAATGCCACACGGTCATTCCCGCGATCGGCTTCAAGGTCGAAGCGCTCGCGCAGCTGGTCGATGGCCTGCAGGCCCGCGCCGACATCGCCCAGATCGAATTCATTGCCGGCGATGCCGGCGCTGATTTCGATGGCGTGGCGCTGGTGTTTCGCAACCTGAAACCGCTGTCCGACGCCGATTGCGCGGCGCTGACGGCCTTCGGCCATGCGCATCGCTTCGCCATCTTTTTGCAACCCGGCGGCGTGGAAAGCGTGCAACCGCTGTGGCCGCAGGGTGTTCCGCTGTCGTTCCGGCTGGCGCCGTGGAATGTGGAACTGGCGTTCCGGCCACTGGATTTCATCCAGGTCAACGCGGCCTTGAACGAGAAGATGATCGCGCATGCCTTCGACCTGCTGGCGCCGCAGGCGGGCGAGCGCGTGCTGGATCTGTTCTGCGGGCTGGGCAATTTCACCCTGCCGTTGGCGCGCCTGGTCGGCGAGGCGGTCGGCGTGGAAGGCGATGCCGGGCTGGTGGCGCGGGCGCGCGAGAACGCGCGGCGCAACGGGCTGGAAAACGCGCAATTCCACGCCGCCGACCTGGTCCAGGATCAACGCGGCGCGGCGTGGATGCGGCAGGGTTTCGACAAGCTGCTGCTGGATCCGCCGCGGTCCGGCGCGATCGAGGTGCTGAAGCAACTGCCGCTGAAGCAGTTCGGCCGCATCGTCTATGTCAGTTGCCATCCCGGCTCGCTGGCGCGCGACGCCGGCTGGCTGGTCAACGAACAGGGCTGGAAGCTGAAGGCGGCCGGGGTGATGGACATGTTCCCGCACACGGCGCACGTGGAGTCGATCGCGTTGTTCGAGCGATGAGGCGGAGGCGTCATGGGCTTCGAGATCGAACGCAAATTCCTGGTCGCCGGCGATGGCTGGCGCACCGCCGCGCACAAGGTCGTGCCGATGGCGCAGGGTTACCTCAACCCGCTGGATGCGGTCGAAAGCGGCGCGCAGCAGGCCTCGGTGCGGGTGCGGATCGAGGGCGAGGCCGCCTTCCTGAACCTCAAGTCGCGGCAACTGGGCACGACCCGGCAGGAATTCGACTACGCCATCCCGGTGGCCGATGCGCAGGCGTTGCTGGCGCTGTGCGTGGGCGGGCGGATCGAAAAGCGCCGGCATTACGTCACTCACGCCGGCAAACTGTGGGAAGTCGATGAATTCCTCGGCGACAACGCCGGCCTGGTGGTGGCCGAGATCGAACTGGATGCCGCCGACGAAGCCTTCGATCTGCCATCGTGGGCCGGCAAGCAGGTGACCGAGCGCCTGCGCTATTACAATCTGGCCCTGGCCGCGCGCCCGTATTCGCAATGGAGCGAGGCCGAGCGCGCCGCCACGGACATTCCCTGAAGGACATACATGCTCGTCATTGGCATCAGCGGCACCGAACTCACCGCACAGGAACGCGACTGGCTGCAACACGACGCCTGTGCAGGCGTCATCCTGTTCACGCGCAACTTCGCCTCGCGTGAGCAGGTGACCGAACTATCGGCCGCGATCCGCGCCGCCGCACCGCGCCCGCTGCTGATCTGCGTTGACCAGGAAGGCGGGCGCGTGCAGCGTTTCCGCGAGGGTTACAGCAAGCTGCCGCCGCTGCAGAGCTTTGAGTCCATTCACGCCTGCGACCGGCAAGGCGCGCTGGATCTGGCCGAGGAACACGCCTGGCTGATGGCCAGCGAGATCCGCGCCAGCGGCATCGACCTCAGCTTCGCGCCGGTGGTGGACCTGGCGCGCGGCAACCGCGCCATTGGCGACCGCGCGTTTTCGTCGGACCCGCAAGTGGTGGCCGATTTCACCCGCGCCTACGTGCGCGGCATGCATGCCGCCGGCATGGCGGCGACGCTGAAGCATTTCCCCGGCCACGGCACGGTGCGGGAAGACACGCATTTCGACGAGGCCATCGACCCGCGCCCGCTGGACGTGCTGCGTGCAGAAGACCTGGTGCCGTTCGCCGCCGGCATCGACGTCGGAGCCGATGCGGTGATGATGGCGCACGTCGCGTATCCGGCGGTTGCGCCGGAACCGGCCGGTTATTCGTCGTACTGGATCAACGAGGTGCTGCGCGCGGAAATGGGTTTCCGGGGCGTGGTGTTTTCCGATGACATCTCGATGGCCGCCGCACATTCGGCTGGCGGCGTCGTGGCGCGCATCCACGCGCACCTGGACGCCGGCTGCGATGTGGTGCTGGCCTGCAAACCGGACGTGGTGGCCGAATCGTTGCGCGCGGTCGAAAGCCGCAAACTCGACACCGCCGCGCTGGTTGGCCTGATTGGCCGTGGTGCGCTGGGCTGGGGTGGTTTGCTGGCCGATGAAAAATACACCGGCGCGCAGACGCGCCTGATCCAGAACACTGAAGGAACCGCCTGATGAACGAATACCCGCTGTCCGAAGCCCTGAAGAATTCGGAAAAGATCATCGACCGCAGCGAGATCGATACCGCCATCGCCGAGCTGGCCGATGCCATCGCCCGCGACTACGCCATCGGCGCGCCGCCGGTCTATCTGACCATCCTGCACGGCGCGCTGCCGTTTTCCGGTCAACTGGCGCTGGAACTGGGCGCGCGCGGCATCGACCTGACCTTCGATTACCTGCACGCCACCCGCTATCGCGGCGCGACCACCGGTGGCGAACTGGTCTGGAAGCACCGCCCGGTGACCGCGCTGTACGGCCGCCGCGTGCTGCTGGCCGACGACATCCTCGACGAGGGCTACACCCTGGCCGCGGTCAAGCAATGGTGCCTGGAACAAGGCGCCACCGACGTGCGCATCGCCGTGCTGACCGAGAAGAAGCACAAGCGCATCGTCGATGGCATCGCCGCCGACTACGTGGGCCTGCAGGTACCGGACCGCTACGTGTTCGGCTTCGGCATGGATTACCACGAGCAGGGCCGCAACCTGCCGGATATCCATGCGCTGAAGGACTGAGCCATGCCTGACGACATCGCGCTGGCCATCATCGGCGGCACCGGCGTTTACCGACTGGCCGACCTGCAGGACGTGGAAACCCGCACGCCGGCCACGCGCTTTGGCGCGCCGTCCGGGCCGGTGCGCATCGGTCGCCTGCACGGCCGGCGCGTGGCCTTCCTGGCGCGGCATGGCGAAGGCCATTCGCTGCCGCCGCACAAGGTCAACTATCGCGCCAACCTCGACGCGCTGAAGCAACTCGGCGCAACCCGCGTGCTGGCGCTCAACACCGTAGGCGGCATTACCGAACGCTTCGGCCCGCGCGTGCTGGCCTGCCCTGACCAGTTGATCGACTACACCTGGGGCCGGATCTCGACCATATGCGAAGGCGATACTGATGAAAGCGGGGGCGCCGGCGTGCTGCACGTTGACTTCGGCGACCCGTATTCGCCGCCGTTGCGGCAGGCGGTGTTGAACGCTGCGCAGCGCGCCGAGGTGCCTGTCGTGGATGGCGGTTGCTATGGCGCAACCCAGGGGCCGCGGCTGGAAACCCGCGCCGAAATCGCGCGCATGCGCCGCGACGGTTGCGACCTGGTCGGCATGACCGGCATGCCCGAAGCCGGCCTGGCGCGTGAACTGGGGCTGGAGTACGCCTGCCTGGCCATCGTCGCCAACTGGGCGGCCGGCTGCGGCGATGCGGCAGAGGAAATCACGTTGGACGAAGTGCTGGCCAATGTGCAGGCCGCCTCGTCCGGCCTGGGTGCGCTGATTGGCATCCTGCTGAAAGGATGATTGTAAAGAAGGCGTTGTCTTTGCATACTCCGCCAGCGCGCGGTCGGCCGGCCGCGCGCCACACCACCCAATCAGGAAACGATCAAGTTATGCCGTACGGTACCGTCAAGTGGTTCAACGACGCCAAGGGTTTTGGTTTCATCGCGCCGGAAGATGGCAGCGCCGACGTGTTTGCGCACTTCTCCGCGATCAACGCCAAGGGCTTCCGCACCCTGCAGGAAGGCCAGCGGGTCAGCTATGAAGTCACGCAAGGCCCGAAGGGCGCGCAGGCGTCGAACATTATCCCGGCAGCCTGATTCTTTCGGGTTGGCGTTCAGGAGAAACCCCGCTGCGGCGGGGTTTTTCATGACGCCGGCTTTTCATGCGGCAACCCCCTGTGCGTCACCCTGCGGGCGGCTTCGCCATGAAAAACGGCTGTGCTGCCGTTTTTTCACGGCATCGCGAAACGGGACGACATCGGGCCGTGGTTGCTAAACCCGTTCGTCCGGCGTCCGTCGCCGCAGTTCGCGGGCGGGGATGCCGCCGACGGTCGCGCCGGGAGCGACGTCGTGGACCACCACCGCGTTGGCGCCGATGCGGCTGTGGTCGCCCACGGTGACCGCGCCGACGATCTTGGCGCCGGCGCCGATGAAGACGTGGCTGCCCAATGCGGGCGAGGTGTCCTTTTCCGCGCCTATCGTCACCTGGTGCTCGACATAGACGTGTTCGCCGCCGCGCACGCGGCCGTTGATGACCACACCCTGGCTATGGATCAGCACGAAGCTCGGGCCGAACTCCGCGCCTCGGCCGATGATGCACTGGCCGAACACGGTGTTGACCTTGTTGAAGATCATTGCCAGTGGCGCCAGCCGGTGGCGTTGCGACCATTGCATCAGCCGATAGCAGGCCATCGCGAAGGTGCCGTCGCTGAGCAGGGTCTTGAGCAGGGTCGGCGGGCGCGCGTCGCCATGGCACCAGATCGATTTGGCCTTCAGGTCCTGCAGGAAGATCATCGGATGGCCCGCGGGTGGAAGCGGAGGAACTTTAGCAGCACCGTGACCGGTGCGGTGTGCTCCTGCACGGCCGGCGACACATGGCCGGGATTGCGCGTGGCTCGCGTTGTATTGCACATCCACGGTTTTTGCGTGCTTGCGTACAGGGGTGCGGAATGGAAATGCGAAGGTTCGACGGTCGCGGCGTGATCCGGCGGCGCGGCTGATCAAGGGCCTGCCATGTTCCCGATCATGCTGATCTACCTGGTGCTGGTGATCGTCCGGCCACAGGATTACCCGGCATTGCAGGACGCGCTGCCGTTCCCGCTGCAGCAGGCCGTGTTGCTGCTGGCTGCAGTCGCCTGGCTGCTGTCGGGTCGGCGCCTGCACGGCGCGCCGCAGAACCTGCTGCTGTTGTTGTTCATGTCGGCGATGATGCTGTCGGTGGCGATCAATGGCTGGGTGGGCGGCATCGTGCCGGTGTTGCGCGATTTCACGCCGGTGGTGCTGGCGTATTTCCTGCTGGGCAATGCGGCGTTCACCCGCGGACGCCTGCGCATGGCGATGGCGACGTTCTGCCTGTCGGCGGCGGTGCTGGCGGTGCATGGCATCGAGCAGGCGAAAACCGGCACCGGCTGGACCGGCATGGGGCTGTCGCAGGGCACGCGCATCCAGTACGTCGGCATCTTCAGCGACCCCAACGACCTGGGCATGCTGTTCGTGATCTGCGTGCCGATGGCCTTTTTCCTGGGCAGCGGCGGCGGCCTGCTGCGGCGATTGTTCTGGTGGACGTTGGCGGCGGTGCTGGTCTATGGCATCTGGCTGACAGATTCGCGCGGCACCATGCTGGCCTTGCTGACGATGTTCGGCATCCACGTGTGGTTGCGGCGTGGCGTGCTGGTGGCGGGCGCGCTGGGCGCGATGGCGCTGCCGGCGCTGGCGGCGATGCCTTCGCGCATGCAACAGCTGGAAGTGGGCGAGGAGTCGGCGATGGACCGCGTCTATTCCTGGTACGAAGGCGTGCAGATGTTCAAGGGCCACCCCTTGCTGGGCGTCGGCAAGGGCGCGTACCTGGATCTGTACCAGTTGACCGCGCACAACTCGCTGGTGCTGGTGCTGGCGGAAATGGGCATCGTCGGCTTCACCCTGTGGCTGGCCTTCATGGGCTACTGCTTCTGGATGATGTGGCGGGTGCTGTGCTGGCGGCCGAGGCCGGAACTGGCCGGTGCGCCGACGGCGGATCCCGTCGTGCTGCGCGAATGGCTGGCCGACCGCGTGATCGCGCAGACGCTGCTGCTGTCGCTGTGCGGGTTCTCGGTCTGCGCGTTCTTCCTCAGCCGTACCTACGTGATCATCCTGTACTTGCTGGCGGCGCTGGTGGTGGCGCATTTTGCATGGATGCGCCGCCAGTATCCGTGGCTGCGCGATTTCAAGCTGGGCGACCACCTGTTGCTGTGGCCGTTGCTGTCGGCGGCCGGCGCGATCGGTTTGTACCTGGTGGTCCGCGTCCTGCTGGCGGTCGCATGAGCCGCGCGTCGTCCATGCTCGGGCGGACGCTGTTTTCCACCGTCGGCATCTATACCGAATACCTGATCGGCCTGCTGGTGTCGGTGGTGATCGCGCGCCACCTGCAGCCGTCCGGTTTTGGCGAATACAGCATCGTGGTGTGGTTGGTCGCGATGGGTGTGGTGGTGGCCAATTCCGGCACCGCGACCGCCGGGATCAAGTTCGTCGCCGAGTTGCGCGGCAGCGGCGAAACCGGGCTGCTGGTGCCGATGCTGGCCTACCTGCGGCGGATCCAGCACTGGTTCCTGCTGGCGGTGGTGGGGCTGATGTCGTTGGCGGTGCTGCTGATGGGCGCTGGCATGGCGCAGGAACTGCATCGCGGCTGGTTGCTGGCGTTTCTGGCGGCGAGCGTGGTGGTGCGTTCGCAGTACATGCTCAATGTCGGCGTGGCCAAGGGTTTCGAGAATTTCCGCGCACTGGCCGTGGTCGCGCTGGTTTCCGCGCCGTTGAACCTGCTGATGGTGCTGGCGGCGGGCCGGATGGGGGCGTCGATAGAGGTCTTCCTGGGCATCTTCCTGTTGTCGGGCATGGTGCTGCTGGCGGTGTCGCAGTGGCAGGTGGCGCGGATGCTGCCGCCGGCGCAGGTGGGCGCAATCTTGCCGCCGCCGTTGCTGGCACGGATCCGCCGTCACGTGCGGTTTACCGCCGCGACGGTGAGCCTGGGGTTCCTGGTCGGCAGCGAGATCGAAATGCTGTTCCTGAAACGCCATGCGGGCGAGGACATGGCCGGGCAGTTCAAGGTCGCCTACCAGTTGTCGATCGGCGCGACCCAACTGGTGCCGGGTGTGTTCAGCGCGATCCTGCTGCCGTTGATGGCCGGGGCGTTGCGGCACGGGGCCGACGTGGCCGCGCGGCGTTTCGTCGATTCCACCCGCTATCTGATGCTGCTGGCCGCGCCGCTGGTGGCGTTCGGCGTGGTGTTCTGCGGGCAGATCGTCGCTTTGTTGTACGGTCCGGCCTATGCGCCGGCCGCATCGGCCTTTGCCGTGTGCCTGGGCGGGTTGGCACTGATGGCGCTGGTGCAGGGTGCTTCCAGCCTGCTGATCAGCGCCGACCGCCAGGGCAGCATCCTGTTGCTGCAGATCGGGCTGGCAGTGGCGAAGCTGGTGGCCGATGCGCTGCTGATCCAGCGCTATGGGCTGGATGGCGCGGCGCTGGCGTTCTGGCTGGTCGCGCTGCTGGATGCCGGCGTGATCATGGCGTTGGCGATACGGGTCAGCGGCGCGGCGCCGGGATGGCGGCAATTGTCGATGATCGCGCTGGCCGCCGTCGGTGCGGCGCTGGCCACGCTGCCGCTGCGGGGCCGCTTGCCGCTGCCATTGGAAGTGCTGGCTGGCGGCGGCGTGCTGCTGGCGGCTTATCTGTTGCTGACTTTCGTTCTCGGCGGCTGGAGCCGTCACGACATCGAACGCATGCACGGCATGTCGCGGCACGTGCTGAAGCGGCGCGTGCCGGCGCTGGATTCCTGCCTGGACTGGGCGCGCCAGCGCGCTTCCACATGAATCCGGCCTGGCCGCGCGCAGCGGCGCCTGGCGTTTCATTGACGGGAGCGGGAACGCGACAGCATGCCGCCGGCATCCGCGCAACAGGAGGAACGTGTTGAACACCGCAACGTGGATTGTCCTTGCCGTGCTGGCCGGCTGGGCGCTTGCCGCCACCGTGCTGTGGCTGCTGCTGCGCGCGCGCAACATGCAGATATGGATTGCCGACTACCTGCGTCGTCGCCGGCCAGCGCCGGCAAGCGGGCCGGTGCACGTGATGTTCTGCTTCGTCGATCACTACGAGCCGATGTGGGCCGGCGCCGACGCCGACACCCAGCGCGCGCGCGTGGACCGCTGGTGCCGCGATTACCGCGCATTGGCCGAGCGTCACCGCGACGCCGATGGTCGCCCGCCGCAGCACAGCTTCTTCTATCCGGAGGAGGAATACACGCCGGAACACCTGGACAAGATCGCCGGCATCTGCGCCGACGGCTACGGCGAAATCGAGATCCACCTGCACCACGACAACGACACCGAGGACAACTTCCGCCGCTGCATGGGCGGCTTTGCGCGGCTGCTGCACGAGCGCCACGGCGCGCTGCCGGTGGACCCGGCCAGCGGACAGGTCAAGTTCGGTTTCATCCACGGCAACTGGTGCCTGGACAACTCGCGCGCCGATGGCCGCTGGTGCGGCCTGAACAACGAACTGATCCTGCTGCGCGAACTGGGCTGCTATGCCGACTTCACCCTGCCGGCCGCGCCCAGCGAAGCGCAGACCCGCACCGTCAACCGCATCTACTACGCCACCGACGACCCGGCGCGGCCCAAGTCGCACGATACCGGCGTGCCGGTGCGCGCAGGCGGCACGCCCAGTGGCGATCTGATGATCCTCCAGGGGCCGCTGGGCCTGAACTGGAAGAGTCGCCGCTTCGGCCTCATCCCGCGCATCGAGAACGCCGACATCCGCCGCAGCTCGCCTCCCACGCCGGACCGCGTCGATGCCTGGGTGCGCACCGGCATCCACGTCGAAGGGCGACCGGAATGGGTCTTCGTCAAGATCCACACCCACGGCACCCAGGAGCCGTCGATGGACACCGTGCTGGGCGAGCCGGCCGAACGCATGCACCAGTACCTGCAATCGCGCTACAACGACGGCGTCAACCACGTGCTGCATTACGTCACCGCACGCGAGATGTACAACATCGCCAAGGCCGCCGAAGCCGGTTGCAGCGGCAACCCGAACCTGTATCGCGACCATGAACTGCCGCCGCCGCGTTCCTCGTGGGCCGGCGCGGCCGCGCAACGGCAGGCGGCGTGATGATCGTGCCCGGTCGCGTCAGCGTGGTGATGCCGGCGTACAACGCGGCGGCAACCTTGCCCGCGTCGATGCGATCGGTGCTGGTGCAAAGCCATTCCAGCCTGGAATTGCTGGTCATCGACGACGGCTCGAAAGACGCCAGCCGCGAACTGGCCGAGCACGCCGCCGCCGAAGACGCGCGCGTGCGTCCGCTGAGGCTGCCGCGCAACGGCGGCGTGGCCGCGGCCCGCAATGCGGGCATCGAAGCGGCCTGCGGCGAATACATCGCCTTCCTCGACAGCGACGACCAATGGCATCCGCACAAGCTGCGGGCGCAATTGCATGCCTTGCAAGCCAGCGGCGCGCAGGTCGGCTACGCCGGCTACCGCCGTGTCGATGCCGCCGGCAACACCTTGTCGGTGGTGCGCCCGCCATCGCGGGTCGGCCACGCCGACATGCTCCGCTGCAACCACATCGGCAACCTGACCGGACTGTACATGCGTGCGTTGGGCGAATTGCGCTTCACCCGCGCCGGCCACGAGGACTACGTGTTCTGGCTGCAGGCTTTGCGCCTGGCCGGCCGCGCCGTTTGCGCCGAGCATCCCGAGCCACTGGCCAGCTATCTGGTGCAGCCCGGCTCGTTGTCGTCGAACAAGCTGCGTGCCGCGCGCTGGCAATGGCGCATTTACCGCGACCACGAAAATCTGGGTCTGCTGCCGTCGAGCTGGTATTTCGCCCATTACGCCACCAATGCGCTGCGCAAGCGGGTGGGGTGACGGGGCGAGCCTCGACAATGGGCGTTCAGGGGCAGGCATTGACCTGGAAGGGCAGGTTCCGCCCGCCCGTTCCGGCCTGTCGCTGCGGGGCGTCGCTGCCCGGCCCCGGGCCGATGTCCTCCGGGCACCCCCTTTCCCGTCGAATTGACATGGCCAAGTCGGCGTATTCCCATTGTTGGACCTGCCAGCGGCCGCCAGGAACGGCGACTGGCATGGTTTGTGCTTGGTTCCTGTGGCGCTGGATTCAGGTTCGTGCCCGCCGGGGCGCGGAAACGCCGGATGC
Organism: Pseudoxanthomonas sp.; assembly: GCA_047607085.1. GTDB lineage: Bacteria > Pseudomonadota > Gammaproteobacteria > Xanthomonadales > Xanthomonadaceae > Pseudoxanthomonas_A. Next base: position 98,888 of record JASGDT010000059.1, on the reverse strand, counting down.
GGTGTGGAACGGAGGATGCCGCTTGGGCTGGCCGGCAATCCGGCTGACAATCCGGCGTAAATGCTCGTCGAAGCGAGGTGCGAGATGTTGGATGCCAATTGGTGCGGCAGCGCGGTATGCTTCCCAACCGGCCACGAGGCGTGGCACGGCGAAGAAGGCAACGCATTGAACATCGTCATTGTCGATGACCAGACTTCGGCGCGCACGATGCTCAGGGGCGTGATCGAAGACATCGCCCCGGAGCTGGCCGTCCACGATTTCGGCGACCCGCAGGTCGCGCTGGACTGGTGCGAACGCAACCACATCGACCTGTTGCTGCTGGACTATCGCATGCCGGGCATGGATGGCCTGGAACTGGCGCGCCGCTTCCGTCGCCTGCCGATGCGCCGCGACATCCCGATCATCCTGATTACCGTGGTCGGCGACGAGCCGATCCGCCAGGCCGCGCTGGAAGCCGGCGTCATCGACTTCCTGGTCAAGCCCGTGCGCCCGCGCGAACTGCAAGCGCGCTGCCGCAACCTGCTGCAGTTGCGCCAGCAATCGGAGAACGTCAAGCAGCGCGCGATGTCGCTGGAGCAACGCCTGCTGTCGAGCATGCACGAAGTCGAGGAGCGCGAACGCGAGACCCTGTCGCGCCTGGCACGCGCGATCGAATACCGCGACAGCGGCACCAGTGCCTATCTGGAGCGCATGGCCCATTTCTCCAGCCTGATCGCCGAGATGCTGGACCTGGCCGAGGACGAGGTGCGCATCATCGAGATGGCTGCGCCGCTGCACGACATCGGCAAGATCGCCATTCCCGATGCGATCCTGATGAAGCCCGGCCCGCTGAACGGCGAGGAAATGGCGATCATGCGCCGACACCCGGTGATTGGTCACGAATTGCTTTCCGGCAGCCAGAACCGCTTCATCCAGGCCGGCGCGGTCATTGCCTTGCGCCATCACGAGCGCTACGACGGCAGTGGTTACCCCGACGGGTTGGCCGGCGAGGCCATTCCGCTGGTGGCGCGCATCGTCGCCGTTGCCGACGTGCTCGATGCGCTGCTTTCGTCGCGACCGTACAAGAAGGCGTGGGACATGGATGCCGCGCTGGCCTACCTGTATGCGCAGCGCGGCCGCCAGTTCGACCCGGCCTGTGTCGAGGCGCTGATGCGCGGGCGCGAGCGACTGGGCGACATCTGCGCGCGTTATTCGGTTGCCAATCGCCGGTCGGTGCCGCAATGACCACGGTTCATCGCATCGCCCCGATCGCCTGGATCCGCAAGCGCCTGGCGCAGCGGAAGGACAGCGAGCATGGCCAGGCGATCACCCGCAGCATCATCTTCATCGGCGTGATCGCGTACCTGAGCGTTGCCGACAAGGTTGGATACCTTGACCGTGGCGTATTCGACACCGCCATGCCGATGAGCATCCTGGGCTTGGCCATTTCCATGATGCTGTTCGCCGGGATTCTGCTGCGGCCTGGCAAATCCGATGTTCGCCGCCTCCTGGGCATGCTGGGCGACTATGGCCTGCTATCGATTGCGATGATCCTGAACGGCGAGCCGTTGGCGTGGCTGTACGTGATCATGATGTGGGTGACGGTCGGCAATGGCCTGCGTTACGGCAATCGCTACCTGGCCGGCGCGGTCGCCTTCGCCTGTGTCGGCTTCGGTGCGGTCGTGGCCACGAACGCCTACTGGCAGGCGAACCTGAGCCTGGGCATCGGCCTGCTGCTGGGCCTGGTCGCGGTGCCGATGTACCTGTCCAGCCTGTTGCGGCAACTGACCCTCGCCACCGAGGAGGCGCGCCGCGCCAACGAGGCCAAGAGCCGCTTCCTCGCCAACATGAGCCACGAGTTCCGCACGCCGCTCAACGGACTGGCGGGCATGTCCGAACTGCTGGCGACCACCCGCTTGGACAGCGAACAGCGCGAATGCCTGTCCACCATCCAGGCCTCCACCCGCAGCATGCTGGCGCTGGTCGAGGACGTGCTGGACATCTCGGCGATCGAGGCCGGCAAGATCAAGCTGGACGAGGTCGATTTCTCCCCGCGCGAGGTAATCCAGAACATCGGCCTGATCCTGCTGCCGCAGGCGCGCATCAAGCGTCTCGATTACCTGGTGGTGGTGGCCGACGACGTGCCGGAAAAACTTCGCGGCGATGCGCGCCACCTGCGGCAGATCCTGCTGAACCTGGTCGGCAACGCGGTCAAGTTCACCGACCAGGGTTCGGTCAGGCTGCGCGTCGAGAAGCTCGCGGCGGATCCCGGCCAATCTTCCGTGCGCCTGCGCTTCACCGTCGCCGACACCGGCAGCGGCGTGCCCGCGCACGTTCGCAGCCGCCTGTTCGAGGCGTTCGAGCAGGGCGATGGCAGCCTGTCGCGCCGTTCCGGCGGCACCGGCCTGGGTACGACGATTGCCAAGGGCCTGGCCGAGGCCATGGGCGGCGACATCGGTTTCGAAAGCGTGGAGAAGCGCGGCAGCACGTTCTGGGTGGAGCTGCCGTTCGCCGAACCGCTGCCGGAGGAAAGGAAGTTCGTTCCGGCCGTGGTCGAGAATTTCCAGCAGTCGGGCGAGGACAAGGTCATCGCCTTTTCCGACCCGTTCCTGCGCCATCGCGCCCGCGTGCGCGGCATGCAGATCCTGGTCGCCGACGACCACGAGGCCAACCGCATGATGCTGCAGCGGCTGCTGCAAAAGGCCGGCCACCGCGTGACCTGCGTCGCCAGCGGCGAGGAGGTATTGAACCTGGTCGAGGCCTGCGACTACGACGCGGTGATCTGCGACCTGCACATGCCCGAGGTCAGCGGCCTGGATCTGCTGAAGCAGTTGCGGATCATGGAGGCGGGCAGTTCCTCGCGCACGCCGGTGCTGATCTTCAGCGCCGACGTCACCCCTGAATCGGTGCGCCGCTGCGAACAGGCGGGCGCGCGCGCCTTCCTTGCCAAGCCGATCGTGGTCGGCCGCCTGCTGGACACGCTGGCGGAAATCGGCGTGGCCAACGGCCGTGCGGGCACCGCGCAACCGGCCGCCGCCACCGCGCCTGTCGTCGCACGCGCCCGCTCCAAGGCGCAGGACGACGGCGTCCTGGATGCCACGGTGCTCGACGAACTGACCGCGCTCGGCCTGGGCGAAGCCTTCGAACGCGAGTTCATCGCCCAGTGCCTCAACGACGCCGACGGCTGCCTGGGCGCGATTTCACATGCGATGGATCGCGACGACATCGAGCACATTCGCGAGCACGCGCACGCGCTGAAAGGCGTGGCCAGCAACCTCGGGCTGGTGCGGGTCGCGGCGGCGGCGAGCGAACTGATGCGGCTGAGCGACTGGCAGATCTCGCAGGAATGGCGGCAGCGCCTGGCCGTCATCAACAGCCACCTCAGCCAGGGCCGGCTGGCGCTGGATGCGCGCGGCAAACGGCGCACCCCTGCGAACGAAACCCAGAGCGAGCGCACCTGAGAAAGGCTTGAACAACTCGTCAGGCACTGGATTCCCGCCTTCGCGGGAAGTGCTTCACAACGGACGAATGTCTGGTCATGACGAGCAAAAGCGGAGCTGTCCAGACCTTGCCTTGGGAATCCGCCATCGCCCCTCTCACAACGCAGAGGGGCGATGGCGAACGGAGCGTTGCCCGGGTCAGGCGCAGGCGGCGGCCTGGCTGGCGGCGCGGCGTTCCTGCGCACGCACGATGCGCTCCATCATCTTCAGCGACTTCTCGCCCAGCGAAAGCGCGGTATCGACCCAGATTTCGGTGATGCCCAGCAGTTCGTCGTAGCTGACCGACTGCGCCAGGTTGCGGCAGGAGTTGAGTGCCAGGTGCGCCAGCGGGGTGCGTTGCTGCCGCGCGATCAGATCCTGCACGGCGGCTTCGCCCTGGCCCTTCGGCACCAGCACGTCAACCACGCCCATGCGATGGAGTTCGTCGCTGCTGTAGAGGTTGCCGTCGAGGATCATCTTCTCGGCCAGTTGCGGCGACACGCGCTTGCACAGGAACGAGTAGGCGCCCATGCCCGGGAACAGCCCGAACAGCACTTCCGGCAGGCCCATTTCGACGCCTTCCTCGGCGACGATGGTGTGGCAGGCCAGCGCCATTTCAAAGCCGCCGCCGAGTGCGTCGCCCTGAACCAGGGCGATGGTGCGAACATCGCCGCCGAGGCCCGTATGCAGGATATGCACGCCATCGATGCAGCGGCGGGCGTAGGCCAGCAGGTGCTCGCGGTTGCCGCTGCGGATCAGCTTGGCAAACAGGTCGAGGTCGCCGCCGAGGTTGAACGCATTGGCAGCCGAAGCCAGCACGAAATGGCGCAGGCGACCGGGCTGGCGCTCGCTGTCGCGCAGGGTGATCGAGGAGGTGAAGCTCCACATGTCGCTGAGCAATTCGGGGCGGAAACAGGGACGCTCGCCGGTCGCAACGTCGTTATGCATGTACATCCAGTGCGAGTCGCCGTTCGGTTCGGACTCGACGCGGATGGTGGGGTAGTCGCGGGTGCGCAGCAGCTTTTCGACGTTGCTCATGGCGGGATCCTTCGGGGGCAGGTGGTCGGGGTTGGTCAGGGTTGGTCAGGGTGAAGCCGGGTGGAACGGGCAGACGGGTGAAGCTGAATCGATGCTACACCCGGAACAATCGAAGTTTGCAATTGCTGCCGGAAACTGATGGGGATGCCGGAAGTTTCATTTTGTGACGTATGTCACATATTTGGATCCGGGCGAAAGGAAAGCCGGCTTGCGCCGGCTTCCCGACCCCGAGGGTCACATCCGTGCCGGCGCCGTCAGCCGGCGCCGGGCGCGTCGCGCAATTCCTTGCGCAGGATCTTGCCGACGTTGGTCTTGGGCAGTTCCTTGCGAAACTCGACCAGGCGCGGCTGCTTGTAGCCGGTCAGGTTCTCGCGGCAGAAGGCCTTGACGTCGGCTTCGGTCAGCGCCGGGTCCTTCCTGACGATGAAGGCCTTGACCGCTTCGCCGGATTTTTCGTCGGGCACGCCGATCACCGCGACTTCCAGCACGCCGGGCATGCCGGCGATCACGTCTTCCACTTCGTTGGGATACACGTTGAAGCCGGACACCAGGATCATGTCCTTCTTGCGATCGACGATGTAGAAGAAACCTTCCTCGTCCATCTTCGCCACGTCGCCGGTGTGCAGCCAGCCGTCGGCATCGATGGCGGCGGCGGTTTCGTCCGGCCGTTGCCAGTAGCCCTTCATCACCTGCGGACCCTTGATGCACAATTCGCCGGTTTCGCCGCTGGCCAGGATGTTGCCGTCGTCGTCCTTCACGCAGGCGTCGGTGGACGGGATCGGCAGACCGATCGAGCCGTTGTAGTCCTTCAGGTCCATCGGGTTGATGCACGCGGCTGGCGAGGTTTCGGTGAGACCGTAGGCTTCGACCAGGGTCACGCCAGTGACTTGCTTCCATTTTTCCGCGACCGCGCGCTGTACCGCCATGCCGCCGCCCAGAGTCAGGCGCAGGTTGGAGAAATCCAGTTTGTCGAAACCGGGCGTGTTGAGCAGGCCGTTGAACAAGGTGTTGACGCCGGTGATCGACGAGAACGGGACCTTGCTCATTTCCTTGACGAAGCCGGGCATGTCGCGCGGGTTGGTGATCAGCAGGTTGGATGCGCCGACCTTCATGAAAACCAGGCAATTCGCGGTCAGCGCGAAGATGTGGTACAGCGGTAGCGCGGTGACGATGATCTCGTTTTCCGGCTTGACGTAGCTGCCGATCCACACGCCGGCCTGCTGCATGTTGGCGACCATGTTGCGATGGGTCAGCATCGCACCCTTGGCCACGCCGGTGGTGCCGCCGGTGTATTGCAGGAAGGCGATGTCCTCCGGTCCGATGTCCACCTGCGGCAGCGCATGCGCCGCACCGGCCTTCAACGCGGCGTTGAAGCGTACCGCGTCGGGCAGGCGGTAATCGGGCACCATTTTCTTCACGTGCTTCAGCACGAAGTTGATGATTCTGCCCTTCAGCCCGATCAGATCGCCCAAGCCGGTGGTGACGATGTGCCTGACCGGTGTGCCGCCGCCGACTTCCTGCATGGTGTGGCCGAAGTTGTCCACCACCACCAGCACGCTGGCGCCGGAATCCGTCAACTGATGCCTGAGTTCGCGCGGGGTGTACATCGGGTTGACGTTGACCACGGTCAACCCGGCGCGCAGCGTGCCGAACAAGGCCACCGGGTATTGCAGACAGTTGGGCATCATGATGGCGACGCGGTCGCCTTTCTTCAGTTTCAGCTCGCCCAGCAGGTAGCCGGCGAACTGGCGGCTCAGTTCTTCCAGTCGCGCATAGCTCATCGCCTTGCCGAAATTGATGAAGGCATCGCGCTCGCGGTACTTCGCCACCGATTCGTCGAACACGGAGACGACGGAGCGGTACTGCTCCAGGTCGATCTCGTGCGGTATGCCTTGCGGATAATTTTTGAACCAGACGCGCTCTTGGGCCATCGTTTTCTCCCCTCCACTGGTTGGAACCGGTACAGCCGGCAGCAGATCCGGCCATGCATCTATTACGACGAGCATACCGTTCCGAATGGAAAACGCGAAGCCATTGACGCCGATTTCCCTTGTGCGATTGCACATGCATCGCTGGGCACTGCTCGACCGTCGGCCCGAGCGGCGGCTCCGGCCGCTTCGTCCCCGACAGCGTCCGCATCTGGAAGATCGGCACCGGCTGGCGAATCGAAGACGCCGACTGGCGCTTGCATTACGCGCGGTGGGAGCAGGGGCAACGGTCTCCTGCACGGTCGGGGACGCAGCCCCGATTGCCGGAAAGTCGTGGGCCGAACGCCCCGTGCGTTGCGCGGGGCCGGGCTTCCGCCCATCCGAAGCCGATCAGGATTTCCTGCCGGCAAGTTGCCGCAACACGTAATGCAGCAGCCCGCCGTGACGAAAGTATTCGACTTCCTTCGGCGTCAGCAGCAGCACATCGACGTCGAATTCGATCCTTCCGCCATCGCTCTTGGTGGCGATGATTTTCGCGGTTTTCGATGCGCCATCCTGCAAGCCGGTGATGTCGATGGTTTCCGGCCCGCTCAGGCCCAGCGATTGCGCGTTGTGCCCGTCGCGGAAGCGCAGCGGCAGCACGCCCATGCCGACCAGGTTGCTGCGGTGGATGCGCTCGAAGCTTTCGGCGATCACCGCCTTGATGCCCAGCAGGTTGGTGCCCTTGGCCGCCCAGTCGCGGCTGGAGCCGGTGCCGTATTCCTTGCCGGCCAACACCACGGTGGGCACGCCTGCGGCCTTGTATTTCACCGCCGCGTCGTAGATGGCCATCTTCTCCGGCGGGCTTTTATCAGGCGTGTCGCTGCCGAAGTAAAGCGTGTTGCCGCCTTCCTCGCCGCCGAAGAACAGATTCTTGATGCGTATGTTGGCGAAGGTGCCGCGCACCATCACGTCGTCGTTGCCGCGACGGCTGCCGTAGCTGTTGAAGTCCGCCGGTTGCACGCCGTGTTCGATCAGGAAACGCCCGGCCGGCGAATCCTTCTTGATGTTGCCCGCTGGCGAGATATGGTCGGTGGTGATCGAATCGCCGAAGATGCCCATGATCCGCGCGCCATGCACATCAGGAATGTGCCCGGTCTGCATGGTCATGCCGTCGAAATAGGGCGGGTTCTTGATGTAGGTGGAAGCCGCGTCCCAGGCGTACAACTCGCCGTCCGGCGAGGCGATGGTGTTCCAGCGGCTGTCGCCCCTGAACACGTCGGCATAGTTCTGCTTGAACATTTCCGGGCCCAGGGTGGCGGCGATCACGTCGCCGATTTCCTTGTTGCTCGGCCAGATGTCGCGCAAATACACCGGCTGGCCATCGCTGCCGGTGCCCAGCGGTTCGGTGGTGAGATCAATATCGACGGTGCCGGCGATCGCATAGGCGACGACCAGCGGCGGCGAGGCGAGGTAGTTCATCTTCACTTCCGGATGCACGCGGCCCTCGAAGTTGCGGTTGCCGCTCAAAACCGAAGTCACCACCAGATCGCCGGACGCAATGCCGGCGCTGATTTCCGCCGGCAACGGCCCGGAATTGCCGATGCACGTCGTGCAGCCGTAACCGACCACGTAGAAACCGAGTTTTTCCAGGTCGGCCAGCACGCCGGCTTTTTCAAGGTAATCGGTGACCACGCGCGAACCCGGCCCCAGCGAGGTCTTGACCCACGGCTGCCGCTGCAAGCCCTTCGCCGCCGCGTTGCGCGCCAGCAGGCCCGCGCCCAGCATCACTGCCGGGTTGCTGGTGTTGGTGCAGGACGTGATTGCGGCGATCACCACCGCGCCATCTTTCAATTTGAACTTCTGCCCATCGCGTTCGACATGGGCAATGCCCTTGCTCAATTGTTCGTTGCCGACCGCCGCGCCGCCGCCTTCGGCGATGAAATCCGACACCGCTTCGCTGCGCTTGTCGCGGCTGGTGGTCAGCGTGGGCAGGTTGATGCGGTAATTGTCCTTGACCTTTTCCAGCAGCACGCGGTCCTGCGGGCGCTTCGGACCGGCCAGCGACGGGCGCACTTCGCCCATGTCCAGGTGCAGCACGCTGCTGTATTCGGCTTCCGCCGCGCCGGGTTCGTGCCACAGGCCCTGTGCCTTGGCATAGGCTTCAACCAGCGCAATTTGCGCCTCGCCGCGGCCGGACAGGCGCAGGTAGTTCAGCGATTCGGCGTCGATGGGGAAGATGCCGCAAGTCGCACCGTATTCCGGCGCCATGTTGCCGATGGTGGCGCGATCGGCCAGCGGAAGGTGTTGCAAACCGTCGCCGAAGAATTCGACGAACTTGCCGACCACGCCGTGCTTGCGCAGCATTTCGGTAACGGTGAGAACCAGGTCGGTTGCGGTCGCGCCTTCGGGCAGCCTGCCGGTCAGCTTGAAGCCGACCACCTGCGGAATCAGCATCGAACTGGGCTGGCCGAGCATCGCCGCTTCGGCTTCGATACCGCCCACGCCCCAGCCCAGCACGCCGATGCCGTTGATCATCGTGGTATGCGAATCGGTGCCGAACACGCTGTCGGGGTAGGCGAGGGTTTCGCCCTCGACATCGCGGGTGAACACCACGCGCGCCAGGTTCTCCAGGTTCACCTGATGCACGATGCCGGTATTCGGCGGCACCACCTTGAAATTGTCGAAGGCCTTCTGCCCCCAGCGCAGGAAGCCGTAACGTTCCTGGTTGCGCTGGAACTCGATCTTGCCGTTCAGGTCCAGCGCATCCGGCGTGCCGAACACATCGACCTGCACGCTGTGATCGATGACCAGTTCCGACGGAATCAGCGGGTTGATCTGCTCCGGCTTGCCGCCCAGCTTGACCACGGCATCGCGCATCGCCGCCAGATCGACCACGCAGGGCACGCCGGTGAAGTCCTGCAACACCACGCGCGCGGGCATGAAGGCGATTTCGGTATCCGGCTCGGCTTTGGCGTCCCACTTCGCCACCGCCTCGATGTGTTCCGGGCCGACGGTCTGGCCGCCGTCCTCGTGGCGCAGCAGGTTTTCCAGCAGGATTTTCATGGAGTAGGGCAGGCGACCGATGGGGAAGCGCTCGCCCAGCTTCGGCAGGCTGAAGTAGGTGATGGACTGGCCGTTGACGTTCAACTGGCTGCGGGTGGCGAAGGAATCGCTCATGGCGGGGCTCCCGTGGCTGGATTGGGTTCACGATACGCCGATCAGGCGGGTGTTTTCAGGCTTCCAGGCCGATTCCCGATGGAGTATGCATCCAAAAGTATGTATGATCCCCACATACCCAAGAGGGCCTACCGATGGAAGCCACCGTTGCCGAACGCGGCCAGATCACCCTGCCCAAGACCGTCCGCGATGCCCTGGGACTGACCAAGGGCACCTTGCTCAAGGTCGAACTGGAAGGCGGACGCATCATCCTGCGCAAGAACGTCGATGACGCGATTTCCCGCGCGCGCGGGCGCTTCAAGCTGGATGGTTTCGCCAACACCGACGAGGCCATGCGCGCCATTCGCGGGCGTGCGCCGGGCGACCCGCTGGAGTCGTTCGAAGTGCTGCGCGACCCCGCCGACTACGCCTACGCACCAGCGGGAAAGACAGCGCAAGGTGAAGAATGATCGCCATTGATTCTTCCGTGCTCATCGATCTACTGTCCGGCAACGAGCGTGCCGAACAGGCCGAAGCCTGTCTGCGCCAGTGCCTGGTCGTTGGTCCGGTGGTCGTGTGCGACGTGGTGCTGGCAGAACTCTGCACCGCGCTCAAGGATGGTTCGGAGACCTTGCCCATCCTGGAGAACATGAGCATCCACTTCAACCCGATGGAATCCAAATCCGCCTTGCGGGCGGGAGAAATGCAACGCCGCTACCGCAAAAACGGCGGCAGGCGCGAGCGCACCGTGCCGGATTTTCTGGTCGGTGCACACGCGCTGCTGCAATGCAATGGCCTCATCACCCGCGATGGCGGTTTCTATCGCGACTACTTCAAGGGCTTGCGGGTCATAGAACCGCAGCTTGCCTGAATCTTTCAACCCCCACTCTGGAGCACCCCGATGTTGCAAGCCTACCGCCAACACGTCGAAGAACGCGCCGCCCTCGGCATCCCGCCGTTGCCGCTGAGCGCGCAGCAGACCGCCGATGTCATCGAACTGATCAAGAACCCACCGCAAGGCGAAAACGCCGACGAACTGGTCGAACTGCTCGCCCACCGCGTGCCGGCCGGCGTTGACGATGCCGCCAAGGTCAAGGCTTCGTACCTGGCTGCCGTCGCCTTCGGCAAGGAAACCACCCCGCTGATCTCGCGCGAGAAGGCCACCGAACTGCTCGGCACCATGCTCGGCGGCTACAACGTCGCCCCGCTGATCGAACTGCTGGACGACGCACGGGTCGGCACCATCGCCGCCAATGGCCTGAAGCACACGCTGCTGGTGTTCGATGCCTTCCACGACGTGCAGGAGAAAGCCGAAAAGGGCAACGCCAACGCCAAGGCCGTGCTGCAGAGCTGGGCCGACGCCGAATGGTTCACCAGCAAGCCGGAAGTGCCGCAGTCGCTGACCGTCACCGTGTTCAAGGTGCCCGGCGAAACCAATACCGACGACCTCTCGCCCGCGCCGGATGCGACCACGCGCCCGGACATCCCGATGCACGCGCTGGCGATGCTGAAGAACAAGCGCCCCGATGCGCCGTTCGTGCCGGAAGAAGACGGCAAGCGCGGCCCGATCCAGGCGATTCTCGATTTGAAGAAGCAGGGCCACCTGGTTGCCTACGTCGGCGACGTGGTCGGCACCGGTTCTTCGCGCAAATCGGCGACCAACTCCGTGTTGTGGTGGACGGGCGACGACATCCCGTACATCCCCAACAAGCGCGCCGGTGGCGTCACCCTGGGCGGCAAGATCGCGCCGATCTTCTACAACACGATGGAAGACGCCGGCGCGCTGCCGATCGAACTGGACGTGTCGAAGATGGAGCATGGCGACGTCGTCGAACTGCGGCCCTACGATGGCAAGGCACTCAAGAACGGCGAGGTCATCGCCGAGTTCGAACTGAAGTCCGAAGTGCTGCTGGACGAAGTCCGCGCCGGCGGCCGCATCCCGCTGATCATCGGCCGCGGCCTGACCGCCAAGGCCCGCGATGCGCTGAAGCTGCCGCCGACCGACCTGTTCCGCTTGCCGGTCAATCCGCCGGATACCGGCAAGGGTTTCTCGCTGGCGCAGAAGATGGTGGGCCGCGCCTGCGGTTTGCCCATCGTTGACGGTACGCAGCAAGGCATGCGCCCGGGCACCTATTGCGAACCGAAGATGACCTCGGTCGGCTCGCAGGACACCACCGGCCCGATGACCCGCGACGAGTTGAAGGATCTGGCCTGCCTCGGTTTCAGCGCCGACCTGGTGATGCAGTCGTTCTGCCACACCGCCGCCTACCCGAAGCCGGTTGACGTGAAAACCCACCACACCCTGCCGGAATTCATCAGCACGCGCGGCGGCATTTCGCTGCGCCCGGGCGACGGCGTGATCCATAGCTGGCTCAACCGCATGCTGCTGCCGGATACCGTCGGCACCGGTGGCGACTCGCACACGCGCTTCCCCATCGGCATCAGCTTCCCGGCAGGTTCGGGCCTTGTCGCCTTCGCCGCCGCCACCGGGGTGATGCCGCTGGACATGCCGGAGAGCGTGCTGGTGCGCTTCAAGGGCGAATTGCAGCCGGGCGTGACCCTGCGCGACCTGGTCAACGCGATTCCGCTGTACGCGATCAAGGCCGGCCTGCTGACCGTCGCCAAGGCCGGCAAGAAGAACATATTTTCCGGTCGCATCCTCGAAATCGAAGGCTTGCCGAACCTGAAGGTGGAGCAGGCGTTCGAGCTGTCCGATGCCTCCGCCGAGCGTTCCGCCGCCGGCTGCTCCGTGCGCCTGAACAAGGAGCCGATCATCGAATACATCAACTCCAACATCACCCTGTTGAAGTGGATGATCGCCGAGGGCTACCAGGATGCGCGCTCGCTGGCCCGCCGCATCAAGAACATGGAAGCGTGGCTGGCCAACCCGCAACTGCTGGAGCCGGATGCCGACGCCGAATACGCCGCCGTCATCGAAATCGACCTGGCCGACATCCACGAGCCGATCGTCGCCTGCCCGAACGACCCGGACGACGTGAAGACGCTCAGCGACGTGGCCGGCGCCAGGATCGACGAAGTGTTCATCGGCTCGTGCATGACCAACATCGGCCACTTCCGCGCCGCCGCCAAACTGCTGGAAGGCAAGCGCGACCTGCCGACCCGCCTGTGGATCGCGCCGCCGACCAAGATGGACGCGGCGGAACTGACCAACGAAGGCCACTACGGCACCTTCGGCAACGCCGGCGCGCGCACCGAAATGCCCGGTTGCAGCCTGTGCATGGGCAACCAGGCGCAGATCCGCGAAGGCAGCACGGCGATGTCCACCAGCACCCGCAACTTCCCGAACCGCCTGGGCCGCAACACCAACGTCTATCTCGGCTCGGCGGAACTGGCCGCCATCTGCTCGCGCCTGGGCCGCATCCCGACCAGGGAGGAGTACATGGCCGACATCGGCGTCATCAACGACAACGGCGACAGGATCTACAAGTATCTGAACTTCGACCAGATCCCCGAGTACGTCGAGGAAGCGGCGAAGGTGGCTGCGTAAACGCTCTTTTCTCTCGCCTCGCGGGAGAGATGCTCCGCAGGGGCAGAGAGGGGAATGATGCTGAAAAGCCCGGCAACGATGCCGGGCTTTTTGTCATCGAGTTCAGGGATTGCGTGAGAATGGTCAGGTTGCTTGAGTACGGCGATGATCTGACTGTCGGTGGATCGAGACTTCTTCATGGAACCTCCTCGGGAAAGCGTACGGGAAAATTCCACTTCTGGTGTCAGCTAATCTGCGGGGGGATCACCCAGTTGGCGTGATAGCATCATTACCCGGTAATACTCGGAGCCGAGCCATGAACGCCACTGCCGTCACCACCAAGGGCCAGGTCACCATTCCGCAGGAAGTGCGGCACAAGCTCGGCATCCGCCAGGGCAGCCGCATCGAATTCCGGGTGGTTGGCGAGCATGCCGAATTGCGCGTGGTCAGTTCGCCCGCCGAAGTGCCCGGCGATGGCTTCGGCTTGCTCAAGTCGCGGAAGAAAAGCGTGCCGGCGGATTTCGACGTGGCCACTTTGCTGGCAGGCAAGGGCAAGCGCGCGTGATCGGGTTGGATACCAACGTCCTTGCGCGTTACTACGTCGATGATGCGGCAGACGTCGAGGCACGGCGCCAGCGCGTGGCCGCGCAACGCCTGATCGAGTCCGGCAAGCCGCTGAAGGTCGCCAAGACCGTGCTGCTGGAACTGGAATGGGTGCTGCGCGGCTTCTATGGTTTCGAGTCGCAGGTAATCGCCCGCGTGTTCGCGCATCTGCTGGGTTTGCCGCAGGTGCAGGTGGAGGACAGGGACAACGTGCAGGTTGCGCTTTCCCACTATCGCGCCGGGCTGGACTTTGCCGATGCCTTGCACCACGCCAGCTATGGCGATTGCCAAGCCATGTCCAGCTTCGACGACCGAAAATTCGCCCGACGCGCAAAAAGGATGGGCTTGATACCCGGTGTCAGCGTTCCGGCCTGAGACCGAATATCCTGGCGAACCTGGCGAACCTGGCGTCGCGTCGCCAGCCAAGCAGCCCTCAACCGCGCAGCCGCCCCTCGATCGCCGCCAGCATCGCCTTGCGCGAAAACAGGATGTCCCAGTAGCTGCCGCCCAGTTGCCGCCACAGCACCGCCGAGCGCACCGCCGCCAGCAGGATGGCGCGGATTTCCGCGACCACGCCGGCTTGCGCCAGGTAGTGCGGGTTGCCTTGCACCATCACCCGCGGGCGCAGGTGGCTGAGGGTATCGGCATACAGCGTGCCGAGTGCGGCCAGCACGTCGGGGTGGTGGCTGCCCTGGGATTCGGTTCGCGGCGCGATTTCGAGGATGCCGTTGTGCACCGCCGTGGCGGTGGCGGTTTCGCGCACGAACCGGCGTTCCAGCTGCAATACCGCCATGGACAGTTTGAGCAGGGCTTCGTCGCGCTGTTCCTTGCCCAGTTGCTGGCGCAGCAGGCGCAGGCCGGGCTTCAGCGCGTCGGCGCTGCCATAGACGGCGGTGGGCGAATCGGCGTCAATGCGGAACACGCTGTCCAGCGCGGTCTGCACCACGGCCGGGTCGGACTGGCCGTTGTCGGCGATGCGGCGCACCTGCGCCAGCGCCTGCAGCAGGCCGGCGAGGGCGAGGACGCGGTCGGAATAATCATTGTTCATGCGGCATTGCTCATGCGGCGGCTTGTTCCATCAATTCCTGTTCGAGAGGCGCATCGGTGCGCGCGATCACCGCGCCGCCGAGGCAGGCGTCGCCGTCGTACAGCACCAGCGATTGCCCCGGCGTCACCGCGCGTTGCGGGCGGGCGAAGGACACTTCCAGCGTGCCGTCGTCGCGCACGCTTACCCGGCAGGCTTGGTCGGGCTGGCGGTAGCGGGTTTGCGCGGTACAGTCGAATTGCCGCGCCGGCGGCTGTCCGCCGACCCAGTGCGCCACTTCCGACCATAGCCGGGTGGAATGCAACCAGGGGTTGTCGGTGCCTTGTTCGACGTACAGCACGTTCGTCGCCACGTCCTTGCCGATCACGAACCACGGCGCCTGTTCGCGGCCGCGCACGCCGCCGATGTTCAGGCCCTCGCGCTGGCCCAGGGTGAAATAGAACACGCCCGGATGCGTGCCGATCACCGCACCATCGGGCGTGCGCGTCTCGCCTTGTTTCGCCGGCAGGTAGCGGCCCAGGAATTCGCGGAAATCGCGTTCGCCGATGAAGCAGATGCCGGTGGAATCCTTCTTGTCGTGGGTGGGCAGGCCGGCTTGCTTCGCGATCTGGCGCAGCTCGGTTTTCTGCAATTCTCCAATCGGGAACAGCGTGGCCGACAACTGCTGCTGGCTCAGTTGGTGCAGGAAATAGCTCTGATCCTTGCCGCGATCCACGCCGCGCAGCAGCTTCCATTCGCCATCCATTTGCGCGACGCGCGCATAGTGGCCGGTGGCGATCTTTTCCGCGCCCAGTTCGCGCGCGGCGTCGAGGAAGTGCTTGAACTTGACCTCGCGGTTGCACAGCACGTCCGGATTCGGCGTGCGCCCGGACCTGTATTCGGCCAGGAAGTGCTCGAACACGCCGGCCCAGTATTCCGACGAGAAATCGCGGAAATGGAACGGGATGTCCAGCCGCCCGCAGACCGCGACCGCATCGCGGCGGTCGTCCTCGGCACGACATTCGCCGCTGCCGTCGTCGGCCCAGTTCTGCATGAACAAGCCCGCGATGTTCTCGCCTTGTTCCTTCAAGCGCAGCGCGGCCACCGATGAGTCAACACCGCCCGAAACACCAACGATGATTCGCGGCTTGCTCATGCCACGTGATTCAGCATCGAAAGCGGATACCGCTGCCCGGCCAGGAAATCCGCCGCGCACTTCCACACCATCGGGTTGCGGTGGCGTGCCTGTTCTGCCTGTAATTCTTCCGGTGTCAGCCAGATCGCGCGCTCGATGCCATCGTCCAGCCGCAGCGTGGGGTCGTGCCGCAACGGCTGCGCGGCAAAGGCGAAGCGCAGATAATGCCTGCCGGCATGCGGGCCGCCGCCGTTTTCCGGCACCTTCCATTGGTAAGCGCCGACGAAGGCGGTGAGTTGCACGTCCCAGCCGGTTTCTTCGCGGGTTTCGCGCACGGCGGCGGCCAGCAGGCTTTCGTCCGGCTCCAGATGGCCGGCGGGTTGGTTCAGTACCAGACGGTCGCCGCCGGCGTATTCCTCGACCAGCAGCAGACGGCCATCGCGAACCACCACGGTGGCCACGGTCACGTCGGGTTGCCAAGGGGCGACGTCGAAGGCATTCATGCCGCGAATTGTCGCCGCCTGCGTCCGGCGCGTCCAATCCGGGCGGCTTTCGTATAATTGGCGCATGTCGCGCAAAACCGAACAGGACCTGGACCATGGCGTGCTGGTGGAAACCGGCCGGCCCGAAGTCGCTCCGCCGCCGCGCTATCAGGTGCTGCTGCTCAATGATGATTACACGCCGATGGATTTCGTGATCGGCGTGCTGCAGCAGTTCTTCTCGATGGATCTGGAGAAGGCCACCCAGGTGATGCTGCACGTCCACACCCGCGGCCGCGGCGTCTGCGGCGTTTTCACCCGCGAAGTGGCCGAAACCAAGGTGGCGCAGGTCAACGAGTATTCGCGGATGAACCAGCATCCGCTGCTGTGCACGATGGAGAAGGGCTAGGGCGGGTTGTTGGATGATGCCTGCTGGTTGTTGGAGAAGGGGCCGCCGCTTCCCGACAACCGCGGATGGGCAACCCCCTGCGCCTTTCCCGTTCCTGAACGCTGAATTCCCGCCGGGCTGTGGAAATCCCCCCGCAAGACCGCATATTGTGCGTGTCACTCCGGGAGCAGCCCCATGTTCAGCAAAGACCTCGAACAGACCATCGGCCAGTGCTACAAGCGCGCCCGCGAGGCGCGGCACGAATTCATGACCGTCGAGCACCTGTTGCTCTCGCTGCTGGACAACCCCTCGGCACAGGCGGTGCTGAAGGCCACCGGGGCCGACCCGGTGCGGCTGCGCGCGGATCTGGAGCAGGCCATCGAAACCTCGGTGTCGCGGTTGGCTGCCGACGACCCGCGCGACACCCAGCCGACGCTGGGCTTCCAGCGCGTGCTGCAACGGGCGGTCTATCACGTCCAGTCCAGCGGCAAGAAGGAGGTCGCCGGCGCCAACGTGCTGGTCGCGATCTTTGGCGAAAAGGATTCGCACGCGGTGTATTTCCTGACCCAGCAGGACGTCAACCGGCTGGACGTGGTCAATTACATGTCGCACGGCATCGCCAAGCAGGGCGAGGGCGGCGAGCAGCCGGCAGCGTCCGAAGTTGACACCAAGACCGAATCCGCCGAAGGCGACGGCAAGGGCGATGCGCTGGCCGAATACGCCAGCAACCTCAACGAACAGGCGCGGCTGGGCAGGATCGACCCGCTGGTGGGCCGGGCCGAGGAAATCGAGCGCACCATCCAGGTGCTGTGCCGCCGTCGCAAGAACAACCCGCTGTACGTCGGCGAGGCCGGTGTCGGCAAGACCGCGCTGGCCGAAGGCCTGGCGAAGCGCATCATCGAAGGCAGCGTGCCGGAGGTGTTGCAGGAAGCGGTGATCTATTCGCTGGACCTGGGCGCCTTGGTTGCCGGCACCAAGTATCGCGGCGACTTCGAGAAGCGGCTCAAGGCGGTGCTGTCGGCATTGAGGAAGATCCCCAACGCGGTGCTGTTCATCGACGAAATCCATACCATCATCGGCGCCGGCTCGGCCAGCGGCGGCACCATGGACGCCAGCAACCTGATCAAGCCGGCGCTGGCCAATGGCGAGTTGCGCTGCATCGGTTCGACCACCTTCCAGGAATACCGCGGCATCTTCGAGAAGGACCGCGCGCTGGCGCGGCGCTTCCAGAAGATCGACGTGGTCGAGCCGACCATCGGCGAGACCTTCGAGATCCTGCAGGGGCTCAAGCCCAAGTACGAAGCGCACCACAACGTCACCTACATGGACGAGGCCCTGCAGGCGGCGGTGGATCTGAGCGTCAAGCACATCGGCGACCGGCTGCTGCCGGACAAGGCCATCGACGTGATCGACGAGGCCGGCGCGCGCCAGCGGCTGTTGCCGCTGGACCAGCGCAAGGAACTGATCGACATCGAGGAGATCGAAACGATTGTCGCAAAAATGGCCAGAATTCCGGCCAAGCAGGTCAGCGCCACCGACAAGGACGTGCTGCAGCACCTGGATCGCAACCTGAAGATGGTGATCTTCGGCCAGGACGACGCGATCGAATCGCTGGCCTCGGCGATCAAGCTGGCGCGCAGCGGCCTGGGCAACCCGGACAAGCCGATCGGCAGCTTCCTGTTCGCCGGCCCCACCGGCGTGGGCAAGACCGAGGTGACCAAGCAGTTGGCGCTGCAACTGGGCATCGAACTGGTCCGCTTCGACATGAGCGAATACATGGAGCCGCACTCGGTCAGCCGCCTGATCGGTGCGCCGCCGGGCTACGTCGGCTTCGACCAGGGCGGCCTGCTGACCGAGAAGATCGTCAAGACCCCGCACTGCGTGCTGCTGCTGGACGAGGTGGAGAAGGCGCACCCGGACATCTTCAACATCCTGCTGCAGGTGATGGACCGCGGCATCCTGACCGATACCAACGGTCGCGAGGCCAACTTCAAGAACGTCATCGTCGTGATGACCACCAATGCCGGCGCGGCGCAGGCGTCGCGGCGCAGCATCGGCTTCACCCGGCAGGACAACTCCTCCGATGCGATGGAAGTGATCCGCAAGAGCTTCACCCCGGAATTCCGCAATCGGCTGGATGCGGTGGTTCAGTTCCAGGCGCTGGGCTTCGACCACATCCTGCGCGTGGTGGACAAGTTCCTGATCGAACTGGAAGCCCTGCTGCACGAGAAGAACGTCAGCCTGTCGGCCACGCCGACCGCGCGCGACTGGCTGGCGCAGCAGGGTTTCGATCCGCTGATGGGCGCGCGGCCGATGGGTCGGCTGATACAGGACCGGATCAAGCGCCCGCTGGCCGACGAATTGCTGTTCGGCAAGTTGGTCGATGGCGGCCGCGTCGGCATCGACGTGCGCGACGGCGAACTGGTGGTCGATGCGCAGGCCGAACCGGAGCGGCTGCTGCCGGCGACGGTGTAGAACTGCGCAGTCGATCCTGCAGAACCCGTCCCGCAGCCAATTTGCAGGCGGATGCCGATTGGTTCGGAGAAGGCTTCACAGGCGCTTGCCGGTTTCCGCATCGAACCAGTGCAGGGCGCCCGGCTGCGGCGCGAGCCGTATGGCCTCGCCGTTGCGGAGCGCGCTGCGCCCGCGCAGCAGCCCCAGCAGGGGTTCGCCGCCCGCAGTACGGGCGAGCAGTTGCGTGTCGGCGCCGGTCTGCTCCACCGCGACCACTTCGGCCGCGATGCCGTTTTCGGCGACTGGCGTCAGGTGTTCGGGGCGCACGCCGAGCGTTGCCGCGCCTGCTGCCGGTGAATCGTCGCCTAGCGCCAGTTGCAGGCCGCCTGCGCTTTCGAATGCGCTTCCCGAGAGGGTCGCAACGATGCGGCCGGGCAGGAGGTTCATCGCCGGCGCCCCGATGAACTGCGCGACGAAGGTGTTGGCCGGGCGATCGTAGAGTTCCAGCGGCGCCCCGATCTGCTCGATGCGGCCGGCGCGCAATACCACGATGCGGTCGGCCAGGGTCATCGCCTCGACCTGGTCGTGGGTCACGTGGATCATCGTCGCGCCGAGGCGCCGGTGCAAGGCGCGGATCTCCTGGCGCACCGTACTGCGCAGTTGCGCGTCGAGATTGGACAGCGGCTCGTCGAACAGGAATACCGCCGGGTCGCGCACGATCGCCCGGCCCATCGCCACGCGCTGGCGCTGCCCGCCGGACAGCTCGCGCGGCAGGCGCGCCAGCAGCGGCGTCAGGCCGAGGATATCCGCAGCCGCGGCTACCTTGCGTTCGATCTCGGCGCGAGGCGTCCTGGCCAGTTCGAGCGCGAAGCCCATGTTCTGCGCGACCGTCATCTGCGGGTACAGCGCATAGCCCTGGAACACCATCGCCACGTCGCGGGCCTTCGGCGGCAGGCGGGTCACGTCGCGCCCGCCGATGCGGACCGTGCCGGCGCTGGCGTCGTCCAGCCCGGCGATCAACCGCAGCAGGGTGGACTTGCCGCAGCCGGACGGGCCGACCAGGGCGACGAATTCGCCGTCGGCGACCGCCAGGTCGAGCCCGTGCAGGATCGTGGTCGCGCCGTGGCGTTTTTGCAGGTTGTGGAGTTCGAGGGTTGCCATGTCTCAATCAAAGGTCAGGTGCGCAGCAAAGACCGGTGCTGGCGGTTGCGCGTCGCGTCGCGCGGCAGGGGCGGGGAGCGGCGCTCATCCCTTCACCGCCCCGGCCATCAGGCCGGCCACCAGGCGGCGCTGGAACACGAACACCAGCGCCAGCACCGGCAAGGTGACGATCACCGCTGCGGCCATGATCATGCCCCACGGCACCTGGAAATCGGCCACGCCGGCGATCATCGCGATCGCCACCGTGGCGGTGCGCTCCGGTTCGCGGCTGGTGAAACTCAGCGCGAACAGGAATTCGTTCCAGGTCGCGACGAAGGCCATCAGCCCGGTGGTCACCAGGGCCGGGCGCAGCACCGGCAGGTAAACGCGGCGGACGATGGTGGCGTAGCCGGCGCCGTCGATGCGCGCGGCGTCCTCCAGTTCCTGCGGCACCGCGCGCAGGTAGGCGGTGAGCGTCCACACCGTGAACGGCAGGGTGAACAGCGTGTAGCTGAAGGCCAGCCAGGCCAGCGACCACGGCCGCGTCCATTCGATCGCGAACTGCTCCTGCAGGAATTCGCGCGCGGCGATGAACATCTGGTACATGCCCGACAGCACCGCCACCTGCGGGAACATCGACACCGCCAGGATCGCCAGCAGCAGGGTGCGGCGGCCGCGGAAATCCACCCGTCCCAGCGCCCATGCGGCGAACACGCCGGCGGCCAGGGAGATGGCGACCACGCCGGCCGCCAGCAGCGCGGAATTGGCGATGTTGGTCGGGAAATACTCGCGCAGGAACAGCGCGCGATAGTTGTCCAGCGTGGGCGCATGCGGCAGCAGCGCCGGCTCGAACAGCGCGGTGCCGGTCTGCAGCGAGGTCACCAGCGCGTAGTGGAACGGGAACACCATCCACAGCACGATCAGCGCCAGCCAGGCGGCGAAGGCGGTGCGCTTGAGCGCGCGCTTCATCGCGCGTCCCCGGCGCGGTCGATCACCCGCGTCAGCCGGATCCAGGCGATGGCGATGCCGCCGACCACCGCGAACAGCAGCACCGAGGCCGCCGAGCCTTCGCCGAAGCGGCCGTATTCGAACAACAGGCGGCGCGCATAGACCGACATCGACATCACGTCCTCGCTGGCCGGGTTGACGATGTAGATCAGGTCGAACACGCGCAATGCGTCGAGCAGGCGGAACACCACCGCCACCGCCACCGCCGGGAAGATCGTCGGCAGCACCACGCGGCGGAACGCCTGCCACGGCGTGGCGCCGTCGATGCGTGCGGCGTCGCGCAGTTCGCCGGGCACGGTCTGCAACGCGGCCAGCAGCATCAGCGCCATGAACGGGGTGGATTTCCAGGCGTCGATCACCACGATGCTGGCCAGCGCGGTCGAGGGCTGGGCCAGCCACGGGACGCCTTCCTCGATCGCGCCGAGGCCGCGCAGCATCCAGTTCACGATGCCGTACTGGTCGTGCAGCATCCAGCCCCACATCTGCGCCGAGACGATGCTGGGCAGCGCCCACGGCACCAGCACCGCGGTGCGCACCAGTGCGCGGCCGGGAAAAGGACGATCCAGGCTCAGCGCCACCGCCATGCCGAGTGCCAGTTCCAGGGAAACCGAAGCGACGGCGAAAACCACCGTGTTGCGCACCGACAGCCACCAGCGCGCATCGCCGAGCACGCCGCCGTCGCAACGGCCACCGAGGCAGGAGAAATAATTGGACAAGCCGACGAAGGCCGCGTTGGTGGGGTCGTCGGCGCTGGCGTCGGTCAGGCTCAGCCAGACGGTGCGCGCCAGCGGCAAGGCCGCGGCGAGCAGCAGCAGCGTGCAGGCCGGCAGCACGAAGCGCAGCGCGGCGCGCACCCGCTCGGCGTGCAGCGGCCGTGCGTTCACCAACCGGCTCCGCGCACGCGCTGCAGTCGGCGCTGCAGCCTGGCCAATGCGGCGCCGGCGTCTTCGCGGCCTTCGAGCACGCGGTGTACAGCGGACTGGAATTCCGCGCTGACTTCGGGATAGCGCCGTCCGGTCGTTGCGGCAGGGCGGGCCACCAGCGCCGGCAACGAGGCTTTCAGCGCCGGCAGCAGCGGCACGGCACGGACGAGTTCGGGATCGTCGTACAGCGCCGGGTAGGTCGGCGGCAGGCTGCGCGCGGCCGACAGGCGCTGCGCCTCCTCGCTGCTCAGGAACACCGCGAGCGCGGCGGCAGCGTCGCGTTCGGTGGAATAGCGGGACACCACGTAGCCCCAGCCGCCCTGGGTCGCGGCCGGTGTGCCGCCAGCACCGGCCGGCAGCGGGGCGACGCCGAGGCGGCCGGCCACGGCGCTGCCGGCTTCGCCTTCGAGCAGGCCCCAGGCTGCCGGCCAGTGGCGCATGAACGCGGCGTTGCCGGTCTGGAACACGCCGCGCGCATCGTCCTCCTTGTAGCCGAGCACGCCGCGCGGGGCGATCGTGCCGACCCAGCCGGCCGCCCGCGCCAGCGCCTGCGCCGCCTTCGGGTTGCCGATGCTGATGCGGCCATCGTCCTCGACGATGCGGCCGCCGCCGCTGGAGGCCACCCATTCCAGCGCATTGGCGGTCAGCCCTTCGTAAACCGCCCCCTGGAACACGTAGCCCCAGAACCCGCGCCTGCCGGCGGCGCGTTCGCCCTGCTGGATCAGGCGGGCGGTGTCGGCCAACTCGTCCCAGCTCCGCGGCACGGGGCGCCGGTATTTCTCCAGCAGGTCGCGCCGGTAGAACAATTGCGGAATGCCTACCGTGTAAGGCAGGCCGAGCAGCGCGCCGTCGGCGCCGCGCCAGGCCGCGACCACCTGTGGCAGCATGCGCGCGTACTGGTTCGTGTACGGCCGCAGATCCACCAGGTGCATGCGCAGTTGCCCGGCCCATTGGCTGTCGAACTTGTAGATGTCGATCGCGCGGTTCTTCGACGCCAGCCAGGTGCGGTACTGCACGAACACGTCGCCGCTGGCATTGGTCAGCTTGACCACCTCCACGCTGTGGCCGGTGCGTTGCTGCCATAGCGCCAGTTGGCGTTCGAGCACCGGCAACTGCGCATCCGATGGCGCGGCGATGCGCAGATGGGCGGCCGTGGCATCGGCGCAGGCCAGCAGGAGCAACAGCACGCGCCAGCGCATCGTCAGCCGTCTCCGTCCGGGCTGATCGAGGTGCGCGGCACCACGTGGATGCCGGCGGGAGGTTGCCAGTCGGGATCGAGCAACGGGTCGCCGGTCCTTTCCATCCAGTCGGCCAGGCGTGCGCGCAGATCGGCCAGCACCGGCGCATGCTCTGCGCTGCGGACGAGATTGACCTGTTCGCCGGGGTCGAGCGTCAGGTCGTGCAGGCTTTCGGTTTCGGGCAGCCAGCGCTGCCAGCCGTGTTCGACGAACAGCGTCTTGGCCGCGCCGTCATCGACGTTGGCGAGCACCCGCAGATCGCCGCCGTCGAAGCGGCGGATGTAGCGCCAGCGCGGCGTGCGGATGCTGCGCATCGGTTCGCTGGCGGCATGGCAGGTGACTTCGGCGAACAGCGCCTCGTGCAGCGCGTCGGCCGAGCCGTCCACCAGCGGCAGCAGGCTCTGCCCGCGCAGCCACGGTGGGCGCGGCAGCCCGGCCAGTGCGCAGACGGTGGGGAAGATGTCGAGCTGGGACACCATCGACTCGACCACCTTGCCGCCCGAAAAGCCGGCGGGACCGCGCATCAGCAGCATCACCCCGGTGCCGGCGTCGCCGACATTGCATTTGGCGTTCGGCCAGGGCAGGCCGTGGTCGGTGGTGAGGAACACCAGGGTGTCGTCGGCAGCTTCGGTTTCGGCCAGTGCGTCGAGCACCGCGCCGAACGCGCTGTCGGCGGCGCGTGCCATGCGCCGCAGGCCGGCCACGTCGGCGCGGATTTCCGGGGTGTCGGGCATGCTGGGCGGGGGGGCGAGGTAGCGAGGGTCGTCGTCCGGCCGATCGGGGTCGGGCGGTGGGTAGGGGCGGTGGGTTTCGTGCAGGCCCACCGACAGGAAGAACGGCCGGCTCCGGTCGCGTTCGTGCAGCCAGCGCACCGCGACCGGTGCCACATCGACTGCGGCGGTGGAACGCACCGGCGGCACTTCGTGGTAACCGAGCGCGGCCAGCCCTGCCGGCGCAGCGACGTGCTGCTCGCCGACCAGCGCGCATTGCCAGCCGGCATCGCCCAGCACGTTGGCCAGGTGTTGCGAGGGGTCGTTGAGGCGGCTGCCGCGATGGGCCAGGCCGATCATGCCGTTCTCGTGCGGCCAGTTGCCGTGCAGCAGCGCCGCCCGGCTCGGGCTGCATACCGGCGCGGCCGAGAAAGCCTGGCGGAACAGCACGCCCTCACGCGCCAGCCGGGCGATCCGCGGGGTGGGCATGGGCAACCCGTAGGGAGCGACATGACGGCCGGTGTCGTGGGTATGCAGGTACAGGAAATTCATTCAGAAAAAATACTTCAGAGTTGCCTGCGCTGCACGCCCGAACAGTGCGCGGCCGATGATCGCGCTGCTGGTGGCGGAGCCGGTGATGCGCGGATTGCCCTCGGTCAACGCCAGTTCGTTGGTCAGGTTGCTGCCGGAAACCTGCAGCTCCCAATTGCCGCGGTTGAAGCGCAGGCCAGCGTCCAGCGTGTCGTAGGACGGCAGGTGCTGCAGGTTCTGGATGTCCGAATAGCGGTCGCCGACGTGGGTCCAGGTGGCGTACACCGTGGCCGTGGCGTTCTCGCCCAGGGCGAAGTGGTAGCTCGGGTTGAATTGGTACTGGAGGGTCGGCTGGCGCTGGATGCGGTTGCCGTTCTTGATGCCGGCGTCGCTGCTCGACTGGATGTCGCGGTACTCGCCGTGGAAGACGGTGCCGCTGACGCGCAGTTCCAGCCCGCGCAGCGGGCGCACCGCGCCTTCCAGCTCCAGCCCATGCACGCGCGAACTGGCCACGGCGACCACGGTGCTGATCGCACTGGTGTCTGGATCGACCACCTGTTGGGTGTAGGTCTGGCCCTTGAAGTCGTTGGCGAAGAGGGTGGCGAACAGGTCCCAGCCTGGCCTGACCTTCTTCACGCCGAGCTCGTACTGGCTTACCGTTTGGGTCACCCGCGTGCCGGCGCTGAGTTCGTCGAAGTGCGGAAAACGGAAGCCGTCGTTGAGGCGGACGAACAGCGCCGTGTCCGGCGTCAGCAGGTAGTTGCTGCCCAGCGTCCATGAAAGACCGCTGTTGTTGTACCGCACCGGTTTGGTGGCGCCGGTGA
The DNA here is from genome assembly GCA_047607085.1 of Pseudoxanthomonas sp. GTDB lineage: Bacteria > Pseudomonadota > Gammaproteobacteria > Xanthomonadales > Xanthomonadaceae > Pseudoxanthomonas_A. The sequence continues at coordinate 73,382 of JASGDT010000059.1, read as the reverse complement.
GATAGACGCCGCTGTTGTCGTACAGCGTGAGCGGGTTGCCATCGAAATCGGCGCTGCCGGTCAGGCCCACGGTTCCCTTGGCGCGGTATTGCTCCCAGCGCAGGCCGCCGTCCACGCGCCAGCGCGGATTGATCTGCCACTCGTCGGCGACGAACACGGCCACGTTGTCGCCACTCCAGTCGTTGCGGGTCTGGCTGGTGGTCGCGCTGACCAAGCCGTCGATGCTGGCGGCCACGCCGTTGTCGAGGACGATGTCGATGAGGCGCGCGTTCGGTTCGACCGCGAGCAGCGCGGTGCTGCCCTGCAGCCAGTAGTCCTTGACCGTGTAATGGGCGAGGTAGTTGCCGACGGTGACGGTGTGCGCGCCGAATTCGCGGCTGAAACGCAGGTCGTTGGTGAACGATTTGATGTCCTTGTCGATGGCCCACAGGCCGGCGGCGATCACCTGCTGGCTGGTGTCGGTGATGGTCTCGCCGGTGCCGGCCCAGGTCGCCGTGCCCGAGGTGGCGGTGCCGGCAGCGGCGACTATCGCGGCGTTGGCGTTGGCGGCGCTGACCCGGCCGGCGATGTAGCTGGCCAGCGTTACCGGCGCGGCGCTGGTGAACAGCGCGCGGACGTTGGCCGAGCCGGTGAGGAAGTGGGCGCGGTCGCTGATTTGCCAGCCGCCGCGCTCCAGGTCCAGCGACAAGCCGACCTGGGTCAGGTCGATGGTGCGGCCATCGGAAAAATCCTCCGTGGCGGTGGCCCCGTTCGGGCCGGTGAGCAAGGTGGCATAACGTGTTTGGTTGCCGATCAGCGCGTCCTCGCGCTGGTCGAAACCGGGGAAGGGGGACAGGCTGCCGTCGGCGTTGGCGATCAACGGCGCGCCCGAGAAAAAGGCGTTGCTGTCGTGCACCTTGCGCAACGACAGCGTGATCGCATCGTTGCCGCCGAGCTTGCGGGTCAGCGTGCCGCTGATCTGGCCGCCCTTGTCGGCGGTGAACTGCGTATTGCGGGTGCCGTCGCTGGTGCGCCAGAAACCGCCGATGGTGCCGTAGGTATCCTCGGCGAGCTTGCCGCCGACGTAGCCATCCAGACGCCTGAGGCCGTCGGTGCCGAGGGTCACGCCGATGTCGCCTTCGGTGGTGTCTCCGCCCTTCTTCTGGATGAAGTTCGCGGTGATGCCGGGCTGGCCGTTGGAGAAGATCGGGCTGGGGCCCCCGCGCAGCACTTCCACGCGCTCGATGGTGTCGTCCAGACGGAACAGGCTGAAGCCTTCGAGGAACGACAGCGTCGGCGGCGCGAAGATGGTCGCGCCGTCGATCTGCACCGTGGCGAACGCGCCGCCGCCGTTCTGCGGGAAGCCGCGCACGCCGATGTGCAACCCGGCCACGCCGCCGCTGGATTCGACGAAGATGCCCGGCACGCTGCGCAGCACGTCGGCCGACGCCAGCGGCGGCTGCCTTGCGATCTGCTCGTCGCTGATCGTGCTGATCGAAAACCCCGCCTCCAGTGTCTTCACGCCGCTGGTGCGCGCGGTGCCGGTCACCACCACGGCATCGAGCTGGGTGGGCGTCCGGTCTTCCTTTTTCCTGTCGGCGTCTTCGGCGCGGGCTGCGCCGGCAACGAGCAGGGAGCAGGCCACCGCCGAGGCGATCAGGCTGACGCGCGGATGATGCTGGATACGGGGAACGGTGGTCATGTGAGAATGTTTCCAGATGGAGGAGCAGCGGAGGGTTTGCGTTCGTCGTTCAGTGCCGAGACTTGTCTCAAAGCGCTTTGAATCCGGATTTTCGTTTCAAAACCCGGCGTTGATAACCAACGAAGCGGAATTTGCTCATGACTTTTTCTAAGTATCGGATCGCGGCACCATGTCGCTGAAGCGCATCGCCCAGGAACTGGGCCTCTCGCTGACCACCGTGAGCCGCGCGCTCAACGGTTATCCCGAGGTCGCCGCCGCCACCTGCGCGGCGGTGCGCGAGGCGGCGGCGCGGCTGAACTACCAGCCCAATGCCGCCGCGCGCGGACTTGCGCTCGGGCGGACCAATGCGGTCGGGCTGGTGTTTCCGGTCACGCCGGGCGATCTCGGCGACAGCTTGTTCCTGCAGGTCGCCGCCGCAATGAGCGAGCGCTTCGCCAGCGAGAACATCGACCTGCTGATCGTTTCGGCGCAGCCTGATGCCGAACTGGCTGCCTACGACCGCGCGATCCGGGCACGCCGCGTCGATGCTTTCGTCGTCGCGCGCACGCGGGTGCGCGACGCGCGCCTGGAGCTGTTGCTGGAGCGCGGCGTTCCGTTCGTGGCCTACGGTCGCAGCGATGGCTTGCAGGCGCCGTACGCCTGGTTCGATTTCGACAACGCGCTGGGCGCCCGGCTGGCGAGCGAGCGCCTGCTCGGGCTCGGACACCGGCAGTTGGGTTACCTCGGCGCGCCACCGGAGTACAACTTCGCCGCGCAGCGCTACGCCGGATTCGAGGCGGTATTGCATGCGGCCGGCCTGTTGCCGGCGGCGGTATTGCGCAAGGCGCTGGATCGTGCGTCCGGTTTTGCGGCGATGCAGGAGTTGCTCGCGCTGCCGGCGCCGCCCAGCGCCGTGCTGGTGGACAATCATCTTGCCGGAGTCGGGGCGATGCACGCGGTGCTTTCGGCAGGCATGGAGCCCGGTCGCGACATTTCCCTGATCGTTCATGGAGGACTGGACGCCGATTCGCTGATCCAGCATCCGGTCACGCTGGTGCGCCCGCCGACGCCGACCGCCACCGGACTGGCGCTGGCGGAACTGATGCTGCGCCGGCTGGGCGGCGAACCGGTCGAACGGTTGCAGGTGTTGCGCCAACCAGTGCTGGAAATCGGCGCGAGCGATGGCGTCGCGCGATCTGCCGGCTGACCGACTCCCTCGCATTGCTGCTTGCCTTAAAAAAAGCGGCCATTGGCCGCTTTCTTTTCTCGTGCGTGCGATACCGCCACTCAGCGATGGCGGTAGGTGATCCGGCCCTTGCTCAGGTCATACGGCGTCATCTCCACCTTGACCTTGTCGCCGGTGAGGATGCGGATGTAGTTCTTGCGCATGCGCCCGGAGATGTGGGCGATGATTTCGTGGCCATTTTCCAGCTTGACGCGGAACATGGTGTTGGGCAGCGTTTCGGTAACGACGCCCTCGAATTCGATCGAATCGTCTTTCGACATGTAAACCTGAAGGGTGAGCGGGTGCGGCACGGGCCACGAAAGCCGGCCATTCTACGCTTTCCGGCCGTCCGGCGCAAAAGCACCGGACAGCGCGCTGGCGGGCAGAGTGCCGAAGCGCTCGGTCCACGGTCCGGCTGGCTGCGGTCGGGTGGCCAGTTCGGCCACGGCGGGCAGGAAGCGCCCGCGCGGCCAGCGTTCCGCGCCCAGGCGCAGCAGGTGGGCGTTTTCCACCTGGGCGTCGATCAGCGGCCAGCCCCATGAGTGCAGCCGCCGCGCCAGCGCGGCCAGGGCGACCTTGGAGCCGCCGGATTCGCCGCTGAACATGCTTTCGCCGAAGAACATCGCACCGATGGCCACGCCATACGCCCCGCCGACCAGTCGGCCGCCGCTGTCGAACACTTCCACCGAATGGGCGTGGCCGAGCCGGTGCAACTCTCCATAGGCCGCCTGCATTTCCGCCGTGATCCAGGTGCCGTCCTGACCGCGCCGGGGTGTGCCGGCGCAGGCGGCGACGACCGCGGCGAAACAGGTATCTGCCCGGACCTGCCAGTCGCAACCGCGCAACGCGCGGCGGAACCGCGACGACAGGCGCACGCCGTCGGTGCGGAACACCATGCGCGGGTCCGGCGACCACCACAGGATTGGCTGACCATCGGAAAACCACGGGAAGATGCCGCTGCGGTAGGCATTGAGCAGCCGCGGCGGGGCGAGGTCGCCCCCGACCGCCAGCAGACCGTCCGGCTGATGCAGCGCCTGATCGGCCGGCGGGAATGGCGCATCCGGGTCGGGCGACAGCAGGAAGGGGCGCTGGCTCATGGGGCTATTGTGCCTCTCCCATTCGGGGGAGGGGCATGTGCCGAAACGGCGACCGTGCCGCCAGCGCCTGCGCATACCGGCGCACCGAAGCGGCTTCTTCGTCGCACCAGCGACGCAAGGCATCGGCGAAGGCCGGGTCGGCGATCCAGTGGCGGCTGCGTACCGGCACGGGCAGGAAGCCGCGTGCGATCTTGTGTTCGCCCTGTGCGCCCGGCTCGAATACCCGCAGTCCTTCGCGCAGGCAGTAGTCGATGCCCTGGTGGTAGCAGGTTTCGAAATGCAGGCCGGGCACGCTGGCGCGCGTGCCCCAATAGCGGCCATGCAAGGTGTCGCCGCCGCGCAGGCACAACGCGCCGGCAATCGGCTCGCCGTTTGATTCGGCGAGGAACAACACCAGATTGCGCGGCATTTCACGCGCCAGATGGCGCAGGAAATCCAGTGTCAACGCCGGCGAATTGCCGTAGTCGGCAAAGGTTTGCAGGTAGAAGCCGAACATCGCTGCCAACGCCTCGTCGCCGGCCTCGTCGCCATGCAGTACGCGGAACCCCACCCCGGCTTTTGCCACCTTGGCGCGCTCCTGGCGGATGTTCTTGCGGTGCTTGTGGTCCATCGCCGCGAGGAAATCGTCGAAGCTGCGCCAACCAGCGTCATTGCGCCAGTGGTATTGCACATCGACGCGCGGCAGCCAGTCGTCGCCGAACGCGGCGTCTTCGGCCGGCGCGTGGAAATTGACGTGGGCCGAGGAAAGCCCGAGTTCGCGGCTGTGTTCGGTGATGGCTTCAAGCAGCAGCTTGCGCGCGTTGTCGTCTTTCGCCAGCAGGCGCGGGCCGGTCACGGGCGAGTAGGGTACCGCGCCCAGCCACTTCGGGTAGTAGTCGCGGCCGTGATGCGCATAGGCACGCGCCCAGGCGTGGTCGAAGACGAATTCGCCGTGGGAATTGGTTTTCAGGTAGCCGGGGGCAGCGGCGATCAGTTCACCGTCTTCCCACAGGCTGAGGTGGTGCGGTGTCCAGCCCCAGTCGGCGCGGATGCAGCCGGTTTGTTCCAGGCTGGAGAGAAAGGCGTGGGTGATGAAGGGGTTGCGGCCATCGTGCAGGGCATCCCACGCGGCGGCGGGGAGTGCGGTGAGGTGATGATGTACCCGGATGGCAGTCATGTATCAGTCGTCATCCCGGCTTGCGTCGGGATGACGTGCAGAAGCGTCAGCTGGCGTTGCTTTCCAGCCACCGCTCCGCATCCAGCGCGGCCATGCAGCCGAATCCGGCCGAAGTGATCGCCTGCCGGTAATGCTGGTCGGTCACGTCGCCGGCGGCGAATACGCCGGGGACATTGGTCGCGGTGGCATTGCCTTCCAGCCCGGACTTGATCTTCAGGTAGCCGTTGCTCATGTCCAGTTGCCCGTCGAACAGCGCAGTATTCGGCGTGTGGCCGATGGCGACGAAAAACCCATGCACGGGGATGTCGCGAGTGCTGCCGTCGGCCACCGACCTGACCCGCACGCCGGTCACGCCGGCGTCGTCGCCCAGCACTTCGTCAACGGTGTGGTTCCAGACGAATTCGACCTTGCCTTCCTTCTCCCTGGCGAACAGGCGGTCCTGCAGGATCTTCTCCGAACGCAGCGTGTCGCGGCGATGCACCAGATACACCTTGCTGGCGATGTTGCTCAGGTACAGCGCCTCCTCGACCGCGGTATTGCCGCCGCCGATCACCGCCACTTCCTGGCCGCGATAGAAGAAACCGTCGCAGGTCGCGCAGGCGGAGACGCCGCGGCCCTTGAACTTTTCTTCCGATTCAATGCCCAGGTACCTGGCGGTCGCGCCGGTGGCGATGACCAGTGCGTCGCAGGTGTAGGTGCCGCTATCGCCGGTCAGCTTGAACGGGCGCTGCGACAGGTCGGCGCTGTGGATGTGGTCGAAGACCACTTCGGTATCGAAGCGCTCGGCGTGTTCCTGCATCTGCACCATCAATTCCGGGCCTTGCAGGTCGTGCTTGCCGCCGGGCCAGTTTTCGACTTCGGTGGTGGTGGTCAACTGGCCGCCCTGTTGCAGGCCGGTGATCAGCAGCGGCGACAGGTTGGCGCGGGCGGCATAGACGGCGGCGGTCCAGCCGGCGGGGCCGGAACCGAGGATCAACAGGCGGGCATGCTTGGGCGAGAGGGTCGGGGCGCTCATGTAAACTCAGGTTGGCGTGGAATCGGGGATGACGAACGGTTCAAGTGCTTGCAAGGATAAGGTGGTGCTCTCCCTGGGGCGAATCAAGCCGCGAAACGCAGCATGTCACTGCATCGCGGTCGGACCGAAGGCTGCAAACCGATCCGCCCCAACGGCTGTATTCCCCACAAAATCCGTTTATCATCAACAACTAACACTATTTAGCTAAGGTTCGAGGCAAGGTGGCGAAACAGCTCCCGGAACGTGCGACAGGCAAGGGCGCAGGCAATGCGACCGCGCGCAAATCCCCATCGCCGCCGAATCCACGCCGCCAGCGCATGTGGCGCGACATCGCGCTGATCGTGATCGCGCCGGTGCTGTTGTACCTGCTGGCCTGCCTGTTCACCTATTCGCCCGACGACCCGGGCTGGTCGAAGGCCGGCAGCCTGACCGTGCCGGTGCACAACCTGGGCGGCAAGGTCGGCGCGCTGCTCGCCGATTCGCTGCTGTCGTTGTGCGGCTACGTCGCCTTCCTGCTGCCGCTGATCCTGGGCGCGATCGCGTGGATTGCGCTGTTCGGCATGGATGCCGATGGCGATGGCGAAGCCGATCTGGGCCCGGCGCTGCGCCTGGTCGGCATGGTCGGTTTCCTGATTGCTTCGACCGGCCTGCTGTACATGCGCGGGCTGTCGGCGGAACACTTCGCGGCCGGGCCGGGCGGCATCCTCGGCCGCCTGGTCGGCAGTGCGTTGAACTCGTTGTTCGGCAACCTTGGCGGCAACCTGTTCCTGCTGGCGCTGTGGCTGGTGTCGGTGACATTGGCGACCGGGCTGTCGTGGTTTGCGGTGATGGAGCGCATCGGCGGCTGGGTGCTGTCGCTGCCGGCGCTGTGGCGGCGCGGGGCCAAGCAGGCCGAGGAATGGCAGCAGACCCGCGAATTGCGCGAGCAGCGCGAGGAAGTGCGCAAGGCCGACGTGGAACTGCGCGCCCGGCGTGAGCCGGTCAAGATCGAGCCGCCCGCGCCGGCGGTGGTCGAAAAGAGCGACCGCGCCAAACGCGAACAGCAGATCCCGTTGTTCCACGGCACCGGCGGCGATGGCTCCGGCCTGCCGCCGCTGGCCTTGCTGGACGATCCCAAGCCGCAAGCAAAAGGCTATTCCGAAGAAACGCTGGAGACCCTGTCGCGGCAGATCGAGTTCAAGCTCAAGGATTTCCGCATCGAGGCGCAGGTGGTCGGCGCCTATCCGGGCCCGGTCATCACCCGCTTCGAGATCGAACCCGCGCCGGGTGTGAAGGTCAGTTCGATCAGTTCGCTGGACAAGGACATCGCCCGCGGCCTGTCGGTCAAGTCGGTGCGCGTGGTTGACGTGATCCCCGGCAAGTCGGTGATCGGGCTGGAAATCCCCAATTCCAGACGCGAAATGATCTTCCTCAGCGAACTGCTGCGCAGCAAGGAATACGACAAGTCGGCCAGCCCGCTGACCCTGGCGCTGGGCAAGGACATCGCCGGCCGCCCGACCGTGGCCGATCTGGCGCGCATGCCGCACCTGCTGGTCGCCGGCACCACCGGCTCGGGCAAGTCGGTGGCGGTCAACGCGATGGTGCTGAGCCTGCTGTACAAGGCCACGCCGCAGGACCTGCGGATGCTGATGATCGACCCGAAGATGCTGGAGCTGTCGGTCTATCAGGGCATCCCGCACCTGCTGGCGCCGGTGGTCACCGACATGAAGGAAGCGGCGAACGGCCTGCGCTGGTGCGTGGCCGAGATGGAGCGCCGCTACAAGCTCATGAGCGCGGTCGGCGTGCGCAACCTGGCCGGCTTCAACAAGAAGGTCAAGGACGCGCAGGACGCCGGCCAGCCGCTGCTCGATCCGTTGTTCAAGCCGATGCCGGACAGCCAGGAAGCGCTGCCGGCGCTGGAACCGCTGCCGTTCATCGTCATCTTCATCGACGAATTCGCCGACATGATGATGATCGTCGGCAAGAAGGTCGAGGAACTGATCGCCCGCCTGGCGCAGAAGGCGCGCGCCGCCGGCATCCACCTGATCCTCGCCACCCAGCGCCCGTCGGTCGATGTCATCACCGGCCTGATCAAGGCCAACGTGCCGACCCGCATCGCCTTCCAGGTCAGCAGCAAGATCGACAGCCGCACCATCCTCGACCAGAGCGGCGCGGAAACCCTGCTCGGCAACGGCGACATGCTTTACCTGCCGCCGGGCACCGCCATGCCCGAGCGCATCCACGGCGCCTTCGTCAGCGACGAGGAAGTGCATCGCGTGGTCGAACACATCAAGGCCAGCGGCCCGGCCAGCTACATCGAGGGCGTGCTGGAAGAAGTGCAGGTGATGGGCGATGGTGTGGTGGTCGGCGCGACCGGCCTGCCGGAAAGCGCCGTCAGCGACGACCCCGAAGCCGACCCGCTGTACGACCAGGCCGTGCAGATCGTCACCGAAAGCCGCCGCGCGTCGATCTCCGGCGTGCAGCGGCGCTTGAAGATCGGCTACAACCGCGCCGCGCGCCTGATCGAAGCGATGGAGGCCGCCGGCGTGGTCAGCCCGCCGGAGCACAACGGCGACCGCACGGTGCTTGCGCCGCCGCCGAGGTAATCCGCGCTGCGGCGGGCAAGCGCAGGGAAACAGGTCAGTTCAGGAAGGCGGCAGCCATGCCAAGGATGCAACTCGATATCGCCATCGTGGGTTACGGCACCGCCGGGCAGGCGGCAGCGGTGCTTTTGCAGCGTGACGGGCATCGGGTGCAGGTGTTCGAGCGTGCGCCGCAGCCGGGACCGATGGGTGCGGGCTTCCTGTTGCAGCCGACCGGCTTGCAGGTGTTGTGGAAGATGGGTTTGCTCGATGCGGCGCTGGCGCACGGTGCGCCGGTGCGGCGCCTGTTCGGCGAGACGCCGTGCGGGCGCGCGGTGATGGACATGCGTTACGCGGGGCTGAATGCGCGCTTGTTCGGGCTGGGCATGCAGCGCGGGGCCTTGTTCGAATTGCTGGATCGGGCGTGGGAAGGCCGCGCTGCCGGTTTGCAGGCAGGCGCGTGCATTGCCGATGTGGACAGCGACAGCGGACGCCTGCGTGAGGAAGGCGGGCGCATGCACGGGCCGTTCGACCTGGTGATTGCCGCAGATGGTTCGGCTTCGCGCCTGCGTGGCGTGCTGGCGCGCGCGGGCCATGCGCCGGCGCTGGACCGGCCGTATCCGTGGGGCGCGTTGTGGCGCTTGTTGCCGGCCGGCGATTGGCCATGGCCGGATCAATTGCGCCAGCGTTACGTCGCCGCGCGCAAGATGATCGGCCTGTTGCCAGTCGGTACGCGACCGGGCGATGCGACACCGCAGTTGAGTTTTTTCTGGAGTTTGCCGGCCAGCGATTTCGATGCCTGGCGCGAACGCGGCCTGCCGGCCTGGCGTGACGAAGTGGCCGAAATCTGGCCGCAAGCCGGCGCGACGTACCCGGCTTCGCCAATCGCAATCTCGACCGCCAGGCGCTGCGCGATGCGGGTTTGCGTTTCCTGCCGCATGAGCGCGTCGAACAACTGCTGTCCGGCGCACCTGCGCAAGGCCCGGTGCCGGCGATGGTGGAGATGCGCATGGAGCGCGAATTGTCCGCCGTGCTCGGTTCGGCATCGGCGCGTTTGTTGTTGAACGCCGCGCGCAGCGAGCAGCGCGAACTGGATACCGTCGCCGCCATCGTCGGCGAGGCGTCGGCGGACCTGCGCTTCAACCAGCAGGTGCTGGAAGCGGCCTTGAACAACATGAGCCAGGGCATCAGCGTGGTCGATCGCGACTTGCGGCTGGTGGCGTGGAACCCGCGCTATGCGCAGATGTTCGGCTTCCCGCCGGAACTGCTGCAGGTGGGCAAACCCATCGAGGAGCTGACCCGCTGGGCGCTGCGGCGCATGCCGCACCGCGGTTCCGGCGAGGACGCGCTGCAGCGGCGGCTGGCCTACATGCGCGCCGGCACCGCACACCTGACCGAGCGCGTGTTTCCCGACGGCAGCGTCGTCGAGATCCGCGGCAACCCGATGCCCGGCGGTGGTTTCGTCGCCACTTATACCGACGTCACCGCTTCGCGCCATGCCGAACGCGAACTGATCCGCGCCAACGAGACGCTGGAACAGCGCGTGGCCGAACGCACCGCGCTGCTGGAAAGCGCCAAGCGCGAGGCCGAACACGCCAACGACGCTAAGGGCCGCTTCCTGACCGCCATCGGCCATGACCTGCTGCAACCGCTGCATGCTGCGCACCTGTTCGCCGATGCGCTGGCGCAGCAGTTGCCGGAGCGGCGCGGCACTGTCGAACAATTGCGCGGCGCGCTGGATTCCACCACCAACTTGCTCAACGGTTTGCTGGACATGTCGCGGCTGGAAGCCGGCGGCCTGTTGCCGGAACCGCGCGATTTCCCGCTGGCCGAAGTGCTGGAACCGCTGGCGTCGGAATTCCATGCGCTGGCCGGCGCGCGCGGGCTGGCGTTCGCCTACCTGCCCACGCGCGCATGGACGCACAGCGACCCGCAACTGCTGCGCCGCGTGCTGCAGAACTTCCTCGCCAATGCGGTGCGCTACACGCGCGGCGGCGGCATCGTGCTGGGCGTGCGCCGTGTGGGCGGCAAGTTGCGTGTCGAAGTGCACGATAGCGGGCCGGGCATCGATGCGGAAGAACAACGCATCATCTTCGATGAATTCCGCCGCGGCGAAGGCGCGGACGGGCAGGGCCTGGGCCTGGGACTTTCCATCGCCGACCGCATCGCCAGGCTGCTGCACGCGCCATTGTCGTTGCGCAGCCGGTTGGGACGTGGTTCGGTGTTTGCAGTGGAACTGACTGCCGTTGCGATGCCGGTGGCGAAACCGCCCGCAGCTGCGATGCGGCAAGGGCTGGCCGGCCGCAGCATCCTGTGCGTGGACAACGACGCGGCGGCGCTGTCCGCCTTGCAGGCACTGCTGCAGGGCTGGGGCTGCCACGTGCGTGCCGCAGCGAAGGGCGAACAGGCGGCGGCGCTGCTGGCGCAGTCGTCCGCCGACGCCTGGTTGTTCGACTACCACCTCGACGACGGCGATACCGGTGTCGAACTGCACGGTCGCCTGCAGGAACGCTTCGGTACGCGGCCCTGCCTGATCCTCAGCGCCGACCACGGCGACGACGTGCGCCGCGCCGTGGGTGAAGCCGACTTGCCATTGCTTTCAAAACCGCTGCGCCCGCTGGCGCTGAAGTCGGTGCTGGACCGCATGCTGTCTGCAACGGACCGGTAGCCGGCACGCTCTCAGAAGAACGCGCGCACGCCGAACGACCAGTTGCGGCCCGGCAGCATCACCTCGTCCTTCAGGAACGAGGTGTGCACGCGTGCGTCCTGGTCGGCCAGGTTGTTGCCGTCCAGGAACACTTCCCACGCGGTCGCGCCGCTGTCGATGTGCCAGGCGACATGCGCATCGACCAGAGTGTAGCCGTCGGTCGGGGTTTCGCCTTCGGCCACCTTGTCCTGCTTCTGGTAGCGGGTTGCGCCCAGCGAGGCGCGCCAGGCAGAACCTTCCCAGCGCAACTGCGCGCCGAAGCGCGACGGCGCGATGCGCGGCAGGTTGCCGCCGTCCTTCAACTTCGCGCGCACGCTGTCGCCGAACACGCGCAGGTCCCACGCGCCGGCGGTCGCGCTGTCGGCCAGGTGGAAGGTAGCCTCGCCCTCGAAACCGTGGAATTCCGCGTCGGCCTGGGTCCACTGCCGCACCGGCAGTTCCTCGTCCTCCTCGTCGAAGTACCAGGTGTCGCCGGTGTCTGCCAGATAGATGAAATCGTCGTACCGGTTGTAATACGCCGACGCCTTGGCATCGACGAAATCGTTGCGGTACTGCAATCCCAGTTCGGCCTGGTTGGCGGCTTCCTTCTTCATGTCGGGGCCGCCGCCGATCTCGTAGGCCAGGGTGGCGATGTGCGGGCCGTCGGCGAACAGTTCCTCCTCGGCCGGCGCGCGCTCGGCGTGGTCCAGGTTCAGGGTCAGGCGCCAGTTGTCGTCGAAGCGCCAGCCGCCGCTGATCGAGGCGCTGACCGGGTGGAATTCCGGCGACAGCCCGGTTTCGGTTTCGTACTTCACCTGGTCGCCGCGCAGGCCGAACTCGGCCTGCAACGCCCCCCACGTGTTCTGCGCCACGCCGAACAGGCCCAGCGACTTGTTGTTGGTCTTCGGCACGAACGATTCCTCGCCGATCGCGGCGAAGGTGGAATCGACGCCCTGCACGCCGATCGCGGTCTTCCAGCCGTTGGCGGCGGCGAAGGTGGCCTCGATGCGGCCTTCGTTGGCGCGCTTGTCGAACACGGTGCCGACCTCGTCGCCCTCGAACTCGGTGTGGGTGTAGTCGGTATGGCCGAAGTTCCAGCGCAGGCCGCTGCCTTCGCCCCACGGGTCGGTCAAGCCGCCTTTCAACTCGTAATGGTCCTGGCGCAGTTTCAGCCACACGCCACGTTCGCCTTCGGCCAGGTCGCCCGGTTCGCCGGGGTTGCCGTAGTTGTCCTGCAGGCGCGCGGCGGAGAAGCCGACGAAGCCCCAGTCGCCGCCCAGCGAGGCGCCGATCGCGCCGGATTTGCCGTCGATGAAGGTGTTGGCCTGTTCGCCCTCCGGCGTGTCGTAGTTCTTGGCGTTGCGATAGACGCCGTCGGCATGGATCGACAGCGCGCCGTTGCCGGCGTCGAGGCGCAACAGGTCGGTGTTGCCGTCCTTGTCGCCGGCGTCGAAACGCATCTCGGCGCGGCCGCTGACGCCTTCCACCGGCGTTTCGGCGATGCGGCCGTCAACCACGTTGACCACGCCGCCGATCGCGCCGCTGCCGTAGAGCAGGGTCGAAGGTCCCTTCAGCACCTCGATCTGGTCGGCGAGGAACGGCTCCACCGCCGGCGAGTGGTCCTGGCTGACCGTCGATACGTCCTGGCTGGACAGGCCGTCGCTGAGCACGGCCACGCGCGGGCCGTCCATGCCGCGCACGATCGGGCGGCCGACGCCGGGGCCGAAGTTGGAACTCTGCACGCCGGTCAGGCTGGACAGGGTTTCGCCGAGGCTGGCGGCGCGGTTTTCGTCCAGACGCTCGCCGGTCAGCACGTCGACCGGGCGACTCAGTTCGTCGGCACTGTTGCGCAACGCCCCGGCGGTGACCACGACCTTGTCCAGGTCCTTGGCGTGGCGGTCGCCCGTTGTGGCATGACGGGTGTCGCCGGGCGGCGGCTCGGTTTGCTGGGCAAGGGCGGGGGCGGCCAGTGCGAAAGCAAGGGCCAGCGTGAGGGGGCGCATCGTGGGGGACGGGTTTTTCATGGGCTCGGCTGGGGCGTGGCGGGGGAGTGATTGATGTTATAATATATCCAAATCAATTGCTCGCCCCCTCCCGAAAGTCATACTTGTGCCATGAACTCCCGATTCAGAGCCTGGCTGGATCATTTCGGCGCCGCCGGCTCGCTGGTCTGCGCGGTGCATTGCGCGCTGTTGCCGTTGCTGATCGCCCTGTTGCCGGCGATTGGCGTTTCGGCGTGGCTGGGCGATGGTTTCGAGCGCGCCTTCGTGATCTTTGCGACCTTGCTGGGCGTGCTGAGCCTGGCCTTGGGTTACCGCCGGCATCGGGTGGTGCGTGCGCTGGGCGTGCTGGCATTGGGGCTGGCCACGCTGTGGGCGGCCGTGTTGTATGTGCCGCTGCACCATTCGCTGATCCCGCATGCGGTGGCGATGACCTTCGGCGGCACCCTGGTGGGCGTGGCCCACGTCATCAACCTGCGCCTGAACCACGGCCACGTGCACGACGCCAGTTGCGCGCATTGATGCAACCGTCGGGAAAGCGGCCTTTGTGATAGCATTCGCGGCCTTGCGCGACGGAGTTCGTCGGCGCAACGCCATTCAAATACGAGGAGCAGCAAGATGGGCAAGGGTGATCGCAAGACGGCCAAGGGCAAGCGCTACAACAGCAGCTACGGCAATGCGCGCAAGCAGGTTTCCAGGGTCGCCGTGGGTGCGGCCGCGCCGGTGGCGAAGAAGACCGTGAGCAAGGCCGCCCCGGCCAGGAAGGCGGTGGCGAAGAAGACGGTCGCCAAGGCCGACTGATCCGTCCAATCAATGGATTGCTTGCGAGAACGCGGCGCTTGCGCCGCGTTTTTGCTGCCTGCCATCCAGCGCGGCAACCCTTCGGGCCATCGCTGCAGGCGATTCCCTGTTTCAAGCGAACAAATCGCGGTCCGCTGGCAACGCGCCTTCCAGTTGCAGCAGGAAGCGCTTGGTCGGCAGCCCGCCGCCGAAGCCGGTCAGCGAGCCGTCCGCGCCGATCACGCGGTGGCAGGGCAGCACGATCGGGATGGGATTGCGGCCATTGGCGGCGCCGACCGCGCGCACCGCGTCGGGTTTGCCGATGTGGCGCGCCAGTTCGCCGTAGCTCCAGGTCCGGCCATGCGGAATCTGCGCCAGCATCGCCCAGACTTCACGCTGGAAGTCGGTGCCGGCCGGATCCAGCGGCAGGTCGAAACGGCGCAGGTTGCCGGCGAAATACGCGTCGAGTTGTTCGCGCGCGGCCCGCAGCACGGCATTGTCGCCAGTGGGCGGCAAGGGCCGTTTCGACGGGTGGCGTTCCTTCGGGAAATGGATTTCGCGCAGGTGCGCATCGTTGGCGACCAGGGTCAGCGTGCCGATGGGGCTGGGCACTTGCTGCGACAGCAGGGCCGCCACGAGGCTCATTTCCCGGCGTCCTTCAGCGCCGGCAGCAGCGGCGTGATGTCGCCGTCGTTGGCGGCAGGCGCGATGCCCAGCAGGCGTGCGAGCAACGGATAGACATCGACATTGTCGAAGGGCGGCAAGGTCACGCCGTCGCGGAAGGCCGGGCCGTCGGCGACGAACACGGCCTGCATCGACGGCAAGGCCGGATCGTAGCCGTGCGAACCGCGCGTGCCTTTTCCGTTGGCGTATTTGAGGATGTGGGCGCGGCTGATGGCGTCGAAGCCTTCATCCATCTGGCAGACCACCGGCGGGATGCGCGCGCTGGCGGTGTAATGCCAGTGCGCGGGCAGTTCGGCTTTGCGCCAGCATTGGTGGTGGGCATGGCGGCCCAGCACGCCTTGATCCAGCGCCGTCTCGAAGGCGGCTTCGGCACCGGCGCGCGGTTGCAGGCCGACCACCTGGCCGGTGGCGACCACCTTGGCCAGTTCCGGCGGGGCGATGTCCTCGATGGCGACGGCCTGGCCAGGCAGCACGGCGGCCATGCCGTGGTCGGATACCACCACCAGGTTCAGGTGTTCGCGCAGGCCGCGCGCCTGCAGGCCGGCCAGCAATTGCGCCAGCGCAGTATCGATTTCGGCGCGGGCCTGGTCGGCCTGCGGAGAGTCGGGGCCGAACATGTGTTCTTCGTGATCGACTTCGTCGAAATACAGCGTGATCAGGTCGGGACGGGCGGCGGCGGGCCGGTCCAGCCAGGCCAGGACCTGTTCGACGCGCTGTTGCGCGGTGACCTTGGAATCGAAAAGACGCCAATCGTCCGGGCGCACGCCGTGGATTTCCGCCTCGCTGCCGGGCCAGAACATGGTGGCGCTGCGCAGCCCGGCCTTCTTCGCGCCGACCCAGATCGGTTCGCCGCCGGCCCACCAGCGGCCATCGCCGACGGCTTCGCGGTTGGACAGGCTGAAATCGCCCAGCACCGGATCGTGCATGGTGTTGTGGACAATGCCGTGGCGGCCGGGGCGCAGGCCGGTGACCAGGGTGTAGTGGTTGGGGAAGGTCAGCGACGGATACGAAGGCCGCATCGATTGCGCGCGCACGCCTTCACCGGCCAGTCCGGACAAGGCGGGCAGGGCATCCAGGTCGCTGGCGCGCAACCCGTCGATGGAGACCAGCAGCAAGGGATCGGGGCGCCTCGGGACGGCGTTGCGCGGCGTGCCGACACAGCCGGCGAGCAGCAGGGCGAATGCGAGGAAGGACAGGAGGCGGAAGGGATGGCCGTTGCGGGGCATGGGCAAGTGAACGCGGTTGGAGTGGGGAGTCTGCAGGATGCAACGGATTTTCGCATGACATCGCGATGCGGGTTGCGGGTGTGGTCGAGGGCGGCGGCATGGCTGCGGTACGGCGAATTCATGCCGCATTCGGTTGGCGAGGTCGCCATTCACTACACTGCTGGCGTGAAGAATTTCCCGATCCGATACGCGATGCTGCCGATGGTGCTGGCCGTGGCCTTGCTCGCGTGCCAGGCGCGCGACAGCGCCGACAAGGCCGCCCAGACCCTGCCCATCGACAGCCCGATCGAAGGCGGCGCGGTCAGCACCGCGCCGCTGCCGGAGCACGCCAGCAAGCCGGCCACGCCGTCCGCCAAGCCGAAAACGCCGGAAAAGCCGGCCGGAATCGACTGGTCCCCGCGCGAACTGGCCGCCGGCGTCGCTTCGATCGCCTGCGATCTGGACTACGCCGCCAACGGCGACGGCGAGCCGCTGCTGCAGCTCGACAAGCCCGCCGTCACCGCCGCGCTGGAGCCGTGCAAGGAAAACGGCGTGCTGCGGCTGCGCTACGTCGGCAAGATCAATGCCGACTTCACCACGCTGATGCAGCGGATCACCGCGATTGCCGATGAATTGAAAATCGGCAAGCGCGTGCTGGACATCGATTCCACCGGCGGCATCGTCGAGGAAGCGATCAAGGCCGGCGATCGCATCGCCGAATCCGGCTGGACGCAATGGGTGCGCGAAGGCTCGCAATGCCACAGCGCCTGCGTGTTCATCCTCGCCGCCGCCGATACCCGCGTGATCAGCGGCCGGGTCGGCATCCACCGCATCATCCGCATGAGTTCCACCGCCAGCAGCCGCGCCGAACTCAACCAGGAGCTGCACGCGGTCTATGACGACGTGCGCGCCTATCTGGAGCGCAACGGTGCGGCGGTGGCGGTGGCCGACCAGATGATGGCCGTGCCCAACCGCAACCTGCGCCTGCTGAGCGCCGACGAACTGCGCCTGTACGGTCTGGACGGTCCCAACCCGGCGCAGGACGACCTGGACCGGCTGCGGCTGATGCGCCAGTGCGGCGAGGACTTCGTCAGCCGCCGCGACGCCTTCGCCCGCGCCTTCGATGCGCGTTGCCGGAAGGAGGAAACCGCGCTGGAGGCGATCAGCGCCTGCGGCCTGGAACTGCGCGCGCAGTTCGGTTTCCCCGACGCGCGCTGCCCGGCGGAGAGCCCGATGTCGGAATACGACACGGGCGAAGCGCGCATGGCCGATGCGTCCGACGCGAAGACGGAAACGACCGGCGGCGAGTGAGCCGCCATGGAGGCGTCACCCGGCTGCGGCAACGCGGATGCGGCAATCGCCGACTTCGACGGTTTGCCCGGCGCGAATCTTCGCGGTCTTGCGCAGTTCCAGTTCGCCATCGACCCATACCGCACCGCTGGCGACGATCTGCTTGCCTTCGCCGCCGCTGCCGGCGATGCCGACCAGCTTGAGCAACTGGTTGAGTTCGACGAATTCGCCGTCCAGATCGAAATCGAGGGTTTGCATGCGCGTGTTCCGGAAAGGTTCGCCGATTATCCGTCGGATTCCTGCGCGAAGCGATCGAGCTCGTCCAGTTGCGCCAGCGCCTTGCGCAGGCTGCCGCCGGTCAGGCTGTCGTCCATCTTCCTGCCGAATGCCGTGCACATGCCGCTGCGAATGCAGAACGTGCGTGCGCGCACTCCTGTGGTCATGGCGGCGGGGTGCTCGGCGAGGCGTGCTTTCATGTGGGTGCGTCCATTGTCGGGTCTTGACGGGTGATTCGCGGCGGGGCGGATAAAATCACGGGCCGAGCCATTCCCGTTGCCGGAGGAACCCCGATGCTGCGATTTGCCGTGCACTTGCTGGCCGGTTTGGCCTTGGCCGGGATCGCCTTTTCAGCGCAGGCTGTAGCGCCTTTGCGGGTGATGAGCTTCAACGTGCGCGTGCCGGTGGCATCCGACGGTCCGGACCGCTGGGAGGCGCGCCGCGAGCAGATGGCCGGGCTCATCGCCGCCGCGCGGCCGGACGTGATCGGCACGCAGGAACTGGTCGCAGGGCAGGGCGATTACCTGGTCGAACAATTGCCTCGATACGCCTGGTTCGGCGCGGGCCGGCGTGGCGATGGCGGCGACGAGCACATGGGCGTGTTCTACCGCAAGGACAGCTTGCGGCTGGTGGAATCCGGCGATTTCTGGCTGTCCGACACACCGGAAATCCCCGGCAGCATCAGTTGGGGCAACCTGTACCCGCGACTGGTCACCTGGGGCTTGTTCGAACGCAAGGCCGATGGCCTGCGCTTCTACCTGTTGAACACGCACCTGCCGTATCGCGATGAGGATGGCCCGGCGCGGGAACGTGCCGCGCAACTGATCCAGCGCTGGCTGGCGCATTTGCCGGCCGGCGCGCCGGTGGTGCTGACCGGCGATTTCAATGACCTGCCGGGCAGTTCGGCGTATCAAGTGTTGACCGGCGTTTTGCGCGATGCCTGGCTCGATGCGCCGCGCCGCGATGGCCCCGGGAAGACCTTCCATGCCTTCACCGGCAAGGCGGAAAAACGCATCGACTGGGTGCTGTATCGTGGCCTGAAACCGCTGCGCGCCAGCACGCTGACCGGCAACGAGAACGGACGCTATCCATCCGATCATTTTCCGGTGTTGGTGGAGTTTGATTTCCGGGTTGCGGAATAGGGCGGTTGTCCGCCAAGGACGCGAAGGGCGCAAAGAAAGAGAAAGAATGCCTGCCTTTGCGTCTTTCGCGTCCTTCGCGGACAAAACGCCCTTGCATTCAGCCCCAAACGGGACAATCCCGGCAATCAGGCGCACAATACGCGGCCGAATCGCCCGGCCTGTCGCCATGTCTGCGCCCCAAACCCCCGACGCATCGCCGTCGTTGTCTCCTGCCCCCAACGGTACATTCTCGGAACTCGGCCTGTCCCCCGCCGTGCAGGCGGCGCTGGCCGTTGTCGGCTACGAATCGCCATCGCCGATCCAGGCCGCGACCATCCCGGCGCTGCTGGCCGGCCGCGACGTGCTGGGGCAGGCGCAGACCGGCACCGGCAAGACCGCCGCCTTTGCGCTGCCGGTGCTTTCCACGCTCGACTTCGACGCGAAGAAGCCGCAGGCGCTGGTGCTGGCCCCGACCCGCGAACTGGCGATCCAGGTGGCCGAGGCCTTCCAGAAATACGCGGCGAAGATCCCCGGCTTCCAGGTGCTGCCGATCTACGGCGGGCAGAGCTACCACCCGCAGTTGCAGGCGCTCAAGCGCGGCGTCCACGTCGTGGTCGGCACGCCCGGCCGGGTCATCGACCATCTGGAACGCGGCTCGCTGGACCTGTCCGGCCTGACCACCCTGGTGCTGGACGAGGCCGACGAGATGCTGCGCATGGGTTTCATCGACGACGTCGAAACGGTGTTGAAGAAAACCCCGGAGACGCGCCAGGTCGCGCTGTTCTCGGCGACCATGCCGACGCAGATCAAGCGCATCGCGCAGACCTATCTCAAGGACCCGGTCGAGGTGCAGATCGCGGCGAAGACCACGACCGCGGCCAACATCCGCCAGCGCTACTGGTTCGTCAGTGGTCTGCACAAGCTGGACGCGCTGACCCGGATCATCGAGGCCGAACCCTTCGATGCGATGATCGTGTTCGCCCGCACCAAGGCCGGCACCGATGAGCTGGCCGGCAAGTTGCAGGCGCGCGGCCTCGCCGCTGCGGCGATCAACGGCGACATCCAGCAGGCGCAGCGCGAAAAGACCATCCAGCAGTTGAAGGACGGCAAACTCGACGTGCTGGTCGCCACCGACGTGGCCGCGCGCGGGCTGGACGTGGAGCGCATCACCCACGTGCTGAACTACGACATTCCCTACGACACCGAAAGCTACGTGCACCGCATCGGCCGCACCGGCCGCGCCGGGCGCAAGGGCGAGGCGATTTTGTTCGTCACCCCGCGCGAGAAAGGCATGCTGCGCGCGATCGAGCGCGCCACCCGCCAGCCGATCGAGGAGATGCAACTGCCCAGCGTGGAAGCGGTCAACGACCGCCGCGTCAGCCGTTTCCTGGAGAAGATCGGCGCGGCGCTGGAAGCCGGTGGCAGCGCGGAATTCCGCCCGCTGATCGAGAATTTCGAACGTGAACGCAACGTGCCGGCGATCGAGATCGCCGCGGCGTTGGCGAAGTTGCTGCAAGGCGATGAACCGTTGTTGCTGGCGCCAGAGCGACGCCGGGAATCGGGAGTCGGGAAGGCCAGCCATCCGGCTGTTGAAAGCCGCGAATCGGAAAGGCCGAAGCGGGAATTCAAGGAACGTACCCATCAAGAGCGCGGGCCGCGCGTGGTGCGTTCGCGGGATTTCGACGAAACCGGGGCGTTCGAGTCGGATTTCGTCGAGAAGCCCAAGCGCGAGCGCGTTGTTCGTGAAGCCCGCCCGCCGCGCGATGCCGAGCATGGCATGGAGAGTTTCCGCATCGAAGTCGGCCACGCGCATGGCGTCAAGCCGGCCAACATCGTCGGCGCCATCGCCAACGAGGCCGGGCTGGAAAGCCGCTACATCGGCCGCATCGACATCCACGACGATTACAGCGTGATCGACCTGCCCGAAGGCATGCCGCGCGAAACCCTGATGCACCTGAAGAAGGTCTGGGTGTCCGGCCAGCAATTGCGCATCCGCAAGGTGGGCGACGACGCGCACGACGGCGGCGATGCGCCGCCGCGCCGCCCGCAGAAACCGGGCTTCCGGCCCAAGGACGCGCGCCCCGGCCCGAAGCCTGGCGCACCGAGAAAGCCGCACCGCAAGGGACCGGGCGGCGCGCGTGGTTGAGGTCGAGTCCCCCGGCGAGGCCGCGGCCAAACGGCTGAACAAATACATCGCCGAAACCGGCTTCTGCTCGCGCCGCGAGGCCGACCGCCTGGTCGGCGAGGGCCGCGTCACCGTCAATGGCGCGGTTGCCGGCATCGGCACCACCGTGGTCGAGGGTGACGAGGTGCGCATCGACGGCGACCTGCTGCGCGTGCGCAAGGCCAAGCCGGGCAAGCGCCGCCACGTCTATATCGTGCTGAACAAGCCGGTGGGCATCACCTGCACCACCGAGGAATCGGTCAAGGGAAATATCATTGATTTCGTCGGCCACGAGCAGCGCATCTTCCCGGTGGGCCGGCTGGACAAGGATTCGGAAGGCTTGATCCTGCTGACCAGCAACGGCGACATCGTCAACCAGTTGCTGCGCAAGGAAAACAGGCACGAAAAGGAATACCTGGTCGAGGTCAACAAGCCGGTCACCGACGAATTCCTGCGCAGCATGGCCCGCGGCGGCCTGTGGATGCACGGCCAGCAGACCTTGCCGTGTCGCGCCACCCGCCACGGCAAGTTCGGTTTCCGGATCGTGCTGACGCAGGGCCTGAACCGGCAGATCCGGCTGATGGCCTCGGCCTTCGGCTACCGGGTCAAGCTGCTGCGGCGCGTGCGCATCGACAAGCTGCGGCTGGCCGAACTCAAGCCGGGCCGCTGGCGCAACCTGACCGACGCGGAATTGCGCGGCTTGTTGCCGGAGCATGCGGATTGGTGATGCGCAAAAAGCGGAGCCTTCACTCCGCCACGTTTTTCGACTCCGACGTGCCCAGCATTTCGGCATGCCGCATTTCCTTCGGCCGCTGCAGCAGCGGTTGCAGGAACACCGCCGACAGGATGATCGCCACGCCAGCGTAGAACAGCCCGGTCAGCTCGCGCTGTTCGCCCAGCAGCAGGATCGCCAGCACGATGGCATAGACCGGTTCCAGGTTGATCGCCAGTTGCACCGTGTAGGCGCTGAGCCGGCGCAGTGCCACCAGCGAAAGCGTGAACGGCAGCAGGGTGCACAGCAGTGCCAGCGCCAGCAGGTACAGCGCATCGCGCGTTTCCGGCAGGACGAAGGCATGGTTGGCCAGCGCCGGGAAGACGTGCGGCACCAGTGGCGCCAGCACGGTCAGCAGCAAGACGCCCGCGCCCAGTTCGATGCCGGTGACCGCCAGCGGGTCGTCGCGACCGGCCATGCGTTTGTTCAACGAGGCGAAGATCGACACGAAAAAGGCCGACAGCGCACCGACCGCGACGCCGGCGCGCATGTCGTGCGGCACGCCGCCGACCACCAGCGCCACGCCCGGCAACAGTGCCACGCCCAGCAGCAGTTCGCGCCACGAGAATGGCCGCCGCGCCAGCCACGGCTCGACCACGGCGATGAAGGCCGTCGCCAGCGCCATGCAGGTTGCGCCGACCGAGGCGTTGGCCAGCTTGATCGAGGCGTAGAAGGTCAGCCAATGCAGCCCCACCAGCGCGCCGATGCCGGCATAGGCGCGCAGATGCCGCGTCGGCATCGCCCGCAGCCCGCGCCATACGCGCGGCAGCAACGCCAGTACGGCGACCACGATCAGCATGCGCCACCACACCAGCGGCAGCGCCGGCAGCGTGATCAGCTTGCCGAAGATCGCGGTGAAGCCCCACAGCAGCACGCAGAAATGGGTTTGCAGCAGGGCGGTGCGATGCGGGTGGCTGGGCATGGCGCCATTGTCGTCGATGTGGCTGGCGCGGCAAAGACGTTGGCGACCCATGCCGTGGAAGACATGTTCGCACGTGTTCCTGCGGCCATCGCCGGCGGCGCTGCAAGGACGCCAGTCGCCGCCTGCGGCGCGCTGCCAGTGGAAGCGGCTGGTTTTCCGTCACGCGCAAGGCAATAGAATCGATCTTCCCCGCCGCCGGAGCCGGACATGCCCTGGACCACGCCCGATCTTTGCGATGCGCACCCCGACGTGCGGGTTGCCGAACCGCCGTTCCTCGATTTCGGCGGCAAGACCGCGTTCTTCGGCCGCATCGTCACGATCCGCTGCTACGAGGACAACTCGCGGGTACGCGAGCAGGTCGCACTGGATGGCCGCGGCAAGGTGCTGGTGATCGATGGCGGCGGCTCGCTGCGGCGTGCGCTGCTGGGCGACATGCTGGCCGAAGCCGCCGTGAACAACGGCTGGGCCGGCGTGCTGGTCAACGGCGGCGTGCGCGATGTTCAAGCGCTGGCGGCGCTGCCGCTGGGCGTGAAGGCGCTCGCCGCCACGCCGATGAAGACCGACAAGCGCGGCGTCGGCGAAGTCGATGTGGAAGTCGGCTTCGCCGGCGTGCGCTTCGTGCCGGGGCAGTGGCTTTATGCCGATGCCAACGGCGTGATCGTCTCGGACTCGGAATTGTCGTTGCCGGGTTGAGTTGCCGGTTTGGTTTCGGCCGGCTGTGCCGCCATTTCCACAATCCGGCCCTGTGCCAGTGCATTGAAGCCATGCAGCCGCGCGATGCGGCCCCACGCCAGCGCGACGACCACACATTGGGTCAGCAGCCATCCGAACAGGAACGCGGCGATGCCCGCGCCATCGCCGCGCAGGCGCCACCAGCCGAACAACGCGGCCAGCAGGTAACCGGCCGCGCTGCTGCCGATGTACACAACCAGCGTCGCCAGCGGACGCCGCAGCACCAGCTTCAGCCCGCGCCACCATGCGCGGAAGATCGAGCGCAGGCCCGCTTCCGCGCCCAGCCAGCCACGTGCGGCCTCGACGGTGGAATGTGCGAACACGAACAGCAGCGCCGCCACCGCCAGCGCGACGTTGCCGGCGCGTGCAACTTCGGATTTCAGGATCGCGGCTGCGGTCAGCTTGTCGGCTGCACTCAGTGCCGCCGCGCCCAATCCCACCGCGACGCCCAGCGGCAGCAGCGACCACAGCAGCAGGCGGAACATGCGCCAGTATTCGGCCAGGCCGCCATGCGCCAGTTCGCCCAGCTTCAAGTGCTTGCCGGCGCGCTGCGTGGCCACCACCATGCCGGTCAGCCATGGGGACAGCAGCAAGGTCACGGCAATGGCTGCCAGCGTCCCGAAGTCTGCCGCCAGGGCGCCGTCCCCGTACAAGGCGACAAAACCGTCCAGCAGCAGCGACAGGTCGCGCCCGGCGGCGATGTCGGGCGC
Source organism: Pseudoxanthomonas sp. (assembly GCA_047607085.1). Classification (GTDB taxonomy): domain Bacteria; phylum Pseudomonadota; class Gammaproteobacteria; order Xanthomonadales; family Xanthomonadaceae; genus Pseudoxanthomonas_A. The sequence continues at coordinate 49,326 of JASGDT010000059.1, read as the reverse complement.
ATGCACCGAATGCGCGAACTGCGCGTTGAGGCTGGCCCATATCGGCAGTGTCGCCAACAGCGCCGGCAGACCCAGCGCCAGCGCCCACCACAGCAGCGGACGCCATTGCAGCGCGGCCTTCAGGCCGGAGAACAGCGCGGAAAAACCGTTCGGTCGATGCTTGCTCATACGCTCACCAGCAGGGCAAGGAAAGTCTTCAACAACGCGCCGAAAGCGCTGGCCCAGCGCCACGCGGGGCTGCCGTCGGCCTTCAGCGTGCGGCTGTCGTCCAACTTGTCGTCGTCCAGGTAGATCTGCCGTTGTGGATCCAGTTGCGCCGACACCGCCCTGGCCGGCTTGACCCAACTGAAGCGCCGCCACGGCTCGTCGCCGGCAAAGCGCACCGTCTCGCTGCTGCCGTCGGCGAACTTCACCACCAGTACCTGCGGCACGTCGGCGCCGTTGCGCCGCACCAGCAGCGTGGTGCGGAAGGGGAATGGCCCGCTGCCAGGCTTGGCGTCGGGGTGTTGCTTCTTCCATGCCTTGCGCTGTTTGTCGATGTCGCTGGCGATGTCCTCGGCGGTGACTTCGACCAGTTCGCCATTGCGCTCGACGTAGCCGGGCTGCGGCAATACTTCGCGGCTGGAGAGGTTGGCAATCTGGTCGGACACCGCGCGCGTGGCATAGACTTGTTGCGCGAACACCTGTTCCACGGCCTCGCGCTGGCCGGTGCCTTCGGCCAGCGCCTCGCGCAGGTCGGCCACGCCGGGGTGGCGGAACTTCCAGCGCCGGTAGTACAGCTTGAACGCGCGTTCCATCGCCGGCGTGCCGACCCGTGCCTCCAGGTCGCGCATCACCGTGGCAGTGCGCGAATACACGCTGCCGTAGCTGCCGCTGGACATGCGATCCCACGCGTTCTGGCCGAGGCCGTCGGCCGGGTTTTTCAGCATCGCGCCCAGCCGCTCCATCGCGAAGCCATCCAGCTGCGGCGCAAAGCCCAGCCGCTTGAGCAATGGCGTGGAAACGCCGATCGCCTGCTTGCGTTCGCGTAGCATGCGCTGGTCCCAGTACTCGTTGAGGCCCTCGTCGAGCATCGGCTCCTCGAACTCGTTGGAGCCGAGGATGCCGTAGAAATAGCCATGGCCGAATTCGTGGATGGTGACGAAGTCCAGTGCGTACTCGGCGACCGTGCCCGGTTCGACCTTGTCGAAACCCGACGCGGTGAAGAAGGTCGGGTATTCCATGCCGCCGGCCTCTTCGGCGTTGTACGGCGGGATCACCACGGTGGCGGTCCTGTACGGGTACGGCCCCAGCGTGCGCGAGAACCAGGCCAGCGAATCGATGGTGGCCTTCAGCGCCGGCTTCGCGCTGGCTTCGTACTCCGGCGGATACAGCACGCGCACCTTGACCCTGGGGCTGCCGGGGCCGACGTATTCGCCTTCCAGCGGCGCGGCGTAGCGCTTGTCGGCGGTCCAGGCGAAATCGTGCACGTCGGCCTGCACGAAGCGATGCGTGAGCTTGCCGTCCTTCTCGACCGGCGCGCCTTGTTCCTCGCCGGTCGCGCCGACGGTGTAGCCCTTGGGCACGGTGATGCGCACGTCGTATTCGCCGTAGTCGGCGTAGAACTCGCTGTGCAGGTGGAATTCGTGCACGTTCCAGCGTGGCGCGACGGCGCCGCGTTCGCCCGGCAGTTCCAGCACGCCGATCTTCGGGAACCACTGCCCGACCAGGTGGAAGCTGCCGTAGTAGCCGGTGCGCGCCACCACGCGCGGCAACTGGTTGAAGAAGCCGATGTCCAGCGTGGCGCTGGCCCCCGGCGCGACCGGGCGCGGCAGTTCCAGCCTGACCACGGTGCGGTCGGTTTGCGGGCCGCCGTCCGGGTGCACGTAACTCCACTTCACGTCCTGGCCGTCCTGCCGCACCTGGCGCAGGCGGCTGTAGCCCCAGTCGCCGTCCTTCACCGGCACCTCGCTGCGGAAGGAGAAGTCCAGGTTGCGCTGTTCGGTCATGAAGGTGCTGCCGGCGCCTTCGAACGCGTTGAGGTACAGGTGCAGATAGACCGCGCACACCGGCTGCGCGCTGCGGTTGCGCCAGGTCAGCGTCTGCCGGCCGTCGAGGGTGTGCTTGTCCGGGTCCAGCGTGGCGTCGATCTGGTAGCGGACCACGCGGTCGGACAGCGTCGGCGCATCGTCGGCGCGCGGCCCGCCCCAGGCGTCGGCGGCGCTGGGCACGGATACGGCCGCTGCATCGGCGTCGGCGAAGGGAATGTCGGCGCAGGCGGTATTAGCCGCCTCGGCATGCGCCATTGGTGCGATGGCCAGCAAGCCCAGTGCGAACAGCAGGGATCGGAGCATGATGTTCCTCCGGGAAATGGTTGCGCTGCAGCATGCGCGAAGTCGCGGTACGTCACAAGCGATCACCGTCGCTGTCGTAGAGTGCGGCCTTCGTCAACCTTGCGGGAGCATGCGATGAAATACGCTGGAAGCTGCCACTGCGGCCGGATCGCCTTCGAAGTGGAAGGGCGGATCGACCAGGTTCTCGATTGCAATTGCTCGATGTGCCGCCGTCGCGGCGGCCTGCTGTGGTTCGTTCCGCGCGAGGCCCTGGTGTTGTCCACGCCGGAAGCGGAAATTTCCACCTGCACCTTCAACAAGCATCACTTGCAGCACCATTTCTGCGCGCATTGCGGCATTGCGACGTTCAGTGAAGGCGTGAATCCGAAGACCGGCGTGGCCACGGCGGCGATCAACGTGCACTGCCTGCCGGAGGCGGACTTGTCGGTATTGAAAGTCGTGCCGGTGGACGGCGCGAGCTTTTAGAACCTGTTCAAGGTCTGTCGCGAGCGCCGCCAGATGGCGCGTGGTGGAGCGCAGGAAGCGCAGCCTATGTGTGATACGTGAGCATTCCGAGCACCGCACGCACACCATCTGGCAAGCGCAGCAAGACTTTGAACAGGTTCTTAGGGAAGGCCCTATTTCTTCGGTACTTCACGCACCGGCACCGGCACGTTGCACAGGTCGATGTGCCCGGCCGGGCGCTTGTAGAAATCGTCCACGCGGTTGCGCCGCGCTTCGGTGGCGTCGCGGAAGGTCTGCGTGTCGGTACGCAGCACCTGCAGCGGCGTGCGCTCGGATTCCGGCACGTCGCTGGCCAGCCTGATCGACTTGATCGGCGTGCGTTCGGCGGCGTCCTCGTAGAAGCCCATCGGCGGCGGGCCGCGCCTGATCGTGCTCAGCAGTTCCATGCCTTGCAGCACGCGGCCGACCACGGTGATGTTGTCGTCCAGTTGCCGCGGCGATTGCCCGGTGACCACGTACAGTTCCGCGCCGATGCTGCTGTCGTCGGCGTTGTTGCGGCCGGCGCCGAGCGTGCCGTAGCAATGCGCCAGCCAGGCCGTGCCTTTGGCCGGGTCGCGGCCCGCAGGGAAGCCCTCGACGAAGCCGACTTCCGCCGCCCAGCCGTCGCTGTCGGGCAGGCGGTCGAAACGCAGGCCATCGGCGGCGCGGTGGAATTCCGCCGGCAGATGGGTCCTGGCGCTGCCCAGCGGCTTGGCCTTGGCCGGGTCTTCGCCGTCTGCATCGCCGAACTGCACCACGAAATTGTCCTGCGAGCGGTAGATGCTGGTGCCGTCCCAGAAATGCTCGCGGGCGAAAGTGCGGATGTTGCCGACGTGTTCCGGGGCGAAATCCGGCGCCAGTTCGATGATCACGCGGCCCCCGCTTCCAGACGGCGTGCCCCCCAGTTCCATGTACAGCAGGTTGGCCGGATCCGGCGTGCGCCAGTCGCTGGCCGGCGCGGCATCGACGATTTCCTTGGGGCTGCGGTACTTCGCCTTGGGCGCATCGGCGGCGGCCACTGAAAAACCCAGGGCCAGCAAGCAGGCGGTCAGCAACGGGGAAAGGCGCATCGGGTGGCTCCGGCGAAAGGGAAGCCCCGATTCTGGCCGACGCCTCTCATCCCGCCAAGCCACGGTGACTAATGGCACATTCACTATATCGAAGTAATTGATAGTTTGGACTTCATGCTAGAGCCAGCGCGGCAACGAAGCCCATGAACGAGCCCGACGCTCAACTCAAGAAATTCCAGAAGGAGCTCAGTGCCGGCACCGTGTCGCTGGCCTTGTTGGCGGTGCTGGCGCAAGCGGACGAGCCGCTGTACGGCTACCTGATCGCCAAGCGCCTGGAAAAGCTGGACGGCGTGCTCAGTGGCAAGCAGAGCGCGCTGTATCCAGTGCTGCGCAGCCTGGAAGGCGCGGGCCTGCTGGACAGCTTCGTCGAGCCTTCCACCGCCGGTCCGCCGCGCCGCTACTACCGCATCACCGACGCCGGGCGTATCGCCCTGCGTGAATGGGCCGCCGCCTGGCGCGCGACCCGCGATTCCGTCGATTCCGTATTGAAAGGATTGCTGCCATGAACGCCGAAGGCCTGCCGACCACCATTGCCGAATACCTGGAACAACTGCGCGCCGCGCTGAAGGACGCCGACCCGGCGATGGTGCAGGACGCGCTGTACGACGCCGAGGATTACCTGCGTTCGGAACTGGCCGAACAGGCCGGCAAGTCCGAGGCCGAAGTGATCGCCAGCGTCGCCGGCAGCTACGGCGCGCCGGAGGAGGTCGCGGACATCTACCGCGACACCGAGGCCACCGTGGCCCGCGCGCTGCGCGCGCCGCCGCCGCCGCCGCGCAAATCCCCATTGGGCAAATTCTTCGGCGTGGCCGCCGATCCGCGCACCTATGGCGCGCTGTTCTACATGGTGCTGGCGCTGGCCACCGGCACGTTCTATTTCACCTGGGTGGTGACCGGCGTGTCGCTGTCGGCGGGCTTGTTGATACTGATCGTCGGCATCCCGCTGCTGCTGCTGTTCCTGATGTCGGTGCGGCTGCTGTCGCTGGTCGAGGGCCGCATCGTCGAAACCTTGCTCGGCGAGCGCATGCCGCGCCGTCCGCTCTACACCCAGCGCGACAAGCCGTGGCTGAAAAGGCTGGGCGAGTTGTTCACCGATGCGCGCACGTGGACGACGATGCTGTATTTCCTGCTGATGCTGCCGCTGGGCGTGGCCTATTTCAGCGTGGCGGTGACGCTGTTCAGCACGGCCATCGGCCTGATCGGCGCGCCGGTGGCGATGCTGTTCGGCGCGGATCACGTCGGGCTGGTATGGAACGGCGAGGATCTCCTGCCGCCGCTGCTGGCGGTGCCGTTGTTCATGCTGTTCGGCGGGCTGCTGCTGTTCGCCACGCTGCACGTGGTGCGCCAGGTCGGCCGCTTCCACGGCTGGCTGGCCAAGCAACTGCTGGTGCGCGACCCGGTGGTGTGAGGAAGGAGGAAAGCCGGCTGCTCTGCAGCCTGCCAAGGGGGCAAGTCGCATGCCTGCGGCGCGCTGTCGGATGAAGCAGAAGCTGCTTTTACCGACCTTGCAGGTTGCAAAGCAGCCGACTTGCCGCTTTCACGCCGCGTACCTGGCGATGAAATCCCGCACCTGCGGATAGACGATGTCGCGCCAGCGACGGCCGCTGAAGATGCCGTAATGGCCGGCGCCTTCGACCACCACGCGCGCATGTTTCGCCTTCGGGATGCCGGTGCACAGCTCGTGCGCGGCGGCGGTCTGGCCCAGGCCGCTGATGTCGTCCAGTTCGCCTTCGATGCTCATCAGCGCGGTCTTCCTGATCGCCGCCGGGTTGACCGGCTCGCCCTTGACCTTCCATTTGCCGCGCGGCAGCAGGAATTCCTGGAACACGGTCTGGATGGTGTCCAGGTAATAGGTGGCCGGCATGTCCAGCACGGCGTTGTATTCGTCGTAGAACTTGCGGTGTGCCTCGGCGTCGTCCAGGTCGCCCTTGACCAGGTCGGCATAGAAATCCCAGTGCGACATGACGTGGCGGCTGGGGTTCATCGCGATGAACCCGGCGTGCTGCAGGAAGCCTGGATAGACCTTGCGGCCTTCGCCCGGATACGGCGCGGGCACGGTGTGGATGACGTTGCCCTCGAACCACGACAGCGGCTTGCGCGTGGCCAGCGTGTTGACCTCGGTGGGACTGCAACGAGCGTCGATCGGGCCGCCCATCATCACCAGCGAACGCGGCGTCGCTTCGCCGCGCCCGGCCATCAGCGACACGGCGGCCAGTACCGGCACGGTCGGCTGGCACACGCTGATGACGTGCAGTTTTTCGGCGCCGATGTGGCGGATGAATTCCTCGACGTAGGCGATGTAGTCGGCCAGGCTGAAATCGCCTTCGGACAGCGGCACCATGCGCGCATCGACCCAGTCGGTGACATAGACCTTGTGGTCGCGCAGCAGGGTGCGCACGGTATCGCGCAGCAAGGTGGCGTGGTGGCCGGACAGCGGCGCGACCACCAGCACGGCGGGGTCGTCCTTCAGCGCGGCGATGCTGGCGGCTTCGTCGGTGTAGCGCTTGAAGCGCAGCAGCCGGCAGAAGGGCTTCTTCAGCACTTCCAGTTCGACCACCGGCACCTTGCGGCCATCGGATTCGACTTCGTGGATGCCCCACGCGGGTTTTTCGTAATCCTTGCCGAGACGATGCACCAGTTCGTTGTAGGCGGACAGCCGATCGGCGCCGGGCAGGTTCGAAAGCCAACTGCTGGTGTCGGAGAAGATCTTGGCGTTGGCGTCGGCCAGGTGCACCCAGGGGGCCATCCAGTGGCGACCAAGTTCATGCCATTGATAGAGCGTCATCGTGGTCGGTATTCCGAAGATGTGTTTGTTGCGTCGCAGCATACAACAAGCGGCCAGGCGGGGCGTTAAGCCACAGTTTCCAGTGTTGCGGCCTGGGAAGCCAGCGCCGGCGACAGCCAGCAGTGCGAGCCGACGCCGACAAGGCCGCAGGCGGCGAACTGGCGGCGGTACCAGCGTGCGCTGCGCGGCTGGAAACCGGCGTGGTCGCCGTCGAATTCGTCCTCGGCGGCGAAGGTTTCCAGGAAGGCCACCCCATTGCACAGTTCGGCCAGGCCTGGCAGGCCGCGGCGCAGTTCCGCCGTGGGCAGGTAGTGGATCACGTCGGCGCAGACCAGCAGGTCCGCCGGCGGGCACGGCCGCAGCAGGGCGAAATCGCCGAAGCGGGCCGGGTGCAGGTTGCGCCGCCGACCGAAGCGCGCGATCGCGTAGTCGCTGCTGTCGAAGCCAAGATAATGCACCTTTGGCCGCAGCTTCAGCAGCGGCGCGCGCCACGCGCCTTCGCCGCAGCCGATGTCGAGCACCGTGCGGATCGGGCGTTCCAGGTAGTACTCGGCGCAGGCCACCGCCAACGCGACCTTGCGCGCCAGCCGCTGCGGGCCGCCGATGCCGCTTTGCCGGTACCAGTGCTGGAAGTAGGCGTGATCGTAGTGCTTGGACATGGAGCGGCAATGCGCAATGGGGAACGGTTGATGGGGAGAAGCGTATCGCTTTTGCTGGTCATTCCGGCCATCACCTTCACGGGAAAGACGGGCAAGGCATGATGAGCAAAGAGGTATCCTTTGCGCTCCCGCCGCCGCGCAAGCCGATTCATGCAAGCCTATCTCTGGGTCAAGACCTTCCACCTGTTGTTCGTGATCGCGTGGATGGCGGCGGTGTTCTACCTGCCGCGCATCTTGGTCAACATCGCCGAAACCGGCGGGCAGGCCGAGGTGCAGGCGCGGCTGATGCTGATGGGCCGGCGCTTGTACCGCTTCGGCCACGTCATGTTCGGGCTGGCGGCGGTGCTGGGCGTGGTGCTGTGGCTGGGTTACCGGGTGCTGCCGGATTTCCCGACCCTGGTCGGTGCCGGCACGGGTTGGCTGCACGCCAAACTGGCGTTGGTGGTTCTGTTGCTGGCGCACTACACCGTGGGCGGGCGCTGGTTGAAGGGACTGGACAAGGGCCGCCGCCTGCCGTCGGGCAGGGCATTGCGCTGGTTCAACGAGTTGCCGCTGCTGCTGCTGATCGCGGTGGTGTACCTGGTGCTGGCCAAGCCGTTCTGACGCGCGGTGGCGGCATTGGCCGCCACCGCTTTGCAGGCTTCATTGCTTGTCCGCGGGCGCGGCGTCCTTGCCGGCGGCGGCCTGCACGCCTTCGCGGATGCCGTCGCGGATCGCGTTGCGGATGTCCTGCTGCAACGCGGCGCGATCCTTGTCGGACATGGCGGGCGCATCATGGCGGCCGATGTCCTGCGCGCAATCGTCGATGTCGCCCTGGTCCATCGTCGCGTAGGGGGCGAATTCCGGCATCGCGGCGGCAAGCTTCTGCTGCGTGTCCAGCAACGCGGGCAGTCGCCGGCACAGTTGCAGGGCGGCGGCCTTGATGCCTTCGGCCCGGGCCTCGACGTTCTTCTGGATTTCCTTTTCGTCCTTGCCGCTGAACAATCCCTTCAAGGCATCGCTTGCGGCCTTCATGCCCAGGTCCGCGCCTTGCGCGCCGATGTCCATGCCGGCCTTGGCCACGCCGATCAGTTCGCCGCGATAGGCCTTCAGCAGGGCCTGCTGTTCCGGACTGGCGGCGACGGCCTTGCCTTCGATCAACAGTTCGCCTTGCGGGGTGATCTCGGCCCTGGGCAGGCCGAGATCGCCGCCGATCCTGTTGCCGCCGACATTGACGGAAAAGCCATTGATGCTGCTGTTCTTGGTGTCCAGTTCGGCCTTGGCCTTGTCCATGGCCTGTTGCACCTTGGCGCCGAGCACGGTGGTCGCTTGCGGGTCGTTGCCGGCGTTGGCCGGCGGCGGTTTGCGCCCGCAGGCGGCGGCCAGCGGCAGCAGGGCGGCGAAGGCGAGGGTGCGCAATGAGGCGTGCATGGTCGCGGCTCCCGGTCAAAGGCTGGCGAATTCGTTGCGGACTTCCTTCTCGCAGTTTTCCACGTCGTCCGTCTGCAACGTGGCATAGGGCCCGAACGGCGGCAGGCTGGCCACGAGTTGCTGCTGGGTTTCCAGCAGCGCCGGCAGGCTGCGGCAGATCTGGCGCACGCCCGGTTCGACTGCTTCCTTGACGGTCTTCTCCACGCGGCGCTCCAGCCCGCCGGTCATCGCGCCGAACACCAGGCTGAAAAGCCCGCGATCGACCGCATCCAGCGCAGCTTGCGCGCTGCGCTCGCCGATGTCGATGCCGGCCCTGGCGATGTCGATGATGCGGCCACGATAGGCCAGCAACTGCCGGCGCTGGTCGGCGTCGATGGCGACCGGCTTGCCGTCGAGCAGGAAGTCGCCTTTCGGGGTGATTTCCGCCTTCGGCAGCGGTTTGTCGCCATCGGCGCGCTTGCCGGACTTGCCGAAGCGCAGGTTGTTGCCCACGTCCAGGTTTCCGGTTTCCAGTTCGGCGCGGGCGCGGGCCAGTTCCTCGCGCACTTCCTTGCGCGCATCGGCCATGTCCGCGCTGATTTCGGCGTCGGTGCCGCTTTTCTTCGGCTCCTCCGCCGTGGCGGACAGCGGCAACAGCAGGCACAGGGCGAAGGGAATGAGTCTGTTCATGTCGGTGGCTCCGGTGCGGAAGATTCAATCGGCCAGTTCGCGCCAGCGGCGCAGATAGATGGCGGCGGCGATCAGGGCGGCGCCGACGATCGCGCCGATCCACAGATCGGCGGTGGCGAAGGCTTGCCAGCTGTGGGTATAGCCGATGGTGCCGGACAAGTCGTCAAGATCGTTGACCTTGGGTGCTTCGCCGCGAATTGCCGGGTTCAGATACCACATGCCGGGCACCACGCTGAGCAGGCCGCGGAAGGCAACGATGTACCAGATGCGGTCGTGCGGGATTTCCATGCCCGGCAGGATGCCCATCATGCTGACGATGACGCAGCCCAGCACCGGCACCAGCACCGCCCACAGGAACGGCTTGCTGCGCGCCCAGGCCGAGCAGAACATCAGCCAGCCCACGGTCGGCAGCGCCCACAGCACATAGACCGGCAGCGAACCCAGTACGCCGCCGATCACCCGCAGCGGGTGCGAACGGGTGAACACCGCCGTACCGGCCGGCAAGCCGTTGACGGTCAGGGTCAGCGCCGAAACCACCCACAGCACCAATCCCAGCGCCACGCCCACGACGAATGCGATCAGCGGGGCCAGCAGCAGGGCCCAGGCCAGCTTCGACAACACCGTGCTGGCGTCGGACACCGGCAGCGATTTCCAGAACAGCACGCTGCGGTCGCGGCGGTCGTCGTACAGCGAGCCCAGCGCGTAGAAGAACACCACGAAGGCCAACACACTGCAGGTCAGCAGGACGCCGCCCATCAGCACGCCATCGCCATAGACGCCCAACGCTTGCGCGACCTTTTCCGGCGCTTCGTCGATGCTGAGGTTGTAGCCGCCGGCAGCCTTGCGTCCGGCGATGCTGCCGATCACCGCCAGCAGCGAATACAGCACCGCGACAATGCCGCCGGTGATGACCGGCGCCCAGAAGAATCCGCCGCGGTTCTCCCAGAACTCGCGCTTCAGGAGCCATTTGAAGGTATGCGTCTTGTGCATGGTGGCGACGGCGTTCATGCGTAGGTTCCTTTCATGATGGCGACGAACAGATCGGCCAGGCCCGGGGTCCGGATTTCGCCCAGGTCGAGCAGGCGGTCGCGCGGCACGTTGTCGAACAGCATCACGGTCTTGCCGAAGGGCAGGGCGCGTTCGTCGATGGGCTGCAATGCGCGGGCTTCGTCCAGTCTGTCGGCGGAGACCAGCACTTCGGTGTAGCGCGCGGCCACTTCGTCCATCTGCGCGGTCAGCGCGATCCTGCCGTCGCGGATGAACATCACGTCGGTCAGGATGTGTTCGACTTCTTCGACCTGGTGGGTGGTGATGACGATGGTTTTTTCCTCGTCGAAGTAATCCTCCAGCAGACGCTGGTAGAACTGCTTGCGGTACAGGATGTCCAGCCCCAGCGTGGGTTCGTCCAGCACCAGCAGCCTGGCGTCGATGGCCATCACCAGCGCCAGGTGCAATTGCACGATCATGCCCTTGGACATCTCGCGCACGCGCAGGTTGGGCTTCAGTTGCGTGCCTTCGAGGAAACGCTCGCACTTGGCGCGGTCGAACTTCGGGTGCACGCCGGCGACGAAATCGATCGCTTCCTTGACCTTGATCCAGCGCGGCAGCACCGCCACGTCGGCGATGAAACACACCTCGCGCATCAGTTCGTCGCGCTGCGTGCGCGGGTCCATGCCCAGCACCTTCAACTCGCCTTCGAACGGCACCAGCCCGAGGATCGCCTTCAGCGCGGTGGTCTTGCCCGCGCCGTTGGGGCCGATCAGGCCGACGATGCGGCCGGCGGGGATCTCGAAATCGGCGCCGTCCAGCGCCAGCTTGTTCCGGTAGGCCTTGCGCAGGCCGTGCGCGGATACGACCGTTTGGGTCGCGGCTTCTTGAATCACGGCATTCACTTGTCGATCCCCTTCAGCAGTTCTTCGGCGGACAGGCCCAGGCGCTGGATGCGTTCGGCCACGGCCGGCCATTCCTCGTTGAGGAAGCGCTCGCGCTCGCTGCCCAGCAGCTTCTTCGCCGCCTCGTCGGTGACGAACATGCCCAGCCCGCGGCGCTTTTCCACCAGTGCCTCGTCGGCCAGTTCCTGGTAGGCGCGAGACACGGTGATCGGGTTGAGCTGGTATTCGGCGGCCACCTGGCGTACCGAGGGCAGGGCGTCGCCGGGCTTCAGCACGCCGTCCAGCATCATCGCGATGACGCGTTCCTTCAGTTGGCGGTAGATCGGAGCGCCGTCGCTCCATTGCACGGATGGACTCATCATGGCGTTCAGCTCCTTGAGCGCAGCGAACGGGCAAAGGAGAAATAGGGCATCGACATGGCGTTGCGCCGTCGCGGCAGGTGCCTGGGCGCGGCCTCCGGCAGATCATCGGCGGCGGGTATCATCGACACGCTGCCGGCCGTCGCCGCGACGCCGTTCACGCTGGAACGCGGCCAGGACAGCAACGCCATGACGCCCAGGCCGCTGGCGGCCAGCAGCAGAGGCAGGGTTGGCAGGCGTCTGGTTTTCATCGTTGTCCCTGCGGGTGATTGGTGTTGTATTTGACTATAACACCGAAACACGCCATGTCAACGGTTTTCCACAATGCGCATACCCAACTGATGGCAGGGGTGGGGTATCACCAACAAGCCAATATTCAAGGTGGAATATGTATCGCAACCTGATGAAAAACATGATTTTTGTTCTGGCAATTCTGACTGGCACGGCATCCGCCGGCGATTTGCTCGACATCGCCTACCGGCCGCTGGCCGGCAAGACCCCGGTGAATCTGGAAAAGACCTACGGCGGCAAGGTGCTGCTGGTGGTCAACACCGCCAGCAAATGCGGCTTCACGCCGCAATACGACGGGCTGGAAGCTCTGCACCAGCAATATGCCGCACGCGGATTCGCGGTGCTGGGCTTCCCGTCCAACGACTTCAAGGGCCAGGAACCGGGCAGCGAAGAGCAGATCCAGGCGTTCTGCACACTGACCTACGGCGTCAAGTTCCCGATGTTCGAGAAGGTGCACGTGATCGGCGCGGAAGCCACGCCGCTGTACAAGGCACTGAAAGCCGCCACCGGCGTCGAGCCGGGCTGGAACTTCCACAAGTACCTGATCGGCCGCGACGGCAAGGTGCTGGCGCAGTTCCCCAGCAAGGTCAAGCCGGACGATCCGCAGTTGGTCGCGGCGATCGAAAGCGCATTGGCCGCGCGGTAACCGCGTTCAACCAACCGCCGCGCATGCGACAATGCGCGCTTCGCGCGGGCTGGCCGCGCGCGTTCGGCGATTTCCAGGAGCCTTTAGATGAAGCAGTGGTTGCGCGGCGTGGCCGCGGTGATGGTGGCGACGACGGCGGTGGCCGGCGTGGCGGTGGCGCAGACGGCCTTGAACAGCGAACGCGAGAAGGTCAGTTACGCGATCGGCCTGGATGTTGCCCGTTCGCTGGAGCCGGTGGCGCCGTTCCTGGACATGGGCGCGTTCGAAAAGGCCGTGCGCAATGCCTTCGCCGGCGGCCAGCCTCTGCAGAGCGAGCAAGAAGCCCGCGCCACCGATGGTGCGTTGCGCTTGAACATTGCCGTCAGCCGGGGCCAGAACCCGCCAGGCATGCCGCCGGGTTCGCAGCCGCCGGCGGTGGACAAGGTCAAGGTCGGCCTGATGATCGGCGATCGCATGATCGGCCCGTCGCTGGCTCCGCTGAAGGATGAAATCGACCTGCCGCTGCTGCTGCAGGCGATCAAGACCCGCTTCGACAAGGGCCAGCCGCTGCTCAGCGACGCCGAGGCGCAGGCGACGATGGCCGCCTACATGTCGCGCAAGCGCAGCGACATGGAAAACAAGAACCGCGCCGAAGGTGCGGAATTCCTGGCCAAGAACAAGACCGTCAAGGGCGTGATCACCACGCCGTCGGGGCTGCAATACCAGGTGCTGCGCGCCGGCAGCGGCCCGCATCCGACCCCGGCCAGCACCGTGCGGGTCAACTACGAAGGCAAGTTGCTGGACGGCAATGTGTTCGACAGCTCGTACAAGCGCGGCCAGCCGGCCGAGTTCCCGCTCAACGGCGTGATCGCCGGCTGGACCGAGGGCATCCCGCTGATGGCCACCGGCTCCAAGTTCCGTTTCTGGATCCCGTCAGAGCTGGCCTACGGCCCGCAGGGTCAGCCGCAGGGCGGCATTCCGCCCAACGCCACGCTGACCTTCGACGTGGAACTGCTGGGCGTGCTGCAGTAAGTCGCGCCACATGCAAATCGACTTCACGCGATCCGACCGCCAGCTCGAACAACGCTTGATCGAACTGGAAACGCGCCTGACCTTCCAGGAACAGGCGCTTGCCGAACTCAGCGAAGCCCTGGCCGACGCCCGCGCCGAAAGCGCCCGCAACAACGGCCTGCTGCGCGGCCTGCTGGAAGACCTGGGCAAACTGCGCGCCGGCCTGCATGCCGATCCGGCGGACGAACCGCCACCGCCGCATTACTGAGCGCCGGGATTCGGGATTGGGAATTCGGGAAAAGCGAGGATAAGCTTCCAGCCCCGAATCCCCCACCTCGAATCCCGCTTCATCCATGAGCGACACCCTGCGCGACCAATTGCTGGGCCTTGGTTTCAAGCCCGCGCCCAAGCCTGAACGCAAGCCCGAGCACAAATCCGGCAAGCCGGCGGGGCACAAGCACGGCCACAAGCCCCAAGGCAAACCGAGCGACAAGCGCGGCGGTCCGCCTGAGGGCAGACCCGGCAGTCTGCCTGAGGGCAAACTGCCACGCTCGCGCGAGGAAATGGATCTGGCCAAGGCCTATGCCCTGCGCGCGCAGGAGGAAAAAAACCAACGCATTGCCGCCGAACGCCAGAAGCAGGAAGAAGCGCGCCAACGCCGCGAAGCCAAGGTCAGGCTGGACGAACTGCTGAAGGACAAGGCCCTGAACGTCGCCGAAGCCGAACACGTTCGCCACTTTCCCTACGGCGGCAAGATCAAGCGCATCCACGTTACCGCCGAACAGCTGAAGGCGCTCAACGCCGGCGAACTGGGCGTGGTGCAGTCCAATGGCCGCTACCTGCTGGTCTATGCCGCCACTGTGGTTGCGGCCGAAGCCATCTTTCCGCAGGCGGTTGCGCTGAAAGTCGATCCGAACGCGCCAGTCGAGGAAGACCCGTATGCGGACCCGCAATACCAGGTGCCTGACGACCTGGTTTGGTAGGCGGAGGAGACGGGTGAGCCGGCACCCGAAAAGCGTATCCGCCTTTGCTCGTCATTCCCGCGAAGGCGGGTATGGCGAGCAAAAAGCAATCCGGCTTGCGCCGGCCTTGGCTGCTCCCTATAATCATCGGCTTGGCGTGGCGCAAAGGTTTCGGTTTTTCGCCCGCCACCTGGTTCTGGGTACAGGCAAGCCTCGTTGGAGGCTTTTTTACTGACCCAAGGCTCGGGCTCGCGAATGTCGGCACCTGCCGATACACGCATCCAGCTTCATCGGAAAAGGGCCCTGACGGGCCTTTTGTCGTTTCCGAGGTTGTGGTTTTTCTTCGAACAGGTCATCCGCTCGCGTGAACGAGAAGGCGAAGCAAATTTCGGCATTGCTGGCCCCGACGGTGCAAGCTCTCGGGCTGGAACTGCTGGGCATCGAATACCTGCCCGCGCCGGGTGGCGCGACGCTGCGCCTGTATATCGACGTCAGCGATGCCGATCGCGAAACCCGCGAAGTCAACATCGACGATTGCGAAAAGGTCAGCCGCGAAGTATCCGCGCAACTGGACGTGGAAGACCCGATCAGCGGCAACTACACGCTGGAAGTGTCCTCGCCCGGCATCGAGCGCCCGTTGTTCGCGCCGGAGCACTTCGCCCGCCACCTCGGCGAAGAAGCCAAAGTCGCGCTGAGGTTGCCGCAGGATGGTCGCCGCCGCCTGCTGGGCCGCATCGTCGCCGTCAACGAAGGCCGCATCCTGTTCGATGCCGATGGCATCGACATCGAAGTGGCACACGAGAACATCGAGAAAGCCAGACTGGTGCCGGACTGGGTCGCCCTGGGCCTGGCACCGCAACCGAAGAAGAAACCCGCTGCCGGCAAGAAGGCCGCAGGCGCAAACAAGCAGAAAACGTAGTCGTACCAGCAGAGCCGATTTCAGCCTCCCTTGAGCCAAGGGGGGCGACCGAAGCACAACAAGCCGTGCTTCGGTGGGGGATGTGGAGGCGTGCCTCCTGCATCCGAAGCCAAACAGACAAAACCCGAGCAGAGTCAAAAAATGAGCAAGGAACTTCTCCTCGTCGTCGATGCCGTCGCCAACGAAAAGGGCGTGCCGCGCGAAACCATCTTCGAGGCCATCGAAGCCGCGCTGGCGTCGGCGGCGAAGAAGCGCTACCCCGACGAAGACGTGCTGGCGCGCGTGGCCATCGACCAGAAGGACGGCAGCTACGAAACCTTTCGCCGCTGGGAAGTGGTGGCCGACGACGTGGTGATGGAATCGCCGGACCGGCAGATCCGCCTGATGGACGCCGTCGATGAAGCCGAAGGCGTCGAGGTCGGCGACTACATCGAGGAGCAGATCGAAAACCCGGACTTCGGCCGCATCGCCGCGCAGGCCGCCAAGCAGGTGATCGTGCAGCGCGTGCGCGAAGCCGAGCGCCAGCAGGTGGTCGATGCGTGGAAGGATCGCGTCGGCGAACTGGTCACCGGCGTGGTCAAGCGCGCCGAGCGCGGCAACATCTACGTTGACCTGGGCGGCAATGCCGAAGCCTTCATCGCCAAGGACAAGGGCATCCCGCGCGACGCGCTGCGCGCCGGCGACCGCGTGCGGGGTTATCTGTTCGACGTGCGCAGCGAAGCGCGCGGCCCGCAGTTGTTCATCAGCCGCGCCGCGCCGGAGTTCATGATCGAGCTGTTCAAGCTGGAAGTGCCGGAAGTGGGCCAGGGCCTGGTCGAGATCAAGGCCTGCGCGCGCGACCCCGGCGATCGCGCCAAGATCGCGGTGCTGGCGCACGACAACCGCACCGACCCGATCGGCGCCTGCATCGGCATGCGCGGCTCGCGCGTGCAGGCGGTGTCCAACGAGTTGAACGGCGAGCGCGTTGACATCGTGCTGTGGAACGACAACCCGGCCAACTTCGTCATCAACGCGATGGCCCCGGCCGAAGTGCAGTCGATCATCGTCGATGAAGAAAAGCATTCGATGGACCTGGCCGTGGCCGAGGACCGCCTGGCTCAGGCCATCGGCAAGGGCGGCCAGAACGTGCGCCTGGCCAGCCGCCTGACTGGTTGGCAGCTCAACGTGATGACCGCCGACCAGGTACAGGCCAAGAGCGAAGCCGAACAGGCCGCATCGCGCCAGTTGTTCATGGACAAACTCGAGGTCGATGAGGAAATCGCCGCCATCCTGGTCAGCGAAGGCTTCAACACCGTCGAGGAAATCGCCTACGTGCCGGTCGGCGAACTGCTGGCGGTCGAAGGCTTCGACGAGGACATCGTCGAGGAACTGCGCTCGCGCGCCCGCGATGCCTTGCTCAACGAAGCGCTGGCCGAGGAGGAAGGCCTGGAAGGCAACCAGCCGGCCGAAGACCTGCTGGCGCTGGAAGGCATGGACGAGGAGACCGCCTACGCGCTGGCCGCCAACGGCGTGCGCACCAGCGAGGAATTGTCCGACCTGGCCGCCGACGAAGTGGTCGAATTCGGCATCGAAGGGCTGGACGAAGCCCGCGCAGCCGCCCTGATCCTGGCTGCGCGCGCCGAGGAGATTGCCCGTCTGGAGCGTGGCGAATGAACGCCACGCCCGCCCGCCTGGATCGCGGAAAATGAAACAGCCATGAACGCCGCCCTGCATCGTACAGGGCTTGAAATCTAGCGTTTCCGCGCCTTGCGTGGAAACGCCACAAAAGGCCAACGGAAATACTCAATGTCGCCACAAACCACCATCCGCAAACTCGCCGAACTGGTCAACACGCCGGTCGAAAAACTGCTGGAACAGCTTGCCGACGCCGGCATGAGCTTCAGCGGCCCCGACCAGGTCGTGACCGCCGCCGAGAAGCTGAAACTGCAGGGCTACCTGAAGCGCAAGCACGGCAAGGCCGATGCCGATGCCGCCGACGCGCCGAAGAAGATCACCCTGGCCCGCCGCAAGGTGCAGGAAGTGACGGTCAGCGCCGGCCGCACCAAGTCCACGGTCGCGGTCGAAGTGCGGCAGAAGCGCACTTACGTGAAGCCGACCGACGGGCAGCCCGTCACCACCTCGGCGAACGAGCCCGATCCCGAGCGTGCCGAAATCCTGCGCAAGCTGGAGGAATCCAAGCAGCGCAACCTGGAAGAACAGCGCACCCTGGCCGACCGCGACCGCGAGCGCGCCGAGGAACGCGAACGCCTGCGCCAGGAAGAAGCCGCGCGCGCCGCCGAGGAAGCCGAACGCCTGCGCGCCGAAGTCGCCGCCGCCGCCGAAAGCGAGGACGCTGACGAAGAAACCCCGCGCACCGCCGCGCCGCGCAGCGGCGGCCATCACGTGCCCAAGCCGCCGGTGCGCAAGGATCCCCCGCGCACCGACGACCGTGCCGCCGCGCACAAGCTCAAGCCGCGTGGTTCGCACGCGATGGCCGCCGGCGTCGAGGATGACGACAACACCAGCCGTTTTGCCGGCCAGTTGCACCTCAGCGCCGCCGATCGCGCCCGCCGCGGCGCGTCGCGTGGCAAGCCGCGCCCCGGTCCACGCCGCGAGCAGAGCCGCGGCGGTTCCGGCAGCCACGGTTTCGAGCGCCCGACCGCGCCGACCGTGCGCGAGGTCGCCATCGGCGACAGCATCACCGTGGCCGACCTGGCGCAGAAGCTGGCGCTCAAGGGCGGCGAAGTGGTCAAGGCGCTGTTCAAGATGGGCGTGATGGCCACCATCACCCAGAGCATCGACCATGACACCGCCGTGCTGGTGACCGAAGAACTCGGCCACAAGGCCGTGCGCGCCGACAGCAACGACGCCGAGGACGCGCTGCTGGCGCACGCCGAGGAAGTGCAGGGCGAGCGCAAGCCGCGTCCGCCGGTGGTCACCATCATGGGCCACGTTGACCACGGCAAGACCTCGCTGCTGGACTACATCCGCCGCACCAAGGTCGCCACCGGCGAAGCCGGCGGCATCACCCAGCACATCGGCGCCTACCACGTGGAAACGCCGAAGGGCGTGATTTCCTTCCTTGATACCCCCGGCCACGCCGCCTTCACCAGCATGCGCGCCCGCGGCGCCAAGCTGACCGACATCGTGGTGCTGGTGGTGGCCGCCGACGACGGCGTGATGCCGCAGACGAAGGAAGCCATCCAGCACGCCAAGGCCGCCAAGGCCCCGCTGATCATCGCGATCAACAAGATCGACAAGTCCGACGCCGACCCCTTGAGGGTCAAGAACGAACTGCTGGCCGAGGACGTGGTGGCCGAGGATTTCGGCGGCGATACGCAGATGGTCGAAATCTCGGCCAAGACCGGCCTGGGCATCGACGACCTGCTCGACGCCATCTCGATCCAGGCCGAAGTGCTGGAGCTGCGCGCGGTCGATGAAGGCCGCGCCAGCGGCGTGGTCATCGAATCCTCGCTGGACAAGGGCCGCGGCCCGGTCGCCACCGTGCTGGTGCAGCAAGGCCAGTTGAAAAAGGGCGATTACCTGGTTTGCGGCATCCAGTACGGCCGTGTGCGTGCCCTGTTCGACGAAACCGGCCAGCAGCCGGAATCGGCCGGCCCATCGATTCCGGTGCAGGTGCTGGGCCTGTCCGGCGTGCCGGATGCCGGCGACGATTTCGTCGTGGTCGAGGACGAGCGCCTGGCCAAGGACGTGGCCCAGCAGCGCGACGCCAAGCGCCGGGAATCGCGCCTGGTGCAGGCGGCGGGCAACCGCATGGAAGACATCCTGGCGCAGATGGGCAAGGGCGAAGGCCAGCAGGTGCTGAACCTGGTGGTCAAGGCCGACGTGCAGGGTTCGGTCGAAGCCTTGAAGCAGGCGCTGACCGCGCTTTCCAACGAGCTGATCCGCATCAACGTGATCGCCTCCGGCGTGGGCGGCATCACCGAATCCGACGCCAACACCGCGGTCACCTCCAGGGCCACGGTCATCGGCTTCAACGTCCGCGCCGACGCCGCCGCGCGCAGGATCATCGAAGCCAACGGCGTTGACCTGCGCTATTTCTCGATCATCTACGACGTGATCGACCAGGTGAAGCAGGTGGCGTCCGGCCTGCTGGGCGTGGAAGTGCGCGAGGAAATCATCGGCATCGCCGAGGTCCGCGACGTGTTCCGCAGCTCCAAGTTCGGCGCGGTCGCCGGCTGCATGGTGGTGGAAGGCGTGGTCAAGAAGAACAAGCCGATCCGCGTGCTGCGCGATTCGACCGTGGTCTTCGAGGGCGAACTGGAATCGCTGCGCCGCTTCAAGGAAAACGTCGATGAAGTGCGCAACGGCACCGAGTGCGGCATCGGCGTGAAGGCCTACGACGACGTCAAGCCCGGTGACCAGATCGAATGCTTCGAGCGCATCGAGGTCCAGCGCACGCTGTAACGCCTTGGGCGTTGCAGCACGCGATTCGTGATTGGTGATTCGCAAAAGCGAATCACCACCACGTTTTGCAAATGCCTGCCTTTTCGAATTCCCAATCACGAATCGCCAATCACGTGCCTTCCAAGTCATTCCACCGCACCGACCGCGTTTCCGCCCAGCTCCGCCGCGAACTGGGCACGCTGGTGCACGGCATCGTGCGCGAGCATCGCCTGCCTTCGATCAGCGTGTCCGATGTCGAAGTCACCCGCGACCTGGCCCACGCCAAGGTCTTCGTCACCGCGCTGATGCCGGAAAAATCCGCCGAAGCGGTCAAGGGCCTGAACGAATTGTCCAGGGAAATCCGCATGCAACTGGCACGCGCCATGCAATTGCGCCACGTGCCGGAACTGCACTTCCACTACGACGACTCGGTGGACAAGGGCGAGCGCATCGAGCAGTTGCTCAAGGAGCATCCGCGCCCCGCCGAAACCGGCGAATCCTGATGACGAGCGCGTCGCAACGCGCCCGGATGACGAACCATCGTCGCTTTGCAAACGCAGGATTCGTCCTGCGTTTTTTGTTCGTACAATCGCGCCGATGACCTCGAAGCCCGACAAACCCCGGTTCCGCAAACTCGACGGCATCCTGCTGCTCGACAAGCCGCTGGGCGTGAGCAGCAACACCGCGCTGCAAATGGCGCGCAAACTGTTCAGCGCGGAGAAGGGCGGCCATACCGGCAGCCTCGATCCGCTCGCCACCGGCTTGCTGCCGTTGTGTTTCGGCGAAGCGACCAAGATCGCCGGCAACCTGCTGGGCCAGCGCAAGGCCTACGACACCGTGGCCCGGCTCGGCATCGTCACCGATACCGACGACGCCGAAGGCGCGACGCTGCGCGAACGCGACGTCGGCCGCTACACGCTGGAACAGATCGACGCTGCGCTGAAGCAACTCACCGGCAAGCTGCAGCAACGCCCGCCGATCTATTCGGCGCTCAAGCGCGGTGGCGAGCCGCTGTACGTGAAGGCGCGACGCGGCGAAACCATCGAAGTGGAAACCCGCCCGGTCGAAGTGTTCAAGTACGAACTGCAGTCGGCGCAGGACCTGCTCGACGGCGGCGAGCCGCTGCTGCGCTTGCACGTGGAATGCGGCTCGGGCACCTACGTGCGCGCGCTGGTGCGCGATCTGGGCGAAATCCTCGGCTGCGGTGCACACGTGGCCGAACTGCGCCGGCTATGGGTCGAACCCTTCCGCGAACCACGCATGTGGACGCTGGACGAACTGCAATCCCTGGCCGGACACGGCGCACTCGACGCCTGCCTGCTGCCGCTGGAAGCGGGTCTTGCGACCTTCCCGCGCCTCGAACTGACCGACGACGCCGTGGCCCGCTTCCGCATGGGTCAGCGCCTGGGCAACGTGCCCGGCCCGGCCGGCGAGGTGGCAGTCTTCGACGCCAGGGGCAGGGCAGTGGGCCTGGCCGAACTGAACGCCGAGCGCCGGCTGGCTCCGGCGCGGCTGTTCAATCTGGCCTGAGCGTCCTTTCCCCGCGGCAGACGAAGACTTAACTCCTTGAACGCAAAGGTTTCAGCGCGTACAATGCGCGCGCCCTGTTCGACCCGAACGGCGGCTTCATCCCAACCAAAGTGACAGGCGAATGTGTGGTGCGCGCGGACGGACAGCCCGCGTTCCTGTGCATTGCGCGTCGAATCAGAGAAATCACCATGTCCATCGACACCCAGAAAGTCATCGCCGACAACGCGCGCGGCGCCAACGATACCGGCTCGCCGGAAGTGCAGGTCGCCCTGCTGACCGCCCGCATCACTCAGCTCGGCGAGCATTTCGCGACCCACAAGAAGGATCACCACAGCCGCCGCGGCCTGCTGCAACTGGTCAACCAGCGCCGCAGCCTGCTCGACTACCTCAAGCGCAAGGACGGCGAGCGTTACAAGGCCCTGATCGAGAAGCTCGGCCTGCGTCGCTGAACCCGAATACCCACCGCGGCGCAGCGATGCGCCGCGGTTCGTTTTTCCGGCAACGAAAAGTTTTCCCGCAATACCCCGCAACTCCTCCGCGCACGGCAAGGGCCGCGCCCGGTTCATCCGACAAAGCATTCCAAGGAACAAGCCTCGTGGCAAAAATCACCAAAACCTTCCAGTACGGCAAGCACAGCGTCACCCTCGAAACCGGCGAGATCGCCCGCCAGGCCAGTGGCGCGGTCATCGTCAATGTCGATGGCACCGTGCTGCTGGTCAGCGCCGTCGCCGCCAAGAGCGCGCGCGAAGGCCAGGACTTCTTCCCGCTGACCGTTGACTACGTCGAGAAGTTCTACGCCGGCGGCCGCATCCCCGGCGGCTTCTTCAAGCGCGAGGGACGTCCGACCGAGAAGGAAACCCTGATCAGCCGCCTGATCGACCGCCCGATCCGCCCGCTGTTCCCCGAGGACTACAAGAACGAAGTGCAGATCATCGCCCAGGTGATCTCGCTGAACCCGGAAGTCGATGGCGACATCCCCGCGCTGATCGGCGCCTCGGCCGCGCTGTCGCTGGCCGGCACTCCCTTCCAGGGCCCCATCGGCGCTGCCAAGGTCGGCTACAAGGACGGCCAGTACCTGCTCAACCCGACCGTTTCCGAACTGAAGGAATCCAAGCTCGAACTGGTCGTCGCCGGCACCGCCAACGCCGTGCTGATGGTCGAATCCGAAGCGCAACTGCTCAGCGAAGAGGTGATGCTGGGCGCGGTGACTTTCGGCCACAAGGAAATGCAGAAGGTCATCAACGCGATCAACGAACTGACCGTCGAAGCCGGCACCAAGCCCAGCGAGTGGGTGGCCCCGGCCAAGAACGACGCCCTGATCGCCGCGTTGAAGGAAGCCGTCGGCGGCAAGCTGACCGATGCGTTCAAGGTCACCGACAAGCTGCAACGCCGCGACGCCATCGCCGCGATCAAGAAGGACGTGACCGAACAACTGGCCGGCCGCGTCGAAGCCGAGGGCTGGGACAAGGCCGAACTGTCGAAGGAATTCGGCGAACTGGAATACCGCACCCTGCGCGATTCGGTGCTCGACACCAAGATCCGCATCGACGGCCGCGCGCTGGACACCGTGCGCCCGATCAGCGTGAAGGCCGGCGTGCTGCCGCGCACCCACGGCTCGGCGCTGTTCACCCGCGGCGAAACCCAGGCGATCGTGATTACCACCCTGGGCACCGCGCGCGACGGCCAGATCATCGACGCCATCGCCGGCGAGTACAAGGAAAACTTCCTGTTCCACTACAACTTCCCCCCGTTCTCGGTGGGCGAGTGCGGTCGCTTCGGCGCGCCGAAGCGTCGCGAGATCGGCCACGGCCGTCTGGCCAAGCGCGGCGTCCTCGCCGTGATGCCGTCGCTGGAGGAATTTCCCTACACCATCCGCGTCGTTTCGGAAATCACCGAATCCAACGGCTCCTCGTCGATGGCCTCGGTCTGCGGTTCGTCGCTGGCGCTGATGGATGCCGGCGTGCCGGTCAAGGCGCCGGTCGCGGGCATCGCGATGGGCCTGGTGAAGGAAGGCGACCGCTACGTCGTGCTGTCCGACATCCTCGGCGATGAAGACCACCTCGGCGACATGGACTTCAAGGTGGCCGGTTCCGCCGAAGGCGTGTCCGCGCTGCAGATGGACATCAAGATCGACGGCATCACCGAAGAGATCATGAAGGTCGCGCTGGAACAGGCCAAGGCCGGTCGCCTGCACATCCTCGGCGAAATGAGCAAGGCCCTGACCGCGCCGCGCGCGGAACTGAGCGAATACGCCCCGCGCCTGCTGACCATCAAGATCCACCCGGACAAGATCCGCGAAGTGATCGGCAAGGGGGGGGCCACCATCCAGGCCATCACCAAGGAAACCGGCACCCAGATCGACATCCAGGACGACGGCACCATCACCATTGCCTCGGTGAATGGTGTCGCCGCGCAGGCCGCCAAGGCCCGCATCGAACAGATCACCAGCGACGTCGAACCGGGCCGCGTCTATGAAGGCAAGGTCGCCAAGATCATGGACTTCGGCGCATTCGTCACCATTGCCCCCGGCAAGGACGGACTGGTGCACGTGTCGCAGATCTCCAACGACCGCGTCGAGAAAGTCGGCGACGTGCTGAAGGAAGGCGACGTGGTCAAGGTCAAGGTGCTGGAAGTGGACAAGCAGGGCCGCATCCGCCTGTCGATGAAGGCCGTGGAAGAAAGCGCAGCCGCCTGAGGATGTCTTCCTTCTCCCCGCACGCGGGGGTGAAGAGGAGCGCATGCGAGCCACTGGCTCGCGCGACGATGAACGCCCGGCGCGCTGCTCCGGGCCGACATGGGTGCCGAAAGCGGACGAGAGACAGTTTTTCGCTTGTTGGCAAGGCCCCGAATCCTTAGAATGCACGGCCTCGTCGCCTCAAGCGACGGAAACCACCCGGGAAGGTGGCAGAGTGGTTGAATGTACCTGACTCGAAATCAGGCGTACGTTTATAGCGTACCGGGGGTTCGAATCCCCCCCTTCCCGCCAGATGCAAACAAAGGCCCCCGCATGGGGGCTTTTGCGTATCAGGCGGGAGGGGAGATTCGAATCCCCGGTACGCACAACTCCATCCATCACGAAAACTGAATGAACCGCAGCCAAAGCCGCGATATGACCGATGAGGTGGTTATCTTCTGCGGCCGCAGGCATCGCACCGATGTACGTTTGACCGTTTCGCACGGTCACCACCCAAGGAAAAGGAGGCATCTGTCATGAAGAATTTCCTCAAGATCGCCCTGCTGGGCACGCTGGCCACGGCAATGCTGGGCGGCTGCGCCACCTACACCGGCCAGACCAATGATCCCAACGATCCCAATCGCACCCGCAACGCCGCGCTGATCGGCGCAGGCATCGGCGCGGTCGCGGGCCTGCTGAGCGGCAGCAGTGCCACCGAACGCCGCCAGCATGCGATGGTCGGTGCCGGCATCGGCGGCCTCGCGGGTGCCGGCATTGGTGCCTACCAGGACCGCCAGGAAGCCGAACTGCGCCGGCAGACCGCCAATACCGGCATCGACGTCAGTCGCGATGGCGACGTGATCAAGTTGAACCTGCCCGACGGCGTGACCTTCGACTTCAACAGCGCCGCACTGAAGCCGCAGTTCTACCCGGCGTTGAACAACGTCGCCCGCACCTTGGTCGAATACAACCAGACCATCGTCGAGGTGTCCGGCCACACCGACAGCATCGGCACCGATGCGGTCAACCAGCGCCTGTCCGAACAGCGCGCCGGCGCGGTCAGCAGCTATCTGGTCGGGCAGGGCGTGCAACAGGCGCGCATCGAGTCGGTCGGCTTCGGCAAGCAATACCCGATCGCCGACAACAGCACCGACGCCGGTCGCGCCAGGAACCGCCGCGTCGAAATCCGCCTGGTGCCGGTGGAAAAGCAGGGGTAAGTCAGGCATGTACGATGCAGACAACGGGCCGCGAAAGCGGCCCGTTGCTTTTCCGTGGCGTCAAGCTTTTGCCCGCCTGCACGACTTGCGACAATCCACCCCTTCGCAAAACCCTGGGAAGCCATGCAAGCAATGCAGGACAGCAATCCGAAACTCGCCCGCCAGATCGCTGCCACCATCGCCGCCGAAATCGGCGCGCAGACCGAACAGGCGCAAGCCGCCATCGCCCTGCTGGATGAAGGCGCGACCGTTCCCTTCATCGCCCGCTATCGCAAGGAAGTCACCGGTGGTCTGGACGATACGCAACTACGCAATCTGGAAACACGCCTGACCTACCTGCGCGAACTGGAAGAACGCCGCGCCGCCGTGCTGGCCAGCATCGACGAACAAGGCAAGCTGAGCGACGAATTGCGTGCGGAAATCCTGGCAGCCGATTCCAAATCGCGCCTGGAAGACCTGTACCTGCCGTACAAACCCAAGCGCCGCACGAAGGCGCAGATCGCGCGCGAAGCCGGGCTGGAACCGCTGGCCGACAGCCTGCTGGCCGACCCGTCGCAAACGCCGAAAACCGTCGCCGCGCAGTTTGTCGATGCCGAAAAAGGCGTTGCCGACACCAAGTCCGCACTCGACGGCGCACGCACCATCTTGATGGAACGCTGGGGCGAAGACGCCGCCTTGGTCGGCGAATTGCGCCAATGGATGCACGAAACCGGCGTCATCCGCGCCCGCGTCGCACCGGGCAAGGAAACCGAGGGCGCGAAATACCGCGACTATTTCGACCATGCCGAACCGCTGGCGAAGATTCCTTCGCATCGCCTGCTGGCCTTGTTCCGCGCGCGCCGCGAGGAAGTGCTGCATCTGGATCTTGAACCCGGCACCGACGCCGAAGCCGGCCACGCCATCGCCGAAGGCCGCGTCGCCAGACACGCCGGCGTCGAAAACAGGAACCGCGCCGCCGACAAGTGGCTTTCCGACGCCTGCCGCCTGACCTGGCGCGCCAAGCTGCACATGCACCTGCTGCTGGACCTGTTCAACCAGGCGCGCGAAAAGGCCGAAGCCGAAGCCATCGCCGTATTTGGCGACAACCTCAAGGATTTGTTGCTGGCCGCCCCGGCCGGCCCCAAGGCAGTGCTCGGCCTCGATCCTGGCCTGCGCACCGGCGTGAAAGTCGCGGTGGTTGACGCCACCGGCAAGCTGGTTGACACAGACACCATCTATCCACACGAACCCCGCCGGCAATGGGATCAATCTCTGCACAGCCTGCGCGCACTATGCATCAAGCACGGCGTGCAGTTGGTATCGATCGGCAACGGCACCGCCAGTCGCGAAACCGACAAACTGGCCGGCGATCTGCTGAAACTCGCGCCCGAGTTGAAGATGCAGAAGATCGTGGTCAGCGAAGCCGGTGCGTCGGTGTATTCGGCGTCCGAATTCGCCGCGCGCGAATTCCCCGGCCTGGACGTGAGCCTGCGCGGTGCGGTGTCGATCGCGCGGCGCTTGCAGGATCCCCTGGCGGAATTGGTCAAAATCGAACCCAAGGCCATTGGCGTGGGCCAGTACCAGCACGACGTCGATCAGTACCGCCTGGCGAAAGCACTGGATGCGAAGGTCGAAGATTGCGTGAACGCCGTTGGCGTGCACGTCAATACGGCGTCCGCCGCGTTGCTTTCGCGCGTGTCCGGCCTGTCCACCAGCGTGGCCGAGAACATCGTCCTCCATCGCGACGCCAACGGCCCGTTCAAGACCCGCAGGGATCTGCTGAAGGTGCCGCGACTGGGGGAGAAGACCTTCGAGCAATGCGCCGGCTTTTTGCGCATTGCCGATGGCGAGCAGCCGCTGGATGCCTCCAGCGTGCACCCGGAAGCCTACCCGGTGGTTGAACGTATCCTCGCCGCCGGCAGCAAGCCGGTGAAGCAGATCATCGGCGACAGCGCATTCCTGCGTTCGCTGAAGGCCGAGCAGTTCACCGACGAAAAATTCGGCCTGCCGACCGTGCGCGATATTTTGAAGGAGCTGGAAAAACCCGGCCGCGACCCGCGTCCCGAGTTCAAGGCCGCCAAGTTCGCCGACGGCGTGGAAGACATCAAGGACCTGCGCGAAGGCATGATCCTGGAAGGCGTGGTCAGCAACGTCGCCGCGTTCGGCGCCTTCGTTGACATCGGCATCCACCAGGATGGCCTGATCCACATTTCCGCGCTGAGCGACAAGTTCGTCAAGGACCCGCGCGAAGTGGTCAAGGCCGGCGACATCGTCAAGGTGAAAGTGCTGGAAGTCGATGTGCCACGCAAACGCATTGCCTTGACCCGACGGCTGGACGACGCGCCGCAACCCAAGGACCTGCGCGACCAACGTGCGCCGATTGCGCGAAACAACGGCCCGCGCGGCGCAGGGCAGGGCGGAAAACCTTTCGTGCCGGCCAGGCCTCAAGCCGACAGCGCACTGGCGGCGGCGTTCGCCAAGGCACGTGACGGCTGAAAACGGTGCGCTGGCAGGACGCGGGTTCGACTCCCGCGAGCAATCGAATTGCGGATAACGAAAAAGCCGCCAGAAAAGGCGGCTTTTCGTTCGGAATGGTGGCGGACGGATGCCAATGTGATTCCGTCTTTCCTCAACCAAATAGTAATACCGCTGACGTGGGCGGCAGTGGGCGGGGCCGTGATCAGGCTTTCCGCTTCAACCGTTCCACTTCAGCGTGAAAGGCCGGGGTCAGTTCAGCGATCAGGGTTTCGATGTTGCGCACCTAATGTTGAATCGTCAGCACCGCGATGCCTTGCGGCACGAGGTCGTAGATCACGTAGTGCTGCCGAGCCGGAACCATCAAAAACGGCGTCGAGCGGTGCTGCCGCAGACGGCCCTTTTCCGGGTTGGCGGCAGCGTCAGCCATTGTTGCGTACAGATCGGCGAGGTAGCGATCAGCGACGTCGTCGCCCCATTCGCGGCTTGAGCGCGCCTGGATGCGGCGCAAATCCAGTGCCGCATTCCGAGTCAGGAGGAACGTGGCGGGCGACGGTGTGTCATTGCCAGCCATCGGCTTCCTTGCGGTCGAGCGCCGCCATGTCGGCCTTGAAGTCGCCGGTGGACGTGAAGATGCGGCCCGCAGCCAAGTCGCGGTAACCGGTGAGGATGGCGTCCTGCACGAACTGGCCGTCGCGCCGCTCCATGTCGCGGCGAATCAGGTCTCGGACGTACTCGCTGGGCGTTTCATAAAGCCCCGCTTCGCCGACCATTCGATCCACGAACTCGGCCAAGGGCTGGGACAGGCGGGCGTTGATGCGTTCGGACATGGGAATCTCCCGGCTCGGTTGGATGGCGGCACTGTCGCACAAATGGGGGGATTTGTCGCAATTATTGCCCACACAGGCTTCGCATCATCATGCCAGTACATGTTTTCGCTCATTTCGCTATGGGAAATCAAGAGCAAATCTTTGTCACGACACTCATTTCGCCAATTTCGACGCGTGTCTCGAAACGGTAGTCGTCCTCGAACAGCGCGGTCTGGGATGCGATATCGGTCATGGTCAGGCCAACCCGAAATAACGCTCGAAGAACGCCGCCAGTTTCTCCAGCACCGTCTGCTTCTTCGCCGAATGGTTGTTGTTCTTGGAGAACCGCGAGACGGGCGGCAGTATCTTGGTAATGGCCGTGCCGGTAGTCGGAATTCCGCCATCGCGGAAGGCGTTGTCCACGAACGTCTTCGTCTCGTTCGCGTTCAGACCTTCGTCGGCGATGATGCGGTCAAGCTCCTCGACCTTCTTCCTGGCGACGAACGCCTGCCATTCCGCATCCACCTGGGCTTTCGGGGAAACCGAATCCACGAACGCCTCGATGAGGTCTTTCTTGTTGCGCAGGGACGGACTGGAATTGATCGCGCGCTCGATGGTCGCGCGGATTTCCTTGTCCTGTCTGCGCCGATGGCCGAGCCCTCGATATCCTTGAGCACGCGCGACAGGGTTTCGTTGAGATTGGTATCGTGCCACGCCTGTTCGCGCACGTTGGCGAACAGGTGCGAAGGCAGGATGCAGAAGCCTTTTTCCTTCACCGTTTCGGCGCGGCCCTGTTCGGCGTCGGACAGCGCGGCGTAGTCGAAGTCGTTCTCTCCGGCGCGATGCGCTTCATCGTTCAGGTAGGCAGTGAGGTTCTCCGAGATGAAGCGGTAGAACAGCATGCCGAGCACGTAGCTCTTGAAGTCCCAGCCGTCCACGCTGCCGCGCAGGTCATTGGCAATGCGCCAGATGGTCTTGTGCAGCTCCGCCCGTTCGGCCTCCTTCTGGTTCTGGCTCACGTTGTCGCGTTCTCGTACTGGATCCCGACGGGATCATACTTGCTTGTATCTCACCGGTTGAGACCATGCATGAAAAAAAGCCGGAACCTCGTGGTTCCGGCTTTTTTGGGTTTGGTGGAGCTGGCGGGAGTCGAACCCGCGTCCGAAGGCACTCCATCCCCGGTACTACATGCTTGTCCGCTCGTTCGGTTTCATCGCGGGGCAGTACGAGTGGCAGAACGCACCCCGCGACAATCCTGTTTGATTTAACCGTGGCCGACAGACGGCAGCTTACGGCGGTTCCGTGATAATGACCCTACGCCGCGAGCACGGACACAAGCGGTTTCGGGGCTTACGCCTTAAGCGGCGAGAGCGTAGTTGTCGTCGTTGGCAACTAGATTTTTGCCGCTGGATTTACGAGGAAAGCTGCCCCCTCGGCATGCACCAGGCAACTTCGCAACCCCCGTCGAAGCCAGTGCAGCCCCTTGTGGTGTGCGTCATCGCTGACCTGCGCAGTGTAGGGGTGGGTGCCCACTCCCACAAGTTCCGAGCGGTGCGGGTTCAGGATGCCGTCAGTGGCCTGTTCCCCCCTCTTGCGGCCTGCGGCCATGATGGGACGCCCGCCCGCGGACAGGACAGCCCGAAAGCTTCGTCGCAAGCTCCCTCTTCAAGCCGTGACTGGCGTCGCCGCAGTCATCCGCGTACAATTCCCGCTCGCCTGTTACCCCTGCCTCGGACCTGGAGAGAAGCCAAGTCCGCGGTTTCTTGCAGCCGCAAGTTTGGTGGAGCAGGGTTTCCCCATCCCCAAGGCGAACCCCGTGACCCAACCCGCAATACCCGCCCCCGCCGTGCTCGTGCTTGAAGACGGCACCGTGTTCGAGGGCGAATCCGTCGGCGCCGCCGGCCTGTCGGTCGGCGAAGTGGTGTTCAACACCGCCATGACCGGCTATCAGGAGGTCGTCACCGATCCTTCCTACGCCCGACAGATCGTCACCCTCACTTATCCGCATATCGGCAACACCGGCTGCACCGCGCAGGACGACGAGGCCGCCAAGGTCTGGTCGGCCGGCCTGATCGTGCGCGACGTGCCGCGCCGCCCCAGCAACTGGCGCAGTGAAGTTTCGCTGCCGGAGTGGTTGGCCGAGCGCGGCGTGGTCGCGATCAGCGGCATCGACACGCGCAAGCTGACCCGCATCCTGCGCGAGCGCGGTTCGCAGAATGGCGCATTGATGGCCGGCGACGATATCGATGTCGAGAAAGCGCTGGAAGCCGCACGCAAGTTTCCCGGTCTCAAGGGCATGGATCTGGCGAAGGTGGTCAGCACCGACAAGCACCATGCCTGGAACGAAGGCCAGTTGGATCTGGATCGCAATGCCTTCGTCCATGCTGAACCGAAGTTCAAGGTCGTTGCCTACGACTTCGGCGTGAAGACCAATATCCTGCGCATGCTGGCCGAACGTGGTTGCGACGTGACCGTGGTGCCGGCGCAGACGCCCGCCGACGAGGCGCTGGCGCTGGACCCCGACGGCATCTTCCTGTCCAACGGACCCGGCGACCCGGAGCCTTGCGACTATGCGATTGCCGCCATCCGCACCTTCATCGGTCACGGCATCCCGACTTTCGGCATCTGTCTGGGCCACCAGTTGCTGGCGCTGGCTACCGGCGCGAAGACCATGAAGATGGCGCACGGCCATCACGGCGCGAACCATCCGGTGCAGGACCTCGATACCGGCCGGGTGATGATCACTTCGCAGAACCACGGCTTCGCCGTCGATGAAGCCACGCTGCCGGCCAACGTGCGCGTGACCCATCGCTCGCTGTTCGATGGCACCAACCAGGGCATCGAGTTGACCGACGTACCTGCATTCTCTTTCCAGGGCCACCCGGAAGCTTCCCCCGGCCCGCATGATGTTTCGCCGCTGTTCGACAAGTTCGTTGCGCTGATGGAGAAAAACGACAATGCCTAAGCGCACCGACATAAAGACCATCCTGATCATCGGCGCGGGCCCGATCGTCATCGGCCAGGCCTGCGAGTTCGATTACTCCGGCGCGCAGGCGTGCAAGGCGCTGCGCGAGGAGGGTTATCGCGTGGTGCTGGTCAACAGCAATCCGGCGACGATCATGACCGATCCGGAAATGGCCGATGCGGTCTATATCGAGCCGATCAACTGGCAAACCGTCGAACGCATCATCGCCAAGGAAAAGCCCGACGCGCTGCTGCCGACGATGGGCGGGCAGACCGCGCTGAACTGCGCGCTGGATCTGGCCGACAACGGCGTGCTGGACAAGTACGGCGTCGAGCTGATCGGTGCCAAGCGCGAAGCCATCCGCATGGCCGAAGACCGCGAGCTGTTTCGCGTGGCGATGCAGGAAATCGGGCTGGAATGCCCGAAGGCCGAAGTCGCGAAAACCTTCGAGCAGGCAGTCGAGATACAGGCGAAAGTCGGCTACCCGACGATCATCCGTCCGAGCTTCACCCTCGGCGGCAGCGGCGGCGGCATCGCCTACAACAAGGAAGAATTCGAGGACATCATCAAGCGCGGCCTGGAACTTTCGCCGGTGCACGAAGTGCTGGTGGAAGAATCGGTGCTGGGCTGGAAGGAATTCGAGATGGAGGTGGTGCGCGACACCGCCGACAACTGCATCATCGTGTGCAGCATCGAAAACCTCGACCCGATGGGCGTGCACACCGGCGACAGCATCACCGTCGCCCCGGCGCAGACCCTGACCGACAAGGAATACCAGCGCCTGCGCGACGCCTCCATCGCGGTGCTGCGCAAGATCGGCGTGGATACCGGCGGCAGCAACGTGCAGTTCGGCATCAACGCGCAGACCGGGCGCGTGGTCGTGATCGAAATGAATCCGCGCGTCAGCCGTTCCTCGGCATTGGCGTCGAAGGCGACCGGCTTCCCGATCGCCAAGGTCGCCGCCAAGCTGGCGGTGGGCTACACGTTGGATGAACTGAAGAACGAAATCACCGGTGGCAAGACTCCGGCCTCGTTCGAGCCGAGCATCGACTATGTGGTGACCAAGATTCCGCGCTTCGCCTTCGAGAAATTCCCGCAGGCCGACGCGCGCCTGACCACGCAGATGAAGTCGGTGGGCGAGGTGATGGCGATGGGCCGCACCTTCAAGGAGTCGATGCAGAAGGCGCTGCGCGGGCTGGAAACCGGCAAGGTGGGCTTTGATCCGACCGGGCTGAACCTGGACGACGAAGACGACATCGCCAGCCTGAAGCGCGAACTGAAATCGCCCGGCCCGGAACGCCTGTTCCACGTCGGCGACGCCTTCCGCGTCGGCATGAGCGTCGAACAGGTGCACGCGCTGAGCTTCATCGACCCGTGGTTCCTCGACCAGATCGAGGAAATCATCAGCGACGAAAAACAGCTCGCCGCCGATGGCCTGGCCGCACTGGACAAGCCGCGCATGCGCCGCCTCAAGCGCGCGGGCTTTTCCGATGCGCGCATCGCGCAGATCCTGAAAACCGACGAAACCGCCGTGCGCACGCTGCGCAAGGCGCTGGGCGTATTGCCGGTTTACAAGCGCGTGGACAGTTGCGCGGCGGAATTCGCCACCGGCACCGCCTATCTGTATTCGACCTATGAGGACGAATGCGAAGCGCAGTCGACGCAGCGCGACAAGATCATGATCCTCGGCGGCGGCCCCAACCGCATCGGCCAGGGCATCGAGTTCGACTATTGCTGCGTGCATGCCGCACTGGCGCTGCGCGAGGACGGGTTCGAGACCATCATGGTCAACTGCAACCCGGAAACCGTCTCCACCGACTACGACACTTCCGACCGTTTGTATTTCGAGCCGCTGACGCTGGAAGACGTGCTGGCCATCGTCGAAGTGGAGAAGCCCAAGGGCGTGATCGTGCAATACGGCGGGCAGACGCCGCTGAAGCTGGCGCGCGCGCTGGAAGCCAACGGCGTGCCAGTGATCGGCACATCGCCGGACAGCATCGACCTTGCCGAAGACCGAGAACGCTTCCAGAAGCTGGTCACCGAACTGGGCCTGAAACAACCGCCCAACCGCACCGCGCGCACGGCCGACGAAGCCCTGGCGCTGGCCCGCGAAATCGGCTACCCGCTGGTGGTGCGTCCCAGCTATGTGCTCGGCGGCCGCGCGATGGAAATCGTCTATGGCGAATCCGACCTGGCACGCTACGTCCGCGATGCGGTCAAGGTCAGCAACGATTCGCCGGTGCTGCTGGACCGCTTCCTCGACAATGCGGTGGAATGCGACGTTGACATCATCGCCGACAAGGATGGCAACGTGTTCATCGGCGGGGTGATGGAACACATCGAGGAAGCCGGCGTGCATTCGGGCGATTCCTCGTGCTCGCTGCCGCCGTATTCGCTGTCGGCGGAAACCCAGGACGAATTGCGCCGGCAGGTGGTGGAACTGGCGACCGCGCTGAATGTGGTCGGTCTGATGAACACCCAGTTCGCGATCCAGACCGATGCCGAAGGCGACGACATCGTCTATCTGCTGGAAGTGAATCCGCGTGCCTCGCGCACGGTGCCGTTCGTGTCCAAGGCCACCGGCGTGGCGCTGGCCAAGATCGCCGCGCGCTGCATGGCCGGCAAGACCCTGGCCGAGCAGGGCGCAACCGATGAAGTCGTGCCGGATTACTACTCGGTGAAGGAAGCGATCTTCCCGTTCGCCAAGTTCCAGGGCGTTGATCCGATCCTTGGCCCGGAAATGCGTTCCACCGGCGAAGTGATGGGCGTGGGCCGCAACTTCGGCGCGGCGATGGCGCGCGCGCAGGAAGCCGGCGGCATCCGCGAGCCGAAACCGGGCAAGGTGTTCATCAGCGTGCGCGACCCGGACAAGCCGCGCGTGCTGCCGGTGGCGCAGGCGCTGGTCGAGCGCGGCTTCTCGCTGGTCGCCACGCACGGCACTGCCGAGTGGCTGGGCAAGCACGGGCTGGTTTGCGAGCGCGTCAACAAGGTGCTGGAAGGCCGCCCGCACATCGTCGATCTGATCAAGAACGGCGAGATCGTCTATGTGATCAACACCACCGAAGGCCGTGCGGCGATTTCCGACTCGTTCTCGATCCGCCGCGAATCGCTGCAGCAGCGCATCACCTATTCCACCACCGTTGCCGGCGCACGCGCGCTGGTGCAATCGCTCGAATACCGCGGCACCGGCCCGGTCTGGGCCTTGCAGGAACTGCACAAGGAGTTGGACACCATGGGGAGCATCGCATGAGCCGTGCACCGATCACCCAGAAGGGCGCGCAGCGTTTGCGCGACGAACTGGACAACCTGAAGTCGGTCAAGCGCCCGGAAATCATCCAGGCCATCGCCGAGGCGCGCTCGCACGGCGACCTCAAGGAAAACGCCGAATACCATGCCGCGCGCGAGTTGCAGGGCTTCATCGAAGGCCGCATCAAGCAACTGGAAAGCGAGCTTTCGCACGCCGAAGTCATCGACGTCAGCAAGCTGAACGCCGGCAGCCGCATCGTGTTCGGCGCGACCGTGGTGCTGGCCGACGTGGAAACCGACGAGGAGAAGAGGTACCAGATCGTCGGCGACCTGGAAGCGGACATCAAGCTGGGCATGATCGCGATTTCCTCGCCGGTGGCGCGCGCGCTGATCGGCAAGAACGAAGGCGACAGCATTGCCATCGCCGCGCCGGCCGGCTCGCGCGAATACGAAATCGTCAGCGTCGAATACCTCGGCTGATGCCCAGCGCCACACTGCTGTTGCCGGCCGCTGCCCGCCTGATCGGGCAGGGCTTGCCTGCCAGCGTGGCGAAAGCCCTGGGCAAGGCCGACCGCGAAAAACAAGCCCTCGGAGAAACTGCGCAATTGCGCCGGCATTTCCAGTTGATCCCGGATCACTGGCCGGTGGCCGCGCTGACCCGCGCGCTGGATGCCGGCGACAGCGCAGGCGCAACCTGGTTGCGCGCCGACCCGGCTTTCATCCGCCCGGACATCAACGGCGCGCGGATGCTTTCGCACGGCGAAGCCCTGGAGTTGACGGCGGAAGATGCCGCGCAATTGCTGCCGGCCTTGAAACCGCTGTTCGGCGACGCCGGTTTCCCGATCGATGCGCCACACCCGTCGCGCTGGTATCTGAGCTTGCCGGCGGAAGCGAAACTGCCGGTATTCGCACCGCCGGAAGACGTGCTGGGCGACGATTTGTTTGCACACCTGCCGCAAGGCGAAACCGGTCGCCGCTGGCGCGCGTTGCTGACCGAGGCGCAAATCATCCTGCACGCGCACCCGTGGAATGCGCAGCGGCTGGGGCAGGGCAAGGCGGCGGTCAATTCGCTGTGGTTCTGGGGCGCGGGCCGGCTGCCGGATTTCGTGCGCACGCCGTTCAAGCAGGTCAAGAGCAACGAGCCCTTGCTGCGTGCGTTGGCGAAGGCGGCAGGCGTGGCGGTGGGCGAAGTCGGCGAAGACGTCGATGCGCTGGTGGATCTGCGCCATTTGCGCTCGCTGGAAACCCTCGGCCGCGATGCCTTGCAGCCGCTTTGCGATGAAGTCGCCGCCGGTCGTCTGCACGCGCTGCATCTGGATTTCGAGGACGGCATGCGCTTCGTGTTGAATCGCGGCCAGCGTTGGCGTTTGTGGCGACGGCCATTGACCACGCTCGCAAGCAACGCATGACCCGACGCCACCGCATCGTTCGTCGCGAAACCGCGCAGACCGGATCGTGGCCGGCTGTAGTGCCGCCACTGCTGCAACGCCTCTACGCCATGCGCGGCGCACCCGGCATCGAGCAAGCGCAGCCGAAGCTGGCCGCGCTGCTGCCACCCGATGCGTTGGGCGACATCGACACCGCCACTGCCTTGCTGGCGCAGGCCATTGCCAAAGACGCGCACATCGTCGTGGTCGGCGATTTCGACTGCGATGGCGCGACCGCCTGCGCCCTGGCCGTGCGTGGCCTGCGCCTGCTCGGCGCCAAGCATGTCACCCCGGCCGTGCCCAATCGCATGGTCCACGGCTACGGCCTGTCGCCGCTGCTGGTGGAAGAACTGGCTGCGCTGCAACCGGATCTGTTGCTGACCGTCGATCACGGCATCGCCTGCCATGCCGGCATTGCCGCGGCAAAGGCGCGCGGCTGGCCGGTTGTCGTCACCGACCATCATTTGCCCGGCGAAACGCTGCCGCCGGCCGATGCCATCGTCAACCCGAACCGGCACGGCGACGCTTTCCCCAGCAAGATGCTGGCTGGCGTCGGCGTGATGTTCTATGTGCTGCTGGCGTTGCGCAAAAGGCTGCGCGAAGCCGGCGCGTTTGCAACCGCCAGCGAACCGGACCTCACCGCGCTGCTTGATCTTGTCGCCGTGGGCACGATTGCCGACCTGGTATCGCTGGACGCCAACAACCGCGCCCTGTGCGCCGCCGGCCTGCGCCGCTTGCGTGCCGGTCGCGGCTGTGCCGGCTTGCAGGCATTGATCGAAGTGGCCGGGCGCGACGCGCGCAAGCTGAGCGCCGCCGATATCGGCTTCGCCATCGCCCCGCGCCTCAACGCCGCCGGCCGGCTGGAAGACATGGCCCTGGGCATCGAATGCCTGCTTTGCGACGACACCAAACGCGCGCGCGAACTGGCCGACATCCTGCACGGCATCAACGCCGAACGGCGCGGCGTGCAGCAGATGATGACCGACGAAGCCGAAGCCATCGTCGCCCGTCTCGACGATGGCGCAACCCCCATCGCCGCCTGCCTGTTCGATCCGGAATGGCACCCCGGCGTGATCGGTCTGGTGGCATCGAAGATCAAGGACAAGCTGCACCGGCCTACGATTGCCTTCGCGCCGGCGGAACCGGGCAGCGCCACCTTGCGCGGTTCGGCGCGTTCGATCGCCGGCTTCCACATTCGCGACGCACTGGCGGCGGTCGATGCCGCACAACCGGGCCTGATCGAAAAATTCGGCGGCCACGCAATGGCGGCGGGTCTGTCGTTGCACGAAGACGCCTTGCCGGCATTCCGCGACGCCTTCACCGCCCACGCCGCCGCCACGCTGGCAACCGAACACTTGCAGGCGCAAATTCCCAGCGATGGCGAACTGCTGCCGCAGGAATTCGACCGCGCGCACGCCGAAGCGATCCGTGACGGCGGCCCGTGGGGACAGGGCTTCCCGGAACCGCTGTTCGACGGCGAATTCGACGTGCTCGACTGGCGCGTGGTCGGCGAACGCCACCTCAAACTGGTGCTGCGCCACCCGATGCGCCGCGAACCGCTCAACGCCATCCACTTCGGCGGCTGGCACAACGCCGCACCGGAACCTCGCCTGCGCCTGGCCTACCGCCTGGCCCCTGACGACTACCGCGGCGGGCAGGCGATCCAGTTGATCGTCGAGTACCGCGAGCCGGCCTGAAATGCTTCAACCCCGTTTGCCCATCTGCTGCGTTTCACCTTGGGACACCAGCACATCGGGAAACACCGGATGAAACGCCGCATCGCCTTTTTCGCCATCGTCGCCGCCGTCATCGCCTGCGGTTTTGCCGCTTCCGCGCAGCAGGCGCGCATCGCCATCGCGCCGCCGTTGTTCGCCGTGCCGCAGGCGCAAACCCCGGTGCAACTGCAAAACGCCGAAGTCGAAGTCGCCACCGCCGGCAGCCTGGCGCGCACCACGCTGCTGCTGACCTTGCACAACCCCAACGACCGGCAACTGGAAGGCACGCTGCAATTTCCGTTGCAGCCGGGCCAGCAGGTGACCGCCTTCGCGCTGGACATCGACGGCATGCTGCGCGATGCGGTGCCGGTGCCGAAGGAAAAGGGCCGGCAGGTGTTCGAAAGCATCGAGCGCCGGCAAGTGGATCCGGCCCTGCTGGAACAGACCGCCGGCAACCAGTTCCGCCTGCGCGTGTATCCGGTGCCGGCGCGTGGCGAACGCCGGGTGAAGCTGGTCATCGACGAAACCCTGCAACGCGACGGCAATGCCTGGCGCATGCAGTTGCCATTGCATTTGTTGTCGAATGCGGCGCAGTTCTCCCTGCATGTGCGG
Organism: Pseudoxanthomonas sp.; assembly: GCA_047607085.1. GTDB lineage: Bacteria > Pseudomonadota > Gammaproteobacteria > Xanthomonadales > Xanthomonadaceae > Pseudoxanthomonas_A. Next base: position 10,823 of record JASGDT010000059.1, on the reverse strand, counting down.
GCGCAGGGCGTGCGCAGCGCGCCGCAGGTGGAAGGCGCGTTCGAAGTGTTGCCGTTCAAGCGCGCCAACGACGGTTACGAAGCCGACGTGTCGCGGCAGACCTTTCGCGCACAAACCGGTTTGTCGCTGCGTTTCCCCGCCACGGATGAAGCACGGGTTTACACCGCCCGGCACGACGACGAGCGTTACATGCTGGCGGAAATCCCGCTGGCCTCTGCCGCAAAATCGCGCGCGATCCCGAGCCGCGTCGGCCTGCTGTGGGATGCTTCGGCCTCGGCGCGCAAGCGCGACCGCGATGGCGAATTCGCTTTGCTGGATCGTTATTTCGCGGCGATGGGCAATGGCCGCGTGCAACTGCGCCTGCTGCGCGACGTGGGCGAAGATGGCGGCGAATTCGGCATCCGCAACGGCGACTGGGCCGCACTGCGCGCCAAGTTGCAAGCTGCCGTCAATGACGGCGCCAGCAATCTGGCCGACTGGACGCCGCAGCCCGGCATTGCCGAATACCTGCTGGTCAGCGACGGCTTCCACAACTATGGCGATGCGGCCTTCCCGCAACTGACGGAAAACCAGCGCCTGTACGCACTGGCTTCGTCCGGCCCGCTGGCCGATGCAGGCCGCCTGACCGCACTGGCCGAAGCGCGCGGTGGCCGCGCCATCGCGTGGCAGGGCAGGGCGGGGCTGGAACAGGCCGCGAAGGCATTGCTGCAGGACGGCGTGCGCGTGGCCGCGCTGCGCGGCGATGGCGTGACCGACCTGCTGGCGCAATCGCGCTTCGTCGATGATGGCCTCCTGCGCGTGGCCGGTCGCCTGCTGGAACCGCAGGCGGTGCTGCACGTGGAACTGGACGCCGCCGGCAAACGCCAACGCATCGACTTGCCGCTGTCGGCCAGCGCCAGCGCACGCCCGCAGATCGCGCAGGCCTGGGCCACCTGGCGCATGGCGCAACTGTCCGCCGAGCCGCAACGCAATCATGCCGCGATCGAACGCCTGGGCCAGAACTTTTCGCTGGTGACCGCCGGCACCTCGCTGCTGGTGCTGGACGACGTGGCCGACTACGTGCGTTACGACATCGCGCCGCCGCCGGAGCTGCGCGCGACCTTCGACGAAATGCGCGACCAGCAGCATGCGCAGGAAACCGCATCGCGCGCGCAGCAAGTGGACAGGATCGCCGCCGCCTTCGCCGAGCGCATCGCGTGGTGGGAAAAGACATGGCCCAAGGACACGCCGCCGCGTGAGGAAGCGCGCGCGAAGCAAGCCCTGGCCGCCAGGGCGGAAGCCGCAGAAGCCACTGCCCAATATGCGCCGCCGTCGCCGTCGCCTTCACCAGTGCTCATGCTTGCACGGGAGGCCACCACCCCGGCGCTGGATTCGGTCATCGTCACCACCGCGAATGCCGATGGCGGCGAAACGGCGGGCGAGGGCGTCGGCATCGCGCTGAAACCGTGGCTGCCGGATTCGCCTTCCGCCCAACGCCTGCGCGACGCCGCGCCCGAGCAGATTTATGCGATCTACCTGGACGAACGCGACGGCAATGCCGACAGCACCGCTTTCTACCTGGACGCCGCCGACGTGTTGCTGGAAAAAGGCCAACGCGCACTGGCGCTGCGCGTGCTGTCCAACCTGGCCGAACTGGAACTGGAAAACCGCCACATCCTGCGCGTGCTCGGCTACCGCCTGTTGCAGGCCGACGCACCGCAACTGGCCTTGCCGGTGTTCAAGCAGGTGCGCGAGATCGCCGGCGAGGAACCGCAGAGCTACCGCGACCTCGGTCTGGCCTATGCGACCACCGGCCAGGACCAGGCCTCCATCGACAGCCTGTACGAAGTCGTTTCGCGGCCGTGGGACGGTCGCTTCAATGGCATCGATCTGATCGCGTTGGGCGAACTCAACGCCATCCTCGCGCGCGCTCCCACGCCACTGGATACGCGCCGCATCGACCCGCGCCTGCTGCGCAACCTGCCGCTGGACCTGCGTGCGGTGCTGACCTGGGACAGCGACAACAGCGACATGGACCTTTGGGTGACCGACCCGAACGGCGAGAAATGCTTCTACGGCCACCGGCTGACCTATCAAGGCGGGCTGATCTCCAACGACTTCACCGGCGGCTACGGCCCCGAGGAATTCGTGCTGCGCGACGCCAGGCCGGGCAGGTACAAGGTGGAAGCCAACTTCTACGGCGAGCGTCAGCAGCTGGTCACCGGCGCGACCACCGTGCAATTGCAGTTCATCACCGGCTTCGGCACGCCGCTGCAGAAGGAACAGCGCGTCACCCTTCGCCTGAAACAGGCCACGGACACCGTGCTGGTGGGCGAATTCGAAGTGAAGTGAACGCCACCGGTGGCCGGAAACTTCCGGCCGCCTGCGTCCATGCAGGTCAAAGTCACCACGCAATGGTCATCGAAGTGGATGCCGGTGCACGCATCTTCAATCCGAACAACGGCCGCAGCAGCGACACGCGGCGAATCACGAATTCGTGCATCAACAGGCAACCTGCGACAGTGCCGCCCATCACCAGCAGCGGTTCGGCGACCGACCCCAGCCGCAGCGGGATCAGCCAGTACGCCAGCGCGATGATCAAGGTCTGGTGTAGCACGTACCACGGGAATACCGCTTCGGTGCAATACGGCAGCCAGCAGAACGGACGATCCAGCAACACGCGGCCCCAGCCGAAGATCGCCAGTAGCGCGAACCATGTGTAACCGGCACGGCCGATGCGTTCGACCGCGTACCAGGGCACGTGCAACGCCCAGTCCGGCAGCGGGCCATCGGGCAGATGGCGGCCCAGCCAGCGCAGCGCCAGTTCCAGCGCGATGCACGACACGGCCAGTGCAAGGGTTTTCCAGCGTTGGCGTTCAACCCCTGCCCAGAACCACGCGCTGCTTGCCAGCACCCAGCCCAGCACGAACAGCGGCAGCGATTCGGCATGCACCGTCCAGTCGCCGATCAGTGCATGGGTTTCCGGGTAGCGCGGCAGCAGCCAGAATTGCACGAACGCCAACCATGCGGCGGGAACCAGAACCAGCAGCCCGCCGGCAAGATCGGCGCGCGCGGGTGTCCGCAGCCACGATTGCACGCACCGCAAGGCCGGCATCAGCGCCAGCAGCAACAGCGTGTAAGGCCACAGGTAAGCCAGATACCACAGGTGGTTCCAGGTCGGCGTGGGCAGACACTGGCCGTCACGGCAAAGGCCCGCAGTGAGATAAAGCTTGTAGAAGTGCGTGAAACCGCCGCTGTAGCCGTACTGCTGGATGACCTGGAAGTACGTCTGCGGCATGACCACGACGAACATGCCGAACAGCAGTGGCAACAGCAATCGCCAACTGCGCGAGGTCGCGAACCGCAGCCTGCGCGTTTCGACCCCGGCCAGGCCGATGGCGATCCCGGAAATCATGAACAGCAGCGGCATCCGCCAGCGGTTCAGCACGATCATCGGCCACTGCAGCCATTCGACTTGGTAACCGCTCTTGATGTGGAAGTCCCACTCGGCGACATAGACCATCGCGCAGTGGTAGAAGATCAACAGGCCGAAGGCGATCACCCGCAAGGCGTCGATGTCGTGGCGGCGTTGCATGTGGCAGACCCCGAAGCTGGAAGATGCTGCCAATGTCGGTGCATTCGCGTCTTGCCGACAGCGCGAAGTGACCGCCCGCCGGGCGTTTGGGACGAAGCGCGGCCAGGCAGGGACGAATCGTGGCGGCTCGCGCTGGCCAGCCACGTAGAATGCGCCGGATGAATCCGCAACCGCCTTCCGCCTATCAATGCTTCCTGCCATGGAAGCGCAGCTTCGAGGTCGGTTTCTGGCTGACGATCACGCTGATGAACGGCATGTTCAACAGCGTCACCACGGTCATGGACATCCACAAGGCCGGCTTGGGTTTCGCCGACTGGGAGCCGGTGGTCTGGGAATGGAGCAGCGCCCTGGCGTGGCTGGCGCTGGTCTGGCCCATCGTCCGGTTCAGCTGCCGCTTCCCGCTGCACTGGGACAACTGGTGGCGGCAACTGCCGTGGCACCTGCTGGCCAGCGTGGCGGTGTCGTTGCTGCATGTGATCGGCATGGTCGGCCTGCGCGAGCTGGCCTATCGACACATGGGCGGCGATTACGACTTCGGTGACTGGCCCAAGGAACTGCTCTATGAATACCTCAAGGACGTGCGCAGCTTCTTCACGATGGTGGCGCTGATGGAACTGTACCGGCTCATCGTGCGGCGCATGCAGGGCGAGGCCCGCCTGCTCGGCGCGCCGGACGAAGGCTCTCCAGTCGAACCGATTGATCGCCCCGAACGTTTCCTGGTGCGCAAGCTGGGCCGCGAGTTCCTCGTTGCCGCCGCCGACATCGAATGGCTGCAGGCGGCCGGCAATTACGTCAACCTGCGCGTGCGCGGCCATGACTATCCCTTGCGCAGCACGATTGCCGGCATCGAGGCCAAGCTGGACCCGGCCCGTTTCGTGCGCATTCACCGCAGCTACATCGCCAACCTGGACCAAGTGGCCAGCATCGAGCCGCTGGAGACCGGCGACTCGCGCGTGCACATGAAGGACGGCACCGCTTTGCCATGCAGCCGCACGTTTCGCGGCGACCTGCGCGGGCGGCTGGGCGGGGAAGCCTGAAACGCATGGCAATGCTAGAATTGCCGGCCATTTTTCCGCCGCCTTTGCCGCCATGATCGAACTCAATCCCGTCCGCCAGCGCATCGCCGACCTGCAAGACAGGCTGGCGCAGCTACGGGGGTATCTTTGACTACGATGCCAAGCGCGAACGCCTGGAAGAAGTGAACCGGGAACTGGAAAGCCCCACCATCTGGGACAACCCCGAATACGCGCAGAAGTTGGGCCGCGAACGCAGCCTGCTGGACAAGACCGTCAACGGCATCCGCGACCTGCTCGACGGCCTGGGCGGCGCGCTGGAACTGCTGGAACTGGCCGAAATGGAAGACGACGAGGAAACCGCGCAAGCCGTGGTGGCCGATGTCGAACGCTACGCCACGGGTGTGGAGAAGCTGGAATTCCAGCGCATGTTCAGCGGCGAGATGGATGCCTGCAACGCCTTCGTCGATATCCAGGCCGGCGCCGGCGGCACCGAAGCGCAGGACTGGGCGGAAATCCTGCTGCGCATGTACCTGCGTTGGTCCGAAGGCCGCGGCTGGAAGGTCGAACTGATGGAAGCCTCCGCCGGCGAAGTGGCTGGCATCAAGAGCGCGACTTTCCGCGTGGAAGGCGACTACGCCTACGGCTGGCTGAAAACCGAGATCGGCGTGCATCGTCTCGTGCGCAAGTCGCCGTTCGATTCGGACAACCGCCGCCACACCAGTTTCACCAGCGTGTTCGTTTCGCCGGAAGTCGATGACAACATCGACATCGAGATCAATCCGGCCGACCTGAAGACCGACGTGTATCGTTCGTCCGGCGCCGGCGGCCAGCACGTCAACAAGACCGAATCGGCGGTGCGCATCACCCATGTGCCGACCAACACCGTGGTCGCCTGCCAGACCGAACGCAGCCAGCACGCCAACCGCGACCGCGCGATGAAGATGTTGAAGGCGAAGTTGTACGAGCTGGAAGTGCAGAAACGCAATGCCGAGAAGAACGCGCTGGAAGCCACCAAGTCCGACATCGGCTGGGGCAGCCAGATCCGCAACTACGTGCTGGACCAGAGCCGCATCAAGGACCTGCGCACCAGCATCGAACGCAGCGACACCCAGAAGGTGCTGGACGGCGACCTCGACGAGTTCCTCGAAGCCAGCCTGAAGGCCGGCCTGGACGCTGGTGCGAAACGCATCGACGCCTGACCGCCGCCATCCCGCGAAAATCCCCACGCCATCGAACCTGCCTGTCATGACCGACCCGACCGCCGCGCCCACGCCCGTCACCGACGAGAATTCGCTGATCGCCGAACGCCGCGCAAAACTGACGGCGCTGCGCGGGCAGGGCGTCGCCTACCCGAACGACTTCCGCCGCGGACACTACGCCGGCGACCTGCAAGCCGAATACGCCAATGCTGGGCAGTGGACAAGCGAATCGCTGGAAACACAGGGCAGGGCGGTGCAACTGGCCGGCCGCCTGATGGCCAAGCGGGTGATGGGCAAGGCCAGCTTCGCGCAGATCCAGGACGAGTCGGGCCGCATTCAAGTCTTCCTGCAATCGAACACGTTGGACGAAAGCTACGATGCGTTCAAGACCTGGGACGTGGGCGACATCATCGCCGTCGAAGGCGGGCTGACCCGCACCCGAACCGGTGAGTTGTCGGTCAAGGCGCAACGCATCCGCCTTCTGACCAAATCGCTGCGCCCGCTGCCGGACAAGTGGCATGGCCTGAGCGACGTGGAGCAGCGTTACCGCCAACGCTACGTTGACCTGATCGTCACCCCGGAGGCGCGCGAAGTCTTCATCAAGCGCAGCAGGATCATCCGCACGATCCGCTCGTGGCTGGATGCGCGGCGATTCCTCGAAGTGGAGACGCCGATGATGCATTACATCCCCGGCGGCGCGACGGCCAAGCCATTCGCCACTCATCACAATGCGCTGGACATCGACCTGTACCTGCGCGTTGCGCCGGAACTGTATTTGAAGCGCCTGGTCGTCGGCGGCCTGGAACGTGTTTATGAAATCAACCGCAACTTCCGCAACGAGGGCGTCAGCACCCGCCACAACCCGGAATTCACCATGCTGGAACTGTACGAGGCCTACGCCACGTACCACGAAATCATGGAATTGACCGAGAACATGATCCGCGACACCGCGCGCGAAGTGCTCGGCGCCACCGAAGTGGAATGGGACGGCGCGCGGATTGACCTCGGCCCGGCCTTCCGCCGCTGGCGCATGGACGAGGCGGTGCGCCACCACAATCCAGAAATCAGCGTTGCCGACTGCACCGACCGCGACGCGCTGCTGCGCCATTGCGAGCGGCTGAAGATCAGGGTCAAGCCGTCGTACGGCTGGGGCAAGCTGCTGCTGGAAATCTTCGAGGCCACGGTCGAGCACACCCTGGTGCAGCCGACCTTCATCACCGACCACCCGGTCGAGGTCTCGCCGCTGGCCCGCGCCAGCGACACCGAACCGGGCTACACCGACCGCTTCGAGTTGTTCATCAACGGCAAGGAAATCGCCAACGGCTTCTCCGAGTTGAACGACCCGGAAGACCAGGCCGCGCGTTTCCAGGCCCAGGTTGAAGCGAAGGAGGGCGGCGACGATGAAGCCATGCACTACGACCACGACTACATCCGTGCCCTCGAAGTCGGCCTGCCGCCGACCGGCGGCCTCGGCATCGGCATGGATCGACTGGTGATGCTGCTGACCGGCTCGGACTCGATCCGCGACGTATTGTTGTTCCCGTACATGCGGCCGGAGCATCATGGCTGAAGGTGCCGGGATCGGATCGCGGGTTTGTGCTGAAACCGGTGATGTCGTGGGTTGAAGTTCTCGCTTGGCCAGTTGTCATAGCAGTGGCCTGGCCTGCATCGCCGGCATGGCAATGAAGCGCCTGCCAAATGGCTGGGAACAGGTCATTGATGTAAAGCGCCAATTCGTTCGTTGCCGTGTGCGGTGAATTCGTGGTGTAGGCACCTGGCACAGGCGGTAGCGCGCCATCGCCGCCCAGGCACGCCGCTTCGCGGACGATGCTGCTGCGACGGGCGAACTCCCCATTGGCCAGCCTGGTCTTGAGCGTGACCGCGGTGCCGAGCAGATCGTCCAGCGGCAGTTGTGTGCTCACTGACGCCTTATCGCTGCCCCTGGGCGTGGACGCAATGATTCGATGATCGCGTCCCACAGTTCCAATGCCTCATCATCGGAAGCGAACGGCGGCTTGTAGGGATGGTCTTCGTCCACCACGGACTGACCCAGCACCTGAAGCTCAACCGTCATGTACGGTTCGGCGACGGATTCTGCTTTTCCGGGTGACTCCCATGCAAAGCCATATTTTTTCTGGCCATCCTCCGTGCTGGTCATCAGATACTCCTCGCCGGGAATCGTGCCACCGCCGGCAGCCCGCTTGCCCTTGCGCAGTCGCTTGGCACCTTGTGCCAACAATGCAACTTCGGTTGCCCCGGTACGATCCAGCAGTGTTTCTTTGTCCACTTCGCCTTGGGTCGTGGCAAGCAGGGTGATGTTCATGCCGGGATGCTGAGGCAAGGTTACGCCGACATTGAAAACTTCCGAGCGGAATTCATCACCAGCGATCAGTGCCCTGTCGATGCAGAAGCCCGGGCCTTTCGGGATTTCGCCGGTAGCGATTTCTTGCAGTCCGTCGTTCATCTGCCTTGCAAAATCGAAAGCAGTTCTTTCTTTTTCGGGCTCGACGAGAGCACTCCTCAAGAATACGTGCTTCCCGTTCATAGCGACCATATAGGTGTCTATGTGCAAAAAATCTTCCGACTCCGCCATATCGTAGGACAAAAGACTTGCCCCTCCGCTCGGATAGTCTTCCCTTCGAATGAATTTCGTTCCTCTCGTGTCATGCGGTGAAGCCTTCAATTCTTCCTCACGCTTGCCAATGATCTGGGTAATCGAACTGGCCGGAACGCTTGCCCGTTCGATCGGGTTACCCCAAATCTGGTAAATACCTCCTACTTTCGCATTTGGCGGCAGATCCACCAGAAATCGTCCGATGCAATGCGTTTTCCAACCCGTCGTATCCATTGGCTTGATTTTCCTGTTTTCGCATCGTGAGGCAAGGACGCCCAAAGCGGCCATCGCTGCGATACATACCAAAATTCGCCACTTGCTATTCATGCCAATCGGCGGCTTGCGCGATCTTGATGATGCTGTACAAGGTGGCCCATTGCGCGCGCTGGTCCAGATAGCTGCTTTGGTGGTCGTAGCCTTTCTGCGTGTTGTGTCCACCTTTGCCCATGTTGCCGTGACGGAAGCTGGCTTTCACGCCAGCTTTCACGCCAGCGGCACCCGGTGCTAGTCCGGAAGTTTCTGGCACGGTGCCATCGCCGCCTTGACGGGAGCCGGGTTTCAATTCCGGGCCTTTCAAGGTGTAAGTCACGGAGTAGCCCATTCCGCCAGAAGACCCCTGGGTATTGGAATAGGTGCCGTTCTCGTCGTCCTGATAGCCCTTGCCGATCAGGCTCAGGTCGCCGTGCCATTCGATGGATTCCCAACTGTGTCTGGTCGATTCGGCACCGTAGTGGGCATAAGTGGGCGAAAAATACTTTCCGGCAATTTTTTTATGGAAGGTAGCGACATCGGTGACGTTCTTCACAAATGGGCCGCGAGAACTTGTCTCGGGGCCACTGCTTTTTTTCGACAAATCCAGATATCTGGAATTCTCCTGCGGCACCAAGCCATACCACGCCGGGTTGGTATAGATTTCCGCGTAGGGATTCTTGCCTGACGGCAGCCGCGTCACCTTGTTCGTCTTGGTGTCATGTAGGAACAACCAGGGCTTGCCGTTGTCGTGATCGAAAGTCGGCGCCAGTTCCAGTGCACCCGGTGCGTTGCCGATGACTGCAACCACCTCGCCCGCATTGCGCCCCAGTACCACTTGCTCGGCCCCCTCGTAACCACAGCGTGCGTGATGGTAGAAGGCGGGAGCTCCGGTGGCAGGCTGCACTCCGTTCACTACGCCAAGTACGTTCTTGTATTTGTGCAACTCGGTCAGCGAACGCCCGACCAGTCCTCCCATCGAGTGGGTGACAAGGATGACTTTCTTTGCCGGGATGTTCTTTTCCCGGTAATGCGCCAGTACTGTGTTTTCGATGTAATTCTTGACGTCCGCACCCGAGGTGAAGTTGGACTGCAACCAGTTGTAGCCTGCGCACCACACGGGGAATAGGTAATGGGCTGCCCTGATCAATTCCGCTTCGGTCAATGCAGGCAAGCCGAACTGTTCACCATATTCGGCAGGAGGGATCATCCCTGATTTCTTCCAGTCATTGCGCACTGTCGCACCGGCCCGGGGGGATTTCATTGGTGTTCCTGCATTAAAACTCGCTATTGCATTCAATGACTTTTGCATCAAGGCCATGACCGGATGATAGGAACTGGCCATGACGCTGCCCCAACCCCTCTGCTTCGCCAATGCTTCCGACAGCCCACTGTCGCCTGTCCGAATCGGGCCATCCGAATCGACCTCTACTGCCCTCATGTCCAACATGATCTGTCGCGTCTTGGGGCCGCGCCACATCCATGTAAAGGCGGACGATATCTTTCCCGCGACGGTGTTCGGCGGGCGCCATGCGACATTGGTCTGGCCGCGTGTCTTCAGATTTGTCCCCATGATTCCAGGCAGGAACACGATCGGGATTACCGCGGGTGACTTGACATAGAGATTCTTGGCTTGCGTATCGCTGGCCGCAGTCAGGTTGGTGCGCCAGATCCGCTCGCCTGATTTCGGGTCAAGTTGGGCCCACAGGTCGAGATCGTCTTCGCCCGCACCACTCATGTCCTGCCTCCTTTCGCCTTGCCGATCACCCGCATCGTGACCTGTTCGATCCAACTGCTGCGCTGCTTGGGCAGTCTTCCCTGCGCATCGGTCACCACCCGCATCACCGCGCCGTCTGCGCGTTGTAGTTCGACTTCGATCCCTTCCAGCGGCTCGCCGGTCAATTCATGGCGGACGATGTAGTCGTCGTCGAACTTCGATTCCGGCCAGGCATTCATCTCCCGCGACAGATGCGCTGGCCCGACGAAGCTCTTCTTCGCCGCATGCACGGTGATGCTGCCCGGGCAGGCGATGGTGATGTTGCCGCCCTCGATGGTCAGGCTGGCGCCGCCCGATGTCGCCAGGTGGATCGTCTTGCCGGCGGCCAGTTCGGTTTCGGCGTTGGCGCTGACGATCTTCAGTTGGTCCTTCGCCTGCAGCTTGACCTGGTCGT
>JASGDT010000058.1:0-5259 GCA_047607085.1 Pseudoxanthomonas sp. | reverse complement strand
CTCCCTGCAGGATCTCCACCGACTCGACCGTATCGTCCAGGCGGAACATCGAGGTGGTCTCGAAGAAGGACAGGGTGGGCATGCCGTACAGCGGCGAGCCCATCAGCAGGGTCGAGAAGTACGGCGCGTCACCGCCGCCGGGGAAGCCGGCGATCTCGATGTTGGCGCCGGTCTGGCCGCCGGTGGATTCGGGCCACATGCCCGGCGAGATCTTCAGCAGGTCGGCCGTGCTCTTGGGGTTGGCCTGCTTGATCTGCTCGGCGTTGGCGGTGACGACGTTGAAGCTGGCTTCCAGCTTCTTCACGCCGCCGGCGGTGGCGGTGCCGGACACGACCACGGTGTCGAGCGTGGTGGCCTGCTGCTCGTTCTTCCTGGGTGTCGCCTGTTCGGACTGCGATGGTTGCGATTGCGCCTGGGCCATCGCCGGCGCGGTCAGTGCGACGGCGATGGCGACCGACAAGGCGTAACGGACCATGCGCGCGTGGTTTCGCTGTGAGGTTCTGGATTGCATGGTGTTCCCTCCACTCATGTTGATCGGATTGTTGCGGTTGCGGGGTGTTCCGCGCCGCGGCCCGGGGGCTGCCTGCGCTCATTCGGCGACGTAGTCCTCCAGTTGCAGTTGCGACAGCGACGGCAGCACCGCGTCGGCCTGCATCAGCGCCGTCGCGTCGCCAATGCCGATGGCGGCCATGCCGGCCGCATGGATGGCGGCGATGCCGGCCGCCGCGTCCTCGATGCCGATGCACAGCGCCGGCGGCACGCCCAGCGCGGCGGCGACGTCGAGGAAGATTTCCGGATCGGGTTTTGCGCGGGCGATGCGCGCGGCGTCGGCCACGTAGTCGAAGCGCGCGGCAATGCCCAGCCGTTGCAGCAGCAACGGCGCATTGCGGCTGGCCGAGGCCAGGCCCAGCTTCAGGCCGCGCGCGCGCGCCGCGTCGAGCAGGCGTTCGACGCCATCGAACAGGTCGGCCGGGCCGAACTTGTCGATTTCCGCCACGTAGTGCGCGTTCTTGCGTTCGGCCAGCGCCTGTTTTTCTTCGGCGGAATACGCGCGCGATGCGCGTTCGAGGATGATCTCCAGCGACGCCATCCGATCCACGCCTTTCAGCCGTTCGTTGACCTCGCGATCGAACGGCACGCCGATCTCGTCGGCCAGCCGCTTCCAGGCGTGGTAATGGGTGCTGGCGGTATCGGTCAGCACGCCGTCCAGATCGAAGACCAGGGCCTTGCACGCGCGCGGGAACACCTGCGCGCGCAACGCGGCACCGGCATCCACCAATGCAACCGCCGCCGGCGTGGCGCTTGCGAGCTCCAGCGGCTGGCCGGCATGGCGAATTTGCAGCGGCGCGCCGTCGAGCAGCGCATAGCGCGCGCCGGTCCCGTCCACTTCCACGCGCAGCCGCCGCCCGCGCCAGTGCAGGCCGAAGCCGTAGCGGTTCCAGCCCTCGGGCAACATCGGCGCGAAACGCAGTTCGCCATCGACCACGCGCAGGCCGGCGAAGCCCCAGGCCAGGCCCAGCCAACTGCCGGCCATCGCCGCCATGTGCACGCCGTGTGCGGTGTTGTGGTGCAAGTCGTCCAGGTCCACGCGCAGCGCGTCGCGAAAATGGCGCCAGGCCTTGTCGGGATGACCGGCCTCGGCGGCGACGATGCCGTGCACCGCCGCCGACAGGGTCGAATCGTGGGTGGTCACCGCCTCGTAGTAGTCGAAGCTGCGACGCTTGCGCAGCGGATCCAGGCCATCGCCGGCCAGCGCAAACGCCATCACCGCATCGGCCTGCTTGCCGACCTGGTGGCGGAAGATGGTCAGCGGGTGGTAATCGAGCAACAACGGCCGCCCGCTGCGCGCATCGGCATGGGGCCAGCGCGGCTTGTGCAGGAAGCTGTCGTCCTGCGCGTAGATGTCCAGATGCGGATCGACATGCAGTTGCATCGCTTCGGCGATGCGCCGCCACTGATCGACTTCTTCCTGTTGCAGCGCCAGCCGCGACGCCAGCGTTTCCAGTTCGCGCCGATGCGTCGCGCGCAAGGCGTCCCACACCGCGACGGCGCGTTGCAGGTGCCGCTGCGCCGTGCGGTTGGTGTAGAAATTGTTGTTGACCAGCACGTCGTATTCGTCCGGGCCGGTGACGCCGTGGATGCCGAACGCGCCGTCGCGCAGCGGGTCGAAATGCCCGACCTGCGGCCAGATCCGCGCGGTTTCGAACAGCATCTCCGCGCCGGCTTCGAGCAGGAAGGCTTGATCGCCGCTGGCGTCGAGATACAGGCCGATCGCATGGGCGATCGCCGCGTTGATGTGGTACGCGGCCGAGCCGGTGGGATAGTGCGCCGAACATTCCGCGCCGGCGATGGTGCGCCACGGGTACAGCGCGCCGCGCGGGTGGTTGAGCTCCCGCGCGTTGGCGCGCGCGGCATCCAGCTTGCGGTGGCGGTACAGCAGCATCGCGCGCGCGGTGGCCGGCGCGGTGAATGCCATCACCGGCAGCACGAAGGCCTCGGTGTCCCAGAAGCAGTGGCCCTCGTAGCCCTCGCCGGTCAGGCCCTTGGCCGCGGTGCCGTGCGCGGGATCGCGGCTGGACGACTGGAACAGGTGGAACAGGTTGAAGCGCAACGCCAGGCGGCTGTCGTCGTCGCCGTCGATGTCGATGGCGGCGGCGTCCCAGAACGCCTGCTGCCATGCGGCCTGCGCCTGCGCGAAGGCGGCGTGGCCGCGTTGCGCGGCGGCATCGGCAGCCTGCGCGGCGGCATCGACCAGCGCCGTGCAGCCGGCTTCGGCGTCGGCATCGCCGCTGGCATAGGCGACGAATTTCTCCAGCTCCACCGCCGCGCCGGGAACCAGTTCGGCCTGGTAACGCTGGCACGCGCGCGTTGCCTCCGCTTGCGCATCGACGAAACGCAGGCCTTTGCTCAGCCGGTGCCGCTGCGCGCAGGCCACCGCGATGCCGCTGTACGCGGTGCGCTGCGCCAGCGACGCGCCGGCTTCGGCGGCGGCATGCGCCAGCGGCTGCAAGGCATCGCCGCCAGCCGCGCCGATGCGCGGGTCGTCGCCCTGCGACGCGGGGCGGCGACCAGCCTCGATCGTCGATTCCAGTTGCAGCCGGCCGGCGAAATCGACCGAGGCGACACGATAGCGGATCGCCAGCACGTCGCGATCGAAGGCGACCAGGCGTTCGCTGTCGATCTGCAAGGTGATGCCACGCGGCGTGCGCAGGCGCAGGCGGCGGCGCAGCACGCCATGGCGCAGGTCGAGCGTGCGTTCGAAATCCAGCCACTCGCAGGCATCGAGGTCCAGCCGTTCGCCGTCCAGGTGCACGCCGATGCGGCAGCCGTCGGCCACCGGTACGCGCACGTCGCTGTTGCGCGCGAAGCCGGGGAAGCGCTCGTGGTAATGGATCCGGTGGCGCTCGAAGACGCCGGCCAGGAAACAGCCCTCGCCGCCGCGGCCGTCCTCTTCAAGCCCGCCACGCACGCCCAGCGAGCCGTTCGCCAGCGCGAACAGGGTTTCATCGGTCTGGCGCCGTTGCAGCCGCGCCTGCGTCTGCCGCAGTTGCCAGCCCTCGCCCTGCCCTGCATCCACCACGAAGCGCTTGCTTGCATCCATCAGAAGGAATCGCCACAGCCGGATTGGCGGCGAAGCTTGGGAAGTGATTGTTATCGATGTCAAGTTATCGATAACAATTCATTGCCGAAGCACGCTGGCGCGCCTGCGCATGATGCCGGCTTGCGCCTGCAAATCAATCAAAATCAATCAGTTATGGAGTTGCGACGCTACCGGCTGCTTGCATGGCGGCAGGCAAGTCACATCGCAGCGCAACACGTCATCGCGCAAACGCCGGCAATGCGCCGTGCGCTTTCGGGCTCGCCGCCCGCGGCCTCAGGTGTTGCGGATCACCAGATGGGTCGGCAGCGTTTCCGACGCCACCGCCTGGCCCTCGATCAGCATCCGCACCTTGCGCGCCAGCAGCACGCCGGCATCGATGAAGTTCTGCTGCACCGAACTCAGCGGCGGCACGTAGGTCGCCCCCAGCGGCGTGTTGTCGTAGCCGACCACCGACACGTCCTCGGGCACGCGACAGCCGTGCTCGATCAGCGCGCGCACCGCGCCGATGGCCAGCAGGTCGCTGGCCGCGAACAGCGCGTCGAACGACGTGCCGGCATCGAGCAGCGCGCCCACCGTTTCCGCGCCATCGCCCACGGTCAGGCCTTCGATCTCCGGCGTCAGCGGCTTCAATCCGTGGCGCGCCAGGACTTCGGCGAAGCCTTCCAGCCGCTCGGCGAATTCGCCATGGGCCAGGTTGCCGAGAAACACTGGACGGCGGCGGCCCAGGGCGAGGAAGCGCTCGGCCACCAGCGTGCCGCCGCGGCGATTGTCGCTGCCGACCACCACCTCGGACTCGTGGCGGCTGACCGCGCCCCAGACCACCAGCGGCCGCCCCCATTGCCGGACCGCGTGCATCGCATCCTCGTGCGCGCCCTGGCCCAGCAGGATCACCCCGTCGGCGGCCATCACATTGGGCAGTGGCGACGCGGCCAGCGAGGTCAGCAGCACGCTGTAGCCGGAGGAGGTCAGTTCCTGGGTGATGCCGCCGAGCAGGTCCAGCGGATATGGCCCGGACATCTGCCTTTCGATGCTGGGCTTCATCTCGACCACGACCGCCACGGTCATGCTGCGGCGCAGGCGCAGATTGCGCGCGCTGATGTTGAAGGCGTAGCCCTGCTCGCGCGCCAGCGCCTTGATCTTCGCCGCAGTCTCGGCGTTGACCAGCGGATTGCCGGCCAGCGCGCGCGACACGGTGATCGCGGAAACGCCGGCCAGCCGCGCCAGGTCGGCCATGGTCAGGTTGCCGTCGTTCTTCTTGCTGCGGATTTTCTTGCGGGTGCGGGGCATGGTGGGGAATGCTAACCGCTGGCTCCTCCCCCTGCGAAGAAGGCGGAGAAGCGGGGAGGTATTTTTCTGGTTTCTCTCCCGTCCGTGGAGGCTGGAAGTTCCGTGCCGTCGGTGTGCGGCGGCTTCGGACACAAGCGCAGCCCCCGAACAGGGATGTTCTCCTCGGCTCGGGCAGACTCCTGTCTTCACTCGCCGCCGCAGGCCATCCCTGGCCTGCTTTCCGCATCCCCACCGGGGGCTGCGCATCGGCAAGTTATTGCTGCTGCCTACGGCCGAAGTGGAAAAACCCACAGCCACGGAAGCCGTGCCCTGCCGCCGGGGGTCGCGACAAGCGCAACAGGGATGTTGCGCGCGCGAGTCGGGGCAGGATT
>JASGDT010000057.1:0-16140 GCA_047607085.1 Pseudoxanthomonas sp. | reverse complement strand
TCCGGCCTGCGCGTCAGCCCGCTGTGCCTGGGCACCATGACCTTCGGCCAGGACTGGGGCTGGGGCGCCGACGAGGCCGACGCCCGCCGCCAGTTCGACCTGTACGTCGATGCCGGCGGCAACTTCGTCGACACCGCCAACCTCTATACCAACGGCAGTTCCGAGACCCTGCTGGGCCGGTTCGCCGCCGGCCGCCGCGACCGCCTGGTGATCGCCAGCAAGTACACGCTGAACCCGTTCCCGGGCGATCCCAACGGCGGCGGCAACCACCGCAAGAACCTGATGCAGTCGGTCGAGGCCAGCCTGAAGCGGCTCGGCACCGACTACCTGGACCTGCTGTACCTGCACATCTGGGACGGCACCACCCCGGTCGAGGAAATCATGCGCGGCTTCGACGACCTGGTGCGCGCCGGCAAGATCATCTACGCCGGCATCTCCGACACCCCCGCCTGGCAGGTCGCGCGCATGCAGACCCTGGCCGAGCTGCGCGGCTGGTCGCCGCTGGTCGCGCTGCAGATCGAGTACTCGCTGGCCCAGCGCACGGTCGAGCGCGAACTGCTGCCGATGGCGGCGGAACTGGGCCTGTCGGTGCTGGCCTGGTCGCCGCTGGCGATGGGCGTGCTGACCGGCAAGTACACGCGCGCCGACCTGGAGCTCCTGCGCGCGCAGGGCGCCGGCGACTCGCCGGGCGGCGAGGGCGGCCGCGGCGCGGTGGCCTATTCGCACGCCATGCTGGACGAGCGGGCCATCGGCATCGGCGAGGCGGTCAAGGCGATCGCCGCCGAATGCGGCCGTTCGCCGGCACAGGTCGCGCTGGCCTGGCTGCTGCAGCGTCCCGGCGCGCCGATCCCGATCGTCGGCGCGCGCACGCCGGCGCAGTTGCAGGACAATCTCGGTGCGCTGGACGTCGCGCTGGACGCCGCGCACCTGCAACGGCTGGACGCGGCCAGCGCGGTCGAACTCGGGTTCCCGCACGATTTCCTGCGCACTCCGATCCCGCAGCAACTGGTGTTCGGCGGCACCCACGTGCAGCCGCGCGGATGAAAACGCCTCCGTTCTCCCCCAATAACCCGCTTCCACAGGTGACCGCAAAGTGAAAACCCGCACCCTCGGCCGCAACGGCCCCACCGTCTCCGCCCTCGGCCTCGGCTGCATGGGCATGAGCGCGTTCTACGGCGGACGCGGCGACGACGCCGAGTCGATCAAGCTGATCCATCGCGCGCTGGAGCTGGGCGTGACCCTGCTCGACACTTCCGACATGTACGGCCCGCATACCAACGAGGCGCTGGTCGGCAAGGCGATCGCCGACAGGCGCGGACAGGCCTTCCTGGCGACCAAGTTCGGCATCAGGCTGGACCCGGCCAACCCGCAGGCGCGCGGCATCGACGGCCGCCCCGAATACGTTCAGGCGGCCTGCGAAGGCAGCCTGAAGCGGCTGGGCGTCGATCACATTGACCTGTACTACCAGCACCGGGTCGATCCGGACGTGCCGATCGAGGACACCGTCGGCGCGATGGCGCGGCTGGTCGAACAGGGCAAGGTGCGTTTCCTCGGCCTGTCCGAGGCCGCGCCGGAAACGATCCGCCGCGCCCACGCGGTGCACCCGATCGCCGCGCTGCAGACCGAGTATTCGCTGTGGACGCGCGACGTCGAGCACAACGGCGTGCTGGCGACCGTGCGCGAACTGGGCATCGGCTTCGTGCCGTATTCGCCGCTGGGGCGCGGCTTCCTGACCGGCGCGATCCGCTCGCCGGAAGACTTCGACGCCGACGACTACCGCCACCATTCGCCGCGTTTCCGCGGCGAGAACTTCGCCAGGAACCTGGACCTGGTCGACCAGGTCAACGCGCTGGCGCAGGCCAAGGGCGGCACCCCGGGACAACTGGCGCTGGCCTGGGTGCTGGCGCAGGGCGAGGATCTGGTGCCGATCCCCGGCACCAAGAGGATCAGGTACCTCGAAGAGAACCTCGGCGCGCTCGACGTCACGCTGGACGCCGGCGACCTGGCGAAGATCGACGCCGTGTTCCCACCCGACGCGGCCGCCGGATTGCGCTACCCGGAAGCGACGATGGCCTCGGTCCACCGCTGAAGCACGGCGCGCGGAAGTGACGAACCGAAGCAGGCAACGCCCGTCTTCCCTAGAATTGGCGTTTCCCTCCACGCCTCGCCCCACGTCCCATGACCGCCACCTTTACCCCGCATCGCGGCAGCATCGTCGCCCTGGTCACCCCCATGCACGCCGACGGCAGCGTTGATTACGACGCGCTGCGCAAGCTGGTGGATTGGCACATCGCCGAAGGCACCGACTGCATCGGCGTGGTCGGCACCACCGGCGAATCGCCGACGGTCAACGTCGAGGAACACTGCGAGATCATCCGCGTCGCGGTGGAGCAGGCTGCCGGCCGCGTGCCGGTGATGGCCGGCTGCGGCGGCAATTCCACCGCCGAGGCGATCGATCTGGCGCAGTACGCCAAAAAGGTCGGCGCAAACAGCCAGTTGCAGGTGGTGCCCTACTACAACAAGCCGGGCCAGGAAGGCCAGTACCGCCACTTCAAGGCGATCGCCGAAGCCACCGGCGACCTGCCGATCGTGCTCTACAACGTGCCCGGCCGCAGCGTCGCCGACATGCAGCACGACACCGTGCTGCGGCTGGCGCAGGTGCCGGGCATCGTCGGCATCAAGGAAGCCACCGGCAACATCGAACGCGCGCTGTGGCTGATCCGCGAAGCGCCGCAGGGCTTTTCGATCTATTCCGGCGACGACGCCACCGCCGTGGCGCTGATGCTGTGCGGCGGCCACGGCAACGTCAGCGTCACCGCCAACCTCGCCCCGCGGCTGATGCACGAACTGTGCGCGGCCGCACTGGCCGGCGACATCGAGAAGGCCATGCAGATCCAGATGCGCCTGCTGCCGTTGCACCGGCAGCTATTCGTCGAAGCCAACCCGATCCCGGTGAAGTGGGCCATGTCCCGGCTGGGCCTGTGCGGCGGCGCGCTGCGGCTGCCGCTGACCGAGCTGGAGCCGGGCAACCAGGCCAGGGTCGAAGCGGCGCTGCGCGAGGCGGGCTTGCTGGGCTGAGGGCGGTTTTCTCCCGGTATCCTTTCATGCCCATCAGCGCCTGCTACCTGTTCAAGAATTCGCTGGAATTCCTGCCGGTCAGCGAGATCAACTGCGTGCCTGCGAAGGTACGCGGCATCTATGTCCTGTACCGCGCCCGGAAAAATTCCACGGCGATGGACGTGGTTTATGTCGGCATGGCGCGCGGCGAGCAATCCGGCGCAAAGGGCCGATTGATCGTGCACAAGCGCAGCAAGCCCAATCTCTGGACCCACTTCTCGGTGTACGAGGTCTGGGACAACATCACCAAATCGCAGGTCGAGGAGCTTGAAGGCTTGTTTCGCCAGATTTATCGCCACGACTCGAACGCCAACAAGCTCAACGTGCAGCGCACCTACAAACCCTTGCGCGCCATCCACCGCAAATCGGCCGAGGATTGGGTTTAGGGTCGGATTCGGGCGATAAAATGCCGCCATGAGCCACACCCCGCACGATTCCACCCTGGGCCGCGACGTCGTTTACCCGTCGCAATACGACCCCGGCCTGCTGTTCCCGATTCCGCGCGGCACCGCGCGCGCGCAGATCGGCATTGCCGACGACGCGCTGCCGTTCGCCGGCCACGACCGCTGGCAGGCCTACGAACTGGGCTGGCTGGATGCGCGCGGCAAGCCGCAGGTGGCCACGGCCACCTTCACCGTGCCGTGCGCCTCGCCGAACCTGATCGAATCGAAGTCGCTGAAGCTGTACCTCAATTCGCTCAACGACGAACGCTTCAACAGCGCCGAGGCGGTGCGCGAACGCATCGCCGGCGACCTGTCGGCGCGTGCCGGAGCCGTGGTCGAAGTCGCCTTCGGCCTGCCGCCACTGCATGAAGGCGACAACGGCGACTGCATCGACGCGCTGGACATCGACATCGACGATTACGGCCCGCCCAATGCCGCCTTCTTGATTGCCGATCAAGGCGACGTGGTCGAAGAGCGCCTGCTCAGCCATCTGTTCAAGTCGAACTGCCCGGTCACCGGCCAGCCGGACTGGGCCAGCGTGGTCCTCTGCTACCACGGCCCGCGCATCGACCGCGCCGGGCTGCTGCGCTACCTGTGCAGCTTCCGCCACCATGACGAATTCCACGAACAATGCGTCGAGCGCATCTTTGCCGAAGTCTCGGCGTACTGCGCACCGCTGGCGCTGTCGGTGGAAGCGCGCTTCACCCGTCGCGGCGGCCTGGACATCAACCCGTGGCGCGCCACGCCGGGTTTGGCCGCGACCGCGCCGATCCGCGAGCCGCGTCAGTAGCAGCGGCATCCGCCATGAAGTTTCATTCTGTCGGCCTCACCGGTTGTTCGAACTTTCCCGAATCCACCATGAAGCCGCAAACGTGACATCGCGGAACTCACCTGTAGTACATGAATTCTTAACGGCCGGCGTGTAAATTGGCTCGCGTACCCCCACCCACCAGGGAGGAGCCCTGCATGAGCACCGAGAAGAAAGCCGATTTCTCCGACGTCAGCACCAGCGTCACCAGCACCGAGGAAATCGTGCAGAAAGCCGATTTTTCCGACGTGACCGCCACGGTCACCAGTACCGAGGAAATCGTCGGCGAGGAAACCTACACCATCGCCAAGGGCGATTCGCTGTCGAAGATCGCCAAGGAAAAGTATGGCCAGGCCAGCGCGTGGAAGCAGATCTACGAAGCCAACCGCGACGTGATCGAAGACCCGGACCGCATCTTCCCCGGCCAGGTCATCAAGCTGCCCAAGCTCTGATGCCGCCGCACGCCTGCAAACGCACACCAACGCAAAGGACACATTCCATGAAATACAACCGCATCGTTTACGCCTTGATCATTGCCGGCGCCGTTGCCGTGACCGGCTGCAAGAAGAAGGAAGAAGCCGCGCCGCCGCCGCCGCCGCCGCCGCCGGCCCCGGTGGAGCAGCCCGCCCCGGCCGCCGAAGCCGCACCCGCGCCGGCCGCCAGCTTCACTGTCAGCGGTGGCGCCGCCAGCGACAAGATCTCGGTCGTCGTCACCACCGACGCCAGCGTCCCGGCCGCGGCCACGATCAACGCCAAGCTGACCTATCAGGATGGCCAGACTGCCGGCGAGCAGACCACCCAGATCAAGGCCGAAGACAACGGCACCACCACCATCGACTTCACCAAGGCCAGCCCGTGGCCGACCGGCAAGTACACTGCCGCCGTGACCCTCAACGGCGCCCCGGTCGGCACCCCGCAGGAAGTCGAAATCAAGTAATCCCCTCCCTCTCCCGCAAGGGCGAGCACGTTCGGGCGCGGAGCGATCCGCGCCCTTTTCTTTGGTTTTCTCCCGTCCGTGGGGTGGCCCGTGGCGAACTGGCCCGGAGCCGGCTTTGCCCGAACGGCGGCAAAGCGCGACAATGGGACGATTTTTCCCCGAATACGCCCCCGAGTAACCGCCTGCATGTCCAGCGACGCCAAGATCCTCTACACCCTGACCGACGAAGCACCGTTCCTTGCCACCCAGTCGCTGCTGCCGGTCGTGCAGGCGTTCGCCGCCACCGCCGGCATCGACGTGGAAACCCGCGACATCTCGCTGGCCGGGCGCATCCTGGCGCAGTTCCCGCACCTGCTGACGGCGGAACAGCAGGTCAGCGACGACCTGGCCGAACTGGGCCAGCTGGCCAAGACCCCGCAGGCCAACATCATCAAGCTGCCGAACATCAGCGCCTCGATGCCGCAGTTGAAGGCCGCGATCAAGGAGCTGCAAACCCAGGGCTACCCGCTGCCGGATTACCCGGATGCGCCGAAGGACGACGCCGAAAAGGACATCCAGGCCCGCTACGACAAGGTCAAGGGCAGCGCGGTCAACCCGGTGCTGCGCGAGGGCAATTCCGACCGCCGCGCGCCGCTGTCGGTGAAGAACTACGCGCGCAAGCACCCGCACAAGATGGGCAAGTGGAGCGCCGATTCCAGAAGCCACGTCTCGCACATGGACGAGGGCGATTTCTACGGCAGCGAGAAGTCGGCCACGATCGCGGCCGCCGGCAACCTGCGCATCGAACTGGTCGGCCGCTACGGTGCGGTCACCGTGCTGAAGGAAAAGACCGCCGTGCAGGCCGGCGAAGTGGTTGACGCGTCGGTGATGAGCCGGCGCGCGCTGGCCAGCTTCGTGCGCGCGCAGATCGACGATGCCAAGGCGCAGGGCGTGCTGTTTTCGCTGCACCTGAAGGCGACGATGATGAAGGTCAGCGACCCGATCATGTTCGGCGTGGTCGTGGCCGAGTTCTACCAGCCGGTGCTGCGCAAGTACGCCGACGCGCTCAAGCAGGTCGGCTTCAACCCGAACAACGGCATCGGCGACCTGTATTCGCGCATCGCCGCGCTGGAGCCGGGCGTGCAGGCACAGATCGGCGCCGACATCGAAGCGCTGTATTCGCAGCGCCCGGCGCTGGCGATGGTCGATTCGGACAAGGGCATCACCAACCTGCACGTGCCCAGCGACGTGATCGTGGATGCGTCGATGCCGGCGATGATCCGCGACAGCGGGCGCATGTGGAACGCGCGCGGCGAATTGCAGGACACCAAGGCGCTGATCCCCGACCGCTGCTACGCCACCCTTTACCAGGCGGTGATCGACGACTGCAAGGCCAATGGCAATTTCGACCCGGCGACGATGGGCAGCGTGCCCAACGTCGGCCTGATGGCGCAGGCGGCCGAGGAATACGGCAGCCACGACAAGACCTTCCAGATCCCCGCCGACGGCAGCGTGCGCGTGGTCGATGACGCCGGCAACGTGGTTTTCGAACATGCGGTCGAAGCCGGCGACATCTGGCGCATGTGCCAGGCCAAGGACGCGCCGATCCGCGACTGGGTGAAGCTGGCCGTGACCCGCGCGCGGCTGTCGAACACGCCGGCGGTGTTCTGGCTGGACGCGCAGCGCGCGCACGACGTGCAACTGATCGCCAAGGTCGAAACCTACCTGAAGGACCACGACACCAGCGGGCTGGACATCCGCATCCTGCCGCCGGTCGAAGCGATCCGGTTCTCGCTGCAACGCATCCGCGCAGGCAAGGACACGATCAGCGTCACCGGGAACGTGCTGCGCGACTACCTGACCGACCTGTTCCCGATCATGGAACTGGGCACCAGCGCCAAGATGCTGTCGATCGTGCCGCTGATGGCCGGCGGCGGCCTGTTCGAAACCGGCGCCGGCGGCAGCGCGCCCAAGCACGTGCAGCAGTTCCTGGCCGAGGACTACCTGCGCTGGGATTCGCTGGGCGAATTCCTGGCGCTGGCCGCCTCGCTGGAACACCTGGCGCAGACCCAGCACAACCCGCGCGCCGGCGTATTGGCCAAGGCGCTGGATGCCGCCAACGGCGGCGTGCTGGACAACGACCGCTCGCCGGCGCGCAAGGTCGGCGGCCTGGACAACCGCGGCAGCCACTTCTACCTGGCCCTGTACTGGGCACAGGCATTGGCCGCGCAGGACGAAGACGCGGCGTTGAAGGCGAAGTTCGCTCCACTGGCCAGGACGCTGGCCGACAACGAACAGAAGATCGTCGCAGAACTCATTGCCGCGCAAGGCAAACCTGTCGAGATCGGCGGCTACTACCACCCGGACCTGTCCAAGGCCGGTCCGGCGATGCGCCCCAGCGCGACTTTCAACGCGGCATTGGCGACGCTGGATTGATCAGGTGACGCCATCTCTCCGCAAACGGAGAGATGGGACCTCGCATGTCTGGATTCTTCGCGACGCATTTATGATGCCCGCATGGACACCCCGACCGATGCACAGCGCGTTGCCGCGCTGATCCGCGATGCCTTCGAGGACTACCACGCGCGCTTTGCCGAGATCACCCGGCGCGCGAAAGTGCGCTTCGAAACCCGCGACTGGGCCGGCGCGCGCGAGGATGCGGTCGCGCGCATCGAACTGTACGACCAATGCATTGCCGAATGTCGCCTGCGCCTGCAGGCGATGTTGCAGCAACGCGCCTGGGACCACGCGCTGTGGACGCAGGTGCGCAACCGCTTCGACGCGCTGCTGGGCGGACTGATCGACCGCGAGCTGTACAAGACCTTCTACAACACCCTGACCCGGCGCTTCTTCCGCACCCGCGGCGTGGACCCGGCGATCGAATTCGTCGCGCTGGACATCGAACCCACCGACGCCATCACCCATCCGGTGGCGCGGCGCAGTTACGCCGTATCCGAATCGCGGCCCACCGACACCTTTGCGCGGATGCTCGGCGATTACCGCTTCGACCTGCCGTATGCGCACGTGATGCGCTGCGCCGCCGCGATTGCCGTGCGCCTGCACGATGACCTGGCGCATTGGGGCGACAACCCGGTGCGCGGCGTCGAACTGCTGGACACGGTGTTCTATCGCGAACGCCGCGCGTATCTGGTCGGCCGTGCCTTCGGCGAGCATCGCTTTTCGCCTTGCGTGATCGCGCTGGTCAACGACGAACGCGGCCTGCGCGTGGAAGCGGTGCTGACCCGCCGCGCCGACGTGGCGCATCTGTTCGGCACCTCGCGCAGCTATTTCCAGGCCGATCTGGCCACGGTCGGCGATGCGGTGGTGTTCCTGCGCACGCTGCTGCCGCAGAAGCCGCTGGACGAGATCTACACCGTGCTGGGCCGCGCCAAGCAGGGCAAGACCGAGCGTTACCGCACCTTCTTCCGCCATTTCGACGCGCATCCGGACGAGCGCCTCGTGCATGCCGAAGGCACGCCGGGCATGGTGATGGCGGTGTTCACCCTGCCCAGCTACCCGCTGGTGTTCAAGCTGATCCGCGACCGGTTCGCGTGGCCCAAGCAGATGAGCCGCGACGACGTGGAGCGCAAGTACGAGCAGGTGTTCCACCTGGACCGCGTTGGCCGTTTGCTGGATTCGCAGAGCTACCGCTCGCTGCGTTTCCCGCGCGCGCGTTTCTCGCCGGAGCTGCTGGATGAGCTGTTGAATCGCTGCGCGAACAGCGTGACTGCCGACGGCGAGGACATCGTCATCGATCTTTGCTACGTGCAGCGGCGACTGCGCCCGCTGAATCTTTACCTGCGCGAGCAAACCCCGGCGGCGGCGCGCGCGGCGGCGCTGGACTACGCCCGCGCGATCCACGACATGGCCCGCAACAACATCTTCCCCGGCGACATGCTGCTGAAGAACTTCGGCGTGTCGCGCCACGGCCATTGCGTGTTCTACGACTACGACGAACTGCGCCTGGTCACCGACTGCCATTTCCGCGACTGGCCGCAGGCGAGCAGTTACGAGGAATCCGTCGCCAGCGAGCCGTGGTTTGCGGTGGATCCGGGCGACGTGTTCCCGGAACGTTTCGCGCAGTTCATGGGCCTGCCGGCGGAATCGCGCAAGGCGGTGGAGGCCGGTTACCCGGAACTGTTCCGGCCGCAATGGTGGCGCGACCTGCAGGACCGCTTGCGCCGCGGCGACTGGCCGGACACGCCGCCGTATGCCGAAGCGTTGAAGCTGGCCTGATGACGGTGCGTGCACGATGCTGATCGCCTTCAACAAACCGTTCGACGTGCTGTGCCAGTTCACGGATCGCAGCATGCCGCCGCGTCGCACATTGGCGGAATTCGGCCTGCCGCCGGAGGTCTATCCGGCCGGCCGCCTCGATCACGACAGCGAAGGCCTGTTGCTGTTGACCGACGACGGCAAGCTGGCGCACGAACTCACCGACCCGCGCCACAAGCAGGCCAAGACGTATTGGGTACAAGTGGAAGGCGTACCCGGCGAAATCGCGCTGCAGCGCCTGCGCGAAAGCGTGGTCCTGAACGACGGCCCGACCTTGCCGGCGCAGGCGCGTTTGCTGGAAACGCCACCTGCTGCGCTATGGCCGCGCGACCCGCCGGTGCGTTTTCGCAAAACCGTGCCCGATGCGTGGCTGGAACTGACCCTCCGCGAAGGCCGCAACCGCCAGGTGCGGCGGATGACGGCGGCGGTGGGCTTGCCGACGCTGCGACTGGTGCGCGTGGCAATGGGCGCGCAACGGCTGGACGATTTGCAGCCGGGGCAATGGCGGGTTTGCGAGGCGTAGGGCGGGTTTCAACCCGCCATGCTTCACACGAAATGCGTGTCGTCGTCGATCTCGGCCAGCTTGCGCGACGGCTTGCCGGTGCCTTCGACGCGGCGCGCGTCGATGCGCTTGGGCGTGCCTTCGGCGGAGCCGAGCATCTGCGCGCGCTTGCGGCGGCGATAGGCGGCCAGGGCCAGCAGGCCGACACCGACACCGGCGGCAATCGCGACGGCCGGGTTGCGTCTGGCGAAGCTCACGGCGGTCTTCGCGCCGGTCCTGGCCACGCCCAGCGCCGCGCCGGTCTTGAGCAGGTTGCCGGCCTTTTCGCCGCCGATCTGCAATTTCTCGCCGGCCTGTTCGATCAGAACCAGCGCGCGTTCGGAAAATTCGCCCAGTTTGCTCATGATGTTTCTCCCTTCGAGTGCGCAGTCTGGCTTGTCGCGCGTTCAGAGCATGTTAGCGCCGGGGACGATGAACCGAAGCCGAAGCGGGAGAACGCGAGACGAAAAGCGGCTGCGCTTTTCGCCTCGCTCCTCACGTCCCGCGCGGTTTCGCACGATGCGTCGCCGTCGCGCTCCACGGATCGTCCGGCCACGGGTGGCGCGGATAGCGGCCTTTCATTTCCTTTTTCACCTCCGGATAAGTGCGCTCCCAGAAGCCGCGCAAATCCTGCGTGACCTGCAGCGGTTTGCCGCCGGGCGAGAGCAGGTGCAGCAGCAGCGGCACCCGGCCGCCGGCAATGCGCGGGGTTTCGGCCAGGCCGAACAGTTCCTGCAACTTGACCGCCAGCACCGGCGCTTGCGCGTGGCCATCGTGGTCGGTGGCGTATTCGATGCGCCGCTCCAGCCCGGACGGCACGCCGATGCGCGATGGCGCGAGTGTTTCGATCTGCTGCCGCAGGGGCCAGTCGATGCCCGATTTCAACGCCTCGGCCAGTTCGTCTTCGGCCAGGGCATCGAGCCGCGTTTTCCCAGCGAAGGCCGGTTGCAGCCATTGCGGCAACGTTGCCAGCAACGCGTCATCGGACAAGTCCGGCAAGCCAAGTTCCGGCATCCATTCGCGCAGGCAGCGCGCGCGCTGCCGCCATTGTTGCAGCGATTCGCTCCACGGCAGCGCGTCCAGCCCGAGTTCGGCCACCGCTTCGGTCAAGGCGCGCGCGGCCAGGCCGGGGTCTGCCTTGCCGGCGGGCCTGGCCTCCAGCACGATGCCGTCGAAGCGGGTTTCGCGTTGTGCGGCCAGTGCGCGTTTTGCCGCGTCCCAGCGCACGGTGTCTTCAGTGACGAAACGCTGCGGAAAGTCGTGGCGCAACGCGGTTTCATCCAATGGCGCGGCGCGCAAGATCAACGCATCCCTGGCTTCGAAGCGCAATTCGCTGGCAACCAGCCACGGTTCGCCATGGACCGCGCTGTCTTCGAACAGGCGTGCCATGCGCCCGTTCGACAACTGATAACGGCGCGGGTCGTTGCGGTGCTGGAAGCCGATGCGGTCGGGGAAGGCGTGCAACAGCAGGTCGCCGAGGCGGTGCGCGTCGATCGCGGCCGGCGGCATGCTGTCGATGCGCAGGCGGCGACGCCATTGTCTGGCTTGCGCGTCGATGGCAGACAGCGCGGAACGGCTGGCGTCGTGCGGCACGCGGCCGCTGCGCAACGCCGCCAGCGCGCGCCAGCGTTCGGCCAGTGCATCGCCACGACTGCGCAACGGGTCGCGCGCTTCGACCAGCGCGGCCAGGTCGCAGGCCAGCGCCTTGTCGTCGTCACCGCGCGCCGAAAGCAGCATTGCCGCCAGACGCGGATGGGTGCCCAGCGCGAGCACTTTCTTGCCGAAGGCGGTGATCGCTTCGTCCTCCAATGCGCCCAGGCGCCGCAGCAAGTCGCGTGCGGCAGACAGCGCGCCGGAAGGGGGCGGGTCAACGAAACGCAATGCGTCGCTGCCCCACGCGGCCAGTTCCAGCGCCAGCGATGCCAGTTCCACCTGTGCGATCTCCGGCCGGCGCTGCGGTTCCAGGCGCTGCGACTGCGGCCACAGTCGATACGCCCAACCGTCGGCCACGCGGCCGGCGCGGCCGGCACGCTGGTCGGCCGAGGCCTGTGAAATGGCGACGGTCCGCAAACGGGCGAAACCGCTGTTCGGGTCGTATTGCGGCTCGCGCGCCAGCCCGCTGTCGATCACCACGCGCACGCCGGGCAGGGTCACGCTGGATTCGGCGACATTGGTCGCCAGCACCACGCGGCGGCGGCCGGCAGGGTCCGGTTGCAGCACGCGCGCTTGTTGTTCGATCGGCAGTTCGCCGTGCAGGGGAAGGATGTCGAAAAGCCCCTTATTCTGCCCTCCGGGGATGCTCTCCCCCGCAAGCAGGGGAGAGAAGTCCATGGCCGCCTCCACCCGCGCGATTTCGCGCTGGCCGGGCAGGAACACCAGCACGTCGCCCGGATGCGTGGCCAGTGCATGTTCGATGGCGCGGCGGGTTTGCGTTTCCAGCGGTTCGTCGCGGCGCGCGGGGAAGTGCGCCACTTCGACCGGATGCGCGCGGCCTGCGCTGCTCAGGCGTGGCGCATCGAGAAAGCGCGCAAGTTTCTCGCCGTCCAGCGTGGCCGACATGACCACGATGCGCAGGTCATCGCGCAGGCCGGCCTGCACGTCCAATGCCAGTGCCAGGCCGAGGTCGGCGGACAGGTGACGTTCGTGGAATTCGTCGAACAGCAGCGCGCCGACGCCTTCCAGCAGCGGGTCGTCCTGGATCATCCGGGTCAGGATGCCTTCGGTGACGACCTCGATCCGGGTGCGCGCGGAGACCTTGCTCTCGAAGCGGATGCGGTAGCCGACGGTCTCGCCGACCGCTTCGCCCATCTGCTGCGCCATGAAACCGGCGGCGGCGCGCGCGGCGACGCGGCGCGGTTCCAGCATCACGATCTTCCTGCCTGTCAACCATGGCGCATCCAGCAAGGCCGGCGGCACCCGCGTGGTCTTGCCCGCGCCGGGCGGCGCCTCCAGCACCAGCCGCGGCTGCGCGGCGAGGCTGGCGCGGATCTGCGGCAGCAAGGAGTCGATGGGGAAGGCAGGCGAAGTCATGCCTGCATTGTAAAATTTCCCCCATGCAACTGATCGACATCGGCGCCAACCTCACCCACGACAGCTTCGACCACGACCGCGACGCGGTGCTGCAACGCGCGCGCGACGCCGGCGTGGCGGCGATGGTGGTCACCGGCGCCAGCCGCGAGCATTCGCCGAAGGCGCTGCAACTGGCGCAGGCGCATCCGGGCTTCTTGTACGCCACCGCCGGCGTGCACCCGCACCATGCCAGCGAATACACCGACGAATGCGACGCGGAAATGCGCGCGTTGCTGGCGCACGACGAAGTGGTCGCGGTCGGCGAATGCGGGCTGGATTATTTCCGCGATTTCTCACCACGGCCGGCGCAGCGGCGTGCGTTCGAACGCCAACTGCAACTGGCGGCGGACACCGGCAAGCCGCTGTTCCTCCACCAGCGCGACGCGCATGTCGATTTCCTCGCGATGATGCGCAATTTCGACGGCAGGCTCGGCTCGGCGGTGGTGCATTGCTTCACCGGCGCCCGCGAGGAACTGTTCGACTGTCTGGATCGCGATTGGCATGTCGGCATCACCGGTTGGTTGTGCGACGAGCGCCGCGGCGCGCACCTGCGCGAACTGGTCCGGCACATCCCGGCCAACCGGCTGATGGTCGAGACCGACGCGCCGTACCTGCTGCCGCGCACGCTGCGGCCGATGCCGAAGGACCGCCGCAACGAACCGGCGTTCCTGCCGCACATCGTGCGGGAACTGGCGCGCGACCGCGGCGAGGACGTCGCCGCCACGGCCGCGGCGAGCACCGCCGCCGCGACCGCGTTCTTCGGCTTGCCGCCGTAGCGGCGGGCAACGGTTCTACAGGTCGATGCCGAAGCCCATGCCGGCCGACTTCTCGCCGTGGCTCATCGCCCCGCCCAGCGAGAAGCTGGCGGTCCTGCCGATGCGGCGCCCGTAGCCGATCGACAACGCGCTTTCGCCGCCCTGCCAGCCGATGCCCACGGCCACGCGGCCGGCGCGGCTTTGCGTCCCGGCGGCGTTGATCGCCATGTTCAGCATCGCGCTGTTCATCGCGCCCTGGCGGTCGATGCGCCGGTCCAGGGCATGGACGCGGTTCTCCATGTCGGTGAAGCGGTCTTCCAGCGTGTCCAGGCGGTTGTTGATCGAGTTCACGTCCACCCCGGTCAGCGCCGCGATCTGGCTGTCGGTATAGGCGTTGGCGCTGGACAGCGTGGCGGCGTCGCCGCTGTCGGCGTAGTCCTCGGCCGACTGCAGCGTGGTCGCGTCGCCCGCATCGGCGTAGGTCTGCGCCGAAGCCAGCGTGGTCGCGTCGCCCGTGTCGGCGTAGGTCTGCGCCGAGGCCAGCGTGGTCGCGTCGCCCGTGTCGGCGATCGACTGCGCCTGCGCTTCGGTGATTCCGTCGCTGCCGCTGGCGCCGGTTTCCAGCGCCGCGATCTGCGCATCGGTATAGGCATTGGCGCTGTCCAGTGCGGCCTGCAACTGGCTGACGTTGACCGCGTCGTTGGCGTCCACGCCGTCGGCCAGGTTGACGATGCGGTTCATCTGCCCGCCGGACGTACCCACCGAGATGGTGTACGACTCGGTGGCCACCGCGCCGAAGCCCAGCGCGGTGCTGTAGTCCGCGCTCGCCTGCGCGTTGACGCCGAACGCGGCGCTGTAGTCGCCCGTGGCCACCACGCCCGCGCCGACGGCCACGCTGCTGGTGCCGGCGGCCACGGCGAGCTCGCTGCTGGCGTCGTTGACGCCGTCGCCATCGGTATCGAGATCGTAGGTGGTGACTTCGCCATTGCCATCGCGGTCATACCAGGCGGAAACGACCAGACTGCTGTCGCCGACCGCAGTGCCACGGTAACCGAAGGCGCTGCTCCCGTAGCCGCTGGCGGTGTTGCCGAGGCCGACCGCACTGCTGTAACCGCCGCTGGCGGTGTTGTAGTAACCGAAGGCGCTGCTCCCGTTGCCGCTGGCGGTGTTGCCGATGCCGAACGCGCTGCTAGCTCCGCCGCTGGCGGTGTTGTAGTCACCGAAGGCGCTGCTCTCGTAGCCGCTGGCGGTGTTGCCGATGCCGAACGCACTGCTGTAATCGCCGCTGGCTTCGTTGTTGTATCCGACCGCACTGCTCCCGCGGCTGCTGGCGGTGTTGCCGACGCCCAAGGCGCTGCTGTAATCGCTGCTGGCCGTGTTGGAGGAGCCGAGCGCGTTGCTGTACGCGCCGCTGGCGATGTTGTTGACGCCCAAGGCGCTGCTGTAATCGCTGCTGGCTTCGTTGTTGTATCCGACCGCACTGCTCCCGCGGCCGCTGGCTTCGTTGTTGTATCCGATCGCGCTGCTCCAGTCACCGCTGGCTTCGTTGTAGTATCCGACCGCGCTGCTGTACGCGCCGCTGGCGGTGTTGCTGTATCCAACCGCGCTGCTCCCCTCGCCGCTGGCGATGTTGTCGCGGCCAATGGCGGTGCTGTCGCTGCCGCTGGCGATGTTGCCGCGGCCGACCGCACTGCTGTAATCGCCGCTGGCCGTGTTGGAGGAGCCGAGCGCGTTGCTGTACGCGCCGCTGGCGGTGTTGTAGAAACCGAGCGCGCTGCTGTTGTCGCCGCTGGCGGTGTTGTTGTAACCGACCGCGCTGCCCGCATAGCCGGCAGCGTAGTTGTTGTAGCCGACCGCCGTGCTGTAATCCGTGCTGGCGAAGTTGTAGAAGCCCAGGGCACTGCTGTACGCGCCAACGGCGAAGTTGTCGAAGCCGAAGGCGCTGCTGTAATCGCCGTAGGCATGGCTGTCGATCCCGAAGGCGCTGCTGTACGCGCCGCTGGCGACATTCAGATAGCCGAAGGCGCTGCTGTACGCGCCGCTGGCGACATTCAGATTGCCGTAAGCGCTGCTGTGTTCGCTGCAGGTGGTGTTGTCGGTGCCGCCCTCGTTGCCCTGGTCGGTGCTGGCCGAGGTATCGGGGCAGGCCACGTCGTCGGCGCGGGCCTGGCCGGCGGCGATCAGGCCGGCCAGGGCCAGGCTCAGTGCGGTGGCCC
>JASGDT010000056.1:0-17496 GCA_047607085.1 Pseudoxanthomonas sp. | reverse complement strand
GGCCCGCAAGGCGAACTGCTGGCCGAAGCCGGCACCGAGCCGACCCTCCTCGAAGCCGAAATCGACCTCGGCCGCAGCGAGCACGTGCGCCGCATCTGGCCGTTCCTGCGCGACCGCCGCATCGACGCCTACGACGGCCTGCTCAAGCGCTACATCGACTGATCGCGCCGATGAGCCTCGTCGTCCGTAACGCCAGCGAAGCCGACATTCCCGCCATCACCGCGATCTACGCAGCCGAGGTGCGCGACTTCGTCAACACCTACGAATACGAGGCTCCTGGCGAGGCGGAAATGCTCGGGCGCATGCGCAACATGCTCGCCGGCGGGTATCCGTACCTCGCGGCCGAACTGGACGGCGAAGTCGTCGGCTACGCCTATGCCGGCAGCTTCCGTTCCCGCGCCGCCTACCGCTGGGTGGTGGAAAACTCCGTCTATGTCGCCGCCGGCCGGCAAGGCAAGGGCATCGGCTCGGCGCTGCTGCAAAGGCTGATCGAAGAATGCGCAGCGCGCGACTTCCGGCAAATGATCGCGGTGATCGGCGAACCGACCAATACCGCGTCGATCAAGTTGCACCAGCGTTTCGGCTTCACCTCTCTGGCCACCTTCCCCGCCATCGCCTGGAAACACGGGCGCTGGCTCGATACCGTCTTCATGCAGCGCGCCCTGGGCGCGGGCAAGGCGCAACCTGCTTCCGGCAATTGACCCATGACCGATTCCGCGATTCCCTCCCTTTCCGGACAACCGCACCGCATCGTCGAACGCGACGGCGTGCGCTACACCTTGCTGGGCACCGCGCATGTATCGCAGGCCAGCGTCGATGCCGTGCGCGGCGCGGTTGCCAGCGGCGCGTTCGACACCATCGCGGTGGAACTGGACGCCGGCCGCCTGCAATCGCTGACCGAGCCGGACACGCTGGCGAAACTCGACCTGGTGAAAGTGATCCGCGAAGGCAAGACCTCGATGTTCGCCGCCAACCTCGCATTGGCCGCGTACCAGCGGCGGCTGGCCGAACAACTCGGCGTGGAACCAGGCGCGGAGCTGAAAGCCGCCGTGCTGGACGCGCGCGAACGCGGCCTGCGCAACGTGTTGATCGACCGCGAGGTGGGCCTGACCTTCAAGCGCGCGATGCAGAAGTTGGGCTGGTGGGGCCGCGCAAAGATCAGCGGCGGCATCCTGATGGCGATGCTGTCCGACGAAAAGGTCGAGGACACCGAAATCGAGAAGCTCAAGCACGGCGACCTGCTGGAATCGAGCTTCGGCGAGTTCGAATCGGACAATCCAGTCCTGTACGAAACCGTCATCGCCGAACGCGACCACTACATGGCTGCGAACCTGCGCGATCTGGCCGGCCCGGCCAGCGGCGCGCGCGAAGTATTGGCCGTGGTCGGCGCGGGCCATCTGGCCGGCATGGCGCAACACCTGGCCGACGACGACGCGCCAGCCGTCGTGCGCGCGCAACTGGAAGCGGTAAAACCCAAATCGCGGGTGCCGTGGATGGAATTGATCATCGGCGCGTTCCTGCTGGGCGGTTTCGCCTGGGGTTTCTGGAAAGGCGGCATCGACGTGGGTGCCGACCTGATCGTGCAATGGGTGCTGACCACCGGCATCCTCGGCGCGATCGGCTGCACGCTGGCCGGCGGCCACCCGCTGAGCATCCTCGCCGCCTTCATCGCCTCGCCGCTGACGCCGCTGCACCCGGCACTGGCCTCCGGCACGGTCAGCGCCTTCGTCGAAGCGACGCTGCGCAAGCCGACCTATGCGGATTTCCTCGCGCTGCGCGACGACGTCAACACGGTGAAAGGCTGGTGGCGCAACCGCGTGGCGCGGGTGTTGCTGAACTTCTTCCTGACTTCGCTGGGCACCGCCATCGGCGTATGGACCGGCGGCTTGCGGATGCTGGGCAAGTTGATCTAGCCATTGGGCCAGGCCCTGGCGCCGCAGCGGCCGCGAAATCGGGGAAAATGACGGCATCCGTCCGAACCCGCCTCCCGATGCACGCGCCTTCCAGGAACCCTTTGACCGATTCGGCAGTCACCTACGAGCAGGTCAAACGGCTTTCCGGCCACACGCCCCTGATGCAGCAATTCTTCGCGGCGAAGTCCGACTACCCGGACGTGTTGCTGTTCTTCCGCATGGGCGATTTCTACGAACTGTTCTACGACGATGCGCGCAAGGCGGCGCGGCTGCTGGACATCACCCTGACCCAGCGCGGCAGTTCCGGCGGCGCGCCGATCCCGATGGCCGGCGTGCCGGCGCATTCGCACGAAGGCTACTTGGCCCGGCTGGTGGCGCTGGGCGAAGCCGTGGCCATTTGCGAGCAGATCGGCGACCCGGCGCTGGCCAAGGGCATCGTCGAACGCAAGGTGGTGCGCGTGGTCACGCCCGGCACCGTCACCGACGAGGCGCTGCTCAACGAGCGCCGCGACACGCTGCTGATGGCGGTGGCGCGCAACAACACGTCGTCCAAAAGCGGCGGTTACGGTTTGGCGTGGGCCGATCTGGCCGGCGGGCGCTTCCGCGTCAACGAAGTCGAAAGCGATGATGCGCTGGAAGCGGAACTGGCGCGACTGGAACCGGCGGAACTGTTGGTGCCCGACGAGGAAAGCTGGCCGGCCTTCGTGCAACAGCGCACCGGCATGCGTCGGCGCGCGCCGTGGTTGTTCGATGCCGATTCCGGCCGCCGCCAGTTGCTGGAATTCTTCGGCCTGCATGACCTGTCCGCGTTCGGCATCGACGACTCCATGCCGTGCAAAGGCGGCCTGGCGACTGCCGCGGCCGGCGCCTTGCTCGGGTACGTGGAAGAAACCCAGAAGCAGCGCCTGCCGCATCTGACATCGATCGCGGTCGAATCCGCCGACGAGGCCATCGCGATGAACGCGGCCACGCGTCGCCATCTGGAACTGGACACGCGCGTCGATGGCGACACCAGGCACACCCTGCTCGGCGTGCTGGACAGCACCATCACGCCGATGGGCGGACGTTTGCTGCGGCGTTGGCTGCACCGCCCGCTGCGCGACCGCCGCATCGTCGGCGAACGCCACCAGGCCGTGGCCACGCTGATCGACGGCGGCGCGGACGTGAAGCTGCGCGAACAATTCCGCGCACTGGGCGACGTCGAACGCATCCTCACCCGCGTTGCCTTGCGCTCGGCGCGCCCGCGCGATCTTTCGACATTGCGCGATGGCCTGGAGTTGTTGCCGGCGATTGGCGAAGTGCTCGCGCCGCTGGATTCTCCGCGCCTGCACGCGCTGTCCGCGGAACTCGGCGAACACGCCGACACCGCCGCCCTGCTCGCTCGCGCCGTTGCGCCGCAACCGCCGATGAAACTCGGCGACGGCGGCGTGATCGCCGATGGCTTCGATGCCGAACTGGACGAGTTGCGCCGGCTTTCGACCCATGCCGACCAGTTCCTGATCGATCTGGAACAGCGCGAGCGCGAAAGCACCGGCATCCCGACGCTGAAGGTCGGCTACAACCGCGTGCACGGCTACTACATCGAGATCAGCAAGGGCCAGGCCGACAAGGCGCCGGTGCATTACACCCGCCGCCAGACCCTGACCGGCGCCGAGCGTTACATCACCGAAGAACTCAAGCAGTTCGAGGACAAGGTGCTGTCCGCACGCGAACGCTCGCTGTCGCGCGAAAAACTGCTGTACGAGGAACTGCTCGACACGCTCAATGCCGAACTGGAACCGCTGAAACGCTGCGCCGCTGCCTTGAGCGAACTCGACGTGCTGGCGTGTTTCGCCGAACGCGCGCAGGCGCTGGATTGGTCGCCGCCGGCGTTGTCCGACGAAGCCGGCCTGCACATCGAACGCGGCCGCCACCCGGTGGTCGAAGCGGTGCGCAAGGAGCCGTTCGAACCCAACGATCTGCATCTGCACCCCGCGCGCCGCATGCTGGTCATCACCGGCCCCAACATGGGCGGCAAGAGCACCTACATGCGCCAGAACGCGCTGATCGTGCTGCTGGCGTACATCGGCAGCTTCGTACCGGCGTTGAAAGCGACCATCGGCCCGATCGACCGCATCCTGACCCGCATCGGCGCCGGCGACGACCTGGCGCGCGGGCAATCGACCTTCATGGTGGAAATGGCCGAGACCAGCTACATCCTGCACCACGCCACGCCGCAATCGCTGGTGTTGATGGACGAGATCGGGCGCGGCACTTCCACTTACGACGGCTTGGCGCTGGCCGATGCGGTGGCGCGCCATCTCGCATCGCAGAACCGCTGCTGCACCTTGTTCGCCACGCATTATTTCGAACTGACCGCATTGGCGAACGAATCCATCAATGGCGGCGACAGCGGCATCGCCAACGTGCACCTCGACGCGGTCGAACATACCGACAAAAGCGGCAGCGACACGCTGGTGTTCATGCACGCGGTCAAGGAAGGCGCGGCGGACCGCAGCTTCGGTCTGCAGGTCGCCGCGCTGGCGGGCCTGCCGAAGGCCACACTGCAGCAGGCGCGCCGTCGGCTGGCCGAACTGGAACAGCGCGGCCGCGAAAGCCACGCCGCCAAAGTCTCGCCGCAGGCGCTGGACGCGCCGCAGCAGTTCGGCCTGTTCGCTTCCGCGCCGTCGGCCGCGCAGGAAGCGCTGGCCGCGCTGGATCCCGACGAACTGACGCCGAAGCAGGCGCTGGAAGCGCTGTACCGGCTCAAGTCGCTGCTGTAGGCAACGGTTCCGGCCGCAAGCGCCGGCCACCCGCCGCCTGCGCGAACGTCACGACTTCGCCAATCCGCCTGCAGCCGGCGGATGCGCCGCCGCGAGCGCATCGTCGCGCGCGCTGGCGCGCTGCGCGGCCGGGCGCGCGAAATGTAGCTTGGCGAATTCGGCGAAGGCCGGGCGCGGCTCGATGACGCCGATGCGCAGGTAGAAGCCGAGCAAGGCCGCCATGTAAAGGTCGGCGGCGGTGAACCGGTCGCCGGCCAGATGCGCCCTGCCGGAAACCGCCTGCTCCAGCGCATGCAACGTGTCGGCCTCGGTGCCATAGCCGGCGCTGAGCGCGGGGGCGAACACGCCGCTCTGCTTGGCGGTCAGCATCGACTCCGCCGGCCCGGCCAGGAAGAACAGCCAGCGGTAGTAGCTGCCACGCTCCTTCGAACCGGGCGGCGGCGCCAGTTCCCGCTCGGACGCCAGATCCGCCAGATAGGCCAGGATGGCCGAGTTCTCGGTAATCACCGTGTCGCCGTGCTGCAGCGCCGGCACCTTGCCCATCGGGTTGATCGCCAGGTATCCGGGCGATTTCATCGTGGTGTCGAAATCGAGGATGACTTCCTCGTAGGGCAGTCCGGTTTCCTCCAGCATCCAGCGGGCGACGCGGCCGCGCGAGACGGGATGGGTGTAGAGGGTCAGCGTGTCGGTCATGGCGGCGGTTCCGTGGGAAGAGCCGCCAGTCTGCGCGCCGGCTGCTGTCAGCCGCTGTCAGCAGCCTTGCGCTGCGCGCTCCAGCGGCGCAGCAGGCTGTGGCGGCGCTCCGGGTAGCGCGCGCCGGTGTCTTCGAGACCCAGCACGCGGTCGGCGCGGAAATGGCGGAAATCGCCGCGCAGTTCGCACCACGCCGCCAGCAGACGCACGTCGGCGAGGAAGGCCATCGCGAACGGCCAGACCACGCGCTCGGTGACGCGGCCTTCGACGTCGGCGTACCGCATGCTTAACGCGTGCTCCTCGCGGATCGCGCGGCGCAGCGTCGGCAGCCACGGTTCGGCTTCGATGCCGTGCCAGTCGGCGAACAGGCCGCTGGTTTCGACCTGCAGGCGCAAGGCTTCCGGCAGGATGCCGACCACGCGGTCGAGCATCTGGTTCGCCGCCGCAGCCAGTTCCGGGTCGGCATGGCGGGCCACCCAGCGCGCGCCCAGCACCATCGCCTCCAGTTCCTCGGCGGAGAACATCATCGGCGGCAGCAGGAAGCCCGGCCGCAGGCGGTAACCCACGCCGGGATCGCCGTCGATGTCGGCGCCCTGCCCACGCAGGGCATCGATGTCGCGATACAGCGTGCGCAGGCTGACGCCCAACTGCTGTGCCAGTTGCACGCCGCGCACCGGACCACGGCGGCGGCGCAGTTCGTCCAGCAAGTGCAGCAGGCGTGCGGCTCGGATGGTCATGCGGTCGTCGCATTGCGGAAAGTCCGCACAGGGTAGAGCGTGTTGGCGGATAACCGCATTCACACCCCCGTCGCGCTACCATCGGCGGCCCGGCCATCCCGGTCGCGCAATCACATCCAGAAGGACCGCACCATGAGCACTTCGTTGGCCGATCAACTCTTCCAGCAACTCCAGGGCGCACCGCTGCAACAGGTGGCGCAGCAACTGGGCACCAATCCCACGCAGACTTCCGACGCCGTCGGCGCCGCCCTGCCCTTGCTGCTGGGGGCGCTGGGCAGGAATGCCGCGCAACCGAATGGTGCGCAGGCGCTGCTGGGCGCATTGCAGAACGACCACGCCGACGGCCTGGACATCGGCAGCGTGCTCGGCGCGGTGCTGGGCGGCGGCACCCAATCGCGGCAAACCAATGGCGCGGGCATCCTCGGCCACGTGCTGGGCGACAACCAGCAACACGCCGCCACCAGCCTGGGCCAGGCCACCGGTCTGGGCGGCGACAAGGCCAGTCTGTTGCTGCAGATCCTTGCGCCAATCGTGATGTCCTTCCTGGCCAAGCAGTTCCTCGGCGGCGGCCAGCAAGCCAGCGCCAGCGAGGTGGGCCAAGTGCTCGGGCAGGAACAGCAAGCCGCGCGGCAACAAGGCGGTCTGGCCGGCGGCCTGCTCGGCGCCGTGCTGGATCAGGACGGCGACGGACAGCTCGGCATCGGCGACCTGCTGAAGATCGGCGGCGGCCTGCTGGGCGGCAATCGCTGACCTCAAGACAACAACTGCCGCGCCGCCGCATCGACGCTGCCTATCGAATCGGTAATTTCATTCGATTTCCCGCCGCAACATGCACCCCTCATGATTGCGGCGGAAGTGTCGAAACGAAACCCCTCGCCACCCTCAACGGCAGCCACGGAGAACCCGATGTCCACCCCAGCCCAATGTCCCTACCTCGCCGCCGGCCAAGGCACCACCAACAAGGATTGGTGGCCGGAACAATTGCCGGTCGATCTGCTCAACCAGCACTCGGAGAAATCCAACCCGCTGGGCACGGCGTTCAACTACGCCGATGAATTCAAGAAACTGGACTACGCCGCACTCAAGGCCGACATCCGCAGGACGATGACCGATTCGCAGGCGTGGTGGCCGGCCGACTGGGGCACCTACGGCGGCTTGTTCATCCGCATGGCCTGGCACAGCGCCGGCACCTACCGCCTCAACGATGGCCGCGGCGGCGCAGGGCGCGGACAGCACCGTTTCGCGCCGCTGGGTTCATGGCCGGACAACGCTAGCCTCGACAAATCGCGCCGCCTGCTGTGGCCGGTGAAACAGAAATACGGACAGAAGATTTCGTGGGCCGATCTGTTCGTGCTGGCCGGCAACGTGGCGCTGGAGAATTCCGGCTTCCGCACCTTCGGTTTCGCCGCCGGCCGCGAAGATACCTGGGAGCCGGACAACGACGTCAACTGGGGCGTGGAAAAAACCTGGCTGCAGCACCGCAAGTCCGAGGCGCTCGAAGGCAGCAACCTCGGCGCGACCGAAATGGGCCTGATCTACGTCAACCCGGAAGGCCCCGAGGCCAGCGGCGATCCGAAATCCGCCGCGCCCTTCATCCGCGCCACCTTCGGCAACATGGCGATGGACGACGAGGAAATCGTCGCCCTGATCGCCGGCGGCCACACTCTGGGCAAGACCCACGGCGCGGCCCCGGCCTCGCACGTCGGCCCCGACCCGGAAGCCGCGCCGATGGAATTGCAAGGCCTGGGCTGGGCCTCCAGCCACGGCAGCGGCGCGGGCCCGGACGCCATCACTTCCGGCCTGGAAGTGGTGTGGACGCAGACGCCCACGCAGTGGAGCAACCACTTCTTCGAAAACCTGTTCAAGCACGAATGGGTGCAGACCCGCAGCCCCGCCGGCGCAATCCAGTGGGAAGCGAAAGACGGCCCGGAGATCATCCCCGACCCATTCGACCCGGCAAGGAAGCGCAAACCGACCATGCTCACCACGGATTTGACCCTGCGTTTCGATCCGGATTTCGAGAAGATTTCGCGCAAGTTCCTCAACGACCCGCAAGCCTTCAACGAAGCCTTCGCCCGCGCCTGGTTCAAGCTGACCCATCGCGACATGGGGCCGAAGGCGCGCTACCTGGGCCCGGAAGTGCCGAAGGAGGATCTGATCTGGCAGGACCCGCTGCCGCCGGCCGGCCCGCTGCCGTCCGCCGCCGACATCGCCGACGCCAAGGCGAAGATCGCCGCATTGGGCTTGAGCACGGGCGAACTGGTTTCGCTGGGCTGGGCCTCGGCAGCGACGTTCCGTGGCGGCGACAAGCGCGGCGGCGCGAACGGCGCGCGCATCGCCCTGCAACCGCAGCGCGGATGGGAAGCCAACAAGATTGCCGTCGGCGCGCTGGAGAAAATCGAAGGCATCAAGGCTTCGACCAGATTGTCTCTGGCGGATCTGATCGTGCTGGCCGGCAACGTCGGCGTCGAACAAGGCGCGAAGGCCGCCGGTTTCGACATCGAAGTGCCGTTCGCACCGGGCCGCGTCGATGCCACGCAGGCGCAGACCGACGTGCCCTCCTTCGCGTACCTGGAAGGCGTGGCCGACGGCTTCCGCAACTGGAAGAAAGCCGGCGCGAACATCCGCACCGAAGCCCTGCTGATCGACAAGGCGCAACTGCTCACCCTCACCGCGCCGGAACTGACCGCACTGGTCGGCGGCCTGCGCGTGCTGGGCGCGAACTGGGACGGCAGCGCGCACGGCGTGTTCACCGGCAACCCCGGCGCACTGAGCAACGACTTCTTCGTCAACCTGCTGGACATGGGCACGGTGTGGACATCGAAGGACGGCGAAACCTTCGAAGGCCGCGACCGCAACACCGGCGAGATCAAATACACCGCCACCCGCAACGATCTGGTGTTCGGCAGCAACTCGGTGCTGCGCGCCTATGCCGAGGTGTATGCGCAGGCCGACGGCAAGGAGCGTTTCGTCAAGGATTTCGTCGCCGCATGGGCGAAGGTGGCGAACCTGGATCGCTTCGACCTGAAGTAATCGGGCAGGCGCCGCCGGGACATGGCATGTCCGTGTCCCGGCGGGATACTTCAAGGTGCCCCATCCTTGCCCGTCATTCCCGCAAAAGCGGGAATGGCGAATTTCCGGAGTTCCCGCAATTCACGTCTGCGGGAACTTGATCGACTTGGGCTCGTCATCCACTTCCTGGCCCACCTTCGCGCGCCCGGCCATTTCCGCGCCGGCATCGCGCGGCAATTGCCACATCCACCATATCGAACTGGCCGAAATCAGGCCCATCGCCGCGAAGGCCCAGTAGAAGTTGTGCACCGCGGTGGTTTCCGTGCCGCGCAGCACGCCGGCGATTTCCAGCGCATAGCCCCCGATGGCCACGCCCATGCCCAGCGCCAGTTGCTGCATCATCGATGACAGGCTGGTGGCCTGGCTCATGCGGTGCGGATCGATCTCGGCATAGCTGATCGCATTGATCGCGGTGAATTGCAGCGAACGGAAACACCCGCTGACCAGCAACGCCGTCATCAACGCCGCATGCGGCCATTCGGGCCGGAACAAGCCAAACCCGGCCAGCATGACGGAGGCCAGCAATGCATTGATGATCAACACGCGACGGAAACCCCATTGCCGGATCACCCACGCTGCAATGGTCTTGGTGAACATCGCCCCGACCGTGGAAATGAAAGTCAGCGACCCGGATTGCAGCGGGCTCAAGCCAAAACCCAATTGCAGCATCAGCGGCAGCAGGAACGGCGTCGCGCCGATGCCGGTACGGAACAGGAAACCGCCGATCACCCCGGCACGAAACGTGTTGTAGCGGAACAGCTTCAAATCCAGCAGCGGCGCCTGCACCCGCTGCGCATGCCACGGATACACCGCCAGCAAGCCGATGCCTGCCGCCAGCGTGGCCACCGACAACCACAGCGGCAACAGATGCCGGCCCATCGTCGAGAAACCGAACATGGCCGCCGCCAGGCCCAAACCGGCCAGCACGAAGCCCGCACCGTCCAGCCCGGCCACGTCTTCACGAATCTGCGGGATGTATTTGCGCGCCAGCAGAATCCCCACCAATCCCATCGGCAGATTGATCAGGAAGATCCAGCGCCAGTGGAAATACTCGGTGATGAACCCGCCCAGCGGCGGCCCCACCACCGGGCCGATCATTGCCGGAATGGTCAACCAGCTCAGCGCCTGCACCAACTCGTTCTTCGGAATCGAACGCAACAGCACCAGCCGCCCGACCGGCACCATCATCGCGCCGCCCACGCCTTGCAAGGCGCGTGCAGCGACCAGTTCCCCCAGTGAGCCGCTCGCCGCGCAACACACCGAACCGATCAGGAACACGCCAATCGCCCAGCAGAACGTGATGCGCGAACCAAAGCGATCGGCCACCCAGCCGGAAATCGGAATGAACACCGCCAGCGACAACAGATAAGCCGTCATCGCCAGTTTCAACGCAATCGGATCGGTGCCCAGATCCTTCGCCATCGCCGGCAGCGAGGTCGAGATCACCGTCGAATCCATGTTCTCGATGAACAAGGCGCAAGCCACGATCAGCGGCAACAGGCGCGCGGGTTTTTCGGTCAGGTTCACGCGACGTCCTTGTCAGAAAGCATCGATATCCCCCAAGGCCCGGATCAAACGCCGCGCGCGCTTGTCCGGCTTGTGCGTCGGGGCGCGATAGCCAGCGGCTTCGGCACGGCGCAATTCGCGTTCGGCCTCGCGGCGCCGGCGCGAGGTCTCGCTTTCGCGGTACAGCGTTTGCGCAACGGAAGCCGGGCCGCGCATGTCGCTGATCGCCAGCACTTCGACTTCAAGGGTTTCGCCGGCGCGGTCGATCTTCAAGGCCTCGCCCGGTTTCAGCGTGCGCGCCGGCTTGGCGCGCTGGCCGGCCACCTCGACCTTGCCGGTTTCGATGGCCTGCCTGGCCAGCGCGCGGGTCTTGAAGAAGCGCGCGGCCCACAGCCACACATCGAGACGGATGGAGACAGGTTCGCTCATGTCGTGACGATGCCGGCTTGCCGTGCCGCAAACGCAAACGGCCACCCGAAGGTGGCCGTCGTGGCGTTGCATGCATGCACCGGATTACTCGGCGGCCTTCTCGGCCTTGGCCTTGGCCACGGCGGCCAGGTCTTCCTTGATGCGGGCAGCCTTGCCTTGCAGGCCACGCAGGTAGTACAGCTTGCCGGCGCGAACCTTGCCGCGGCGCTTCACTTCGACCGAGTCGATGGTGGCGCTGTGGGTCTGGAACACGCGCTCCACACCGTAGCCGTGAGAGATCTTGCGCACGGTGAAGGCAGAGTTGAGGCCGGCGTTCTTCTTGGCGATGACCACGCCTTCGTAGGCCTGCACGCGCTCGCGGTTGCCTTCCTTGACCTTGACGTTGACCACGACGGTGTCGCCGGGGCTGAACTGCGGAAGCTGGCGGGTGATCTGCTCGGCTTCGAACTGCTGGAGGAGATTGCTCATCGTGACACCGTTGTGTTGTGGCGCTTGCGTCGCGCGTGGTCGTGCCGTTCGGCAACATGTTCTGATGCGGTCACCGGATTGCGCCGCACGTCTTGTTGTTGGGTTCCGCGAGGCCGGAGGCAACCCGCGAAGCCGCGCATTGTAACCCCGAAACCTTCGGGAAAGCAAAGAGTTACGCAAGTCGTGGCCACGCCCCCGACCTACGGTTGTGCAGGGTTTTCTGCCCGAAACGCCTCCAGCAGCGCCCGATCCGCCTTCGACAGGGCCGCCTCGTCCAGCAATTCCGGCCGGCGTTGCCAGGTGCGGCCCAGGGCCTGCTGCCGGCGCCAGCGGGCGATGGCGGCATGGTCGCCGGAACGCAGCACCGCCGGCACTTCGCCGAATTCATGGCTGGCCGGGTGCGTGTAATGCGGGCAATCCAGCAACGCCAGCCCGTCCGCGCCGGCCTCGA
Organism: Pseudoxanthomonas sp.; assembly: GCA_047607085.1. GTDB lineage: Bacteria > Pseudomonadota > Gammaproteobacteria > Xanthomonadales > Xanthomonadaceae > Pseudoxanthomonas_A. The sequence goes on along the minus strand of JASGDT010000056.1, from coordinate 5,465 downwards.
AACTGTCCTGCGCGGCCGACTCGGCATCGCCCAATGCGCCTTCCTGCAGGCGCGCCACCGCATCGACCAGCACCGCCGCCGGCAGTTCGCCGCCGGACAGGATGTAATCGCCGATGGAAATTTCCTCATCGACTTCGGCCCGCACGAAGCGCTCGTCGATGCCTTCGTAGCGCCCGCACAACAGGATCAGCCGCGGCAGCGCGGCCAGTTCGCGCACTTTTGCCTGGGTCAGCGGCCTGCCCTGCGGCGACAGGTAGATCACCGGGGCCGGCGTGGCATCGGCCAGCCGCGCCGCGTCCAGCGTGGCACGCAGCGGCTCGATCATCATCACCATGCCGGGGCCGCCGCCGAAGGTCCTGTCGTCAACGCGGCGGTAATTGCCTTGCGCCTGGTCGCGCGGGTTCCAGCCGTGCAGCGACAGCAGCCCGCGCTCCTGCGCCCGCCCGACCACGCCGAAACCGGCACATTGGGCGACGAATTCGGGGAACAGGCTGATGACGTCGATGCGCATGGCAACCACTCAGAACGCCGCGTCCCAATCCACCGTGATGACGCCGGCGTCGAAATCCACCGCCTTCACGTAGTCCGGCTCGACGAACGGCACCAGCCGCTCGCGATCGCCACGCACCACCAGCACGTCGTTGGCCCCGGTCGAGAACAGGTGCGACACCGTGCCGAAATCCACGCCCTCCACGTTGACCACGCGCAGACCTTCCAGATCCACCCAGTAGTATTCGCCCGGCTTCGGCGGCGGCAACGCCGAACGCGGCACGTAAATCTCCGTGCCGCGCAAGGCCTCGGCCGCGTCGCGGTCTTCCACGCCGGGGAAATCGGCAATCAGATGCTTGCCCGAATCGCGCCCGCGTGCGCCGGTCAGTTCGCGCTCGCCGCCGGCCGCATCGCGCAGCGTCCACGGCTGGTAGCGGAGGATCGCCGCGCGCGGCTGCGTCCACGATTCCAGCTTCAACTGCCCGCGCACGCCGAAGGCGCCGGCCACGCGGCCCAGCAGGATGCGTTTTTCAGGCGCCGTCGCTTGCACGATATTCGAGTCCCGGAAACGAAGAAGGCGGCTTGCGCCGCCTTCCCGGATGCCGTGGCCGATCAGGCCGCGGCAGCCTGCGTCTTGGCCACTTCCTTGTACAGGTTGGCGACCTTTTCGGTCAGCTGCGCGCCGTTGCCGACCCAATGGTCAACGCGGGCGATGTCCAGCTCGACGCGCTTGTCGTTGCCCGAGGCGACCGGGTTGTAGTAACCCACGCGCTCGATGTTGCGGCCATCGCGCGCGCTGCGCTGGTCGGTGACGATGATGTGGTAGAAGGGGCGCTTCTTGGCGCCGCCACGGGTAAGGCGGATCTTGACCATTTGATGATGTCCAGCGGGCGGAATGCCCGGGTAAGTGAGCCGCGCATTGTAAGGCATTGATTGGCGGAAGGAAAGCGCCTACACCGCCTGCCAGGGCTGCGTTTCCAGCGCCCGTTGCAGCAAGCCCGGCAATTCCGCCGCCTGCAGGCAATCCCGGCCGTCGATCGCCACGATCGGCTGGATGCCGGTCGCATTCACCGCGAACGCTCCCGCAAAGCCAGCCCCGGCCGGGTCAGCGCCCGCCTCCGGCCGCAGCCGCAGCGACCGCTGCGGCACGCCGATCTGCTCCAGCCCCCGTTGCAGCAACTGCTCCATCGTCCCGCGCAGCGCCGGCCCGGTCGGCCACAGGACGGACTGCCCATCCCAGAACCCGACATTCCACAGCGACCCTTCCACCACGTCGCCACGCGCATCGACGAACAAGGCATCGTCGAATCCCGCCGCCAGCGCCTGCCGCCGATAGTGGAACAACGGGAACGTGCCCACGTGCTTGACCTGCGGCAGCGTGCGCACGAACTCGAAACACTTCACCCGGATCGCCCCCGCCGCGGACGCCGCCGGCGAAACCGTCGCCAACACCTCCACCGGCACCGGCGGCAACGGCCGGCGATGATCGAACTGCCGTGAAAACACCGTCACCCGCAGCGAGCAATCACCGCCTGCCGCTTCCACCGCCGCGCGCATCGCCGCCCGCACCCGCGCCGCATCCAGCCCCACCCCGAACAACTCGCCCGTCGCCGCCTGCAAGCGCCGCAAATGCAGATCCAGCCCGCGCACCGCGCCGCCGCGCACCTGCATCGAAGTGAAATGCCCGTAATTGGCCACCGCCAACGCCCGCAAGGCATCGGCACCGGCTGGCCGGCCGTCATCAAGGAAGGCGAAGTTCATGCCGCGATTCTATTGCCCTGGCCTGGTGGGCGCAGCGGGTGCGATACCGTTGCCGCCCGTCGAACCGCACCGGATCACTCCACCAAACGCACCGAAGCCCCATAACCCCTCAGCGCCTCATCGAAAGTGAGCAGGGTGATGCGCTCGGACACCGCCTGCGCCACCAGCAATCGATCGAAGGGATCGCCATGCACGGCGCCCAGGGAAAACACCTCGATGGCATGCGCCGCCTGCACCGGCAGCAAATCGAAGCCGGAAGGCGCGATGGCGTCGAACACTTCCTGCGGGTCGGCCTTCAATTTGCCAAGGCCCGCCTTGATGCTGATTTCCCACAGCGAAGCCACGCTGACCAGCACCTCGGAACGCTCGATCAGGCCACGGGTTTTCCTGCCCAGACGGGCGGGGTCGTCAAGCGACCACAGCAGCACATGCGTATCCAGCAGCAGGCGCATGTCAGGCGTTTTTGCCGGAACCCAGGAAATCCGCCGGCAGCGGCGCATCGAAATCCGGGGCAATCCCGATTTTCCCCTGCAACAAGCCCAACTTCTTGGGTTTGACCACCGGCGCCAACGGCACCAGCCGCGCCATCGGCTTGCCGGCCTTGGCAATGATGATTTCCTCGCCTGCAAAAGCCTGTTCCACCAGCCGCGACAGGTGGGTCTTGGCCTCATGGATATTGATCGCAGCGGACACGGGCAACCCTCTTGGCAGAACCTGATTGAACCAAGTCTAGTCCAGTCCAATCAAGGCGCGCAATCCATTCCCTCTACCGGGCTGCGGAATGCTCCTTCAGCCACTCCCGCAACGCCGCGTTCATGCGCGTCTGCCAGCCGGGGCCACCGGCACGGAAAGCATCCAGCACATCGTGGTCAAAGCGCACCGTGGTGGAAGCCTTCGCCGGGGCCTTGCCCTTGCCGCGCCTGCGCCGCGCCGCTTCCACGCCTGCGCTCAATTCCGCCCTGGAAAGCGGGCGGTCGTCCTCGTCAACCCCGTCCCATACGAAATCATTGCACGCATCGGCGTTTTTCAGCGCGGCCAATGCCTTTTCACGTTCAGTCATCGGATTCAAGCCAGGCATGGTAAGCCACCCTTTCATCAGTGCTTGCGGAGCGAAAACTGATTACGCGCGTGCAGGCATCGCCCGCAACATGCACCACCGTCAGCACGCGCAACATCCCGAAGACATAGGCGAAGGACTGCGTGCGTTCTTCACCATTGCGGGAAACCACGACATCCATGCGAATCCCACTGTCCAGCACGAATCCCGCATCGGCAAAATCCAGCCCGTGTTTCCACAGGTTGCGCTGCCGTTTGGCTTCATCCCAGACAAGCTCCATCATCTGACTGTAGTAACAATTTGCTGCAATATCAAGCCCGGTAGCGTGGGCACCTTCGGTGCCCACGCAATCCGCAAAGCCGCAAACACAAACCCCACTCCGGCGGGGCTTGTTGTTTCCGCCCCCACGTCTTTCGGCCATCGAACCCATGCCATCGCGGGCACTGCGTGCCCGCCCTGCCTGCTACCCGCAAAAACGTACTTTGCCCCCTGTTTTTCTGTTCCCTGCTCTACGCCGCCAGCCTGACCGTTGCCGGCTTGCCCAGGCGCGCAGCAAACGTCACCAGCATGTCCAGGCTGAACTTGTCCACCTTGCGGCACACCAGATCCGACACCCGGCCTTGGCTGACACCCAGCAATTGCGCCGCCCTTGCCTGCGTCAGCTTGCGCGCTTCTATCTGGCGGGCAAGTTGCGCCATCAAATCTGCACGCAGCGCCAGCACCTGCGCCTCTGCGTCATCGAACCCCAGATCGGCGAACACATTGCCGCTGGATGGGATCACCTTGTTTTCGTCGGTTGCACGCTTGCGCATCGGAATATCCTCAATCAATGATCGGCTCACGGGATCAGCCTGTAACGGCTCTGCCCTTTTTCAATATCGGCCTTGGCCGTCTTTTGCGTCTTCTTCTGGAAGGCATGCAGCACATAGACCGCCACCTCGCTTTCCACCACATAGAACACGCGGAAAGCGCCGTTGTCTGCCCGCACGCGAATCTCCCGCGTGCCTTTGCCCACGTCCTTCATTGGCTTCCAATCGCGTGGCTCGGCACCTTGCTGCACCAGGCGAAGGTCGGTGCCCGCTTCCCGCCGGGCATCTGCCGGGAAAGCCTTCAGATCATCCAACGACGTGCCAAGCCAATACAGTTCCTTCATGGCAGCAGCGTACTCGCAGTCACGGCGCAATACAAGTACTTGTATTATCTGCCCGGCTCGACCACCCCACCTGACGCCCCGCGTCACTTTGTGACAATTCGCGTCAATGCCGTCGGTCCTGCGACGCGCGACGCGGCAGGCGGCCCGAGGCGTTCCGCCGGGATGGCGCCGCTGGCGGCGGGCAATGGAGTTGGCACGGAACGTGCTTCATACCTCACCACGTGGCCAACCACGACACCTGCGGTCCACAGACGTTGCAGGGGGCACGGGGGAAGCAGCACAAAACGTGTCCCCGGTTTCATTCCGCCAGTTTCATTCCATCCAACTGAGGTATTACCCATGAAGAACACCCAACAAGGCTTCACCCTGATCGAACTGATGATCGTGGTGGCCATCATTGCCATCCTGGCCGCCATCGCGCTGCCGGCGTATCAGGACTATGTCGTCCGCGCCCGCGTGTCGGAAGCCGCCGTCGCCGCCGATGCCGCCAAGACCGTGGTCGCCGAAAATGCCGCCAACGGCCAGGATGATCTGGCCAGCGGCTGGACCACTCCGAGCGCATCCGAGAACGTGACGAGCGTCGCCATCGACTCTACTTCCGGCGCCATCACCGTGACCACTACCGCCAAGGCCGGCGACGGCACCCTGGTGTTCGAGCCCACCTCCGGTGGCGCTGCTCTGGAAGCTGGCACCGTGCCGACAGACAACATCCAGTGGTCGTGCAACTCAGACGCTGGCACCACCATCGCTACGAAATACCTGCCGAGCCAGTGCCGTAACTAATGGGGAAAACGGGGTCAGAATACATTTCTTCCCCCGCCTCCCGATCGCTTCAAACGCAAACCCCGCTCCGGCGGGGTTTGTTTTTGATTCGCAGGCCGGTAGGGTGGGCACCTCCGGTGCCCACGCCATCCGCAAAGCTGAAACACAAACCCCGCTCCGGCGGGGTTTGTTTTTCCCGGCCCTGCCTTTCTCGGCCACCGGCTGCATGCCATCGTGGGCACT
>JASGDT010000055.1:0-95694 GCA_047607085.1 Pseudoxanthomonas sp. | reverse complement strand
CCGGAGTGGACGAACCTCTGGTGTTCCGGTTGTCACGCCAGTGGCACTGCCGGGTAGCTATGTTCGGAAGCGATAACCGCTGAAAGCATCTAAGCGGGAAGCGCGCCTCAAGATGAGATCTCCCGGGGCACAAGCCCCCTGAAGGAACCATCAAGACTAGGTGGTTGATAGGTCAGGTGTGTAAGCGCTGCAAGGCGTTGAGCTAACTGATACTAATGATCCGTGCGGCTTGACCATATAACCTCAAGTTGCTTCCTTGTGATTGCATCGCAATGTGAAGTGCCTTCCTCGACGATACGTCGATGATCCCAAGCTATTGATTACGTCCTCAAGTAACTACGCGAGACAGGCGACATATGCGCTTCCCTTCGCAACAGGCCGCACATCCTTGTGCGGACTTTCAAAGGGAAAGCTCTGGCGCTGCTCCAACCGTCTCCCTGGTGAAATTAGCGCTGTGGCCCCACCCGATCCCATCCCGAACTCGGAAGTGAAACGCAGCTGCGCCGATGGTAGTGTGGCTCAAGCCATGCGAGAGTAGGTCATCGCCAGGGTCTTTATCCGGAACCCCCAGCCGTGCGGCTGGGGGTTTCTTCTTTTGTGTTTTTTTCGCACAGCGGCGGCAACCTGTTGCGCATGCTGCGCGAAGTCAGGCGCTGGCGGACAAGTCGCCGGAGACGTCGCCGTCGCGCCGAGCGCCAGACGCGCGCCGGATGCGTTCCAGGTGTACCAGCAGCAGCGAGATTGCAGCCGGAGTCATGCCGGGAATGCGCTGCGCCTGGCCGATGGTTTGCGGGCGCACGCGCAGCAATTTCTGCTGCGCTTCGGCGGAAAGTCCGCGCACGCTGGCGAAGTCGAAAGTCGCAGGAATCGTCGCGCGCTCGTTGCGTTGCTGGCGAGCGATTTCATCGCGCTGGCGATCCAGGTAACCGGCGTATTTGATGCCGATTTCGACCTGTTCGGATACGCGCGCGTCCGCGACCGCCGGGCCAATGCCGGCGACTGAAACGAGTTTGGCGTAATCCAGTTCCGGGCGCTTGATCAGGTCCAGCGCGTGGGTTTCGCGGCTGATTTTCACGCCCAGCGCCGCTTCTACTTCGCGTCCCAGCGCATTGGTCGGCGTGGCCCACAGGCCGCGCAGGCGTTCATTCTCGCGGGCGATGGCTTCGCGTTTGGCGGCGAATTTCTCCCAGCGTGCGTCATCGACCAAGCCCAGTTCGCGGCCTTTTTCGGTCAGGCGCAGGTCGGCGTTGTCTTCGCGCAGTTGCAGGCGGTATTCGGCGCGGCTGGTGAACATGCGGTACGGCTCGTTGGTGCCGTGGGTGATCAGGTCATCGACCAGCACGCCGATGTAGGCTTCGTCCCGGCGCGGCGACCACGCTTCCTTCCCCTGCACATGGCGCGCGGCGTTGAGGCCGGCGAGCAAACCTTGCGCAGCGGCTTCCTCGTAGCCGGTGGTGCCGTTGATCTGGCCGGCGAAGAACAGGCCGGAAACCAGCTTGGTTTCCAGCGAATTCTTCAAGCCGCGCGGGTCGAAGAAGTCGTATTCGATGGCGTAGCCGGCGCGGGTGATGTGGGCATTCTCGAACCCGATGATCGAGCGCACCAGTTCCAGTTGAACATCGAACGGCAACGAAGTGCTGATGCCGTTGGGATAGATCTCGACCACGTCCAGCCCTTCCGGTTCGACAAAGATCTGGTGCGAAGCCTTCTCGGCAAAACGCACGACCTTGTCTTCGATGCTCGGGCAGTAGCGCGGGCCGGTGCCTTCGATCTGGCCGGAATACAGCGGCGATCGGTGCAGCGCGGCACGGATGGTTTCGTGGGTGCGCTCGGTGGTGTGGGTGATCCAGCACGACACCTGGCGCGGGTGTTCGCGCGCGTCGCCGATGAAGCTCATCACCGGCAGCGGATTGTCGCCGGCTTGTTCTTCCATCTTCGAGTAATCCAGCGAGCGGCCGTCGAGGCGCGGCGGCGTGCCGGTTTTCAGCCGGTCGATGGCAAAGGGGCGTTCGCGCAGTTTCTGCGCCAGCGTGGTCGCAGGCGGGTCGCCCATGCGCCCGGCGGCGTACTGGGTTTGGCCGACGTGGATCTTGCCGGCGAGGAAGGTGCCGGCGGTCAGCACCACGGCGGGCGCGTCGAAGCGCAGACCGGTCTGGGTAATGACGCCACGTATTTCCTCGTGTTCGATGACCAGATCATCGACCGCAGCCTGGAAAATGCTCAGGTTGGGTTGGCTTTCGACGATGCGGCGGATCGCGCTGCGATACAGCGAACGATCGGCCTGGCAACGGGTGGCGCGCACCGCCGGGCCCTTGCTGGCGTTGAGCGTGCGCCATTGGATGCCGGCCAGGTCGGCCGCATGCGCCATCGCTCCGCCCAGTGCATCGATTTCCTTGACCAAGTGGCCCTTGCCGATGCCGCCGACAGCCGGGTTGCAGCTCATCGCGCCGACGGTTTCGACGTTGTGGGTCAGCAGCAGGGTGCGTGCGCCGGCGCGCGCGGCGGCCAGTACCGCCTCGGTGCCGGCGTGGCCGCCGCCGATGACGATGACGTCGTAACGATGAAAGGGGCCGTTCATGGCGTCAGTTTCTCACTGTGGCAGGTCAGCGCCAAATTGGCGGGGCAGCAGGCAAAGTTGGCACGCTTCATGCGTCCATCAAACAGCACCCATCGCGGCAGGCGACAAGGGCGCTGTGGCTGGACTGGAACAGGGGCCAGCACAGGCGCGCGATGGGGACGCCCAAGGGGCCGGCAGTCGGGGGACTGCCGGCCCCTTATCTTTGATTTCGGTGGGCGACGGGATGGCCGGATTGCCTTTCACCTTCGCAAAGAAAACCCGGCTTGCGCCGGGTTTTCTTTGCCGCATCAGGCGCCGACGCTCGGCAGGGCCGGAACAGGGGGGATCCAGATTTCCCGCCGAACGTCGACATGGAACTTGATGCCTATCGCGTCACATTGCGACGCAATGGGTCACTGCCCGCGCAGCTTAGCCGCTGTTTGCCGGGCGTACAACCACCGCGCGCCAAACCGGTCAATCTTCGTTCTTGCGGCGGCTTTCGGAGCGGTGGATGCGGGCGGGCGAGACCGAGCGAGCGGGTCGCGACGATTGCACCGACTGGACGGGGCGGGATGGCTGGGTTTGCGCATCCTGCACCGGCTGGACCGGGCGCACGCCGGGCCGGGCGCTGTCGCGGTTCGTGGCCGGTGCGCGCCATGGTGGCACGCGATCGTTGCCATTGCCCTGGCCCTGTGCCGGGCGCGGCGGTGGACGGTAGTAGCGGCCGCCGTTGTGGCGGTAGTAGTAGGGGTAGTCGTAATAACCGTAGTAGCCGTAGTAGCCATAGCCATATATGGGGTAGCCGTAACCATCGTAGTAATACTGGGTGCCGGGACGACCGGAATAATAGCCACCGGGCGCGCTGGCACCGGAAGTGTCGTAGGTGATGCAGCCGCTCAGCGCGAAAGCGGCGAGTGCGGCGGCGATGCAATGGCGGGCCTTCATGGCGTTCCCCTGTTGCGAAGTTGCTGCAGATGTCGGCAGATTCGGTCCGGGGCATTGAATCGGCGCTTAATCCGGCCCCGTGGCACCCACGATATTTTGCGGGCGTTGTCGTGCAAACGTTTCCATGCGATGCGCTACCCTTTGCGCATGCCAGATTCCGCCGACGTACCCACCGCCCTGCCCGCTTTTGCCGACGTGCTGGCCGCCGCCGCGCGCATTGCGCCTCAGGCGCTGGTCACGCCGGTATTGCATTCGCGCACGCTGGACGAGTTGTGCGGCGCGCATCTGCATTTCAAGGCCGAACACTTGCAGCGTAGCGGCGCGTTCAAGTTTCGTGGTGCATGCAATGCGGTGTGGGCGTTGAGCGATGAGGAGGCCGCGCGCGGCGTGGTCACGCATTCGTCCGGCAACCACGGCGCGGCGCTGGCATTGGCGGCGAAAACCCGCGACATCGCCTGTCATGTGGTGGTGCCGGACAACACCAATCCGGCCAAGGTCGAAAACATCAAGCGCTGCGGTGCGGTCCTGCACTTCTGCGCGCCGGGCGTGGCCGCACGCGAGGCTTTGTGCGCGCAGGTGCAGGCCGACACCGGTGCGTTGCTGGTGCACCCTTACGCCGATGCGCGGGTGATCGCCGGACAGGGTACGGCGGCGCTGGAATTGCTGGGCCAAACCGGCGCGCTGGATGCGTTGGTGATCCCGGTCAGCGGTGGCGGGTTGTCCGCCGGTTGTGCGATCGCCGCGCAGGCGTTGGCACCGCATTGCGAAATCTTCGTGGCCGAGCCGGAAACCGCCGACGATGCCGCGCGCTCGCTGGCCGGCGGCGTGCGCATCGTGCCCACGGCTGCGCCGGATACCGTGTGCGACGGTTTGCGCGGCGTGCTGGGCGAACCGAATTTCGCGTTGTTGCGCGCGCATCGCGCGCAAGCGATCGTCGTGGCCGATGCCGACACGCTGGCGGCGATGCGTTTGTTGTGGCGAGTCCTGAAGCAGACGGTCGAGCCTTCGTCGGCGATTGCCTTGGCGGCGGTGTTGCAGCGGCGCGAAGTATTTGCCGGCAAGCGCGTCGGGCTGATCCTGTCTGGTGGCAATGTCGATATCGACGCGCTGCCGTGGAGCGCGTCGTGAGCGTGCGTCGGCGCAAGCGCGGTGTTTGGGGCTGGAGCTGGCGGCTGTTGCTGTGCGTGCTGCTGTGGTTGGTCGGCGTGGCTGCGTACATCGCGCTGGTGGGCCAGCGCGACCAGGCCGCGCCAGCCGATGCGATCATTGTGCTGGGTGCGGCGGCTTACGATGCGCGGCCTTCACCGGTGTTCGAGCAACGCATCGTGCATGGCATTGCCTTGTACAAGCGCGGCATGGCGGGCAGGCTGATTTTCACCGGCGGCTATGGCGGCACGGGTGCGCGATTTTCCGAATCGCAGGTGGCGCGACGGTATGCGATCAAGCATGGCGTGCCGGAAGAGGCGATCCTGATCGAATCGCAATCGCGCACCACGCGGCAGAACCTGGAGCAGGCGCGCGAACTGATGCGGGTCAACGGATTGCATCGCGCGATCATCGTCAGCGATCCGCTGCACATGGCGCGCGCGATGCGGTTGTCGCGCGAACTGGGCATCGAATCACTGGGTTCGCCGACGCCGACCAGCCGTTTCCGCAGCTTCGCCACGCGCTGGCGATTTTTGTTGCAGGAAGTCTATTTCTTCCATCGCGACCTGGTGCTGGAGGCGGTGTAGGGGTCGCGCTTCTGGTTGTGCTTCTTCCCGCTGCGGGCAGTTTGGGTACTGGCTTCGGTGGGTCGCCGTGCCCTGCCGCCGGGGGCCGCTTTTCGCTCGGTCGGGGCAATCCTGCCCCGACTCGCGCGCGCGACATCCCTGTCGCGCTTGTCGCGACCCCCGGCGACTGGGCACGGCTATTCGCGATTCGGGGTTTTTCGCTTCCATCGAAGGCGGACGGAATGAATCGCCGATGCGCAGCCCCCGGTCGGGGATGCGGAAAGCAGGCCATGGATGGCCTGCGGCGGCGAGTGAAGACAGGAGTCTGCCCGAGCCGAGGAGCATCCCCGACCGGGGGCTGCGCGCGCTTCCGAAGCCAGCATGATCGACGTACGGGCCTCCGTTATTTCCGCAGAAATGAATTGCGCTACGCAGGCTTGCGGCGGATCGGGATGGCCGACAGCGGGATGCTGGCGATTTCATCGTTGCCGTGGCGGATGGGCGCGCCGGCGTCCGGGGCCCAGGCATGGGCGTAGATCACTTCCCAGGTGCCGGGCAGTTGGCCATCGGCGTTGCGCAGGGACTCGTAGGCCTGCGCGGCGGCGGCGAAGCGGGCGCGACCGGTCAGGGTTCGGCGGCGGGTTTGCAAGGCATTCGTCGCGCCGAGCGCGCGCAGTTCGCGCATCAGCGCGGGCAGGCCGGGATAGGTCAGGTCGAAATTGTCGCGATCCAGCACCGGGTCGCGGAAGCCGGCGCGCATCAGCGAATCGCCGAATTGCGCGATCGAGGCGAACGGGCTGACGTGCGGGCGCTCGTCGGCAGTGGCGAAGGCTTCGCGCAGTTCGTGCAGGGTGTGCGGGCCGAAGGTGGAGCACAGCAGCAAGCCACCGGGTTTTAGCACGCGGCGAAAACCGGCGAGCGCGGCCGGCAGGTCTTCGACCCATTGCAGGCACAGGTTGCTGAAGATCACGTCGAGGCTGGCGTCGGCAAAGGGCAATGCGGCGGCGTCGGCGTTGACGCGGGCAAAGGGGTTCCACCAGCCGGCTTGTTTCTTCGCCTGTTGCAGCATCGGCAGGGCCAGGTCGGCGGCGATGATCTGCGCGTGCGGCCAGCGCTTGCGCATCGCGGCGGCGGCGTGGGCAGGGCCGCAGCCGAGATCCAGCACGGTTTGCGGGGTGCGCCCGCCCAGGTAGTCCAGCGATTCCAGCAGGCGTTTTTCGACTTCATGCTGCAACGCCGCCGCTGCGTCGTAGCTGTGCGCGGAACGGGAAAAGGCGTGGCGGATGTGGTGGCGGTCGAAGAGGGGTGGCATGGGATTCGGGGCTGGAATTCGCGGAAAAAAGCAACGAATCGTTCATCGCGGAACACGCGTTGCATCAATTCCATTCACGAAGGCGGCAATTTTATCCGCGACCGCGTCGGCATGGCCGATGAAAGGCGCGTGACCGGCACCGGCGATGTCGAGGAATTCGGAATGCGGCGCAAGCCGTGCGGCGGCGCGCATGCCGGCTGCCGGCACCAGTCGGTCGCGACGGCCGGCAATCCACAGGCTGGGCTGCGGCAGCGACGGCAGCAGGTGGCGCAGGTCGCTGCGTTCCAGCAGGCGCAGGCCTTGTTGCAGGCCGGCGGGCGCAGGCTCGCCGCGCGCGTGCAGGGTTTCGCGCAGGCTGCGCAGTTCGGCGCGGGCGTGTTCCGAGCCCAGCGTGTCCAGCGCCAGGAAGCGTTCCAGCGTGCCGCGGTGGTCCCGTTGCAGGTCCGCGCCGAATTGCTGGAACACGCTGCGTTCCACCGCATCGGGCCAGTCGTCGGCTTTCACGAAACGCGGTGTGGCCGCCAGCATCACCAGCCCGCGCACTTGCGGCCAGCGGGTCGCGGCGGCTTTCAGCGCGAACAGGCCGCCCAGCGACCAGCCCAGCCACGGCGCCGGCGGCGTGCGTGCGACGATGTCGTCGATGCAGGCGTCCAGCGCCAATGGCAATTCACTGTCGCGGCTGTGGCCGTGGCTGGGCAGGTCCACCAGATGGAATTGGATGCGGTCGGACAGGCGCTGCACCAGTGGCGCGAACACGCCGCCATGCAGCGCCCAGCCGTGCAGCAGCACCAGCGGCGTGCCGTGGCCGACGACTTCGATGTGCAGGCTCATGCGGGGCGGGCCGCGGCGGGCATGAACAAGGCGATTTGTCCGCAAAGAACGCCAAGTACGCAAAGACCATCCAGGATTGCCCCTTTTGCGATCTTTGCGCCCTTTGCGGACAGAAACGGTTTCATCAGGCCGCGCCGCGTGCATGCAGCGTGGTGTCGCGCGCGCGCGCCAGCGCGTCGGCCAGCGCATCGACTTCGGCCACGGCATGCAGCGCCGACAGCGTGATCCGCAGCCGCGACTTGCCGTCGGGAACGGTCGGCGGGCGGATCGCCGATACCCGATAGCCGGCGTTCTCCAGCACCATCGACAGCACCAGTGCGGTGGTTTCGTCGCCGCACAGCAGCGGTTGGATCGGCGAATCGGACGCCATCAATGGCAGGCCGTGCCCTTGCGCGCGCGCGCGGAAGCGTTCGGTCAGCTCGCGCAGCTTGTCGCGCCGCCAGTGCTCGCGGCGCGCCAGCCGGACCGCCGCGCTGGAAGCGGCTGCCAGGGCCGGCGGCAGGGCGGTGGTGTAGAGGTAGGGGCGCGCAGTTTCGGCCAGGTGGCGCACCAGGTCCTCGTCGCCGACCACGACCGCGCCGTAGCCGCCCAATGCCTTGCCCAGGGTGACCAGTTGCAGTGGCACTTCCTTCACGCCCAGCCGCGCCTCGGCGACGCTGCCGCGCCCGTCCGGGCCGCGCACGCCAACGCCGTGCGCGTCATCGACGTACAGCAGCGCCTGCTGCATGCGCGCGGCAAGGTACAGCGAGCGCAACGGGGCGATGTCGCCGTCCATGCTGAAGACGCCGTCGGTGGCCAGCATCGCCGCGCCGTCGGCGGCCAGCTTCAGTTGCCGCGCGGCGCCTTCGGGATCGGCGTGCGGATAGCGGCGCAGGCGGCAGCCGGCCAACCGCGAGGCGTCGATCAGGCTGGCGTGGTTGAGCCGATCCTGCACGCAGACGTCGCCTTCCTCGCCCAGCAGCGATTGCTGCACGGCCAGATTGGCCAGGTAGCCGCTGCCGAACAGCAGCGCGCGCGGATAGCCCAGCCAGTCGGCGATTTCGTGTTCCAGCGCATCGTGCACGGCGTGGTGGCCGCTGACCAGGTGCGAAGCGCCGGCGCCGACGCCATCGCGCGCGGCGAGGTTCTGCAAGGCACCGACCACGTTGAACTGCTGCGACAGGCCCAGGTAGTCGTTGCCGCAGAAGTCGATCAGCCAGCGGCCGTCGATTTCGATGCGCGCGCCGTCGCGACGGGCGACGCTGCGGCGGGTGCGGATGCGATCCTGGGCGATGCGCTGCTGGCGCTGGCGATGGATGCGTTCGTGCAGGTCGGGGCGGGACATGGCGGGATGGGTTGTTGGCAAGGACAGACAGGAGGTTCTTCGCTTGTTTGCGGGGAGGCGGAACCCCAATCGGGACACGCCGTGAATCCATCCATGGAGGCTCTTCCGCCGCATTCATGCGGCGGAAGGTCCCGATTGGGGTTCCGCCTCCCCGCAAACCCTGAAATGACCGGCAAAGCCCTCAGGCTTTCCCGTCATGCTGCATGTTCGCACGTCATATTTTCGACGATATCCGCATGCACGGTATCGGCTTGCGCCGCCACCTGCATCGGTCGCAGGCCGAGGCGGGCGAACAGGGCCAGGTCGCGTTCGGCATCCGGGTTGCCGGTGGTCAGCAGTTTTTCCCCGTGGAAGATCGAGTTGGCCCCGGCGGCGAAGCACAATGCCTGCAATTCGTCGCTCATGCTCTCACGGCCGGCCGACAGCCGCACCATCGATCGCGGCATCACGATGCGCGCAACCGCGACGGTGCGCACGAATTCGAACGGATCCAGCTCGGCGGTGCCCTGCAGCGGGGTGCCGGCGACCTGCACCAGCCGGTTGATCGGCACCGAATCCGGGTGCGCCGGCAGGTTGGCCAGCGCCTGCAACAGGCCGGCGCGCTGTTCGCGCGATTCGCCCATGCCGACGATGCCGCCGCAGCAGGTCTTCATGCCGGCTTCGCGTACTTGTTCCAGCGTGTCCAGCCGGTCCCGGTAGTCGCGGGTCTTGATGATGGAATCGTAGAACTCCGGCGCGGTGTCCAGGTTGTGGTTGTAGTAGTCCAGCCCGGCGGCTTTCAGCGCGCGGGCCTGTTCGCCGGACAGCATGCCCAGCGTGGCGCAGGTTTCCAGGCCCAGCGCCTTCACTTCGCGGATCATCTGCGCGACCTTGGGGATGTCGCGGTCCTTGGGGCTGCGCCAGGCCGCGCCCATGCAGAAGCGGGACGCGCCGGCGGCCTTGGCCTGCTTCGCCTTGGCCAGCACGGCTTCGGTGCTCATCAGTTTTTGCGCCTCCACGCCGGTGGCGTAGCGCTGCGCCTGCGGGCAGTAGGCGCAGTCTTCCGGGCAGCCGCCGGTCTTGACCGACAGCAGGGTCGAAATCTGCACTTCGGCCGGGTCGAAGTGCTGGCGATGCACGCTGCCGGCGCGGTACAGCAGCTCGGGGAACGGCAGGTCGAACAGGTCCAGCAGTTCCCGGCGGCTCCAGTCGTGGCGAATGGCGACGGACATTTCGGATTTTCCTGACAGACGGCGGCGGTTGGACCGGGCAGTCTGGTCAGCATGTTCGGCACTGTCAACCAAAGTGGGGATTGCGAAGTTGACGGCGGTTGGCGACGCGCCGGCCGTTGGCTGCTGTCGCCGCGCTGCCTGCTGTGCCACGAAGCCGGCACGAACGGCCGCGACCTGTGCCGCGCCTGCACGACCGCATTGCCGTGGAACCGCAGCGCCTGTTTGCGCTGCGCCTTGCCGCTGCCGGTGGCCGGTGTCTGCGGCCACTGCCTGCACCAGCCGCCGCCGCTGGCGCAGGCGCATGCCGCCTTCGTCTATGGCTTCCCGCTGGACCGGCTGGCACCGCGCTTCAAGTTCCACCACGATCTGGCCGCCGGGCAATTGCTGGCGGGATTGATGGCCGACGCCTTCGCCGCCTTGCCGCGTCCCGAGGCATTGCTGCCGGTGCCACTGCACCGCCGGCGGCTGCGCCGGCGTGGTTTCGACCAGGCGCTGGAATTGGCGAAGCCGCTTTCCCGTGTCTTGAACCTCCCGCTGCGTGCCGATCTGTTGCGCCGCCACCGCGCCACCGCAGCGCAATCGGAACTGGACGCCGTCGCACGCCAACGCAACCTGCGTGATGCCTTCGTCGTGGAAACGCGGCAACGCTTGCCGCAGCATGTCGTCCTGGTCGATGACGTGATGACCACCGGCGCGACCCTGCACGCGGCGGCGAACGCACTGCTGCGCGCCGGCGTGGCGCGGGTGGATGCCTGGGTTTGCGCACGGGTGCCATGAGCACCAGCCCGGCGGATCTGCCGCGTGCCTGACGGCGCACGCCAGACGCGCAAGGGCATCCCGCCCGTGCGGATCGACCGGCTCGATGCGAGCGGCGGCAAGCGCATCGGAATACAATCGCGATGCCCCTTTCTGCTGCATCTCCCCATGAACTCCCCCGTTGCCGCGCCCGTGCGCGGTGGTTCTGTCGCTTTCGCCCTGGCCCTGCTCTATGTGATCTGGGGTTCCACTTACCTGGGCATCCGTTTTGCGCTGGAAGGCGGGTTCCCGCCGTTCCTGCTGGGCGGCATCCGTTTCGTCGTGGCCGGCACCTTGTTGTTCGGCTTCCTGCGCCTGCGCGGAGTGCCCGTGCCGACCCGGGCGCAGTGGGCCAATGCGGCGGCGCTGGGGCTGATGCTGCTGCTGATGGGCAATGGGCTGGTCAATTTCGCCGAGCAGACCGTTTCCTCCGGCATCGCCGCAGTGGTGGTCGCGTCGGTGCCGTTGTGGATGGGCATCTTCGCGGCCATGCGCGGCCAGCACCCGTCGCGGCTGGAATGGCTGGGCATGATGGTCGGTTTTGCCGGGGTGGCGTGGTTGAACGCCGGCGGCATGCGTTCGGGTTCGCTGGCAGGGCTGCTGGCCCTGCTGGCGGCGTCGATCGCGTGGTCGTTCGGTTCGGTGTGGAGCCGTGGCCGCGACCTGGCGCCGCCGTTCATGAATACTGCGGCGCAGATGTTGTGCGGCGGCGTGGCGATGCTGGGGGTCGGGCTGGCGACGGGCGAACGTTTCGCGGCGATGCCCTCGGCCGGCGCGTGGGCTGCGTTCTGGTATCTGGTGGTGTTCGGTTCCCTGATCGGCTTCAGTGCCTATGTGTGGCTGTTGCACCATGCGCGGCCGGCGCTGGTCGGCAGCTATGCCTATGTCAACCCGGTGATCGCGGTGCTGCTGGGCGTGTGGCTGGCGCACGAGCGCTTCGGCGCGCATGACCTCGGCGCGATGCTGCTGATCGTGGCTGGCGTGGTGGTCATCACCCTGGCCAAGCTGGGCAGGCGCGCATGAACGCCGCGCTGGATCGCAAGGGATTGGTGGCCATCGCCGCCTCGTTCGTGCTGTGGGGCGTGGTGCCGTTGTACTGGCATCTGCTCAAGGTGGTGCCCTCGTTCCAGATCGTCGCGCATCGGCTGGTATGGAGTGCACTGCTGGTGCTGGGCTGGCTGCTGCTGAAGAACGGCACGCAATGGTTCGGCGAAATCCGCGCCAAGGCGCACGCGGCGCGCAACCTGTTGCTCAGCAGTTTGCTGATCGCGTTCAACTGGGGCTTGTACATCTGGGCGGTCAACGCCGGCCACGTGGTCGAAACCAGCCTGGGTTACTTCATCAATCCGCTGCTCAACGTGCTTCTGGGCGTGCTGGTGCTGCGCGAACGCCTCAACGGCCCGCAATGGCTGGCGGTGGCGTGCGCGGCGGCCGGTGTGGCGTGGCTGACCTGGCAATCCGGCGCGCCGCCGTGGATTGCGCTGGGGCTGGCGTTGTCGTTTGCGCTGTACGGGCTGGTGCGCAAGCTGGTGCCGGTGGATGCGGTCGGCGGGCTGGCGGTGGAAAGCCTGTACCTGCTGGCGCCGGCGCTGGCGTTCCTGGCGTGGGCCGAAAGCGGCCATGGCGGCGGCTTCGTGCATGGCTGGGGCCTCGGCATCGACCTGTTGCTGGTGCTCGGCGGTGCGATCACCGCCTTGCCGTTGATCGGCTTCGCCTACGCTGTGCGCCGCATCCCGCTGACCGTGGTCGGCCTGATGCAGTACATCGCGCCGACCTTGCAGTTGATGATCGGCGTGCTGGTTCTTCACGAGCCGTTCGGGCGCGAACGCGTTGTCGGCTTTGCGGTGATCTGGCTGGGGCTGCTGATCTTTGCCGCGGATGGCGTGTGGCGTTCGCGAAGCCGGGGAAGGGCCGAATGACCGGATTCGTCATCCCGGCCTGACCAGCCATTCGGCTGTCGAAAGCCGTCGGGATGACCAACAAGTGCAGCGTTGTATCGTTGCCACGGCCCGCTGCGGCCATGCACCGCTTCCCCGTTCCGCGAGGTCCCCGTCCATGATCCACCCACCCACCGGCTGGTTCAACGTCAACCGCCTGAAGACCCGCCACCTGTCGTTGCTGCTGCATTTGTCCGAGCAGCGCTCGGTGCTGCGTGCCGCCGAGGCCGCCAACATGGCCCAGCCGGCGGCGTCGAAACTGCTGGCGGAAATGGAAAGCCTGCTGGGCGTGCCGCTGTTCGAGCGGCATGCACGCGGCGTGGAGCCGACCGTGTACGGGCAGGTGCTGATCCGCCGCGCGCGTTCGGCCCTGTCCGAGATCAGCCGCGTCCACGACGAGATCGCCGCGCTGCGCAGCGGGCGGATGGGGCAGGCCGCCATCGGCACCGTGGTCAATCCGGGCACCACCCTGGTGCCGCAGGCGATCGCCGAGGTGAAGCGAGATTTCCCCGACATCCTGGTCAAGGTGGAGATGGACTACAGCCGGCCGCTGGTGGCGCGCCTGCTGGACGGGCAACTGGACATCGTGGTCGGCCGCATCATGGGCCCGGAAGGCGCGGCCGAACTGGACTTCGAGCCGCTGGCGGACGAGCCGCATTCGGTGATCGTGCGCGCGGACCATCCGCTGGCCGGGCGCGAACGGATCGGCCACGCCGACCTGGCCGGCTACGGCTGGATCATGCCGCCGGAGGCCAGCGTGCTGCGCGCGCGGCTGCACGCGGCATTCCTGGAACATGGCCTGACGCCGCCGCAGAACATCGTGGAAACGGCATCGCTGCCGCTGATCATCCACCTGTTGCGGCACAGCGACCTGCTGACCGCGCTGCCGGTGGAGTCGGTCGGCCCCTACCTGCAGACCGGGCAGATGCGGGTGCTGCCGATCGAGCTGGGCGTGCGGATGGAGGTCTTCGGCATCATCCGGCGCCGCGACCGGCTGCTGTCGCCCGGTGCGGAGCGGGTGCTGGCGGCGCTGCGCGCCACCGCCCGGCGGATTTACCCGGTTCCGGTTCCGTGAGCTGGCACGAATCGGAGGGTCCTGATGTATATTCAAAAAAAGATAGATTCCTGCGAAATTTTCATTCGTGGGAAATGACAGTGCAGGTCATGCTAAGACTTGCCATGGCCGCCCGCATGCGAAGCATCGGGCGATAACAACTCGAAAACACTGCAACGCTGCATGTCTCCTGGGAGGGAAAGACAATGTCCACGCGTCACCGCCGCATGCTGGCCGGTCAAGCCACGCAATCCAGCAATTCCCGCGCCTTCGGGCGTTCCGCGCTGGCCCTTGGCATCGCGATGATCTTCGCGGGCCAGGCTTTCGCCCAGGATGCCGACGCCGATGCCGACAAGGCCAAGGCCAAGGACCTCGACAAGGTCGTGGTCACCGGCGTGCGCGGCAGCGTGATCAAGGCCCAGGAGATCAAGCAGGAGGCCGATCAGATCGTGGACTCGGTCACCGCCGATGACATTGGCGCGCTGCCGGACCGCAGCGTCACCGAGACCCTGAAGCGGGTCAGCGGCGTGACCGTCAGCAACTTCGTGGCGCGCGACGATCCCGACCATTTCTCGGCCGAAGGCAGCGGCGTGATGATCCGTGGCCTGACCCAGGTGCGCGGCGAACTCAACGGCCGCGACGTGTTCAGCGCCAACGGCGGCCGCGGCCTGAGCTTCGAGGAAGTGCCGTCGGAGCTGATGGCGGGCGTGGACGTGTACAAGAACCCGTCGGCCGAGATCATCGAGGGCGGCCTCGGCGGCACGGTCAACCTGCGCACCCGCATGCCGTTCGACGAGGCCGGCCGCAAGATCGCCTTCAGCGCCGACTACAACTACGGCGACTTCGCCAAGAAGGGCAATCCGTCGGCCTCGTTCCTGTTCAGCGACACCTGGGACACCTCGCACGGCAAGTTCGGCTTCCTCGCCAACATCTCGTATTCCAAGCTGCAGACCCGCTCGGACGGCATCCAGATCGAGCCGTACTACCGCCGTACCGATGCGGACGCACTGGCCGGCACCGACCTGGATGCCGTCTATATCCCGGGCGGCGTGAACTGGCGCACGCTGAACTTCCAGCGCGAGCGCCAGGGCACCGCGCTGGCGCTGCAATGGGAGCCGAACGAGGACACCCAGATCTATACCCAGTTCATGCGTTCGCAGTACAAGATGCAGTGGCGCGAGCGCGCGATGGTGTTCGGCGACCAGATTGCCGGCTCCGACGGCGCCTACAACGCGAACGACATCGTGCCGGCGCCGGGTACCACCTTCACTTACGACGAGAACGGCGTGTTCCAGAGCGGCTACGTGACCCGCATGCGCCCCGAGGTGGACTGGGTGAACATCGACTGGGGCAGCATCGACTGGAGCCAGCCCTGGAACCCGAACGTCACCGAGCTGTGCTGCGGCCTGACCCCGTACAGCATCGCCTTCAACACCGACAACCGCTTCATGCAGCAGGAGACGGTGACCACCGACTGGTCGGCCGGTTTCCGCCACTACATCAGCGACAACCTGGTGATGCGCGGCGACGTGCAGTACGTGCGCTCGTCCAGCAAGCCGCGCGACTTCACCATCTTCACGCAGACCTTCCTCAACAACATCTATCTGGACCTCACCGGCAAGTATCCGTCGCTGCAGCTGGCCGACAGTGAATCACTGCAGGATGCGAGCCAGTATTCGTGGCTCGCGGCGATGGACAACCTGCAGGACAACCGCGGCGAGGAAGTGGCCGCCAGGCTGGACTGGGAATTCACCTTCGACAACAGCTCCAAGTGGTTGACCAAAGCCCGCTTCGGCGTGCGTCTGGCCGACCGCGAGCAGATCAACAAGGACAGCGGCTGGGACAACTGGAAGGTGATCAGCGCCCCCTGGGCCACGCTGGACCCGGGCGCCACCGGCGCCTACGGCTCGTGGGACGGCGGCAATGAGCTCGCCTGGCTGGACCAGTACCTGGGCCAGTACGCGGAACTGTATTCGATGAGCAACTTCTTCCGCGGCCAGGTCAATGTGCCGGGCAACCTCTGGTATCCGGCCGACGCCATCACCGACATCGCCACCGCCGCCGAGGTCCTCATCCCGCTGTATGCCGCGCGCCTGGCCGCGGGCGGGCAGGGCTGGACGCCCGCCACCTTCGCGCCGCAGGACACCAATACGCAGAAGGAGCGCACCCAGGCCGTGTACGGCGCGCTGTATTTCGAGAACGACGATCTGCTGGGCGGCCGCACGGTGGACGGCAACGTGGGCGTGCGCATCGTCAAGACCAGCACCCACGGCGATGGCTATGGCCAGTACCCGGACCTCAGCGGCTACCTGACGCTCACTCAGGAGTTGCGGGACAAGTACACCGGCGAATACTTCGCCATCAACAGCGTGGACACCTACACCGACGTGCTGCCCAGCCTGAACGTGCGGGTCAAGGTCACCGACAAGCTGCAATGGCGCTTCGCCGCGTCGAAGGCGATCGCGCGCCCCAACTTCACCCAGATGAAGGCGTGGCTGCCGTTGCAGATCAGCGTGTCCACCACTTGCCAGCCCGACCTGACCGGCGAACTGTGCGACTCCAGTTATCTGGAGGGATTCGTGGGTACCGCCGGCAACCCGGACCTCAAGCCGATGCGCGCCAACCAGTTCGACACCGCGCTGGAATGGTACTTCGGGCCGGCCAACATGCTGTACGCCACGCTGTTCTACAAGGACGTCAAGGGCTACTTCGCCTCGCAGACCCGCGAGGAAGTGATCGATGGCGACACCTACCTCATCACCCGCCCGTACAACCTGGACACCGGCAAGATCCAGGGCTTCGAGGTGGGCTGGAACCAGTTCTTCGATTTCCTGCCGGGCTGGCTGAGCGGATTCGGCATCCAGACCAACTACACCTTCGTGGACAGTTCGGGCGGCAGCAACGTGTCCGCCGATCCGAACACGCTCCGCACCGTGCAGGTCGATGACCTGCCGCTGGAAGGCCTGTCGCGGCGGGCCTACAACGTGGTGGGCGTGTACGAGAAGTACGACTGGTCGGTGCGCCTGGCCTGGAACTGGCGCTCGCGCTACCTGCTGACCGCCAGCGAGGCCAATCTGCGGTTGCCGATGTGGGCGGACGATACCGGCCAGCTGGACGCGTCGATCTTCTACAACGTCAACAAGAACGTGCAGGTGGGCCTGCAGGCGAACAACCTGACCGACACCATCACCAAGGTGCTGATGGGCCCGCGTTACTACGCGGACGACGACTACCTGGACACCACCTTGTACACCCGTTCCTACTTCATGAACGACCGTCGTTACTCGCTGGTGGTGCGCGCCCGTTTCTGAGCGCGCCTGCGGCATTCCCGGCGGCATTCCCGAAAGGTGTTCGCGCGCGGAGACGCCCGAACTTTTTTCGATGGCGGATGCCGGCAGGCATGCCGCGGCCGGGAGGATGGATATGCAAGCCAACACGATCGACCCACGCGGCAGCACCGGCACGGCGGCGGCCCGCACCGGCGCATGGCGGACTTTGTTCGGCATCGCCGCCACCGCCTGCCTGCTGCTGTCCGGCGCCGCCGTCGCCTCCGATCCCGCGCCCTACTTGTGGCGCAACGCCGTCATCGGCGGCGGCGGCTTCGTCACCGGCATCGCCTACCACCCGCGCGAACGGGGGCTGGCCTACGCGCGTACCGACGTGGGCGGCGCCTACCGCTGGGATGCGGCGGCTTCGCGCTGGGTCCCGCTGACCGACTGGATCGGCGATGCCGACGACAACCTGTTCGGCATCGAGAGCCTGGCGCTGGATCCGTCCGATCCGTCGCGGGTCTATCTGGCCGCCGGCACCTATATGAGCGAGCACGCCGGCAATGGCGCGATCCTGCGTTCGGCCGATCGCGGCGCCAGCTTCGAGCGCAGCGACCTGCCGTTCAAGCTGGGCGGCAACGAACTGGCGCGCGGCAACGGCGAACGCCTGGCGGTGGATCCGAACGACGGCCGCATCCTGTTGTTCGGCAGCCGCCGCGACGGCCTGTGGCGCAGCGAGGACCATGGCGCGCACTGGCGCAAGCTGGCCGGCTTCCCCGCGGTGGCCAGCGGCGATGCCGCCACCGCGCCGGACTGGAACGGCGGGCAGGCGGTGGGCATCGTGCTGGTGGCCTTCGATGCCGCCAGCGGCAGGCCCGGCGCGCCCACGCCGCGCATTTATGCCGGCGTGTCCACCACCAGCGCGCCCGCGCTGTACGTTTCCGACGATGCCGGCGCCAGCTGGCGGGCGGTGGAAGGCCAGCCTTCCGGCCTGCGGCCGACGCGGATGGCGAACGCCGGCAACGGCAGCTGGTTCATTGCCTGCGCCGACCTGCCCGGGCCGAACCAGATGGGCAACGGCGCCTTGTGGAAGTACGCGCCGGCCGACGCCACGCCGTGGCGGGACGTGACCCCGGCGCCGCAGTCCAGCGACCTGGGCCACGACGGTTTCGGCTGGGGCGCGGTGGCGGTGGACCCGCGCGATCCCGACGTCGTGATCGCCAGCACCTTCAACCGCTTCGCCCCGCACGACGAGATCTTCCGCAGCAGCGATGGCGGCCGCAGCTGGACGCCGCTGCTGGAAGGCGCGGCCTTCGACCACTCGGCCGTGCCGTGGACCGCGCATGCCACCCCGCACTGGATCGCCGACCTCGCCATCGATCCCTTCGATGCCGACGAGGCGATGTTCGTCACCGGCTACGGCATCTGGGCCTCGCGCAACCTGGCGTCCGCGGGCGGCAAGCCGGTGCAGTGGTGGTTCAAGGACGCGGGCCTGGAGGAAACCGTGCCGCTGGCGCTGCTCAGCCCGGGCGAGGGCGCGCCGCTGCTGAGCGGCGTGGCCGACATCGACGGCTTCCGCCACGACGACCTGACGCGCGCCACGCTGCAATTCGACGGCCCGCGCCTGACCGGCACCGAAAGCCTGGCCAACGCCGGCCGCGCGCCGCGGGTGGTGGTGCGCAGCGGCAACATCCGCGATTTCAAGCCCGGCCAGGTGCGCATTGCCTATTCGCTGGACGGCGGGCGCAGCTGGGCCGCGTTCGCCAGCGAGCCGCCGGAAGGCGAGGGCGGCGGCCATGTCGCCGTGGCCGCCGACGGCAAGCGGGTGATCTGGCAACCGAACAAGGCCGGGCCGTGGATCACCGCCGATTTCGGCAGGCACTGGCAGCGCGTGCGCGGCCTGCCCGACACCGTGGTGGTGGAGGCCGACCGCGTGGACGAAGGCATCTACTACGCGCTGGACCGCATCACCGGCACGCTCTACGTCAGCGGCAACGGCGGCGTGGAGTTCACGCGCAGCAACGGCGGCATCGGCGATTACGGCGACTGGTTCCATCCGCAACTGCGCCCGGACCCGAACCGGGTCGGCGTGGTCTATATCCATGCCCACTGGCGCGGGCTGGTGCGCTGGTCGGCGGGCAAGCTGGAGCGCGTGGCCGGCGTGGATTTCGTGCAGTCCTTCGGCCTGGGCCGCGGCGCCGAGGGCAGCGAGGCGCCGACCCTGTACGTGGCCGGCAAGGTCAAGGGCGTCACCGGCCTGTTCCGTTCCGACGACGACGGCCGCCACTGGCAACGCATCGACGACAATGCCCACCGCTTCGGCCGCATCGGCCATGTGGAGGGCGACGCCCGCGTCCACGGACGGGTTTACATCGCCGCCAGCGGGCGCGGCGTGCTGTACGGAGAACCACGATGAAACGCATCGCCTCGATCGCCGCCGGCTGCCTGCTGGCGCTGGCCCTCCCCGCCGCCGCCGCGGAACTGCCGCTGGTGTTCTCCGACGGCATGGTCGTGCAGCGCGGCAAGCCGATCCCGGTCTGGGGCCGCAGCGCGCCGGGCGCGGAGGTTCGGGTGGCGTTCGCCGGCAACACCGCCAAGGCGACCGCCGACGCGCACGGCGACTGGCGCGTGAACTTGCCGGCGCACGCGGCCGGCGGGCCGTTCGAGCTTCGCGTCGATGACGGCACCGCGCCGCTGACCCTGCACGACGTGCTGGTCGGCGAGGTCTGGCTGGCCAGCGGCCAGTCCAACATGGAATGGCCGCTGCTGAGCACGGACGGCGCGCAGGCCGCGATCGACGCCGCCAACGATCCGCTGGTCCGCCACTTCAAGATTCCCAAGTCCTGGGCCGGCACGCCGCAATGGCAGTTGCAGGGCGGCCAGTGGCTCGCGGCTTCGCCGCAGACCGCGGGCCAGTTCTCGGCGGTCGCGTATTACTTCGCGCTGGAACTGCGCAAGGCCACCGGCGTGGCGGTCGGCATCATCGACAGCAGCTGGGGCGGCAGCAGCATCGAAGCGTGGATGGATGCCGCGATGCTGGGACTCGACACCGATGCACTGGCGAAGAAGATGCAGCAACGCCGCGCGATGGAGGAGCGGACCGCGGCCGCCGTGCTGGCGCGCACCGAGGCCTGGCCGAAGGTCGATGCCGCCTCCGAGGCGCTGGCCGCGCCCGCCGTGGACGATGCCGACTGGGCGCGCGTGCAGGTGCCGGCGGCCTGGGAAACCCAGGGCTTCGCCGGCATGGACGGCGTGGCCTGGTATCGCACCCGCTTCGCGCTGACCGCGGCCGAAGCCGCGGCCGGCGTCACCCTGGGCCTCGGCCAGATCGACGACAGCGACGTGGCCTGGGTCAACGGCCAGCGCGTGGGCAGCTATACCAATGGCTGGAACGTGCCGCGCGTGTATCAGGTGCCGGCCGCGGCCCTGCATGCCGGCGACAACGTGTTGGCGGTGCGCGTGCAGGACGATGGCAGCGGTGGCGGCATCGTCGGCGCGCCGGATCAGGTGTACGTGCAGCCCGGCGGCGGCGGCAGGCGTTCGCTGGCCGGCGAGTGGCGCTTCCGCACCGCGCAGGTGCGCGTCTCGCTGGCCGACGACAAGAACCAGGTGGATACGCTGCTGTACAACGCGATGATCCATCCACTGGAACCGTATCCGCTGGCCGGCGTGATCTGGTACCAGGGCGAGAGCAATGCCTATGACCCGGGCGCGCTGAAGTACCGCGACCAGTTCAAGGGCATGATCGAAGGCTGGCGCGCGCGCTGGAACGCGCCGAAGCTGCCGTTCCTGTGGGTGCAGCTGGCCAGCTTCGGCGCCACCCAGGACTATGGCAGGAGCGACTGGTCGGTGCTGCGCGAATCGCAGTCCGCCGCGCTGGCGCTGCCGGCCACCGCGCAGGCGGTGACCATCGACATCGGCAATCCCGGCGACATCCACCCGCGCAACAAGCGCGACGTGGGCCATCGCCTGGCGCTGGCCGCGCGCCACGTCGCGTACGGGGAAACGCTGGACTACCACGGCCCGGTGCCGGCCGGTTTCCGCTTCGGCAGCGGGCAGGTGGCGATCCCGTTCGACATCGGCAGCGCCGCGCTGGCGGTGCGCGGCGGCGGCGAGGGCATCGCAGGCTTCAGCGTGGCCGGGGCCGACCGCGTGTTCCATCCGGCGACCGCGCGCATCGAAGGGGCCACCGTGCTGGTGCGCAGCGATGCGGTGGCCGCGCCGGTGGCGGTGCGCTATGCGTGGCGGGATGCGCCGGTGGATGCCGACCTGATCAACAGCGCGGGTCTGCCGGCCTCGCCGTTCCGCAGCGACGACTGGTGAGGGGCACGGTGAAGTCCGCCGTGCGCTGCGCCTGCGTCCTGCTCCTGCTCGTCGCCGGGCTGCTGCCCGCGTACGCGGCCGATGCGGCGCAGGCGCCGCTCCCGCAGATCGTCGGCCGCGACGGCCGCCATGCGCTGCTGGTCGATGGCGCGCCGTTCCTGGTGCTGGGCGCGCAGGTCAACAATTCCAGCAACTGGCCGCAGGCGCTGGAGGATGTGTGGCCGGCGGTGGAGATCGTCAGGCCGAACACGCTGATGGTGCCGGTGGCCTGGGAGCAGGTCGAGCCGGCGGAGGGCAGGTTCGACTTCGCCTTCGTCGATGCATTGCTGGCGCAGGCGCGCGCGCACGACGTGCGGCTGGTGCTGCTGTGGTTCGCCACCTGGAAGAACAACGGGCCGAACTACGCGCCGGCGTGGGTGAAGCTGGACAACCCGCGCTTCCCGCGCGTGGTCACCGCGGACGGGCGCACGCTCAACTCGCTGTCGCCGCTGGCGCAGGCCACGCTGGATGCCGACCGCAAAGCCTTCGCGCGGCTGATGCGGCACCTGAAACAGGCCGATCCGCAGCGCACCGTGATCATGGTGCAGGTGGAGAACGAGCCCGGCACCTACGGCGGCGTGCGCGATTTCTCGCCGCTGGCGCAGCGGGCCTTCGACGGCCCGGCGCCGCAGGCATTGCTGGCGAAGCTCGGCAAGCAGCCGGGCACGTGGCGGCAGGCGTTCGGCGACGATGCCGACGAGATCTTCCACGCCTGGCACATCGCCCGCTTCATCGACCAGGTGGCCGAGGCCGGCAAGGCCGAATACCCGCTGCCGATGTACATCAACGCCGCGCTGCGCGGGCCGTTCAACCCCGGCCAGCCCGGCCAGTACGCCAGCGGCGGCCCGACCGACAACGTGCTGGACGTGTACAAGGCCGCCGCGCCGCACATCGACCTGCTGGCGCCGGACATCTACATGCCGGAATACCGGCTCTACACCACGGTGCTGGAGCGCTACGCGCGCGCCGACAACCCGCTGTTCGTGGCCGAAACCGGCAACAAGCCCGAATACGCGCGCTACCTGTTCGCCGCGCTGGGCCAGCAGGCCATCGGCTGGTCGCCGTTCGGCATCGACTTCAGCCATTACAGCAACTACCCGCTGGGCGCGAAGGTGGTGGACGCCGACGCGCTGGAACCGTTCGCGCTGAACTACCGGCTGCTGGCGCCGGCCGCGCGCGTCATCGCCAAAGCCAGCGCCGAAGGCCGGGTGCACGGCACCGCCGAGGAACCGGGCAAGCCGGTGCAGACCCTGCCACTGGACGCCAACTGGAAGGCGGTCGTCCGCTACGGCCTGCCGCAGTTCTGGTTCCAGGGCGAGCCGCCGGGCAACCCGGAGCCGGTGGGCGCGGCGCTGATCGTGCAGCTCGGCCCGGACGAGTTCCTGGTCACCGGCCTGCATGCGCGGGTGGACATCGTGGCCAACGATCCGGCCAGGGCCGAGCGCCAGATCCACGACACCGTGGACGAAGGCAGCTACGACGCCGACGGCCAATGGCAATTCCGCCGCCGCTGGAACGGCGACCAGACCGATTACGGCCTGAACTTTTCCGGCGCCCCGCAATTGCTGCGGGTCAAGATGGCGACTTATTGATTCAAGAAAGGGATCAAGACAATGCAGACGATGCGATGGGCCAGCCTGCTGGCCGCCTGCTTGCTGGCGCAATCGGCACTGGCGCAGCAAGTGGAGAAACAAGCCGATGGTGTGGTGGTGCGCCCGGCGCAAGCCGGCGCGGCAGCGGTGCGCGTGCAAGTCATCGACGACGGCATCGTCCGCGTCAGCGCCGACCTGGACGGCGACTTCAAGCGCACGCCCAGCCTGATGCGCGTGCCGGTATCGGCCAAGCCGGTCTTCGCCGTCGAACGGAACGATGCCGACGTGGTGCTGAAAGCCGCCAACATTTCCGCACGCATCGCCGTAGCCGATGGCCACGTCAGTTTCTTCGATGCCGCCGGCAAGCCGCTGCTCAGCGAGCGCGACGGCGGTCGCGTTTTCACCCCGTTCAAGGCCGAAGGCCGTGACTATTACAGCGTGCGCCAGCGCTTTGAATCACCCGGCGACGAAGCCTTCTACGGCACCGGCCTGCACCAGCAAGGCTGGATGAACCTGAAAGGCCGCGATGTCGAATTGCTTCAGCACAACATCGACAAGGCGATTCCCTATCTGGTTTCGAGCCGCAACTACGGCATCCTGTGGGACAGCAATGCCATCACCCGCTATGGTGATCCGCGCGGCCTGCGCCCGCTGCCCGAATCGCTGCAATTGTGGAATGCCGAAGGCAGGCCCGGCGCATTGACCGCCACTTACACCGTTGATGGCGTGCACAAGCTGCGCCGCGACGAAGCCGAGGTCAATTATCAGTATCGCAGCGATTACGCACGCTTCCCGAAGGCTGCGCTGCCGCCGAAGGGCAAGCGCACCGTGGTGACGTGGGAAGGCAGTTTCGCGGCGAAGACTTCCGGCCACCACACTTTCTCCCTCTACAACAGCGAATACGGCAAGCTGAGCATCGACGGCAAGCCGGTGCTGGACAAATGGCGGCAGAACTGGAATGCGTGGCACCACGAATTCGCACTGGACCTGAAAGCTGGCGAGAAGCACACGATCAAGCTCGAATGGAACATGATCGACCCGGCCTACATCGCCCTGCTGCACCGCGAACCGCTGCCGGCGCAGGAAGCCGGGGACCTGTCGATCTGGTCGCAGGCCGACACGATGATCGATTACTACGTCGTGGCCGGCAGAAACGCGGATGAAGTCATCGCCGGTTACCGCACCCTGACCGGCAAGGCGCAGATCCTGCCGAAGTGGGCCTACGGTTTCTGGCAGAGCCGCGAGCGCTACAAGACCGCCGATGAATTGACCGGCGTGGTCGATGAATACCGCCGCCGCCAGTTGCCGCTGGACAACATCGTGCTGGATTGGTCGTACTGGCCGGAAAACGCCTGGGGCTCGCACGATTTCGACAAGCGGTTCTTCCCCGACCCGGACGGCATGATCAAGCACGTGCACGACCAGCATGCACAGATCATGATCTCGGTGTGGCCGAAGTTCTACCCGACCACCGACAACTACAAGGAACTGGACGCCGCCGGCCACATGTACCAGCGCGCGGTGAAGTTGCAGAACCGCGACTGGATCGGCGAAGGCTACGTCAACACCTTCTACGATCCGTATTCGAAGCAGGCGCAGGACATCTTCTGGAAGCAGGTCAACGCCAAGCTGGGCAGCAAGGGCATCGACGCATGGTGGCTGGATGCCAGCGAGCCGGACCAGCAGGACAGTCTCGACGTGGCCGAGCGCAAGGCGCGCAACAC
This sequence comes from Pseudoxanthomonas sp., assembly GCA_047607085.1. Taxonomy (GTDB): domain Bacteria; phylum Pseudomonadota; class Gammaproteobacteria; order Xanthomonadales; family Xanthomonadaceae; genus Pseudoxanthomonas_A. The sequence continues at coordinate 71,069 of JASGDT010000055.1, read as the reverse complement.
GCCGACCGCGTTCGGCCCGGTCGATGAATTCTTCAACGCCTATCCGCTGGCACACACCGGCGGCGTGTATCGCGGCTCGCGCGAGAGCTATCCGGACAAGCGCGTTTTCATCCTGTCGCGTGCGGCGTTTGCCGGGCAGCAGCGCAATGCCTCGGCCTACTGGAGCGGCGACATCGTGCCGACCTGGGCCAACCTGCGCGAACAGATCGCCGGCCTGGTCAATGCCTCGATGGCCGGCACGCCGAACGTCAGCTTCGACATCGGCGGTTTCGCGCCGGAACAGCATTACATCGAGCAGGACCCGAAGTGGCGCGACCAGTGGCGCGCGCTGAACCTGCGCTGGTTCCAGTACGGCGCCTTCGTGCCGATCTTCCGCCTGCACGGGCAGTTCCCGTATCGCGAAATCTGGAACATCGCCCCGGAAGGCACGCCGGAGTACGACAGCTTCGTGCATTACCTGAAGTTGCGTTACTCGCTGCTGCCGTACATCTATACGCTGGCCGGCGATACGTACCAGAAGGACGGCAGCATCCTGCGCGCGCTGGCGATGGATTTCCCGAAGGATGCGAAGGTGCGCGACATCGCCGATGAATACCTGTTCGGGCCGGCCTTCCTCGTCGCGCCGGTGACCGCGTACCAGGCGACCTCGCGCCCGGTGTATCTGCCGGCCGGCAGTGACTGGTACGACTTCGAAACCGGCCAGCGCCATGCCGGTGGGCAGACGCTCGACGCCGCAGCGCCGCTGCAACGGATGCCGTTGTTCGTGCGCGCCGGTTCCATCGTGCCGCGCACGGTGGTGCAGCAGTACGTGGATCAGGTGCCGGATGCGCCGCTGACCATCGACGTGTATGCCGGCGCCGACGGCGCGTTCTCGCTTTACGAAGACGACGGCCGCAACTACGGCTACGAGCGCGGCGAATCCAGCCGCATTCCGCTGGCGTGGAATGACACCGCCGGTGAGTTGAGTATCGGCAAGCGCGAAGGCAGCTATCCCGGCATGGTTGCAAAGCGCCAGATCCGCGTGCGCTTCATCGATGGCCCGCGCGCCGATGCCGGTGCGGTGGAACCGGAGACCGATGCCAGCGTGCAGTACGATGGCCGCGCCCTGGTGGTGAAAAAGAAGCAATGAAGCCGGGACGGCGCGAATTGTTGAAAGCAACGGCGGCGGCCTTGGCCGTCGCCGGTGCAGGCAGTGCAATCGCCGCCGAAAAACCCGACGGCAGGAACCCCGGAAAACTGGCGGGCACCGCACGCGCAAGCGCCGCCACCGTACCTGCATCTGCTGCTGAACCACTGCGCCTGTGGTATCCGCGCCCGGCCACGCAATGGGTCGAAGCCTTGCCGCTGGGCAATGGCCGCCTCGGCGCGATGGTCTGGGGCGGTGGCCGTTACGAACGCTTGCAACTCAACGAGGACACGCTGTACGCCGGCGGCCCCTACGACCCGACGCCGCCGGACGCGCTGGCGGCGTTGCCGGAAGTGCGCCGCCTGTTGTTCGCCGGCAAATATGCCGAGGCCGAAGCACTGGCCGACGCGAAGATGATGGCCAACCCGATCAAGCAGATGCAGTACCAGCCGCTGGGCGAACTGCAATTGGATTTCCTCGAAATTTCCGAAACCAACGGCTACCGACGCGAACTGGACTTGGATCGCGCCCTGGCCAGCAGCGAATTCGAAGCGCGCGGCTTGCAGCACCGGCGCGAAGCGTTCGTCTCGCCGGTGGATCAATGCATTGCCGTGCGCCTCGGTGGCGACAAGCCCGGCGGCATCGGCCTGCGCATCGGCTTGAACAGCGACCATGCCGATACTTCGATCGGATTCGACGGCGACGATGGCCTGCTGCTGCGCGGCCGCAACGGCAGCGCGCGCGGCATCGAAGGCAAGTTGCGTTTCGCCCTGCGCCTGCGCGTGCTGGCCAAGGGCGGCGAGCGGCACCGCCTGGGTGAGCGCATCGAGGTGAGCAAGGCCGACGAAGTGGTGTTGCTGCTGACTGCCGCCACCAGCTTCGTCGATTACGAAAACGTCAACGGCGACCCGGAAGCGATCACCCGCGAACAACTCGCCGCCGCCGCAAAGAAATCATGGGACGAATTGCTGGCCGCGCATGTGGCCGAACACCAGCACCTGTTCCATCGCGTGCAACTGAACCTGGGCCACACTCCGGATGACATCGCCGCATTGCCCACCGATGCGCGGGTGGCGCGTTTTGCCGAAGGCGGCGACCCGGCGCTGTCGGCGCTGTACCACCAGTTCGGCCGTTACCTGCTGATCTGCAGCTCGCGTCCCGGCAGCCAGCCGGCCAACCTGCAAGGGATCTGGAACGATCTGTTGTCGCCGCCGTGGGACAGCAAGTACACGATCAACATCAACACGCAGATGAACTACTGGCCCGCCGAGGCCAACGCGCTGGGCGAATGTGTCGAACCGTTGCATGCGATGATCGAGGATCTGTCGAAGGCAGGCGCGGACACCGCAAGACGCATGTACGACGCGCCGGGCTGGGTGGTGCATCACAACACCGACCTGTGGCGGCGCACCGCACCCATCGACGGCGCGAAGTGGGGCATGTGGCCAACGGGCGGCGCGTGGCTGCTGCAACACTTGTGGGATCGCTGGGATTACGGCCGCGTGCCGGGTTATCTGGAAAAAATATGGCCGCTGTTCAAGGGCGCGGCGGAATTCTTTGTTGCAACGCTGGTGGAAGACCCCAACACCGGCGCGATGGTCACCGCGCCGTCGATCTCGCCGGAAAACATGCACCCCTTCGGCGCGGCGCTGTGTGCCGGCCCGTCGATGGATGCGCAAATCCTGCGCGATCTGTTCGACCACGGCATCGCCATCGCCGGCTTGCTGGGCGTGGATGCGGAACTGTCGGCGAAATTGAAGGCATTGCGCGAACGCCTGCCACCGCATCGCATCGGTCGCGCCGGGCAATTGCAGGAGTGGCAGCAGGACTGGGACATGGATGCGCCGGAAATGGATCATCGCCACGTCTCGCATCTTTACGCGCTGTATCCATCCGGCCAGATCAACGTGCGCGACACGCCGCCGCTGGCTGCTGCCGCAAAGCGTTCGCTGGAAATCCGTGGCGATGAGGCCACCGGCTGGGGCACTGCTTGGCGCTTGAACCTGTGGGCGCGGCTGGGCGACGGCGACCATGCGCATCGCGTGCTGGAAAAATTGCTCAGTCCCGCGCGCACCTATCCGAACCTGTTCGATTCGCACCCGCCGTTCCAGATCGACGGCAATTTCGGCGGAACGGCCGGCATCACCGAAATGCTGCTGCAAAGCCGGGGCGGCAGCGTATTCCTGCTGCCGGCCTTGCCGAGCGTCTGGCCCGATGGCAGCGCGCGCGGCCTGCGCGTGCGCGGCGCGGCACGGGTGGACCTGCAATGGCAGGGCGGCAAGTTGCTGCAGGCGACGATCCATTCCGAACGCGGCGGCCGCTACCAACTGGTGCACGCCGGTCACGCGCTGGATGTGGAGCTGGCTGCCGGAAAATCCGCCGCCGTGCAGTTGCGCGGCAACATCCTGGTGACGGCATGACCAGGATTCGTGAAGGAGGCAAAGCATGACCCTGGTTGCCGGCATCGACGCAGGCACGCAAAGCCTGAAGGTGGTGGTGTACGACGCCGCTGCGCGCGAAATCGCCGCCACTGCCAGCGAAGCGCTGCAACTGCACAGCGGCGAAGACGGCAGCCGCGAACAAGACCCCGCCGCATGGGTGGCGGCGATGCAGGCCTGCTTCGCCCGCATCGACCCGTCATTGCGCAAACGCGTTGCCGCGTTGGCGGTATCCGGCCAACAGCACGGCTTCGTGCCGCTGGATGGCGACGGCAAGGTGCTGGCCCCGGCCAAGCTGTGGTGCGACACCAGCACCAATGCCGAATGCGCGGAAATCATGCACGCGGTCGGCGGCGCGGCGCGCTGCATCGAACTGGCCGGCAATCCGATCCTGGCCGGTTACACCGCCTCGAAGCTGCCCTGGACGCGCAAGCATCGCAGCGATGCCTACGCGCGCCTGGCGACGATTCTGCTGCCGCACGATTACCTCAACTTCGTGCTGACCGGGCAACGATTCTGCGAATGGGGCGATGCTTCCGGCACCGGCTGGCTGGATGTGCGCACGCGCAACTGGTCGCCCGAACTGCTGCGCGCCACCGATGGGCAACGCGACCTTTCCCTCTGCCTGCCGCCGATTGCCTCGCCCGATGCGCTGTTCGATCTGAGCGCGCAAGCCGCCGCGCAACTGGGCTTGCCGGCCACGGTGAAAGTCGCCGTCGGCGGCGGCGACAACATGATGGCGGCCATCGGCACCGGCTGCGTCGAGCCGGGCCGGCTGGCGATGAGCCTGGGCACGTCCGGCACGCTGTTTGCGTATTCCGATGTGCCGGTGGTCGATGCCGATGGCGCGTGGGCGGCATTCTGTTCGTCCACCGGCGGCTGGCTGCCATTGATCTGCACGATGAACTGCACGGTGGTGACCGAGCACGTCGCCAGACTGTTCGGCTTCAGCAGCCGCGATGGCGATGCGCGCATCGACGCCACCGCGCCGGGTGCGGATGGTCTGAGCTTTCTGCCGTTTCTTGGCGGCGAACGCACGCCCAACCTGCCGCTGGGCAAGGGCGTGCTGGCCGGCCTGGACACGCACAACATCACGCCGTCGCATTTCTACCGCGCGGCGATGGAAGGGGCGACCTTTGCGCTGAAATACGGCTTCGATGCCTTCGTCCGCGCCGGCATGCGTTTCCAACGCATCGTGCTGACCGGCGGCGGCAGCAACAGCGCGGCATGGCGGCAGATGGTCGCCGATGTCTGCGGTTTGCCGGTGGATGTGCCCAGGCAAGGCGAGGGCGCGGCTTTCGGCGCGGCCCTGCAAGCGTTGTGGGCGCTGGATCGCGCCAACGGCAGCGCCGCTTCGATCGGCGACGTCGCACGCGAACACGTCGCCACCGATGCCGCGCAATCCGCCACGCCGGATGCTTCTCGCACGGCAGCCTACGCGCAGGCGTATCAACGCTACGGACAGCATCTCGATGTGGTCGCGCCCTTGTATCGCGGCCGATCCACTCCCACGCAACAGAACACGCAAGTCACAGGAACGCCAACATGAGTACCCAGCCCTTCATCGGCAGCAACGAATACTTCCCCGGCATCGGCCGCATTCCGTTCGAGGGCCGCGATTCGGACAATCCGCTGGCGTTCAAGGTCTATGACGCCGACAGGAAGATCGGCGGCAGGACCATGCGCGAGCACCTGCGCTTCGCGGTCTGCTACTGGCATACCTTCTGCAACGCCGGTGCGGACCCGTTCGGCCCCGGAACGCGCCGTTTCCCGTGGGAAAAGGGCGAGCCGATGGCGACGGCGGAAGCCAAGCTGGATGCGGCGTTCGAATTCTTCACCAAGCTCGGCGTGCCGTACTACTGCTTCCATGATGTTGACCTCGCACCGGATGCCGACGACATCGGCATCTATGAAAAGAACCTCGGGCACATGGTCGCACTGGCGAAGCAGCGCCAGCAGGCCACCGGCGTGAAACTGCTGTGGGGCACGGCCAACCTGTTCTCGCATCCGCGCTACATGAACGGCGCGGCCACCAACCCGGACTTCAACGTGGTCGCACGCGCTGCGGTGCAGGTCAAGGCCGCGCTGGAAGCCACGGTGGAACTGGGCGGCGAGCATTACGTGTTCTGGGGTGGCCGCGAAGGTTATGCCTGCCTGCACAACACCGACATGAAGCGCGAACTGGCGCACTTCGCCCGCTTCCTCACCGCCGCGCGCGATTACGCACGCAGCATAGGCTTCACCGGCAAGTTTTTCATCGAACCCAAGCCGATGGAGCCGATGAAGCACCAGTACGATTTCGACAGCGCCACCGTCGCCGGCTTCCTCAATGCGCATGGCTTGCAGGACGATTTCATGCTGAACATCGAGGCCAACCACGCCACGTTGTCCGGCCACACCTTCGAGCACGACCTGCAGGTCGCCAGCGACCATGGACTGCTCGGCAGCATCGACGCCAACCGCGGCAACGCGCAGAACGGCTGGGATACCGACCAGTTCCCGACCGACCTGTACGACACCGTCGGTGCGATGCTGGTGGTGCTGCGCCAGGGCGGGCTGGTCGGCGGCCTGAACTTCGACGCCAAGCCGCGCCGCGAGTCCACCGACATGGAGGATCTGTTCATCGCCCACATCGGCGGCATGGACGCCTTCGCCCGCGGCCTGGAAGTGGCGCACGGCCTGCTCAACGATTCGCCGTGGGAAGCGTGGCGCACGCAGCGTTACGCCAGCTTCGACGCGGGCGCGGGCAAGGATTTCGCCGACGGCAAATTGGGTCTGGCCGATCTGGCCCGATTTGCCGCGAACAACGGCGAGCCGCAGCAGATCAGCGGCAAGCAGGAACGTCACGAAAACCTGCTCAACCAGTATCTGCTGCGCTGAACGCAGCTCACCAATCCTTGGGAGGAATGGCATGTCCAACACGACCATCAGCAAAGTCACCGGCGGGAACACCGGTTTCATCGTCCTCATCAGTTGCGTCGCCACCATCGGCGGCCTGCTGTTCGGCTATGACAGTGGTGCGGTGAACGGCACCCAGCCCGGTCTCCAGAGCGCCTTCGCCCTCGATGATGCGGGCCTTGGCTTTACCGTCGGCTCGTTGTTGATCGGCTGCATCGTCGGCGCCTTTTTCGCCGGCACGCTTGCCGACCGCATGGGCCGTCGCAACGTGATGCGGCTGGCCGCCGTCCTGTTCCTCATCGGCGCGGTGATCCAGGGCCTGGCCCACGACCACGCCCTCTTCGTCTTCGCGCGCATCCTGGGCGGCATGGCCGTGGGCGCCGCCTCGGTGCTTTCGCCGGCGTACATTTCCGAAGTCGCGCCGGCGGCCATCCGTGGCCGGATGACCACGGCCCAGCAGATCATGATCATCACCGGCCTGACCTTGGCCTTCGTGGTCAATTACTACCTCGCCGCCGCCGCGGGCAGCTCGACCCATCCCTTCTGGGGCGGGATCGAGGCGTGGCGCTGGATGTACCTGATGCAGGCGATTCCGGCGGCGGTGTTCCTGATCACGCTGTTCTTCATTCCGGAAAGTCCGCGCTACCTGGTTTCGAAGGGACGCAACGAGGAAGCCGGCGCCGTGCTGACCCGCCTGCTGGGGCCCGCCGAGGCATCCACCAAGCTCGACGAGATCAAGGCCAGCTTCTCGGCCGACCACCGGCCGCGCCTGGGCGATGTGCTGACGCCCGCCGGAGGCCGCGGTTTCCTCGGCATCCGCGCCATTGTCTGGGCCGGCCTGCTGCTGGCGGTGTTCCAGCAGCTCGTTGGCATCAACGTGATCTTCTACTACGGCGCGACGCTGTGGCAGCTTGCCGGCTTCACCGAGGGCGATTCGTTGCTGATCAACATCGGCTCCGGGGCGGTGTCGATCGCCGCCTGTTTCGTCACCATCGCGGTGATCGACAGGATCGGCCGCAAGCCACTGCTGTTGATCGGATCGGCAGGCATGGCGATCACGCTGTTCGCGATGGTCTTTGCCTTCAGCCAGGGCACGCTCGATGCGGCAGGCAAGCTGGTGCTTTCGCAGCAGATGGGTGTGGTTGCGGTGATCGCGGCCAATCTCTACGTGATCTTCTTCAACGTCTCCTGGGGCCCGGTGATGTGGGTGATGCTGGGCGAGATGTTCCCGAACCAGATCCGCGGCTCGGCGCTGGCCGTGTGCGGCTTTGCCCAGTGGTTCGCCAACTATCTCATCGCGCAGAGCTTCCCGCTGATGGCATCGGGCCTGGGCCTGGCCGCCAGCTACACCTTCTATGCGGTCTGCGCCGCGATCAGTTACTTCTTGGTCCGGCGCTTCATCCACGAAACCAGGGGCAAGGAATTGGAACAGATGGAAGGTTGAAAACGACATGGCACGGCGGCCATCGCCGCCGTGCCGGCCTCACGCCGAACGCAACGCCTCGGTCACCGGCAACCGCGCCGCACGCAGCGCCGGGAACAGACCGCCGACCAGGCCAATCCCCAGCGCCCACTTCAATCCGCTCCACAGCAGTTGCGGCGAGACCTTGAACTGGAACACCACCTGGCTGAAGTTGTTGCCCAGCGTGCTGATGCTGTTGCCGTTGAACAGCAGCCAGGCGACGAGGCCGCCGAGCACGCCGCCCAGCAGCGCCAGCAGCATGGTTTCCAGCATCACCGCGGTCACCACCGGCAGGCTGCGGAAACCGATCGCGCGCAGGGTGGCGATTTCGCGCGCGCGCGTGGCCACCGCGGCGTACATGGTGTTGAGCGCGCCGAACACCGCGCCGATGGCCATGATCGTGCCGATGACGGTGCCCAGGATCGACAGCAGCGTGTTCAGCCCGCCGCCCTGCTTGCCGTAGTAATCGCGGGTGGTATCGACATCCAGTTTCAGGCGCGGGTCGGCGGCCATCGCCGCCTTGAACTGCTTGAAGCCGGCCTTGCCGTCGTTCTTCACCGTGATCGACTGGTAGGCGCGGCGGTTGTAGGTGGAGCCCAGGGTTTCGGCGTCGGTCCACATCTCCGAATCGTGCGCGTCGCCCGAGGCGAAGACGCCGACGACGGTCCAGTCCTGGTTGCCCAATCGCAGGACCTTGCCGACTTCCAGCCCGCGGAACTGGTTCTGCGCGCCCTTGCCCGCCACGATCTCGCGCAGGCCCGGCTTGAAGCGGCGGCCTTCGACGATCTTCATCTTGTCGTGCACGTCCCAGGCCAGTTCGGTGACGCCGCGGAACTGCGCGTTGACGTCGGTGCCGTCGGATTTCGACAGCAGATTGACCACCTGCGAAAGCTCCGCAGATACCAATGGCTTGCCTTCGCCGTTGCGGGCGATGCCGGGCAGGCCGGAGACCAGCGGCACCAGGTCGCGCAGGATCACCGAATTGGTTTCCGCCTGCGAACCGCCGCGCAAGACGATTGCGCTGGTGTCGTCGCCGGTGCCGTTCATGGTGGCTTCGAAGCCCCTGCCCATCGCCAGCATCGCCACCAGCACGCCGACCACGCCGGCGATACCGACCACGATCACGCTGGCCGCGCCCCAGCGTTGCGGCAGGCTGGCGATGCCGATGCGGGTGGCTTCCAGCGCCAGTTGGCCGGTCCGCGCGAAGACCAGCCACAAGGCGATGGCGACGGCGATGGCGAGCACGCCGAACCACGGCAGCTTGATCCATACGGCCAGGCCGGTGGCCAGCAGGACGATGGTGAGCAAGTTTGAGAGCCAGCGGGGCATGGGTTTTCTCCGGCAAAGGGTTTTTGCTTAGCTCGTCATTCCCGCGCAGGCGGGAATCGCTCTTGATTCTGCTTTTGCCTTTTCGCGTCCAGGTAGAGAAAAGCAGAAGCGATTCCCGCCTGCGCGGGAATGACGAGCAAAAACACGACAATGTCAACGTCCGGCCAGCGCATCGACGATCTTCAGTCGCTTGGCGCGCAGCGCCGGCAGCACGCCGACCACCAGCCCGATCAGCACGATCAACGCCAGTCCGACCCCCCACGTCTGCAGCGGGATCGACGCCGGCAGCAGGCCCTGTGCCTTCGAGGCGATGCCCGGCAGGATCAGCCGCGCCAGTCCCAGTCCCAGCAATCCGCCCAGGCCGACCAGCAGCACCGATTCCACCAGCACCAGCGCCAGCACCGTGCCGTCCTTGAAGCCCAGCGTCTTCAATGTGGCCAGTTCCGGGATGCGCTCGCGTACCGCCTGCGCCATCGTGTTGCCGGTCAGCAGCAGCAGGGTGAAGAACACCGCGCCCATGATCGAGGTCACGATCAGGCCGATGTCGGCGAACTGCTTGACGAAGGCCTGCTGGAACGCCGATTCGGTCTGCGACTTGGTCTCGTGGTCGGAATTGGCCGACAGCGCGTCGATGGCCTGGGCCACGCGCGAGGCATGGTCGGGGTTGTCGAGCGTGACCGTGAACCAGCTCACCTGGTTCTTGATGTAGTCGTTGGCCTCGTCGAAGTACTTCCAGTTCATCATCAACTGGCGTTCCTCGTTGCCGGCCATCTCGCGGTTCTTCGAACGGAAGATGCCGGCCACCTGCAACGGCCAGTCGTTGCTGCCGCTGCGCGGGAAGATGGTCGCCTGCAGGGGAATGGTGTCGCCGATCTTCCAGCCGAACTCGCGGGCCAGGCCTTCGCCGACGATGGCGCCGGTGCGGGTTTCCTGCCACTTGCGCAACTGGTCCTTCGGCACCTGCAGTTCGGTGTAGATGTCGAAATAATTCGGCGCGACCGAGAAATTCGGGAAGAAGTTCTTCGGGTCCTGGTAGATGCCGCCGAACCACATGCCGTAGGTGACGCCCTTCACCCCGGACACGCGCTGGATCTGCCGTTCCAGGCTGATCGGCAGCGACTGGGTGATCGACAGGCGCGAGGCCACGACCAGCCGGTTCGCGCCCTCGACGCTGCCGCCGGAATTGAACGCCACGCGCACCGAATCCAGCATGCCGAACAGCATGAACGCCGTGATCACGGACAACAGGGTCAGCAGCGTGCGGGTCTTGCTGCGAAACAGTTGCGCCCACACCAGCGAGAGGTACTTCATCGTCGGTTCCTCGCGTCAGTGCGCCATCGCCGGTGCATCGACCAACTCGCCCTTGTCCAGGTGCACGGTATGCGTGGCGTATTCGGCCGCGCGGGGGTCGTGGGTCACCATGACTATCGTCTTGCCGTGTTCGCGGTTGAGCATCTGCAGCAGGTTCAGCACGTCCTCGGCGGATTGACGGTCCAGGTCGCCGGTGGGTTCGTCGCAGATCAGGAAGGTCGGGTCGGAGACGATGGCCCGCGCGATCGCCACGCGCTGTTGCTGGCCGCCGGACAGTTCGTTGGGTTTGTGCGACCTGCGCTCGGCCAGGCCCACCAGCGTGAGTGCGATTTCGGCACGGCGCTTGCGTTCGGCCGCGCCCAGGTGGGTCAGCAGCAGCGGCAGTTCGACGTTCTTCTGCGCAGTGAGCATCGGCATCAGGTTGTAGAACTGGAACACGAAACCGACGTGGCGGCTGCGCCAGTTCGACAAAGCTCCGGCATTCATTTGATCGATGCGTTCGCCTTCGATCTCGATCTCGCCGGACGAGGGCGTGTCCAGTCCGCCGATCAGGTTCAGCAGGGTGGTCTTGCCGGAACCGGAGGGCCCCATCAGCGCGACGAAGTCGCCCTTGGGTATTTCCAGGTCCAGCCCATGCAGCACATCGACCTTTTCCGGCCCACGCTGGTAGGTCTTGTGCAGGTTGCGGATCGAAACCAGCGATGACATGGCGTTACCTCGCGGTGCATGGCTTTTGATTTCCCTCACCCCTTGTGGGGAGGGCGCCGATCCCTCGCGCGCTTGGCGCGCATTTCCCTCTCCCGCGAGGGGTGAGGGAAGGATTGTCGGATCATCCTGATCCGCTTACTCCTCCACCAGCTTCACCTTCGTTCCATCGCGCAGTTCCGCCGGCGGATCCAGCACCACTTCCTCGCCGGCGGACAAGCCGGACAGCACCTGTTTGTCGTCGCCCAACGCGATGCCGGTCTTCAGCGTGCGCAGCGCGACGCGATGTTCCTCATCGACGACGAAGGCGACTTGCGCGCCGTCGCGTTCGACCACCGCCGCGCCCGGCGCACGCACGCCTTCGGGCTGCTTCGCATCGGGCTGCGGCGCTTCCAGGAAGCTGACCCGCACGCCCATGTCCGGCACGATGCGCGGATCCTTCTGTTTCAGCGCAATGCGCACCTTGACCGTGGCCTTGCCGCGGTCGGCGGCGGGGATGATCGCGATGACCTCGGCGGGGATCTTCCAGTCGGGGTAGGCGTTGAGCACCGCCTCGACCGGCATCTTCGGCTGCACCCGGCCGATGTAGGCCTCGCCGACATCGACTTCGACTTCCAGCGAATCCATGTCAACGATGGTGCCGATGCCGGTGCGGGTGAAGCCGCCGCCGGCCGACAGCGGCGAGACGATCTCGCCCGGCTGCGCGGCCTTGGCGATCACCACGCCGGCGAACGGCGCGCGCACGACGGTGTTGTCCACGCCCAGGTCGGAGATCGCCAGCGTATCGCCGGCCACCTGCACGTTGCGCTGCGCGGCCTGCAATTGCGCGCGCAGGGCGTCGCGTTGCGCCACCGCCTGGTCGAACTGCGCGCGCGACACCAGTTGCTGCGCGACCAGCGATTGCAGGCGCGCCGCATCGGCTTCGGCCTGTTTCAGTTGCGCCTGCACGCCGGCCACTTCGCTGCGCGCGGCCAGCAATTGCGAGGCCGACAAGCGCCGTTGCGCGTCGGCGTCGATCGGATCCAGCGTGGCCAGCACCTGGCCTTCCTCGACGCGCTGGCCTTCCTCGATCCGCACTTCGCGCACCTTGCCGGTGATCTTGGCCGACACCGTGGCCATGCGCCGCGCCACCACGTAGCCGGTGGCGTCGAGCACCGAGGCCGAGGCATTGCCGCCGGAAATCGCGGCGACCGTCGCGGTGCGCACTTCCACCGGCTTGCCGCGCGCGAGCGCAAACCATGCGAGCACCGCCAGCAGCAGCATGGCGACGATGGCCAGCGCGATCCACAACCCCCGCCGGGACGGCGGCGCGGGCGGTGGCGTCCTGCGGTCGATGCGCAGTTCCTTCAACAGGTCGGCGGAAGCATTCATGGGCGAAGCGGAATCCAATGGCGACGAAGGTGGAAGTGTGACGCGGTGGAGAAATGACGCAAAGCGGGTTTGTCATCGCCGATGCCAGTGCAGTCTGCACCGCATCCACGTTGCCGTCAGGTGAGGTTTGTCATGTGCTTGCCATGACGCTTGCATCTGCATGCGACCCCGGCCTGCGCCTAGCCTGTGGGTATCCACCCGGACGAGAACATGGCGACGAGAACATGGCAATGCAGACAAACGAGAAACCGTATGCGCAGCTACGCTCGGTGAAGAAGCGTTACGGCGCGTTGCAGGCGCTGGATGGCATCGACCTGGCGCTGCATGGCGGAGAGCTGCTGGCGTTGCTGGGCCCTAACGGCGCCGGCAAGTCTAGCGCAATCGGGCTGCTGTTGGGCCTGATCCGCGCCGACGAAGGCAAGGTCGAACTGTTCGGCGAAGACCCGCAGCAGTTGGCCGCACGCCGCAACATCGGCGTGATGCTGCAGGAAGCGGCGCTGCCGCCCACCTTGCGCGTGGGCGAACTGATCCGGCTGACTTCCAGCTACTACCCGTCGCCGCGCGCGCCGCGCGAAAGCGCGGAACTGGCCGGCGTCGCCGACCTGCTGGATCGGCCCTGCGGCAAGCTGTCCGGCGGCCAGCAACGGCGCGTGCAGTTCGCCCTCGCCTTGTGCGGGCGACCGCGCCTGCTGTTCCTCGACGAACCGACCGTCGGCATGGACATCCAGTCGCGGCAGAAACTGTGGGCGGCGATCCGCCACCTGGTCGCCGAAGGCAACGCGGTGCTGCTGACCACGCACTACCTGGAGGAAGCCGAGGCGCTGGCCGACCGCGTCTGCGTGATGGCACGCGGCCGCGTGATCAGCAACGGCAGTATTGACCAACTGCGCGCACGGGTGGCATTGCGCCGCGTGCGTTGCCGCACCACGGTGACCGCCGACACCGTAAGTGCATGGCCGGAAGTGGTCGAAGCAAGACCCGATGGCGAATGCCTGTCGTTGTCCAGCGAGCATGCCGAAGCGGTGCTGCGCCGCCTGCTGGACGCCGACCCGATGCTGTCGAGGCTGGAAGTCCGCGCCGCCGGCCTGGCCGAGGCGTTCGAGGAGCTGACCCGCGAGGTTGATGCCGCCGCGTGAGCGCTTTTGCCCGTCATTCCCGCTTTCGCGGGGCTTTCAACCGACGAATGTCGGGTCATGACGAAAACAGATTCACCGCACAGGAAATCCTTTTATGAACACCACTGCTTCCATGCCGACTTCCCGCCTCCTGCGCATCTACGCGGAAGAAGCCCGCGCCGAAATCCTGCGCTACCTGCGCAATCCCGGCTTCATGCTGCCGATGCTGGCGTTCTCCACCGTGTTCTACGTGATGTTCGGCATCGTGCTGAACCACGGCAACGCCGACGCGCAGCGTTACCTGCTGGCGTCCTACGCCACCTTCGGGGTGATGGCGCCGGGATTGTTCGGTTTCGGCGTGTCGCTGGCCTCCGACCGCGACAACGGCCTGTTGATGCTCAAGCGCGCCTTGCCGATGCCGCCGCTGGCCTGGCTGCTCGGCAAGATGGCGATGGCGATGCTGATGGCGGCCATCGTGATGTCGCTGCTGCTGGCGCTTGGCATGTTCGTCGCGAAGGTGCCGTTGGGCGTCGCGCAGGTGGGGGCGATGTTCGCCGCCGGCGTGTTCGGCGTGCTGCCGTTCTGCGCGCTGGGCATGTGGCTGGGCACCCTGGTCAAGGGCCAGGGCGCGCCGGGCACGATCAACCTGGTCTATCTGCCGATGGCTTTCCTGTCCGGCCTGTGGCTGCCGCTGTCGATGCTGCCGAAGGCGCTGGCGCAGATCGCGCCGGCATGGCCCAGCTGGCATTTGAACGCGCTGATGCAGACCGCCGCCGGCACGACGAAGGGCAACGTGCCGATGCACCTGCTGGTGCTGGCCGCCTTCACCGCGGTCTTCCTGCTGCTGGCCGCGCGCCGCCTGCGCCGGCACGGTTGAGATGGCATGATCGCAAGGGTCGGAACCTTGGAGCCGCGCGTGAATCCCCGCATCGTCCTTTCCTGGCTGCAGCCTGCGCCGGATTCGCTGACGGCCCAGCGCATTCGCGACGGCAAGCCGCCATGGATGGACGCGATCCACCTGCTGTGGACGGTGTGGGTGTTCATCGTGCCGACGTTCACGCCGCAGGGTTACGACCTGCGCTGGATCTTGCTGACGGCGATCAGCTATCCATTGTTCGTGGTCCTGTACCTGGGCGCGCACCGCATGCCGCGCCGATGGAACGGAGCGTGTTCGCTGGGCATGATCGCATTGTGCATGGTGCTGCTGCCGTGGTACCCGTCCGGCCTGAGTTATTTCGTGTTCGGCTGCGTGATGCTCGGCGCTGGGGTCGAGCGCTCGATATGGTTCTACCTGGCGCAGGTCGTGCTGCTGAACACGTTGCTCATCGTCTGCGCCAGGTTGATCGGTTACCCATGGACTGCGTTGGCGTGGATGCCGCCCACCACGCTGGTGATCGGCCTGCTGGTGTACGTGGATCGCAGCAACGAACGCCGCGACACGGCGCTACGCCTCTCGCACGACGAAGTCCGCCGGCTTGCCGCCACCGCCGAGCGCGAGCGCATCGGCCGCGACCTGCACGACCTGCTCGGGCACACGCTGTCGCTGATCACGCTGAAGCTGGAACTGGCGCGCAAGCTGTCCGAGCGCGACCCGGCCGCATCGCGCCGCGAAATGGCCGAAGCCGAGCGCGTCGCCCGCGAGGCGCTGGCCGAAGTGCGCAGCGCGGTCACCGGCATCCGCGCCGCCGACCTGGCGGCGGAACTGGCCTCGGCGAAGCTGCTGCTGGAATCGTCGCAGGTGCAGCTCGAATACACGGCGCCGCCATCGTTGCCGCCCGATACCGAGCGCGCGCTGGCGCTGGTGCTGCGCGAAGCGGTGACCAACATCGCCCGCCACGCGCGCGCGACGCAGGCGCGGGTCGCGTTCTCGCGCCGCGGCGATGCGGTGGAACTGCGGATCGAGGACAACGGCCGTGGCGGCATCGCCGGCGACGGCAACGGTCTGTCCGGCATGCGCGAGCGCATCGCCGCGCTGGGCGGCACGCTGAGCATCGAATCGCCGAAGGGGCAGGGTACGCGACTGCTGGCGCGCGCGCCGCTGCGGCAGGCGCACGTCGCAGCGTCCGCCGAATCCCCGTAGTGGACGCGCCCTTGCGGCGCGCCTACCGGGTAACATCCGCCCCATGATCCGCATCCTGCTGGCCGAAGACCAGGCGATGGTGCGCGGCGCGCTGGCCGCGCTGCTGGGCCTGGAAAACGACATCGACGTGCTGGCCGCGGTTGCCGATGGCGAAAGCGCATGGCGCGAACTTCAACGCCTGCAGCCGGACGTGCTGGTCACCGACATCGAAATGCCGGGCCTGACCGGGCTGGAACTGGCGCAGCGCATCCAGCGCCATGAACTGCCGACGAAGGTGGTGATCGTCACCACCTTCGCCCGCGCCGGCTTCCTGCGTCGTGCACTCGATGCCGGCGTTGCCGGTTACCTGCTCAAGGACGCGCCGGCGGAAAAACTGGCCGAAGCCCTGCGCCAGGTGGTGCGTGGCGGCCGCGCCATTGATCCGCAACTGGCGATCGAGGCCTGGGGCGAAGCCGATCCGTTGAACGATCGCGAACGCCAGGTGCTGCGCCTGGCCGGCGAAGGCGCCAGCGCCGGCGACATCGCCGAGCGCCTGCACCTGTCGCAAGGCACGGTGCGCAATTACCTGTCCGAATGCATCGGCAAGCTCGGCGCGGCCAACCGCATCGAGGCCTACCGCATCGCGCGACAAAAGGGGTGGTTATGAAACGCGATTCCGATTGGCTTGCCGTCGCGGCCATCGCGGCGCTGGCCTTCGTGCTGGAAACGGCCCTGCACGAACACGGCGGGCATGCGCTGGCGTGCGCGGCGCTGGGCGGCCACGTGCGCGAATTCGGCGCTTTCCATGTCGATTGCGATTACCGCGCGATGGGCGCGGCCGCGATTCGCTGGGTCGCGCTGGCCGGCCCGATCATGAGCCTGTGCACCGGCATCGTCGCGGCGAACCTGCTGACGCGTTGCCGGCGGCCATTGCCGGCGTTGTTCTGCTGGTTGATCGCCAGCGTCGGTTACCTGACCGCATTCGGCTATCCGCTGTTCTCGGCAGTGGGCGGCATCGGCGATCTGGGCGTCGGCCCCGATGGCGCATTGCATGGCGTGGCGCAGCCGTGGCTGTGGCGGGTGCCGATGGGCGTGCTCGGCTACCTGTGCTACGACCGCGCGGTGGTGTGGAGCATGCGCCGGCTCGGCGACATCGTCGGCGGCGGCGAGGATCGCGTGCGTCGCATCCGCCGGATCGCGTTGATCGCTTACCTGGCGATCGGCGTCGTCGCCGTGCTGATCGGCCTGCTCAATCCGCATGGCATCGTCATCGTGCTGGTGTCGGCGGTCGCATCGAGCCTGGGCGGCATGTCGGGATTCGCATGGGGCCCGTACCGTGCCGCGCCATCGGCCGACGATCCGCGCCCGCGCAATGTCCTGCCGCGCAGCGTGGCGTGGATCGTCGTTTCGCTGCTGGGCGTGCTGGCCTACGGCATCGTCTTCGGGCCGACGATCATGAACTGATCATCGCGGCGCGTCGATCCAGTACCGCCGCACGCGCGGCGAGAATTCGTCCGAGAAACCATCCAGCACGCCGCCGTTGCGTTCGATCACCTTGATCGAGGCGGCGTTGTCTTCGTTGCAGGTCAGCAACGCGCGCGCGATGCCGAGTTCATCGCGGGCAATGGCAATCGCCTTGGCGAGAATCGCGGTGGCGTAGCCGCGATGGCGGTATCCGGGAACCACCACGTAGCCGATGTGGCCACCGTTGCGCAGCAGGAATTGGTTGAGGCGGTGCCGGATCGAGACGCGACCGACGATGCGCGCGCCGTCGAAGGCGAACAGGAAGCTCGACGCCACGTGCCGCGGCGACGGCAGGTTCAGGCCCTGCTGCTGTTCGCGCAGCGTTTGCAGGTAGTCGGCGAAGGCCATGCCTTCGGCGTGGTAGTGCAGGAAGTTCGGATAGCCCGGCGTGGTGGCGCGGTGCGCGTGCAGGAATTGCGCTTCCTCGTCGATGCGCGGGAAGCGCAGTTCAAGATCGGGATGCGGTGTCGCCATCAAGCGCGGTTACAGCGGGCGGCCGAGGCGCTTCTCGACTTGGCGTTTTTCCCAGGCAGGGCCGAGGAAAGGCAAGAGATCGAACAGGTTGGTGGCCCAGATCAGCAAGCCAAAACCCCATGCAAGTGCCGGCCATACCACCCTCGACCAATTGGGCCAGTACGTCCAGCCCACCCAGGCGTAAGGCATGTGATACCAGTTGAAGACGGCCCAGGAACCCATGACCACTGCATAGACCAGCAGATGCTTGTAGAAGACCTTGAGCTTGCGCACATGATTGAAGGCGAGCGTTTCCTCGTGTTCGCGCAGGCTGGCGACGGTATTGACGGCTGAATCCGTGTTCGTATCCACGGTGCTGTTGTTCATTGTGGTGTCCTCGCTGGAAAGTCGGGAGAACTCGATCTCGAAGACCGAGGCCAGCGACTTCAGGGTTTCCACGCTCGGCAAATGGCCGTTCTCGACGCGCTGGATGGTGCGCACGCTCAGGCCGGACAGTTCGGCCAGTTGCTGCTGCGACCAACCGCGTTGGAGTCGGAGTTTCTGTACAAGCATGTGGATTGCCTTGAGTTGTCGCCGGTGGTCAGTGTCGGCAGCGCCCGCAATGAAGGGAACGACAGTATGCTGCCAGTCGCCGACGCCGACGCGACAGCAGGGCGACAGCGACCCGACATGCGCTTGTCAGCGACTGTTCAGTGCGCCGCTTTGGCTTTCAGCAGTGCATACGCGCTGCGCAAACCCAGCGCCTCGCCGCCGGTCGGGCGGCCGGGGCGGTCGCTGTCGTTCCACGCATAGGTGTCCAGGTGCGCCCACTGCACGCCAGGTGCGACGAAGCGTTGCAGGTACAGCGCGGCGGTGACTGCGCCGGCCATCGAGCCGCCCGCGTTGGCCAGGTCGGCGACGTGGCTGGTCAGATAGCGCAGGTACGGGTTCCACAGCGGCATCCGCCACACCGGGTCGCGGCTGGCATCGGCGGCGGCCAGCCAGTCATTGGCCAGCGTATCGTCGTTGGCGAACAGCGCCGGCAGGTCCGGGCCCAGCGCCACCCGCGCCGCGCCGGTCAGGGTGGCGAAATCGAGGATGAAACCCGGTTTCTGTTCGCTGGCGAAGACCAGTGCATCGCCCAGGATCAGGCGGCCTTCGGCGTCGGTGTTGTCGATCTCGATGCTGACGCCGCTGCGGGTAGTAATTATTTCGCCGGGGCGCAGCGCGGCCGGGCCGATGCTGTTTTCGACCGCCGGCACCAGCACGGTGAGCCGCAGCGGCAGTTTGCGCGCCATCACCAGCCCGGCCAGCGCCAGCGCGTGCGCGGCGCCGCCCATGTCCTTCTTCATGTTGCGCATGCCGGCGGCCGGCTTGATGTCCAGCCCGCCGGTGTCGAAGCACACGCCCTTGCCGACGAGGGCAACGTGCGGATGGCTTGCTTCGCCCCAACTCAAATGCAGCAATCGCGGCGCGCGGTGCGAAGCGCGGCCGACCGCGTGGATGGCGGGGAAGTTTTCCTGCAGCAGTTCGTCGCCGGTGAACACTTGCAGCGTCGCGCCGTGTGCGCTGGCCAAGTCGCGCGCGATGTCTTCCAGTTGCGCCGGGCCCATGTCCTCGGTCGGCGTGTTGACCCAGTCGCGCACGCGCGTGCAGGCGGTGAGGATGTCCTGCGCTTCGGCATCGGTGTGTTCGAGGCGCAACCGCGCCGCTTCGCGCGAAAGCTTCTTGTAGCGGGTGAAGCGGTACGCACCCAGCCCCCAGCCCAGTTGCAGTGCCGTGCGTGCGTCGGCATCGAGTTCGTTCGCCAAGGTCCAATCGCCCGCCGGCAGGCCGAACGCGGCGTGCGCATACGCATGCGGATCCAGCGCATCGCCCACGCCGATCGCCGCGCCGGCGATGCCGGTTTCGCCGGGCAGCAACAGCAGTGAGCCGGGCGAGGCGGTGAATTTCTGCGCTTCGCACCAGGCTTGCGTTGCTGCCGGTTGCGCATCGCGCCAGGCGGGGAATCTGCCGGTGTCCAGGACGTGCAGGGGCAGGGCAGTGGCTGTGCTTTCGGTGGCGGCCATGAGTGTCGGGAGCGGGAAAGAAAGTTGGTGGTGAGAAGCGAGGTGCTTTTCGCCTCATGTTCCGTCGGTTGCCTGTGCTTCCAGCCAATCCGCCAATGCCGTCAGCGTGGAAAACTCCAGATCCGGGCGTGGCACATCGTCCGGCCAGCGCGCCACTTCGCCGGCCTCGTTCGGCCGGTTCAACCAGCAGCTGCGCAGGCCGGCGCGCGCTGCGCCCAGCGCATCCATTTCGATGTGGTCGCCGACGTGCAGCACTTCATGCGGCGGCAGTTGCAGCGCATCGCAGGCGGCATGGAAGAACGAGACCTCCGGTTTGGCCGCGCCGTGTTCGCGCGAATGCAGGCAGGCGACGAAGCGGTCGGCCAGGCCGATCCGCACCAGGTCGGCATTGCCGTTGCTCAGCGACGCCAGCGGCACGCGCGCGGCCAGGCGATCCAGCGCATCCAGCGTGTCCGGGTAGAAATCGACCTTGTTGCGCTCGGCGTAGAACAGGTCGTAGGCCTCGTCCAGCCGGTGCAGCGCGCCGCCGCTTTCGCGCAGCGCGGTTTCCAGCGTCATCCGCCGCAATGCGCCGAGGTCGTGCAGCAGTTGCGGGTTGTCGGCGAACACGCGCTCGCGCAAGTGGCGCATCGCCGGCAGCGGGAACATCGCTGCCGTCGCCGGGCTGTGTTCGCGCATCCAGTCGTCGAGCACCTGTTCGATCCGCTCGCCGATCGGCGGGAACGGCCACAAAGTGTCGTCAAGGTCGAGGGTGATGGCGCGGACGGGGAAATTCACCCCGGCATTTTACGGGAATGCCCGCTCAATGCTCCGACAACTCCGTCGCCGCCTCGGCCGGGCGTGGCGCGACCGCGGTCAGGTCGGCGTCGAAATCCTCATCGACCAGCGGTTCTTCGGGGAAGGCATCGGCCATGCCGGCGGCATCGGCGGCAAACCCGGCCAGGGTGGCGCGCGCGCCGGCAAACAGGCCCGACACCGAGTTGACCATGCGCAGCAGACGCGGGCCATCCAGCGCGGACAGCGGTTCGGCGTGGCCGCTGACGAAGCCGGCCACCAGTCCGGCCGACACGATCCGCCACGGCGTCCAGCCTTCGCGCCAAGCAAGCTTGAATTGCTGCCAGTGCTGCGCGGTCTGCTGCTGACGGCCTTCCAGCTGTTGTTCGCGGCGTTGCACGCGGCGTTGCAGGGCATCGAATTTCATGCGTCGTCCTCGTCCTCGCCGCCGCCGATGCCCAGCTTCGCCAGTTGCCGGCGCGTGGCGTCCAGCCGGCTGTGGGCGAAGTAGCGCGTCGTCATCCACGCGCCCAGCGCGGTGATCGCCAGACTCAATGCCGTGGCGATGCCCAGTGCGGTCAGCCATGAAATGCCGAAGCGTTGCAGCAGCGCGATCAGCGTGGCCATCAGCAGCAGCCACGACGACGCGCCGAAGATCGCGGCCACCGCCAACCACACCAAGGTGCGCACCAGCGCGGCGCGGGCCAGGGCGAAATCGGCCACGACCAGCGCGCGCAGGGCGCGGCCGGCTTCCAGCGCGCTGGAAAAACCGGCGCGGCCGGCATCGCCGAACTGGCGCAGGCTGTCTTCCAGCGAAGGCGACTGCGGGCGCTCGCCGTCGCCGGGTGCGGCGTCGGGCGAATCCACGGCGCGGCTTACTTGTCGCTGCCGCCGCTGCGCGCCAGCTTGGCGATGATCCAGCCGGCGGCGAAGGCCACGCCGAAGCTGGCCAGCGGACGCTCGCGGATCAGGTCGGCGGCGCTGTCGATCAGGTCGCGGCCCTTGTCCATCAGCGCATCGACTTGTTCCTTGGCCGCTGCGCCGCTGGATTCGGCGGCGGCAATGCCGGCCAGCGCGCTGTCGGCCAGATCCGCCTTGACGTTGGCGCGGCCCAGCTTGAGTTCCTCACCGGCGGCACCGGCGGCGCCACGGAATGCTTCGCTGGCGGCACCAGCGGCGGACTTGAGGTGCGAACCGGCTTCGCCGAGATTGGCCTTGACCGTATCGGTGGCGGGATGGGTGCTCATCGTCAGCTCCTTGGGGGTTGGATGGACGCAGGCAATCTAGCAGGTCGGGTGTAAGCAGGGAGTTATTGCCCCCGCTCGTCATGTCCGGTCATCGCCCATCACCGCATCTCCATCACTCCAACCTGTCCACCGCGCAGCACCTGCAGCACCAGTTGCTGCGGCTTCTTGCCGAAGCTGGCCTGGAATCCGGCCAGATCAGCGAATTCGCCACTGCTGGCGGCAATGATCAAATCGCCTGGCCGCAAGCCGCTCTGCGCGGCGCGGCTGCCGCTGGCGACCTTGTCCACCTGCACCGCGCCGGCGATGCGGTTGCCGCGCAGTTGTTGCAGGGCGCTTTCGTCCAGTTCGCGGAAGCTGGCGCCTTGCAGGCGCGGATCCAGGCTGGCGCCGTCCAGCTTGCGCAGGCCCTCCTTCAAGGTGGCCGACAGTTGCAGCGGCTTGCCGTCGCGACGCACGTCCAGCGCCACCTTGCTGCCGACCGGCTGCAGGCCCTCGAAGTTGTGCAGCGCCGCGGCGTTGTCGATGCGCTGGCCGTTGGCCGCCAGCACCACGTCGCCGGCCTGCAGTCCCGCCGCCGCCGCCGCCGAATCCGCCCACACCCGCGTCACCAGCGCGCCGCGCGGCGTCTCCAGGCCCAGGCCCTTGGCCAGCCGCGCATCCACGTCCTGCGTCTCCACGCCCAACTGGCCGCGGCGCACCTCGCCGGTGGTCAGCAACTGCTGCTCGACGTCGCGGGCCATGTTGATCGGGATGGCGAAGCCCAAGCCGATGTTGCCGTAATAGCTGCCATTGGGATTGAAGCTGGCGCTGTTGATGCCGACCAGTTCGCCGCGCAGGTTGACCAGCGCGCCGCCGGAGTTGCCGGGATTGATGCTGGCGTCGGTCTGGATGTAGTTCTGGTAGCCGGCCACCGGGATGCCGCTGCGGCCGACCGCCGAGACGATGCCGGAAGTGACGGTCTGCCCCAGCCCGTAGGGGTTGCCGACCGCGACCACGAAATCGCCGACCTGCAGTGCATCGCTGTTGGCCAGCGGAATCGCGGTCAGCTTGTCGGCGGGGATGCGGATCAGGGCCACGTCGGTATCCGGGTCCGAGCCGATGAATTCGGCCTTGACCGTGCGCCCGTCGCCCAGCGTCACCGACACGCCATCGGCGTTTTCGACCACGTGGTGGTTGGTCAGCACGTAACCGTTCTGCGCATCGATGATCACGCCCGAACCCAGCGCGCGCTCGACCCGCTCGCGCGGCATGTCCGGCACGCCGAAGAAGCGGCGGAAGAACGGGTCGTCGGCGAACGGCCCCAGCGGGCTGGCCACGCGCACGGTCTGCTGGCTGTAAACGCTGACCACGGCCGGCATCACCCGCTTCAGCATCGGCGCCAGCGACGGCAGCGCCTGGCCATCGACGGTCGTGGGCAGGGCGGCGGCGATCGACAGTGCGGCTGGCAGGGTCGGCGCGGGCGTGGCCTGCGCCGGCTGGTCGAAGGTTTCGCGCAGGGCGGTGGCGGCGAATCCGCCGAACGCGGCGGCGGCGGTCAGGGCGAGGAGGGTGCGGGTGGAACGCTTCATCGTCATCGGCATTTATCGGGAAATCGTTGCGGAAAGCGGCGCAGGCCGGATGGTCGCGCAGCAAGCTTATCGAAGCTGAACGAGTCTGCGTATCGACCCTTAAACCGGCGATGAAGTTCAGTCCTTGCGTTGGCCCGCCTCAGGGCGGCGGCACTGAAAAGCGGGACCCCGTGCATCGGTTGACAGCCCCCCACCCCCGGCGTAGTTTCGCCCTCTGGCATCGCCACAACATCTGGGGGTCGTTCGTGAAACAAGCCCGCACCCATGGGGTTTGTTGCACAAGCGACAAGGGCGGTTCCGCCAGCAAGGTTCCGCCAGCAAGATGATGAACGGAAGAAACACCGGGGATTCACGCAGGTCAGGCCACGATGTGCCGATGCACGGCCGCGATCCGGCGATGCGGAACATTCGCCGGCATCGACGCCGCGCAACGGACAGGGAGACAGACACGTAATGAGCACGGCACGTCTTGAAGCGGTGAAGCAGGCGCCCGCGGCGCGCACCGTCCCGATGCAACCGGCCTCGCAGGACATCTGGGACAAGAAGTACCGGCTCAGGACCAAGCAGGGCGAGCCGCTGGATGCCGACATCGACGGCACCTACCAGCGCGTGGCCCGCGCCCTGGCCGACGCCGAACCCAGCGACGACAGGCGCGCCTACTGGTACGAACGCTTCCTGTGGGCGCTGCGCCGCGGCGCGATTCCCGCCGGCCGCATCACCAGCAACGCCGGCGCGCAGCGGCACAAGCCGGCGACCAGCACGATCAACTGCACCGTGTCGGGCACCATCGAGGACTCGATGGACGGCATCCTCGACAAGGTCCACGAGGCCGGCCTGACCCTGAAGGCCGGCTGCGGCATCGGCTACGAGTTCAGCACGCTGCGGCCGAGGGGCGCCTTCGTCGCCGGCGCCGGCGCTTATACCAGCGGGCCGATGTCGTTCATGGACATCTACGACAAGATGTGCTTCACCGTGTCCAGCGCCGGCGGCCGGCGCGGCGCGCAGATGGGCACCTTCGACGTGTCGCATCCGGACGTGAAGGACTTCATCCGCGCCAAGCGCGAGGACGGCCGCCTGCGCCAGTTCAACCTGTCGCTGCTGATCACCGACGGCTTCATGCAGGCGGTCGGGAACGACGCCGACTGGCCGCTGGTGTTCCCGCTGAACGCCCAGGAACGCGACGGCGTGGACCTGGCCGACGCCGACGCCATCGTCTGGCGCGACTGGCCCACCCACAAGAACTACATCGTCCGCGACGACGGCCTGGTCGCGTGCCGCATCTACGGCCACATCCGCGCCCGCCACCTGTGGGACATGATCATGGTCTCGACGTACGACTACGCCGAGCCGGGCTTCATCCTGATCGACCGCGTCAACGAGATGAACAACAACTGGTGGTGCGAGAACATCCGCGCGACCAACCCCTGCGGCGAGCAACCCTTGCCGCCCTACGGCGCCTGTCTG
Source organism: Pseudoxanthomonas sp. (assembly GCA_047607085.1). Lineage (GTDB taxonomy): Bacteria > Pseudomonadota > Gammaproteobacteria > Xanthomonadales > Xanthomonadaceae > Pseudoxanthomonas_A. The sequence continues at coordinate 46,156 of JASGDT010000055.1, read as the reverse complement.
CTCGGCTCGGTCAACCTGACCCACTTCGTGCGCGACCCGTTCACCGACCAGGCCAGCTTCGACTGGGAGGAATACAAGGAAGTCGTGCGCGTGTTCACCCGCATGCTCGACAACGTGGTCGAGGTCAACGGCCTGCCGCTGCAGCGCCAGCGCGACGAGATCCTGCGCAAGCGCCGCCACGGCATGGGCTTCCTCGGCCTGGGTTCCACCCTGACCATGCTGAAGATGAAGTACGGCAGCGCCGAGTCGTGCGAGTTCACCGAGCGCATCGCCCGCGACATGGCCATCGCCGGCTGGGAAACCGGCCTGCAGCTGGCGAAGGAAAAGGGCCCGGCGCCGATCATGGACGAGCAGTTCGAAGTCACCGCCGAGATGCTGCGCAAGCGCCCGGAGATGGCGAAGGACGGCTGGCGCGTCGGCCAGCGGATCGAAGGCAAGGTGCTGCACGCGCGCTATTCGCGCTACATGCAGCGCATCGCCGCCGTCGCCCCGGAACTGGTCGATGAACTGGCCGAAACCGGCGCGCGCTTCACCCATCACAGCTCGATCGCCCCGACCGGCACCATCAGCCTGTCGCTGGCCAACAACGCCAGCAACGGCATCGAGCCGTCGTTCGCCCACCACTACAGCCGCAACGTGATCCGCGAAGGCAAGAAGACCAAGGAAAAGGTCGATGTCTTCAGCTACGAGCTGCTGGCCTACCGCGAACTGGTCAACTCCAAGGCGATGCCGTTCGCCGAGGACGCCGACGCCCGGCTGCCGGACTACTTCATCGCCGCCGACGACATCAGCCCGAAGGAACACGTTGACGTGCAGGCGGCCGCGCAGAAGTGGGTGGACAGCTCCATCTCCAAGACCGCCAACGTCCCCACCGACTACCCCTACGAGCAGTTCAAGGACATCTACCGCTACGCCCACCAGCAGGGGCTGAAGGGCTGCACCACCTTCCGCTTCAACCCGGCCGCCTTCCAGGGCGTGCTGGTCAAGGAGGCGGATCTGGAGAACACCACCTATCGCTTCGAACTGGAAGACGGCAGCGTGGTCGAAGTGAAGGGCAACGAGCAGATCGAATACGATGGCGAAATGCACACCGCCGCCAACCTGTTCGACGCCCTGAAAGAAGGTTATTACGGTAAATTCTGATGAAGGCCCGCGGCAGGTTCCGACCGCACCCGATCCACAGCAAGCATCCGACCGGAGAAGCACGATGAGCAACGACAAGAGCGTGAAGACCGCACTGGCTGGCGCGAAGGAAAAAGCCGCCGAAATCGGCGAGGCCGTCGCCGCCAACCCCACCGTGGTCAAGGTGAAGAAGGCGGCAAACTCCACCCTGGCCAAGGCCAAGGCCGGCATCGCCAAGGCGCGCAAGACCGTGGCGAAGAAAACCACCGCTGCGAAAAAGGCGGTCGGCAAGAAGGTGGCCACGACCAAGCAGAAACTGGCCGCCGCCAGTGCCAGCGCCCGAGCCGAGGCTGCCACGCTGAAGGCGAAGAAGGCCGCGAAGAAATCCCCGGCAAAGCAGGCCGCCGCGAAGAAAGCGCCGGCAAAGAAGGCTGCAAAGAAGGCTGCAAAGAAGGCCCCGGCGAAGACGGTCGTGAAAAAAGCCGCGAAATAGGCCGCTGCCAGGTAAACGGCAACAGGAATCCCCGCAATGCCCGTCAAGATCGAAAAGAAAATCAAGGCATACGCCGTCGTCGCCCCGGAAGACAAGGACAAAACGGTGCAAGGCGCGTCGATCAGTCGCGCCGAAGCCGAGGCCGAACTGCCGACCGCCGACATCATCCACATGCACGAGCGCATCGAGCGCCCGGACGTGCTGATCGGCAGCACCTACAAGATCAAGTCGCCGCTGGTCGAGCACGCCATGTACGTGACCATCAACGACATCGTGCTCAACGCCGGCACCGAGCACGAACTGCGCCGTCCGTTCGAGATCTTCGTCAACTCCAAGTCGATGGAGCACTTCCAGTGGATCGTCGCCCTGACCCGGATCATGTCGGCGGTGTTCCGCAAGGGCGGCGACGTGACCTTTCTGGTCGAGGAAATGAAGGCCGTATTCGACCCGCGCGGCGGCTACTTCAAGGCCGGTGGCGTCTATATGCCCTCGCTGGTGGCCGAACTGGGCGCGATCGTCGAGGAACACATGAAGTCCATCGGCCTGATCCACGACCCGGAAATGAGCGCCCACCAGCGCGCCATCCTCGCCGACAAGCGCGCGCAGTACGAAGCCCGCTCAAAAAAAAACAGTGACCTGACCGAAGTCCCGGCCGCCGCCGGGGAAATCGCCGTCACCGGCGACGGCACCAGCTTCCCGCCCAGCGCCGGCCTGTGCGGAAAATGCAACACCAAGGCGCTGGTGCTGATGGATGGCTGCGCCACCTGCCTCAATTGCGGGTACTCGAAATGCGGTTGATCCGCTGCAGGTGACCATCGGATGCGGGGATGTGCGTGGAAGTCTCCGGATGGCGCAAACGCAACCTGCGTTTCACCGCTGCGGCCCGCCTTCCCGTAGTCGATCACGACCATGGGGGCACGCCGCCCGCCCTTCACTTGCGGTCGCGTCGAGCGCGTTTTCCATCGTCGTGTTGCGCAGCCGCGCGGCTTTGCGCGAACTCCGGGAAGGTCTCTGCCAGCGGCGCCGTGTCGGGCAGGATGTAGAACACCCCGCCCCGCTCGAACGTCCCGCGGATGATCTGCTCGTAGAACTCGGGCGAGACGTTGATGCAGCCGTGCGTGACGCGATTGTCGTCCGGCGAAGGCGACGCAAGGCGTTCGACGCGTCTCTCGGCCGGGACGCCGGTGGCGGTGGGATGCAGGGAGACCGCGGAATCGTAGTCCACCCACAGCACGCGCCCGGCATCGATTGACGGGCCGAAACCGCCCACGAAGCGACCCGCAGGCGTCGTGCGGTCCCGGCCCGGGATTGCGCGAAGCGCCAGACCGGCGATGCCGGGGGCCGAATGATCGCCGACCGCCGAGCCGAACAGCGCAGGCGCCACGCCGCGAAGCCGGCCGTCGCTGCCGAACACAAGGATCTGTGCAGCGGCCTTGTCCATGATCGCGAACGGATAGCCCAGATTGTCCCTGGTTGCGACAACCCAGCCCGCGAGCTCGATCACCGTGTCGGACACATCCTGGTCTTGCGGAAGCAGATCGACGGCGGCCGCCGGTTGCGCGGCGGCATTCTCGGCGCTGGCCGCGTCGAAGCTCGCGGACGCCAGTGCCAATGCCAGCGCGCCGCAAGCGGCCCGGATCGCAGGGTGCATGCACGTACGGATGGGACGGTTCCTTGGAATCAGGACGGGGTGAAGAAAGAGACCGGTGGCCAGCAGAGGCCACCGGGTCCCGGGTTCAAGCGGTTCGTTGCAGAGCGATCAACCGCGTGGCGCGCGGCGTGGCGCGGCTTCGAGCTGCTGCACGCGGCTTTCCAATTGATCCAGCCGCTGGTTGGCCTGTTGTGCGGACTGGTTGGCGGATTCGGCGCTCTGGGCCGCGCCCTGCACCTTCGCGTCGAGTTGATCGAAGCGCGAGTTGATTCCCGCGAACTCGTCCTTGTAGGTGGCGCAGCTGGCAAGGCCGGCGGCTGCGACGATTGCGATGCCGAGCGTGCGTGCCGTCGCCAGATGTTGTTTGGTCAGAAACATTTCCAATCCTCCTTTGTTTGGGGCATCGGGAATATAGCGGCCTTTTGGCCGGCGCCACGATCTGCCTTCAGCCGGCATTGGGATACTTGGAAGGGTTGTGAAGATGCGACAACCCGCGGGAGTCGCGGCCTGGCGTTTCGCTACAATGCGCGGCATGCGCATCGGGCCCCATGAAATAGCCGTGCCGGTGGTGCTTGCGCCGATGGCCGGCGTTACCGACAAGCCGTTCCGGCAATTGTGCAAGCGGCTGGGCGCGGGTTTGGCGGTGTCGGAAATGACGATCAGCGACCCGCGCTTCTGGCACACGAGCAAATCGCGCACGCGCATGGACCACGACGGCGAACCGGCGCCGATCAGCGTGCAGATCGCCGGTACCGAACCTGCGCAGTTGGCCGAGGCGGCGAGATACAACGTCGCCCACGGCGCACAGATCATCGACATCAACATGGGCTGCCCGGCGAAAAAAGTCTGCAACGCCTGGGCCGGCAGCGCGTTGATGCGCGATGAAATCCTGGTGGCGCGAATCCTGACCGCCGTGGTGCAGGCGGTCGAAGTGCCGGTGACGCTGAAGATCCGCACCGGCTGGAATGCGGAAAACCGCAACGCGCCGGCCATCGCGCGCATTGCCGAGGATTGCGGGATACAGGCGCTGGCCGTGCATGGCCGCACCCGCGACCAGCATTACACCGGCAGCGCCGAATACGACACCGTTGCCGAAATCAAATCGCGCCTGCGCATCCCGGTCAGCGCCAATGGCGACATCGACTCGCCGCAAAAGGCGAAGTTCGTGCTGCAACGCACCGGCTGCGATGCGGTGATGATCGGCCGCGCCGCGCAGGGCCGGCCGTGGATTTTCCGCGAGATCGCGCATTACCTTGAAACCGGCGAGGAGCTGCCGCCACCGTCGCTGGCCCAGATCCGCGACCTCCTGCTCGGCCATCTGCATGCGCTGCACGCGCATTACGGCGAACAGGCCGGCGTGCGCATCGCGCGCAAGCACCTGGGCTGGTACGCGAAGGACAAACCCGAGAACGCCAGCTTCCGCGCCGTGGTCAACCGCGCCGAAACCGCCGGTGCGCAACTTGCATTGACCCGAGACTACTTCGACGCGCTGGCGGCCGGTGTGGCGCCGGAGCTGTCGGCGGCGGCTTGATTCGCGATCATTTCGCGAAGCACTGGCAGGCACGGCCCGCGCTGGCGGGAATCGCCCTGCCTTTGCTCGTCCCGGCGCAAGCCTCGCCCTGCCGCGCCGCCCCCCCGACTTCCTGAACAGCCCACCCTGCACGCCACCGGCGGGGCGTGTATCATGCGCGCCCATCTTTTCATCCGAATAAAGGGATATAAGCCATAATGTCCAGCCATCTGTTCACCTCCGAATCGGTTTCGGAAGGCCACCCGGACAAGATCGCCGACCAGATTTCCGACGCGGTGCTCGACGCCATCCTCGCCCAGGACAAACGTGCCCGCGTGGCTTGCGAAACCCTGGTCAAGACCGGCGCGGCCATCGTCGCCGGCGAAGTCACCACCAGCGCCTGGGTGGACATCGAAGCGCTGGCGCGCAAGGTCATCAACGACATCGGCTACGACAACAGCGACGTCGGCTTCGACGGCCATACCTGCGCCATCATCAACATGCTCGGCAAGCAGTCGCCGGACATCAACCAGGGCGTTGACCGCAAGAAGCCGGAAGAACAGGGCGCGGGCGACCAGGGCCTGATGTTCGGCTTTGCCTGCAACGAAGCGCCGGAGCACATGCCCGCGCCGCTGTATTACTCGCACCGTCTGGTCGAACAGCAGGCCAAGGTACGCAAGAACGGCAAGCTCGGCTGGCTGCGCCCGGACGCGAAATCGCAGGTCACGCTGCGCTACGCGGGCAACGAAATCCTCGGTCTCGACGCCGTGGTGCTTTCGACCCAGCACGACCCGGGCGTCAAGCAGAAGGATCTGATCGAAGCCGTGCGTGCGGAAATCCTGGTTCCGGTGCTGCCGAAGAAGTGGCTGGAATCGCTGCCGAAGAACAAGGTGCACATCAACCCGACCGGCAAGTTCGTCATCGGCGGGCCGGTCGGCGACTGCGGCCTGACCGGCCGCAAGATCATCGTGGACAGCTACGGCGGCATGGCCCGCCACGGCGGCGGCGCGTTCAGCGGCAAGGACCCAAGCAAGGTGGACCGCAGCGCCGCGTATGCCGCGCGCTACGTCGCCAAGAACCTGGTCGCCGCCGGCATTGCCGACAAGGCCGAAGTGCAGGTCAGCTACGCCATCGGCGTGGCCGAACCGACGTCGATTTCGGTGACGACTTTCGGCACCGGCAAGCTTGCCGACGACAAGATCGAGAAGCTGATCCGCAAGCACTTCGACCTGCGCCCGTATGGCATCACCCGCATGCTGGACCTGGAGCACCCGATCTATCAGCCCACCGCCAGTTACGGCCACTTCGGCCGCAAGCCGAAGCACATCGCCTACACCGATGGAGAAGGCAGGAAGCACGTCGCCACCGCCTTCAGTTGGGAAAAGACCGACAAGGCCGAGGCGCTGCGCGCGGATGCGAAGTTGAAGTGAGGGATGAAAGGGAAAGGCCGCGAAAGCGGCCTTTCCTTCCTTGCAAGGCCACAGCCTCCGGTTTGCCTTTCCCGCACGCTGCGGCGCGTTCATCGCTCCGCCTCGAATGGCCCGGCGGCACGCGGCCGCGAAAGCGGCCTTCCTTTCTTCGCGAAGTCGCGGCTGCATGCCGCAGGCAAGGTGAAAACCTCGGCGACATCACTGAATGCAGGCGCGGGCACGGTTCCCCGGCATCGGTTTTTCCCGCACAATTCCGTTTCTCACGCCAACGGATGGACATGCACGCTTTCGTTTACAAGAGCCGGCGCAAGGCGGACACCTTCGTCTATCTGGTCGCGCGCGACGATTTCGCGCGCTTGCCGGCGCCGCTGCGCACGCAGGTGGGCGAACTGGACTTCGTGCTGGAAGTGGCGCTGACGCCGGAGCGCAAGCTGGCCCGCGAAGACGTGGCGGTGGTGCGGCAGAACCTGGCAGCGCGCGGTTTCCACATTCAATTCCCGCCGCGGTTGCTGCCGGGCGAGCAGCACGATGCCTGAGGCCGCACGCCACGAAAAACCCTTGATTGCCGCCGCGCTGGCGCTGGGCGTGCTGCTGGCCGCGCTGTGTGGTTTCGGCGGCGTGGCCGCGGCGGTCTGCGCGGTGCTGGCGCAGCCGCTGATCGCGCTGGGCCTGTCGTGGCGCAGCGGCGCGCGCGCGCTGCCACGGCGCAACAATGCCGCCACGTGGATTGCCGAAGCGGTGCCGTTGTTGCTGGCCTGGGGCGCGGGCTTCATCGCCTCGGCACTGCTGCTGGCGTGGCCGCTGACGGCGCTGCTGCGCGGCGGTGGCCTGGGTGCGGTGCTGGCGACCAGCGCGATTGCCGGCGGCCTGTTGCTGGCGCTGTGGCGGAGCGTGCCGCTGTGGTGCAGCGTCGAGCGCGAATCGGCCCCGTGGCCGGCGCACCTGCGCACGCTGTCCGCGCCGGCCGCGCTGGAATGGCATGGCTTGGCCGTGGCCGCGCCGGTGGCGCTGGCGCTGGCCGGCGGCCTGCTGCTGGCCTGGCCGGGATTGTTGCCGGCGGGCGCACGCTGGCCGGTCGCGATGGCTCATGCGCTGCTGCTGCCGGGGTTGCACTGGCTGCTGCAAGGGCAGGGGTCGGCGAAAACGCGGGCACGCGCCGCCGCCTTGCCGGTGGTCGAGATGAAGCGCAAGCCGGCACCGGCTGCCGACGCCATCGAAGCGCCGATCGAAACCGCTTCTCCCAGCATCGCCGGCGACCTGTCCGCGCAACTGTACGAAGCCGCGCGCGGCGGCCGGGTCCAGCGCGCGCTGGAACTGCTGGACGCTGGCGCGGACCCGCACGCCGCCCCGGCCGCCGACAGCCGCGACCAGCGCGGGCTGGCCGCACTGGCCGCCGTGCTGCCGGACCTGCGCCTGCTGCGGGCCTTGATCGCGCGCGGCATCGACCTCAACGCCGCCCGCGCCGGCGTGACCCCGCTGCTGGCCGCGACCCGCGACAGTTGGCACGGCCGCCCCGACGCGGTGACGACCCTGCTGGCCAACGGCGCGGACCCGCGCGCGCGGGACCATGACGGCAACACGCCGCTGCACCACGCCGCGCGCAGCTCCGACCCCGGCGTGGCCGCACTGCTGCGCGACGCCGCCGCCGAAATCGACGTCACCAACCACGAAGGTCTGACCCCGTTGGGCGTGGCCTGCGCAGCCGGCAACTGGCGGCTGGCCAAGTTCCTGCTGGAACGCGGTGCCAGGCCCGAACCCGACGGCGGCCAGCCGGCGCTGCTGTCCGCCGCCGCGACCGAGGAAGACGATATCGCCGGCGTGCAACTGCTGCTCAAGCACAAGGCCCGCGCGACCACCCGCGATGCCCGCGACCGCACTGCCCTGCACGAAGCCGCCCTGGCCGGCCACGCCGGCATCGTGGAAGGGCTGCTCGACGCCGGTGCCGAGGTCAACGCGGCCGACATCGACGGCTGCACCCCGTGGCTGGACGCCGCCCGCGGCGGCAGCCTCGACGTGCTGGAAAAACTCGTCGCCGCCGGCGCGTACGTGAACGCCACCGACATCCTGGGACGCAATGCGCTGATGCAGGCCTGCGCCGCGGAAGCGCTTTCGCCCAGCTTGATCCGCCGCCTGCTGGAATGGGGCGTGGACCCCGACCGCGCCGACCATGCCGGCAAGCGCGCCATCGACCTGGCCGCCGAAGCCGGGCGCTGGGCGGTGGTCGCCGCGCTGGACCCGGATTACGCCCTGCCGGCCTCGGTCGCCAACAAGGACGAAGGCGACGCCAGCGGCACCCCCGACCAACTGCCCGACCGCCCACCGCTGGAACTGCTGCGCGATGCCCTGTGCGAAGGCCGCCTGGACGGCCACGACGCCCTGCTGAAACTGTGCACCCCGCAGGAACTGGGCCGCCTGCTGCACGACCCGCAACTGCGGCTGGCCCCGACCGTGCTGGACTGGCTGCTGCAACATGGCGCCGACCGCGAAACCCTGGATGCCGAAGGTCGCCTGCCGCTGCCCGCGCTGCTGGGCGAAGGCGCACGCGCCGCGCCGTCGATCGAGGTTTTGCTGCGCCACGGACTGCCCGACCCCGGCACGGGCGGACTGGCGCGTTTCCTTGCCGCCGTCGCGCAGGAAGGCGGTGTCTGCACCCCGGAAGTCGAAGCCTGCGCCCTGCAACTGCTGGAACACGGCGCGGACACCAGCGCCCCGCCACAGGACGACCCGCCGCTGGCGCTGGCGGTACGGCTGGACGCGCTGCCCCTGCTCGACCATCTGCTGGCCGCCGGCGCCGACCGCGAAGCCCGCGACCGCCACGGCATGACCGCCCTGCACCTGGCCGCCGCGCTGGGCCGCGACGAAGCGGTCAAGCGCCTGGTCGCGCAAGGCGCGTTGCCGACCACCCGCGCCGCCGACGGCCAGACCCCGCTGGGCGTGGCCCTGTCCAGCGGCCGCCGCGACCTGGCCGACTGGCTGGAGTGGCGCGGCTGGCCGCTGCCCGGCCGCGCCCTGGTCGCTGCCGACCTGCCCGCCGCCGCAATGGCCGGCGACACCGACGCGCTGCGCAAATTGCTGGAACTGGGTTTCGAAGTCGATGCGACCGACGCGCAAGGCTGCACCGCGCTGCTGCGCGCCGCCGGTGGCGGTCATCGTGCGGCGGTCGATCTGCTGCTGGCGCGCGGGGCCGACCCGCAGCACGCCGCCAGCACCGGCGCGACCCCGCTGTCGGCGGCGGTCAGCATGCGCCAGGCCGACATCGTCGGCACGCTGCTGCAAGCCGGCGCCCAACTCGAACAACGCCTGCCCGGCGGCGTCACCGTGCTGATGCTGGCCGCCGCGCTGGGCCTGCCCGACATAGCGGCGCGCCTGTTGACCGCCGGTGCCGACGCGCACGCCAGCGACGAGCAGGGGCTGACCCCGCTGCACTGCGCCGGCCTGTTCGGCTTCATCGCCCGCGATCGCCCGCGGCTGGTGGCCCTGCTCGACATCCTGCTGCTGGCCGGTGCCGAACCGGAAGTGGCGGCCGCCGGCCTGGTCACGCCGCTGCTGCTGCTGCTGGGCGCGCGCGCCGAACCGGGCACCGCCTGCGACGAGGACGTGGTGCTGGCCGGGCTGGAACGTTTGCTGGAAGAGGAAGTCTCGCTGGAAGTGCAGGACCCGCGCGGCTTCGGCCCGCTGCACCTGGCCGCCCTGCATGGCCTGCCGCGCGTGGTCCAGCGCCTGCTGCGTGCCGGCGCGGACCCGGCCCTGCGCGACACCCTCAACCGCAGCCCGCGCGAAATCGCGGTGATGCGCGGTTTCATCGACATCGCCGCGCAATTCGACCCGGCCACCGGCACGCCCGGCAGCGCCCCGGTCATGGCCCGCTTCCTGCGCGAACCACGGGTTTGATGGCTCTGCTTCCAAGCCCCTCTCCCGTCTCAAGAGGGAGGGGCTGAAGCGAGTCAGCCGGATTTCTTGATCACGCGCTTCTTGCCCAGTTCGGTGGGCGCGTGCGAGGTCAGCAACGACTTGGCCGGCTCTGCGGCGGGCGTGACGGCTTTCTTCGTGGCGGTTTTCTTCACGGCCTTCCTGGCCGGCGCCTTCTTCGCAGCGGCTTTCTTCGGTGCGGCTTCCTTCTTCGCGGTCGCCTTTTTCGCAGTTGCCTTCTTGGCGCCAAACCCGCGCCGCGCCGGCTTGCCGGTTTCTTCCAGCAGTTGCTGCACTTCGGCCAGGGTCAGCGACGCCGGCTCGCGGTCCTTCGGAATCTTGCCGTTGAGCTTGCCGTCGGAGATGTACGGGCCGAAGCGGCCGTTCAGCACCTGGATGTCGCTGCCTTCCCATTCCTTGATGATGCGGTTGCGGGCGATTTCCTCCTTTTCGTCGATCAGGAACACCGCGCGCGCCAGATCGATCGTGTAGGGGTCGTCTTCCTTCTTCAGCGAGGCATAGGTGCTGCCGCGCTTGGCGAACGGGCCGAAGCGGCCGATGCCGACGCTGACTTCCTCGCCGTTGCTCTCGCCCAGCTTGCGCGGCAACTTGAACAGTTCCAGCGCCTCGTCCAGCGTGATCGTGTGCATCGACATGCCGGGGCGCAGGCTGGCGAATTCCAGCTTTTCATCGACGTCCTTGTCGCCGATCTGCGCATACGGCCCGTAGCGGCCCAGGCGCACGCTGACCGGCTTGCCGGATTTGGGATCGTTGCCCAGCTCGCGCGCGCCGGTGGCCTCGCTGCGATCGACGCTTTCGGCCTTGTCCGCGACCAGTTGCTTGAACGGGCCCCAGAACTTTTCCATCAACGGCACCCATTCCTCCTCGCCGCGACTCACCGCATCCAGTTCGTCCTCCATCTTCGCGGTGAAGTCGTAATCCACGTACTGGCTGAAGTGGCTGCTGAGGAACTTGCTGACCGCGCGGCCCACGTCGGTGGGCTTGAACGCGCGGCCCTCCATTTCCACGTACTTGCGGAACTGCAGGGTCTGGATGATCGAGGCGTAGGTGGAGGGTCGGCCGATGCCGTATTCCTCCAGCGCCTTGACCAGCGCCGCTTCGGTGAAGCGCGGCGGCGGCTGGGTGAAGTGCTGGTCGGCGTGGATGCGGTCCAGCGGCACGCGGTCGCCGGGCTTCATCGCCGGCAGCTTGCGGCCTTCGTCGTCGTCCTCGCTGTTCTTCGTGTCCTTGCCTTCCTCATACACGGCCAGGAAACCGGGCACGACCACCGTGGTGCCGGAGGCGCGGAAGCTGTGTTCGGAGCCGGCGGCCAGGTCAACGCTGACGGTGTTCAGCGTGGCCGGGATCATCTGGCAGGCGACGGTGCGCTTCCACACCAGTTCGTACAGCCTGCGCTCGTCGTCGGACAAAAAGCGCGACACCTGCGACGGCGTGCGCAGCGCGGAAGTCGGGCGCACGGCTTCGTGCGCTTCCTGCGCGTTCTTGGATTTGGTCTGGTAGAAATTCGGCTTGTCCGGCAGCGAGGCGGTGCCGTAGTCGCGCGCTATCACGTCGCGGATTTCGCCCAGCGCGTCGAGCGACAGGTTCACCGAGTCGGTACGCATGTAGGTGATCAGGCCGACCGTGCCTTCTTCGCCGATGGCCACGCCTTCGTACAATTTCTGCGCCACCTGCATGGTCTTGCGGGTGGTGAAGCCCAGCTTGCGGCTGGCTTCCTGTTGCAGCGTTGACGTGGTGAACGGCGGCGCGGGACGGCGCTTGCGTTCCTTGCTGGCCACGTCGGTGACGTGCAGCGCGCCTTGCGCGGCCTGCACGATGCGCGTGCGCGCGGCTTCGGCGGTGTCGCCGTCGGTGATGGTGAACTGCTCGAACTTCTGCCCGTCCAGCCTGGTCAGCTTGGCGCCGAAGGTCTGCGACGGATGCGCGCAGGCCGCTTCGATGGTCCAGTATTCCTGCTTGACGAAGGCTTCGATCTCCTCCTCGCGCTCCACGATCATGCGCAGCGCGGGCGACTGCACGCGGCCGGCGGACAGGCCGCGCTGCACCTTGCGCCACAGCACCGGCGACAGGTTGAAGCCGACCAGATAGTCCAGCGCACGGCGCGCCTGCTGCGCATCGACCAGATCGCCGGCGATGCGGCGCGGCTGGGTCATCGCTTCCTTGATCGCGCGCGGGGTGATTTCGGTGAACACCACCCGGTGCAGCGGCTTGGCGTCCAGGCCGCGTTCGCGCAGGATCTCGGCGATGTGCCAACTGATCGCCTCGCCCTCGCGGTCCGGGTCGGTGGCCAGATAGATGTCGTCGGCGGCCTTGGCGGCCTTGGCGATGGCCTCGACGTGCTTCTCGTTCTTGTCGATCAGCTCGTAGCGCATCGCGAAGCCGTTGTCCGGATCGACCGCGCCTTCCTTCGGCACCAGGTCGCGCACGTGCCCGTAGCTGGCCAGGACGTGGAAGTCCTTGCCGAGGTATTTGTTGATCGTCTTGGCCTTGGCCGGCGATTCGACGATGAGCAGGTGCTTGGACATGGGGTTGGATTCGGGGTTCGAGGGGCGCCGGCGGGCCGGCAAGGGTCGGGCAAAACCGCCCGGAGAAGAAGCCAACGCCCGGGATTGGGGTCCCGGGCGTTCAGCTTCACGCGATTTCGGTGGTGTTCCAGCCCTTCGCGGGGCGGCCCGATCCCAACCGGGACCGCAAGCCGCAGGAATGCGGCGCGCGGGCCCCATGGATGGGTTCACGGCGTGTCCCGGTTGGGGCCGGGCCGCCCCGCGAGGGGCTGGAACACCTTTTATAGTGGAATCACGGACCGGGCCGGACTGTCAAGCCGCCCGGCCCGGCGGGCCATCAGCGGGTGCCACCCACGATGGCGATCGCAGCCACCACCGCAACCACGCCCAGCACCAGCAGTCCGCCAGAGATGGCCAGCACCACGATGGTCACCGTGCCCAGCTCCCGCCGCTGCCATTCCGGATGGTCGGAGAAGGCCCACTTGTCCACCACCAGGGTGTCGCAGATCAGGTCGTGCAAGCCTTGCTTGCGCTCGGTGAAGGCCACCATCAGGCCGGCGATGAGCATGCCCACGCCGCAGGTGACCACGGTGAACAGGATCAACGCGATGTAGCGCAGGAAGCTGCGCCAGAAGCTCAGGCGGTCGCCGTTGCCGCGCACCACCTTCACGCCCACCGCCATCTTGCCCAGGCTGGCCATGCTGCTGGAGGACTGCATCCAGCCGAAATACAGCGCCGGCACGCCGATGCTGATCGCGTACTGGAGGACGAGGAAGCCGATCGAGAAGCCGGTGCTGGCGAACTCCGATTGCGCCAGACTGCCCAGGCCGACGCCGAACGCCAGCATCAGCGGGATCAGCAGCACATAGGACAGCATGGCGGTGACGAAGCTGTCGATGAACGACGCGGCGACGCGCTTCCAGAAGCCGGCATACACCACCTCGCCGCCGGGCACCGGCGCGGACCAGGCAGCGACGCTGGCGGCCGGCGCCGCGTAGGGCGAATCGGGTTGCGCGTCGTTGTTGGAACTGGAGGTGGCATAGCCGGGTTCGCGCGCCTCGAACCCGGCGTGGCCGGTGGCGGGGGCGTCCGAGGCCGAATCCGCAACGGCATCGGCATCGCCTTGCAGCGACAGCGGGGCCGTTGGCGCGGCTGGCGCATCGTCCAGCAGGCCCAGTTCGCCGGCGAAGTCGCCCAGCGCCTGCCACTGCGGCAGCCCGTCGCGCCACACCAGCGTGTCCGCCGCGACCTGGTCTCTGCGGAACAGGCCGGCCAGTTCGGTGGTTTCGATCGGCCCCTGGCGCTGGCGGTTGCGGTCGGCGTAATACCACTGCGTCATGGTTGTTTCCCCGGATGAAATCGCCGGCGACGTTACCGCATGCGTGGCCGGATGCGCCAGATGTGGCGCTGCTCGAACGGTCAGCCGCGGCAGGATTGCGGCAGGTATTTGTCCTCGATTTCCGAGGAGCAGGTCCAGTTGCCGCCTTTGGCGTCGAACTCGAACCACAGCGCCTTGCCGTCGATGTGTTCGCTGCCGGTGCCTTGCATGTACAGTTCGATGCCGCAGCTGCCATCGTCGAATTCGGCGACCGTGATCGAGGCGATGCGACCGCCGGCAAGGCTTTCGACGTTTTCGAAACCCTCGTCGCCGTTGCCGGGGCAGCGCTCGTTCCATGCGTGGAATTCGGAGATGCCGGATTTCAACGGGGCGGCGACGGCCATCGCTTCCATCACCTTGGAGCGCAGCGTGTAGTCGTGGTAGGCCGGCACCGCGATCGCGGCGAGGATGCCGAGCGCGCCGATCAGCGGCACCACGCAGGCCGCCGCCACGATCAGCGCGATCTTGCCGCCGGACAGGTTGGGCGGGCGTTGCGCGGGAGTCGTGGATGCGGTGGGGCGGGACGAAGGCAGCGGCGGCGGCGCGCTCAATGCACCGGTTCCGGCTCGTCGTCGTACATCTGCGTTTCCATCCACGCATACGCCGCTTCGCTGCCGGGCTGGTTGAACAGCACCATCAGCACCACCCACTTCAGGTCGTCCAGGTCCAGTTCGTCCTGATCCAGCGCCATCGCCCGGTCCAGCACCAGTTCGCGCTGGTCGGCGTCGAGCACGCCGTGCTGTTCCAGGTACAGCAGGAAGCCGCGGCATTCCACGTCCAGCTTTTCCAGCTCGGTATCGTGATAGACGCGGGTGGGGCCGTCGATGCGCGGCGTGGCGGCGTTGGGGCGTTGTTCGGCCAGCGCGTCGAGCCAGTCGAAGGCGCGGTTGATTTCGGCGGGGCTGAAACCGGCCTGGAGCAGGCCGTTCTGGAGCGAATCGCGGTCGCGGACGGGGTCGGCGTCTTCGGTGAAGTAGTGCTCGAACAGGTACAGCAGGACGTCCAGGATGCTTTCTTTCACGTGGCCCTCGGCCTGTGCCGCTCCGGCACGGTGGAGTGGGAATCTACGACTTCCGCGAGTAGCGGCCGTGTTCGGCCGACACCCGTCCATCCAGTTCCATGAGCAGCAGCATGGACGACAGTTGCGATGCCGTCAATCCGCTGCGTTCGACCAGCACATCCATAGGGCTTGGGTCGTGGCCGAGGGCTTGCCACAAGTTCTGGTAGTCGGGGTCCGGTGTGGCGGCGGGCGCGGATGGGCCGGCGATGGGCGCGGAAGCGGCCTCGGCGGACAGGCGGCCGCGCAGTTCGCCGGCCAGTTCGGCGGCCAGCGGGGCCAGGGCGGCGATGAGTTCGCCGGCGTTCTCGACCAGGGCCGCGCCGTCGCGGATCAGGCGGTGGCAGCCGCGCGCCATCGGGTTGTGGATCGAGCCGGGCACGGCGAAGACCTCGCGGCCGGCCTCGGCGGCCAGGCGGGCGGTGATCAGCGCGCCGGAGCGTTCGGCCGCTTCCACCACCAGGGTGCCCAGCGCCAAGCCGGCGAGGATGCGGTTGCGGCTGGGGAAATGACTGGCCTTGGCGCAGGTGCCGGGCGGGTGTTCGCTGAGTACCGTGCCGCGTTCGGCAATGCGTTCGCGCAGGCCGGCGTTGCCGGACGGGTAGGCGACGTCCGGGCCGGTGCCGAGCACGGCGAGGGTCAGGCCGCCTTTGACCGACAACGCGGCGGTGTGCGCAGCGGTGTCGATGCCGGCGGCCATGCCGCTGCCCACGCACAGCCCGGCCGCCGCCAGCGCGCGCGCGAAATCGCGGGCGTTGTCGCGCCCGCCGGCCGTCGGTGAACGGCTGCCGACCACGGCCACGGCCGGGTGCCACAGCAGGGCCGGGTCGCCTTCGACGAACAGCGCGAAGGGCGGGCTGGCGATGCGTCGCAGCAGCGCCGGGTAGTCGGGGCTGTTCCAGCCGATCAGGTGGCGGCGTGGCTGTTGCAGCCAGCGCAAGGCGGCTTGCCACGCGTCGGCCGGTGGCGCGGCCAGTTGCGCGCGCAGGGCATCGTCCAGTCCGCCGTGGCGGTGGGTGGCGCGGGCCAGCGCGGCGACGGCATCGCCGCCATGCGCGTCCAGCAGGGCGCGGCGCCTGGCCGCCGCATGGGTGGGCAGGGTCAGTTGCAGCAGGGCCAGAGTGGCTTCGTCGAGATCGTTCATGCGAGCAGACTGGGCCGGAAACGACGACGGCGCCATCAGGCGCCGTCGGGGTGTTGCGTAGGAAAATTCTGATTGGGGGAGTCGCCCGCGGCGCAGGCTGGAAGTCGGCGGTGGTTGCCGCCTGCAAGAGGACAGCGGGCTGCCCCCGCTTTGCTGACGGCGCGCCAGCGGCGCGCGACTGTCCCCGCGCAGCGCCGAAGGCGCGACTTTCCGGCGTTCAGTAAGTCGCGTCGGGGTGCTTCAGTTCGTAGCCGACCTTGGCCGGCTTGGTGCCCTCCATGACCAGCGCGTAGCTGACCTTGTCGAAGGTGCGGAACACCATCACGTGGGCAGCGTATTCGTCCGGCAGGGCGATGCGGCCGGCACCGTGGTACTTGGCGTCGTCGTCAACCGAAGATTCCGGGTGGCGCAGGCGATCCTTGACGTGGCTGCCCCGACGCCAGACCGAGAACACGGTGCCGTTGTCGATGCCGTCGCGAATGCCGCCGGAAATGGCCACCACGTCGCGCGGACCGGCGGCGAGGATGGCGTCGGCCACCGCGGCGACCTGCAGCTTGCCTTCCGGCAGCGACACCTTGGGCGCATGCGGGAAGAATTGCAGGTCGTAGGGCTGCGCTTCCACCGGCACGATGCGGTCGCCGGTGCGCGCCTCGAAGCCGTTGCCTTCCAGTTGCAGGGTGATGGTGTCCGAACCGGGCACGCGGCCACGGGTCACGGTGCCCACGGCGACCTGCTTCATCTCGTAGCCGAGCAGTTCCAGCGGGCCTTCGGCCAGCGCCGACGTGGTCCAGCCGCGTTCGACGTCGGCGGTGACGCCCTTCAGGCGCTGGCCGCGGTAGTCCAGGTCTTCGTGATAGGACAGGTATTCGCCGGAGGAATTCACCCGGGTCTGGGTGTAGCGCAGGGTCGGGCGCAGCAGCGCGTAGCGCTGGCCGGGCTGGGCGTCGTCCTGGCCGAGTACATAGACCAGTTGCCCGCCGGAGGCGCGCAGGCGGTTGTCTTCCAGACCGACCACGCGCGGCAGGTGCTCGTAGCTGTCAACCACGCGCAGGTTCTTCAGGAACGGCTCGACGTCCGACAGCGGCACGCCGGTCACCGGCGCTTCCTGGCGCGGGCCGGGCTGCACCGCCACGCGATCCAGATAGGCCAGGCTGATGACGTCGCCGGGATAGATCAGGTGCGGGTTCTTGATCTGCGGATTGGCCTGCCAGATTTCCGGCCACAGCCACGGCTTTTTCAGGAACCTGGCCGAGATGTCCCACAAGGTGTCGCCCTTGCGGACCACATAGGCGTCGGGATGGCCTTCGCTGATCTGCGCGGCGGTGGCAACAGTGGCCACGGTCAAGGCCGCGACGGCGAGAACCGTAGAAATTTTCTTGAACATGGCGGTATGTACCTGATTCCCCACAGGTGGACGGCGAACTATAGTGCAGATTCGGGGGCGTTGGGCAAGCGTTGGCGTTAGAATTCGTGCGTTGTAGCCGGATTCTCCCGGCAACCTGCCCCTGAAAAGCTCATGTCCCTGCTCCCGATCCTCGAATACCCCGACCCCCGCCTGCGCACCCTGGCCGCGCCGGTGGAGGCCGCGCACCTGGCCGATCCGGCCTTCCAGCGCTTGCTGGACGACATGTTCCGGACCATGTACGAGGCCCCCGGCATCGGCCTGGCGGCCACCCAGGTCAACACCCACCAGCGCTTCATGGTGATCGACGTCAGCGAAGGCCGCGAGCAGCCGCTGGTGTTCGTCAATCCGGTGATCCGCGAGCGTTCGGTCGATCTGCGCGCCCATCAGGAAGGCTGCCTGTCGATCCCGGGCATCTACGCCGACGTGACCCGCGCCGACGGCATCGTGGTCGAAGCGCTGGACCGCCACGGCAAACCCTTCGAGCTGCGCACCGACGGTCTGCTGGCCACCTGTGTGCAGCACGAAATCGACCACCTGGACGGCAAGCTGTTCATCGATCACCTGTCTCCGCTCAAGCGCGACCGCGCGATCAAGAAGCTGGAGAAGCTGCGGAAGAGCCGGGATTCGTGATTCGGGATCGGGGATTCGTGGAAAGCGGATTCCTGCCCTGGCCGTTGCGAATCCCGAATCACCAATCCCGAATCCCGGCCTCTCCATGAAAATCATCTTCGCCGGCACACCCGACTTCGCCGTTCCCGCGCTGCGTGCCGCCGTCGCGGCTGGCGAGGTCGTGGCCGCATACACCCAGCCGGACCGACCGGCCGGGCGCGGGCGGGGTTTGCAGGCTTCGCCGGTGAAGCAGGCGGCACTGGAACTGGGCATCCCCGTGTTCCAGCCGGAAACGCTGAAAGGCGAAGCCGCGCGCGAACAATTGCGCGCCTTCGATGCCGAGCTGATGGTCGTCGTCGCCTACGGCCTGATCCTGCCGCGCAAGGTGCTGGCGATCCCGCGCCACGGCTGCTGGAACGTGCATGCCAGCCTGCTGCCGCGCTGGCGCGGGGCCGCGCCGATCCAGCGCGCCATCGAAGCCGGCGACGCGCAAACCGGCGTCTGCCTGATGCAGATGGAGGCTGGCCTGGATACCGGCCCGGTGCTGCTGGAATCGCGCATCGACATTGCCGCGGATGAAACCGGCGGCTCGCTGCACGACAAACTCGCCGTGCTGGGCGCGCAGACCTTGTCGCAGGGCTTGCGGCAATTGCGCGACGGCACCCTGCCGCCCGCGCAGCCGCAGCCGGCCATCGGCGTGACCTGCGCACACAAGCTGGACAAGGCCGAAGCCCGGCTCGACTGGTCGCAAAGCGCGCAAACGCTGGAACGCAAGGTCCGCGCCTTCAACCCATGGCCGGTGGCCGAGGCGCGAGTGGCCGGCGAACGCCTGCGCATCCACGGAGCCGTCGCCTTGCCGACGGTGTTCGTTTCCGAACATGGCCGAGTGATCGCCGCCAGCAAACACGGCATCGACATCGCCTGCGGCGAAGGCGCGCTGCGCCTGCTGCGCGTGCAGCGCGAAGGCGGCAAGGCGGTTGCGGTTGCCGATTACCTCAATGCGCGCCGCGATTTGCTGGCATGAACACCCTCGCCGGCGTCTCCCTCCGCGTCTTTGCCGCCAGGACTCTCGACGCCGTGCTGCAAGGCCGCTCGCTGAAGGCCGAACTGGCCGCCACCCTGCCGAAGATCGCCGACCCGCGCGATCGCGCCCTGCTCGAAGCCATCTGCTTTGCCGCCCTGCGCCAGCGCGCCCGCTACGACGCGGCCCTGCGCGCATGGATGCAGAAACCGCCCGGCGCGAAGGACGGCGAATTGCGCGCCCTGCTGCTGGCCGGCTTCGCCCAACTGGATGCGTTGAAGTTGCCCGCGCACGCCGCCTTGTCGGCCACGGTGGAAGCCGCGCGCGCGCTCGGCCGCCCGCACCAGGCCGGCATGGTCAACGCCCTGCTGCGCCGCGCCCAGCGCGAAGGCATCGCCGCCGCCGATGCGGCTGCGGCCTGGCCTGCGTGGCTGCGCAAGCAGATCGAAGCCGACTGGCCGCAACACGCGCCGCAAATCTTCGCCGCCAGCGCGCAGCCCGCGCCGCTGTGGCTGCGCGTCAACCGGTGCAAGCTTTCGCGCGATGCCTGTGCCGAAAAACTGCGCGCCGCCGGCATCGCCCTTTCCATCGACAATGCACTGGCCGATGCCATCCGCATCGACGAACCCATCGCCGTCGCCGACCTGCCCGGCTTCGCCGACGGCGAGGTTTCCGTGCAGGACGCTTCCGCGCAACACGTCGCCGACGCACTCGCGCCACCGCCCGGCGCGAAGGTGCTGGACGCCTGCGCCGCCCCCGGCGGCAAGGCCGCGCACCTGCTGGAACGCGACCCCGGCCTGCATGTGTTGGCGCTGGACATCGATGCGCGCCGCCTGGCCAAAGTCGGCGACACCCTGGCCCGCGTCGGCGTGCAGGCGCAACTGAAAGCCGCCGACGCCAGCGACACCGCCGCCTGGTGGGACGGCGAACCCTTCGACGCGATCCTGCTGGATGCCCCGTGCAGCGCCACCGGCATCGTGCGCCGCCAACCCGACGTGCTGCTGCACCGCCGCGCCGAAGACATCGCCGCGCTTGCTGCCTTGCAGGCGCGTCTGCTCGACGCCCTGTGGCAAACCCTGCGCCCCGGCGGCGTTTTCGTCTATGCGACCTGCTCGATATTGAAGGACGAGAACGAACGCCAGATCGAACGCTTCCTGCAGCGCACGCCGGACGCACGCGCCGAACCGCTGGACGATGCCTTCGGCCACGCCAGCGGGGCAGGCCGGCAAAGATTGCCCGGCGAAGGCGGCGCGGATGGTTTCTTTCATGCGCGCCTGGGTCGGGTATCGGCGCCATCGCGGCGCGGGCCGGAGGCCGCGGGCGGCATGCGATAGAATCCGCGGCTACCGGAAAGCCCGCTGGCGGGCTTCTTCTTCGCACTGCCTGCCGGGTCGAACTATGCCGACGGTCAACGTGGTTGCCTGGGACAACGGCCTGGGCCTGAGCCAGGACATGCGCCTGATCGCCGCCGTGCTGGCGGAGGCCGGCATGGAGGCGCGCATGCAATCGATCGGCCGCGGCAAGCTTCGCAAGTGGTTCGGCCCGTGGCTGCGCCGCGGCGGCATCGCGCTGGACCGCTTGCGCGGGTTGCCGAGGCCGGACGTCAACGTGATGCTGGAACACGTCCGCCCGGAACTGTTCGCCGGCGCGCGCAGGAACGTCTTCATCCCCAATCCGGAATGGTGTACCCCCGCCGACGTGGCGATGCTGCCAAGCGTGGACCGGATCCTGGTGAAAACGCGCCACGCCGAAACGATCTTCGCCGGCTACGGCAAGCCGGTGGCCTACGTCGGATTCACCAGCGGCGACTGCCTGGACGCCGGCGTGCCGCGGCGGCGCGCCTTCTTCCACCTGGCCGGACGCAGCACCTCGAAAGGGACGCAGCAGGTGTTCGAAGCCTGGCTGCGGCACCCCGAATGGCCGACCCTGACGGTGGTGCAGAATCCGCGCGTGGCGAAGCAGGCGGTACGCGCCGGCAACATCGAGCATCGCATCGATTACATCGACCGCGCCGAATTGCGGCGCCTGCAGAACCAGCACCTGTTCCACCTTTGCCCGTCGCAGGCCGAGGGTTTCGGCCATTACATCGTCGAGGCGCTCAGCGTCGGCGCGGTGGTCCTGTCCACCGATGCGGAACCGATGAACGAGCTGGTGGCGGCCGACCGCGGCATCCTGCTGCCCGCGACCACCATGGGCCCGATGGGCCTGAGCCTGCGCTATCGGGTCGATGCCGCGGCGATCGAGGCCGCCGTGCAGGCGGCGCTGGCGATGGAGGATGCCGAGGTCGCCGCGCGCTCGCGCGCCGCCCGGGAATTCTATCTGCGCAACGATGCCGGGTTCCGCCAGCGCCTGTGCCGGGAGATGGCTGTCGCCGCGGCGTAAGAACCTGTTCAAAGTCTTGCTGCGCTTGCCAGATGGCGCGCGTGCGGTGCTCGAAATGCTCACGTATCACACATACGCTGCGCTTCCTGCGCTCCACCACGCGCCATCTGGCGGCGCTCGCGACAGACTTTGAACAGGTTCTAAGCCGGTCGCCGCGCCGCCGGGTTGCGGAAGCGGCGGTTCCCCGCCCGGCGCGCTGGCCTGCCGCGAGCCGGGGCGGGCGTCCACAAAGGAAAACCGCCGGTGAATGGCAGGTGGGCCGTCCCGTTCCGGTTCATGTGGCGTCCGTAAAGTCGAAGACGCCCCCCCCCCCCGAAAAATCCGATGCATCAGCCTGCGCCCCGCGTGGATCTGCGCGTGAATCTGATTGCCAGCGACAATGGCGTAGGCCTGAGCCGCGACCTGCGCCTGATCGAACAAATACTGACCGCCGCCGGCATGCGGGTGGATTTCCAGCCAGGTCGTCGCCGGGGGAAACTGCGCAAGTGGTTCGGGCCGCCGCTGCGTCGCGCGAAATTCGCGGTGCGGCGGATACTGCATCGGCCGCGCCACGACGTGAACGTGATGCTGGAGCACATCCGTGCGGATTTGCTGGGCGGGGCGAGTCGCAACGTCTTCATCCCCAATCCCGAGTGGTGTTTGAAGTCCGACCAGCGCAGCCTGGGCCGCATCGACCGGGTGATGGCGAAGACCCGCCACGCGGTCGACATCTTCCGGCGCGAAGGCTGCGACGTGGAGTGGGTGGGCTTCACCAGCGTCGATCGCCTGCAGCCGCAGGTCGCGCGGCGACGCACCTTCTTCCATCTGGCCGGCCGCAGCAGCGCCAAGCGCACGCGGCTGGTGCTGGAAGTCTGGGCGCGGCACCCGGAATGGCCGCTGCTGACCGTGGTCCAGCACCCGAAGATGGCCGACTTCCGCCCGCAGGCGGACAACATCGTCCACCGGATCGACTACATCGACGACGCCGAACTGCAACGCCTGCAGAACGAGAACCTGTTCCACCTGTGCCCCTCGGAAACCGAAGGCTTCGGCCATTACCTGATGGAAGCGCTCAGCGTCGGCGCGATCGTGCTGGCCACCGATGCCGAGCCGATGAACGAACTGGTCACCGCCGAGCGCGGCGTGCCGATTCCCTTCTCCGGCACGCGGCAGCAGGAATTGGCGACCTGCTACCTGGTCGAGGCCGACGCGCTGGAAGCCGCGGTCGAAGCCGCGTTGGCGCTGGATCCCGCGCAGATCCACGCGCGTTCGGCCGCCGCGCGGGATTTCTACGTCGGCAACGACGCCGTGTTCCGCCGGCGACTGGTGGCCGCCGTGCGGCGGTTGGCGGATCGTCCGGCGCTGTCGTCGCAGGACGTACCGGAACCGGAGGAAGTCCCGGTCGGCTTTGTTGCCGGGTCCTGACCGGGTTCGCGGCGTCGCTTCTCGCCGAAAGCGGACTCAGCCGGAACCGCGCGGCGGGTCCGTCACCGCCTGTCCGTGTTCCAGCAACCAAAGCATGATCGTCTTCTGGCGCACGTAGTTGGCGCTGACGTAGGCCTCGATCAGGCCGGGCCAGCCGTCCAGGAAGCCCAGCCGCAACACGTAGCCGCGCCAGAACCGCCACGCCGGCGACAGCACCAGCTTCGCCAGCGAGGCGCGCTTGCCGCGGGCGAATTCGTGTTCGGCCATCATCCGCGCGTATTTCTGCTTCTTTTCCAGCATCTGCAACAGCGAACGGAACGGGAAGTGCAGCAGATCGCCGTGCAGGGTGGCGACGTTGTCATCGACGCTGACGGTTTCATGGATCTCGCGGTCGCCGCGCCAGCCGCCACGGCGGCGGTCGAACAGCCGCAACACGTGGTCGGGATAGGGATTGCCGTGGCGCAGGAACCTGCCGAAGTATTCGGACAGCCGCGCGAAGCGGTAACCGGCCGCGTCGGCGAATCCACCCACCTGCACGGCGCGGATCGAGGCCAGCAATTCGGGCGTGATCCGCTCGTCCGCGTCCAGGCACAGCACCCAGTCGTGGCGCGCCTGCCGCACCGCGAAATCCTTCTGGCTGCGGAAGCCGTCGAAATCGCGCAGCAGCACCCGCGCGCCCAGCGATGCGGCAATGTCACGGGTTTCGTCGCTGGAATGCGAATCCACCACCACGATGTCCTCGCAGAACGCCAGCGAGCGCAGGCAATCGCCGATGCGGTCGGCCTCGTTGAAGGCGATCACGCAGGCGGAGATCGGCAGCTTCTCCACGACGGCGGACGGGGTGGGGGTGGGCTGGGGCAAGCGCTTGTCCGGGGGTGGCGGCATCGGGTGCAATAATCCTTGCGCCGGATGCACGGCGGCACAATGCCGGCATTGTCCTACAGAAACGGAAACTCCATGTCCAAGCACTACCTGCTGTACGGGTCCGAGCGCTACGCGCTGGCCATCCTGCGGCCCCTGCAGGCGGCGATCCGCGCCCGCGGCGGCGAGGCCGCATGGTTTTTCGATGGCCCCGGCGCGGAAGACCTGGCCGAAGGCGAAAAGCTGCTGACCACCACGCAGCAGGTGCGCGACTGGAACCCGATCGCGGTGATCACCGGCTCCAACGCGGTGCCGCATTTCTTCCCGGGCGTGAAGGTGGAAACCTTCCACGGCTTCGACGCCGGCAAGCCGCGGCACATCTACATTCGCGGCTTCTTCGACCTGTACTGCACCACCGGCCCGCGCGACACCGCGCAGTTCCAGGCCATCGCCGACAAACTCGGACATTTTTCCGTGGTCGAAACCGGCTGGCCGAAGATCGACCCGTTCATGCAGCAATTCGGCGGCGAGCCGCGTCCGGTCGGCGCGCTGTCAATTGATGCGCGGCCGACGATCCTGTACCACTCGACTTTCTCGCCATCGTGGAGCGCGGCGGAAACGCTGTATGAAGAAGTGAAGCGGCTCTCGCAAACTGGCGAATGGCGCTGGGTCGTCACTTTCCATCCGAAGATGAACCCGGAAACGACGGCCAAGTTCCGCGCGCTGGAGAACGAGAACCTGCGCTTCGCCGACAACGACAACATCCTGGAACTGTTCGGCGAGGCGGACATGATGTGTTCGGATACCTCGTCCGCGCTCAACGAATTCCTGCTCACGCACAAGCCGGTGGTGACGTTCAGGAACCGCCGTCCCGGCCCGCAACTGATCGACATCGACGATGCGGCGCAATTCGAGCCGGCGATCCGCCGCGCCCTGTCGCGCCCGCCGGAACTGATGGCCGCGATCCGCAACTACGCCGACGCCATCCACCCGTATCGCGATGGCCGCTCGAGCGAACGCATCCTGGATGCGATCGACGCCTTCATCGCCAACGGCGCGCGCAACCGCAAGCCGAAGCCGTGGAATTTCTGGCGCAAGCTGAAGATTCGCCGGCGCATCGGCTACTGGGGTCGTTGAAAATCAGGCCCGGCCGAGGCCTTTCCAGGCAGCGACCACCGCATCGACCGGGATGTCGCCGACCCGGCTTCGGTCGCCTTTTTCGCCGCCCAGCACACGGATGGCGCCGTGGCCGATCGGCCGCCACTTCTGCGGCGAGGCCGCGCCGAACATCACCACCAGCGGGCAGCCCAGCGCCGCCGCCGCGTGTGCCGGGCCGGTGTCAACGGAGACCATGCTGTGTGCGTGTTCGATCAGCGCCAGCAGGCGCGGCACCGGCAAGTCGTCGGCCAGGTTGAACAGGCGCGGGTCGTGGCCGGCGGCGGCGCGGATGTCTTCCAGCAGCGGCTTTTCCTTCGGCGAGCCGCACAGCAGCACCTGAGCGTCGGGGAGGTCCTGCCAGATGGCTTGCGCCACGGCCGCCCAGTTGGCGGCGTTCCAGTGCTTGGGGTGATCGGTGGTCATCATCTTGCCGCGCTTGTGGGTGCGCTTGTTGCCGGGCTGGAACAGGACGCAAGGCGCGCGCACGCCGCGCGCGGCCATCCATTGCGCCAGATCGGCGCGTTCGGCATCGGTGACGATCAGGCGCGGCAGACGGAAGGGCGCGGCATCGATCACGTTCGGTGCCGGGAAGCGTACGGGGGAGCGCTGACCCATCGACAGCCAGCGGTCGGGCCACGGGTGGGGCGAGCCGTTGGTTTCGTCGTCGCTGAGAAGGCGCCGCACGATGCTTTCGTCGCCGATCCCGGCCCGGCGCAGCAATGCCTGCGCATTGCCGCCGCCATCGCAGAAATACACCGGCCCGTGCCCGCGCTGTTTCAGCCAGCGCACCAGCGCCCATTGGCTGGGATTGAGCCAGTAAGGCGTGTTGCGGCTGGTGAGCAGGCGCAGTTCGCCCAGCGCCGGTTCGTGGCGCAGCAGCGGCTCGGTCCAGTCGCCCTGGCCAACCACGTCCACCGGGCTGCCGTAACGGGCCGCCACCAGACGCAGCAGCGTGGTCAACATCACCACGTCACCCAAGGCGCCGCAGCGGATGATCAGTGGGCGGGCGTACATGCGTTTTCTCTCACCATCGCAGCCTGCGCCGCGCCAGTCGCGCGCTCAAGTCTTCCAGCAGCGCTCGTGCTTCGCCTTCCGGCAGGAAGCGGATCCGTAGCGGCGTCTCCAGCCCGCCCGCGCCGGCGGTGTCCAGCCACAGCGTGGCGGTGCCGCAGCGGCGATCGATCGGCGAACGGCTCAAGCGCAGCGCCTGCAATTTGTCGATTTCGGCGAAGCGCCACCAGCGCGACCACCAGCCGCCGCGTACCGCAATCAGCGTGGCGTCGGCCGCGTAGCCCAATCGCCGCGCCTGTTGCCAGGCCGAATACGCGCCCCACGGCAGCCACAGCAGCGGCAGCAAACCCCAGACGCTGAGCGTGAAGCTCGTCGTCGCCAGCGTCACGGCCATGAAGAACAACGCGCCGGGCCAGAACAGGCGCAAGGTGCCGCCTTGCAAGGGCTGCCATTGCGGTGGCGGCCATTGCGCCTGCGGCAACACGTGCCGCACCAGTGCATCGCAGGTGTCGGTCGTGGCGATCGGGGCCAGCTCCTTCAAGATGCGGTCCCGTTCCTGCCCTTGTTGCCGCGCGGCGGCGGTATCGACCTGCAGGCTGCGGCGCCTGAACCAGCGGTGCAGCAGGCCTTCGTGCAGCGTGAACGCCTGGATGCGCCGCCGCGCCACGCTGGTGCGCAACCGCGTCAGCAGGCCGCGCTCCACGGTCAGGCGGCGCTGCGCTTCGCTCAAGGTGAAGCCGTGGTATTGCACGAAGGCCAGCGCCACCGACAGCGCCCGTAGCAGCGCCAGGCCAAGCGCGAGCAGCGCCAGCGCGACAAGGGCCATCTGCGCCCAGCCCAGGTGCAGGTGGTCGGCGTAACCGAACAAGTGGCGGCCGAAGCTTTCGAGGGAGCGGGCGATCAGGCGCTCGGGGAACAACTGCGCCGCGCCGCCGATTGCCGCTGCGAACACGATCATGCCGCGATTCGATACCAGCCCCAGGCGCACGATTTCCGCCGACGGCAATGCCAGCAGTACCTCGCGTTGCGGGACGGGGGTTTCGCACGGTGCCGCGGCGTTCGCGTCCATGCCACTGCGCCCGCGCTGGCGCACCTGTTCTTCCAGCGCCACGGCCTGGTCCAGCCGCAGCACGCGCATCTGCGCTTCGGGCTTCTGCCCGCCGGCCGACTCCAGCCGCACTTCGGCCACGCCGAACCAGCGATGCAGCAGTGACTGGTGCACGGCCACGTTGTGGATGCGCGCGAACGGGATTTCGCGCACGCTGCGTTGCAGCCAGCCGCTGCGCACGGTCAGCTTGTCCGCGCCGATGCGATAGCGGTAGGTGAAGTATTCCAGCAGCGACACCGCCGCCAGCACGCCCACCGCCGCCAGCGGGGCGATGGTCTGCCAGAACTCGCCGCGCCCGCCGAACACCAGCAGCACCAGCAGCGGCAGGATGAATTGCTTCAGATGCTGCGCCAGCACGAACAACCACGACCACGGATGCAGCCGGCGTTCTTCGTCGATGGCAAGCATGTGCGTTTCGTCGTTCACAGCGCGTCGCCGTCGTGGTCGATCTGCCGCGCCAGCTTGTCGCGCAGCCATTCGGCGTCGGCATCGTCCAGGCCGGATATCGACACCGCCGGCATCCGCGTGCCGGCGGTATGCACCACCAGCGTCGCCAGTTTTGCCATGCGTTCCAGCGGGCCGCGCTTGAGGTCCAGGTGTTGCACGCGCGAAGTCGGCACGCGCGTTTCGGTCTGCCACAGGCGGCCACGGCGCACCGCAAAGCCGGTGTCGTCCAGCTTCCATGTGGTGCGGCGATGGCGCTTCCAGCCCAGCCATGCACCGAACGACGCGCCGACCGTGCCGGTGGCGGGAATCAGCAACCACGGGTTGCCGACATCCGCGGCAAGCGACAGAAAGCCGATGGCGGCAAACGGAAAGAACCCGCCAATCGCCCCGCCAAAGGCGGCAAACCCGGCACCGCGTGGTGGCAGCGCGTGCCAGTCGTCGTTGGCCATCATGGCGGGTGTTTGCAGGGCTTGGTCCGGCATCAGTAGTTGCCCGCCGTCATTTCCTTGAAAGTGTTGTAGTCCAGCACGTAATTGCGGCCGTTCTGGTAGCCGCGCAGCCGCGCCTGCAGGCGTTTCTGCATGCGGTTGCGGAGCTTTTTGTCCATGTCGGTGGCGGCCAGCTTGTCCAGTGATTTGCGCTGGAATTCGATGGCGCGGTCGAACTGGCCGTTGGCGGCATAGGCGGCGGCCACGGTGTCCAGTTCGCCGTAGCCCAGCGTGTCCTGCTGCCTGACCATGAAGCCGGCCAGTTGCAGCGCGCGCGCCGGGTCGCGCTGCGCGGCGATGGGGCAGGTGGCCCAGGTCCAGACCTGGTCGTTGCGCGCGTCCGGCACGCCGGCTTCCTCGGCGCGTGCCTGCCAGTCGGCGGCCTGGCGGCAGTCCTGCGGCAGGCCGCCGACGCCTTCGAAGTAGAAATGGCCCAGCACCGCCATCGCCGGCGGGTTGGCTGCGGCTGCGGCGCGTTGCAGGTGCGTGGCGGCCTGCGTCAATCGTGCGTCGGTGTACTGCTTCGGGTCGGCCATCAGGTGCTGGAACACGTACCAGGCCGCGTCGCTGTTGCCGCCGTCGCTGGCCTGTTCCAGCAGCTTCCAGCCGCGCGGCTCGTCCTTCGCCGCGGCCTGCGGCAGGCTGCCGCTGACCAGCAGGGTGCCCAGCGCCATCTGCGCGAAGGTGTCGCCGGCCTCCGCCTTGACGCCCAGCGCCTGCACGCGGGTCTTGTAGGTGGCCTCGTAGGCGGGCCAGTTCTCGTTGAGGCGCGCGCGTGCGGCCACGTCGTCGATGAACGGCTGCTCCAGCGCGACCAGACTCGGCATCGGCGCGTCTTCGCCGAGGAAGCGTTGCAGCAGGTAGCCCAGCATCGCGTTCTCGCCGAGCGAGGCATTGCGCGCCTGTTGCAGGATCGACGCCGAGGCGTCCGCGATCAGGGTTTCCGGCGCCACCTTCCAGCCATCGTCATCGCGGAAGAACTCGGCGCCGAACTGGAACTGCTGCCCGGTGGGCGGTGCCATCTCGCCGATGGCGTGGTTTTCGCCCAGCAAGGTGACGTGGCTCAGCGCCGGCAGGCTGCCGTCCGCGGCGGGCGCACCCACGCCGTACCAGCCACGCCCGAAGCACAGCCGCGCGGCGGCTTTTTCGTCCAGCGCCTTCAGCGCGTCGGGCGTCTGCGTGGCGCGCAGCGCATAGACCACCACGCGGTCGGCGATCGGCAGCCGCCGCAATTGTTCCACCGAGGCATGCAGCGCGGCATCGCGCAGGAAGCCGAAATGCGCCAGGCTGGAAGCGGCCAGCAGGTCCGCGCTGGCAGGGTCGTCGCGGCTGCTCAGTTCCGCATAGCGATCCCAGG
Source organism: Pseudoxanthomonas sp. (assembly GCA_047607085.1). Taxonomy (GTDB): domain Bacteria; phylum Pseudomonadota; class Gammaproteobacteria; order Xanthomonadales; family Xanthomonadaceae; genus Pseudoxanthomonas_A. The sequence continues at coordinate 16,686 of JASGDT010000055.1, read as the reverse complement.
CGCGGCTGACCGCGTTGATTTCGAGGCCCTCGTCCGCCGCCATCGCCGGCCCTGCCATCAGCAGCAGCAACCACGATTTCCATCCACGCATGCGTTTTCCCCTTGAGTTCATTTCGCCGGCCGCAGATAGGGATTTTCTTCCCCGCTGCCGGGCGGACGCAGCGTATAGCGTTTGTAGGTCCACTGGTATTGCGCCGGGTCACGCCGCGCCACGCGCTCGACCGCGGCGTTGAGCGCAGCGGCGGCGGTGCGCGGGTCGGCATCGCCGATGCGCGGATCGGCCGCTTCGATGTGCAGGGCGAACTCCAGATCCGGCCCGGTGCGCTCGCACCATGCGCACAGCAGCGGCGCGCCGGTGCGTTCGGCCAGCCGCGACACCAGGGTCATGGTCAGCGCCTCGATGCCGAAGAACGGCGCGAACTCGCCATCGCCCAGCTTGGGTTGCTGGTCCGGCAGGATCGCGACCGAACCGCCGCCTTTCAATATCTTCCACAACTGCCGCACCGCCAGGCCTTCGGCGCGCACCTGGTTGACCTTGCCGGCATTGCCGCGCGCGCGCAGCAGGAAGGCATTGCCAATGGCCGACTGCGGCGGCGCATAGACGAAGGCGTAATCCCCGCGCGAGGCCATCCACTGGTTCAGCAGTTCCCAGTTGCCGAAATGCGGCGCAATGACGATGACGCCCTTGCCGGCCGCCAGTGCGTCGTCGTACAGCTGGCTGCCGCTGTGCCGGCGGATGCAGCGCAGGTTGCCGGCCGGCGCATGTGTCCAGAAGCGCAGCGTTTCCAGCGCTTGCCGCGCCGTGGTGCGCAGGATGCGGCCATGCAATTCCGCACGCTGGCCCGGCAGCAAATCCGGGTAGGCCAATTCCAGATTGCGCCGCGCCACCCGGCTTTCGCGCGCGTCGATGCGTACCCACAGCCACGCCACCGCATCGGCAAACCGCCGCAGCCACGGCCACGGCAGCGAGGTGATCGCGGAGATGGCGTGGTAGAGCAGGGCGGCGGGGAGAGATGGACTCATGCAGGAAGTTTAGTTGCTGGTGGCTGTGGTTGGTTCCTGAGTTCATGGTTGCTGGAAGAAGCCGGGTAAGCTGCTGCCTGCAACCAGGAACTCAGCAACCACGCCTCCCCATGCTCTCCCTCATCCAGCGCGTCACCCAGGCCAGTGTCAGCGTCGATGGCCGGACCGTCGGCGCCATCGGCCCCGGCTTGCTGGCCTTGGTGGCGGTGGAGCCGGGCGACGGCGAAGCCCAGTTCCAGCGCATGGCGCAGCGCCTGCTCGGTTACCGCGTATTCGCCGACGAGGCCGGCAAGATGAACCGCTCGCTGGTTGACACCGGCGGCGGCCTGCTGCTGGTCAGCCAGTTCACCTTGGCGGCCGATACCCGCTCCGGCATGCGCCCCAGTTTCACCACCGCCGCCCCGCCGGACGAGGCTGAACTTGGCTTCAACCGTCTGGTCGCCATTTGTCGGCAAAAGCATGCTCCGGGGGTGGAAACCGGCCGTTTCGGCGCCCATATGGTCGTCAGCCTGATCAATGACGGCCCGGTGACCTTCCTGTTGCGGCCCTGACGTTTTGCCGGCGACGCGGGCACCAAGGCAGGGGGCGGGCGAACTTTCCCGGTCTCGGCGCGGTATAATGCTAGGTTCCCTACTGTCCTTTCCGCCGGTGGCGCAAGCACCCATGGCCAACGAACGTCCTGCCCAGCAATCCGACATCAAGCTGTTGATCAGCAAGGGCCTTGAGCAAGGCTACCTGACCTACGCCGAAGTCAACGACCACCTGCCCGATGACCTGGTCGATCCGGAACAGATCGAAGACATCATCGGCATGATCAACGGCATGGGCATCGACGTGCACGAAGTCGCGCCCGATGCCGAAACCCTGCTGCTGGCCGGCGAAGCCGCCGGCAACCGCGAGGTTGACGAAACCGCCGCCGAAGAAGCGGCCGCCGCGCTGACCTCGCTGGACACCGAAGGCGGTCGCACCACCGATCCGGTGCGCATGTACATGCGCGAAATGGGCACGGTCGAACTGCTGACCCGCGAAGGCGAAATCGCCATCGCCAAGCGCATCGAGGAAGGCCTGGCCCAGGTGCAGGCCTCGCTGGGCAACTTCCCGTGGTCGATCGAATTGCTGCTCGAAGACTACGAACAACACAAGGCCGGCAAGAAGCGCCTGCCCGAAATCGTCGTCGGCTTCAACGACCAGGAAGAACCGGTCGAGGAAACCCCGGTCGAGGAAGTCGAGGCCGCCGACAGCGAAGCCGACGAGGACGAGGACGCCGACGCCGGCGGCGATGCCGAGGAAGCCGGCCCGACCGGCCCGGATCCGGAAGAAGTCGCCCGCCGCATGCAGGCGCTGGCCGACGGCTACGCCAAGTTCAAGAAGTCCTACGCCAAGAACGGTCCCGGCCACAAGGCCGTGGTCAAGCTGCGCGAGGAAATGGCCGAAATCTTCGTCACCCTCAAGCTGCCGCTGGCGCTGACCGACGCGCTGGTCCGCAAGGTTCGCGACGTGCTCGGCGAAATCAAGGAACACGAACGCAAGGTCCTGCACCTGGCCACCAACGTCGCCAAGATGCCGCGCAAGGATTTCATCCGCGCGTGGGAAGGCAACCAGGTCAACCTGGACTGGGTCGATGACGCCCTCAAGCGCAAGCAGAAGTGGTCCAGCGGCCTGCGCGAGGTCAAGGAGCAGATCATCGCCCAGCAGGAAGCCACCATCGCCGTCGAAAAGGCCATGCACCTGAGCCTGGCCGACATCAAGGAAATCAGCCGCGCGATGGCCTACGGCGAAGCCAAGGCGCGCAAGGCCAAGAAGGAAATGGTCGAGGCCAACCTGCGCCTGGTCATCTCCATCGCCAAGAAGTACACCAACCGCGGCCTGCAATTCCTCGACCTCATCCAGGAAGGCAACATCGGCCTGATGAAGGCCGTGGACAAGTTCGAGTACCGTCGCGGCTACAAGTTCTCCACCTATGCCACCTGGTGGATCCGCCAGGCCATCACCCGCTCGATCGCCGACCAGGCGCGCACCATCCGCATCCCGGTGCACATGATCGAGACGATCAACAAGCTCAACCGCATCAGCCGGCAGATGCTGCAACAGTACGGCCGCGAAGCCACGCCGGAAGAACTGGCCAAAGAGATGGACATGCCCGAGGACAAGATCCGCAAGGTCATGAAGATCGCCAAGGAACCGATCAGCATGGAAACCCCGATCGGCGACGACGAAGATAGCCACCTGGGTGATTTCATCGAAGACACCAATGTCGAATCGCCGATCGAGAACACCACCAACATCAACCTGATGGAAACCGTACGCGACGTGCTGGCCGGCCTGACCCCGCGCGAAGCCAAGGTGCTGCGCATGCGCTTCGGCATCGACATGAACACCGACCACACCCTGGAAGAAGTCGGCAAGCAATTCGACGTCACCCGCGAACGCATCCGCCAGATAGAAGCCAAAGCCCTGCGCAAGCTGCGCCACCCCAGCCGCAGCGAACAGTTGCGCAGCTTCCTGGACATCGACTGACGCGCGCCGCCCGCAACCATGAAAACCCGCCGCAACGGCGGGTTTTTGTTTGGCGACACGTTAGAATTCCAAGGCCGTCGGATGGGCCTATAGCTCAACGGTTAGAGCAGGGGACTCATAATCCCTTGGTTCCAGGTTCGAATCCTGGTGGGCCCACCATCCGCACTCTGGGTCATTGCCCAAGCGCCTCATGGCCAAGCCTTGGGCAATGGTTTTATCCCGCAGCCGTCGCAGTTCCTGCGATGCCGGGCGCTACAATCCGTTCAGGTAATCCGACCGCATCACCCGAACACATGGCCATCAAGAAATCCGACCTGTATTCCACCCTCTGGGCATCCTGCGACGAACTGCGCGGGGGCATGGAGCCGTCCGAATACAAGGACTACGTGCTTTTCATGCTGTTCATCAAGTACGTCAGCGACAAGTACGCCGGCGACGAGGATGCCCCGCTCATCATTCCCAAGGGGGCCAGCTTCACCGACATGGTCAAGTTCAAGGGCAACGGCGACATCGGCAACCTCATCAATACCCGGGTCATCCAACCGCTGATCGATGCCAACCCCAGTTCGCTGGCGCGCAGCGACTTCCCCAACTTCAACGACCCCAACAAGCTGGGCGAAGGCAGCGAGCGCCGCGACAAGCTGACCAACCTGATCGCCATCTTCCAGAACCCGGCGCTGGACTTCGCCGACAACCGCGCCGAGCACGACGACATCCTCGGCGATGCCTACGAATACCTGATGCGCCACTTCGCCCAGGATTCGGGCAAAAGCAAGGGTCAGTTCTACACCCCGGCGGAAGTCAGCCGGGTGCTGGCCAAGCTGGTCGGCATCAGCCCAGCCAATGCCAAGGCCAGTACCACCGCATACGACCCGACATGCGGCTCCGGTTCGCTGCTGTTGAAAGTGGCCGCCGAGGCCGGGCGCTCGATCAGTCTGTATGGGCAGGAAATCTCCGTGACCACGGCGGGCCTGGCACGGATGAACATCATCCTGCATAACTTTCCGCACGCCTCGGTGCAATCCGGCAACACCCTGGCCGATCCGAAGTTCAAGGACGGCCACAACCTCAAGACCTTCGATTACGTCGTGGCCAATCCGCCGTTCTCGGACAAGGCCTGGAGTACCGGCGTCGATGCCAGCAACGACCCATACCAGCGTTTCGCCTGGGGCGCACCGCCCGCCAAGCAGGGCGATTATGCCTATCTGCTGCACATCGTCCGCAGCCTGAAATCCACCGGCAAGGGCGCGTGCATTCTGCCGCACGGCGTGCTGTTCCGTGGCAATGCCGAGTCCGACATCCGCCGCCAACTGGTGCGCAGTGGCTACCTGAAAGGCATCGTCGGCCTGCCGGCCAACCTGTTCTACGGCACCGGCATCCCCGCCTGCGTGCTGGTGCTGGACAAGGAAAACGCCCAGGCGCGCAAGGGCGTTTTCATGATCGACGCCAGCCATGACTTCATCAAGGACGGCCCGAAGAACCGTCTGCGCGAGCAGGACATCCATCGCATCGTGGATGTATTCGCCAAAGCGCAGGATGTGGACGGATTTGCGCGTATGGTCGGCTTCAAGGAGATCGAGAAGAACGGCTGGAACCTCAACCTGCCGCGCTACATCGATTCCAGTGTGGCCGAGGACGTGCAGGACATCGCCGGCCACCTGCAAGGTGGGATTCCGCAGGCCGATGTGGATGCCTTGCAGGAATACTGGGATATTTGTCCCAAGCTGAAAACCGCCTTGTTCAAGCCGCTGCGCGCCGGCTATGCGCAGTTGGCCGTGGACAAGGCCGCGATCAAATCCACCATCTACGCGCATCCGCAGTTCTCCGCGTTTCTTGCGCAAATGGGTGGGCACTTCGCCGCATGGCGCGATGCCGTTGCGCCGAAGCTGAAGGCGCTGCCCGAACACTTCCCTCCGAAGCAGTTGGGCAAGGATCTTTCGGAAAACCTGCTCAAGCACTATCAAGGCCAGCCGCTGATCGACGCCTACGACGTGTATCAGCACCTGATGGATTACTGGGCGGAGACCATGCAGGACGACGCCTACCTGATTTCTGCCGATGGCTGGGTGGCGAGGCCCGAGCGCATCGTCGAAACCGACAAGAAGGGCAGGCAGAAGGACAAGGGCTGGGCCTGCGACCTGCTGGCGAAGCAATACATCGTGGCCCGCTACTTCGCCGCCGAGCAGAAAGCCGTCGACAGGACCGCCGCCGCGCTGGAGGCCGCCGGCAGCGCCCTGGACGAACTGGTCGAGGAGCACAGCGGCGAGGACATGGCGTTCGCCGGCTTCGAGAAGGTCAACGCCGCGCAGGTGAAAGACCGCATCCGGGAGATCTCGCCAATAGCCAAGCCCCGTCGAGGTCGCCTACCCCGTCATTCCCGCGCAGGCGGGAATCGAGCGGCTTCGCCCGACCCTGCCGAAGCCGCCGAGCTGGCCGTGCTGGAAAAGTGGCTGGCCCTATCCGACAAGGAAGCCACGCTGAAGAAGAAGCTCAGAGTGCTGGAATCCGAACTGGATGCCAAGGCTTACGCCAAGTATCCGCAGCTATCTGTCGATGAAATCAAGTCGCTGGTCGTCGATGACAAGTGGCTGGCTGCGCTGTCTGCGGCTGTGCATGGCGAAGTCCAGCGTGTGAGCCAATCGCTCACTGCTCGCGTGCGCGAGCTAGCCCTTCGCTATGAAAAGCCGTTGCCGCTGCTGGTGGATGAAGTCGCCGCGCTCTCGGCCAAGGTGAAAGGTCATCTGGCGAAAATGGGTGCGGCATGGAGCTGAAGCCTGCCGGGTGGCAAGTCAAACGCCTTGATGAACTGGCTGACATTCGCAGCGGCGGAACACCGAGCACGAATGTGCCAAAGTTCTGGGATGGGGATGTTCCGTGGTGTACGCCAACCGATATCACGCGGTTGAACGGCAGAAAGTATCTGGCAGGTACGAGCCGCAAGATTACGCAGGAGGGTTTGGCGAACAGTTCCGCCGAGACGATTCCGGCGAACTCGGTTGTGATGACTTCGCGCGCCACCATCGGTGAGTGCGCCATCAGCACCGTGCCCGTCACGACGAATCAAGGTTTCAAGAACTTCGTGCCTTTCGATTCAACGGACGTCGAGTTTCTCTATTACCTGCTGCAAACGCAGAAGCATGGATTCATCCGCCTTTGCGCGGGCAGCACTTTTCTTGAAATCGGCAAAGCACAACTGTCGGCTTACGAAGTTTGTGTGCCTGCACAGAAGGAAGAGCAATCCGCCATCGCCACCGCCTTGAGCGAAGTGGATGCCCTGCTAGCCGGCCTCGACAAACTCATCGCCAAGCAGCGCGACATCAAACAGGAGGCGATGCGGCAACTGCTCACCGGCAAGACAAGGCTGCCGGGGTTTGTAGGCGATTGGGAAGTGAGGCGGTTGGGGGATGTTGGAAACACCTACGGCGGATTGGTTGGCAAGAGCAAAGCCGACTTTGGTCACGGTTCGGCGCAGTACGTCACGTTCCTCAATGTGATGGCCAATGTCGTCATCGACATTGAAACCTTCGACAACGTCGATGTTTGTGCGAATGAAATTCAGAACAGGGTTCTCAACGGCGATCTTCTGTTCAACGGTTCGTCCGAAACACCGGAAGAAGTGGCGATGTGTGCTTTGGTCGATGCAGACATCGAAAATCTCTACTTGAACAGTTTTTGCTTCGGCTTCCGCTTCAAGCCGGATGCGCAAGTGCATGGTTTGTTCATGGCTTACTGCATGCGCGGCCCAGCAGGACGCGAACTAATCAAGTCATTGGCGCAAGGTTCAACGCGCTACAACCTTTCTAAGTCTGCATTGCTCAACGGCCAGTTGAAGCTGCCCAGCCTCGAAGAACAAACCGCGATTGCGGAGGTGTTGAGCGACATGGATTCTGAGCTGGAAAAGCTGCAAGCGCGGCGCGAGAAGACCCGGTTGCTCAAGCAAGGCATGATGCAGGAACTGCTGACTGGCAGGACGCGGTTGGTGTAGGGGCTGCCATGACCGTGCGCACACTCTCTCGATGGGTGGATCGCCTGCTGGATGGCAGGGTCGTCATCGAATGCCCGCACATGGAAATCATTGGCCGCGACCATGAGCCGCCCGTGTTCACCGGGCCGGGGCATATCGTCGTCGAAGCCGACACCCGGATGCACTTCGTCATGCACGGAACGCCCCGCGATGAGCAAGACGCATGGATGAAATACCTCGCCGCGAAGAACCATCCCGGTGACATCCACCAACAGTTCCGCATGAACGCCATCGGCTACGACGGCGTGGAATGGTCGGGTGGCTGGACAACGCTATGGTCGGAAACGATGGCGGCCAACGTGTGGCGCTTGTCCGGCCCCATCCACGCTCTGCAAACCGATATGCAGGGCTATGGCGTGGCCGAGGCCAGCAGCGTGGAATTGGCCTATGACCGGAAGCTGCGGCTTCCGCTGCCGATGAACATGGTCAAGAGCGTTCAGCGTGGCGACAAGGAAGTGTTGTGGTCACGCAGTGCCGGAACGAAAACGCTCGACGTATTGGGAACGCAGATTGAGTTCTTCCAGTCCGCCGAACGCGAGCATGTATGGGCAGTGGCGAACACCTCCGCCGCCCTGTCGCATCCCTATCTGGAGAACTGGCTGAGCGAACCGCTCAACCTGCTACTCGGTGAAGTGGTCGCACCACGGCTGAAGTGCAGGAATTTCGGCAACGGCAAGGCCATGATTACGCTGCGCCAGAATTCCGGTTTCACTGCCGACAACTTGGCGGCCTGCATCCTGCGCGCAGACCCACTGATTGCTGGCGACAAATTCTGGCGCATGTACACAAACATCCTGGTCGTGGTGGCCCACGCCAGGGATGCCAGTGGTCATCCCAACTTCGAGGCGCACCCGCTCACCCAGTATTACTGGGAGATCATTCAGGCCAGCAAAGGCACGAACTGGGTGCTGTGCATGACCTTGGCAAGTACCATCGAGGGCATCGCCAAGCACATGTTCTCCGAAGTAGAACGCAAATCGGACTGGTCGGATGCCGACGTGGAAAGCCTGAAGAACGCGATCAAGGCATGGGAAGGAAACAATGACCTGCGCAGCGTCGTTCTGAACAATGCGGCCTTTCAGAAAACCAAAGGCATTGCCAGATCGCTCAAGTCGCTTGTCAGTGATGGCGGCATCACCCAGGAACAGGTGGATGCGTGGCAAAGCCTGCGCAATTCCTCCATGCACGGGGAGATGGTCATGCCGTGGGCGGACGAAGAACAGGCAGCACGCATACACAGCCTAGTCGAGCTGACCCACCGGCTCAGCGAAACCTACATCTACCGTGAACTGGAAAAACTGGGGATTGCACGTGCCTGACCTGCATCAACAAGTGAAAACCTGGCTGCTTGAACAGAAGGACTGGCTGCAACTGGCGGCAGACCTCGGCATTTCCAAGCAGTGGAAGTTGGACGATGCCGATATCAACACTATCGCGGAACGTCTGAAAACTGACGAAGGCCAACAAGTCACCAAGGAGCGTACCTTCGACAATCTTGGTGCTGATCCCGGTGGCAATCCTATTCGGCTCAAGTCCGTCGGCGAAATCATTGGCATCGAGAACCTCGCGCCACGCACGCCGCTGGAGTTCGGTTCCGGCAATCTATGCGTCATCTACGGCAACAATGGCAGTGGCAAATCTGGCTACACCCGCTTGCTGAAGAAAGCGGCGGGCAAGCCCGGAGCCAAGGAGCTGAAGCCCAATGCCTTCAAGCCAACCCCCGCCGAACGCAAGTGCAAGATCACTTTTCATGATGGGGCCGATCAATCGGTGGATTGGCCTGCCAATAGCGATGCGATTTCCGCACTTAACGCTGTGGACATCTTTGATTCGGATGTGGCATCCAACTATCTGAAGGAAACCGAATCTTCCTACGCACCACCGCTGGTTTCGCTGTTCGAGCGATTGGTTGCCGTAGTGGGTAAGGTGAAAGAATACTTGCAACGTGAGCAAGCCGCGTTGGTGAAAGCATTGCCAGCTATTCCAGCAGAACACCTGCAAACCAAGGCCGGGGCGCAATATAACGGCCTGAGGCTCAATTCCAATCCCGCAGAAGTTCAGGCTATCCAGTCATGGTCGCCAGAAGAAGAACAAGATCTGGCCAACCTAAATGAACGGCTGAACGCCGCCGATCCTGCTGCGTTGGCTCGCCAGAAGCGAGCTACCAAAGGCCAAGTTGAGCAACTAGCCAACAACATCAAAAACGCAGCAGTAGCCTACACAGCCGAGAAATTGCAGGATGTCAGGAACAAGCGCCAAGACGCACTGACCAAGCGCCAGATTTCGGAGCAAGCAGGGCAAGTGGCGTCCGCCAAGCTGGAAGGTATTGGCTCCGAAACATGGAAGGCTATGTGGGAAGCGGCACGCCGGTACTCGCAATATGCCTACCATCAGGATGTATTTCCGGTTGTGGCCGATGACGCTCGCTGCGTGCTATGCCATCAGGAACTCACCGACGAGGCCAAACATCGGCTCCAAGACTTCGAGGCGTTTGTTCAAGGCGACGTAGAAGCTGCTGCGATTGCAGCACAGAAGTCCTACGAAGATGCGCTTGCATCATTGCCTCTTGCGCCGGAAGAAGCTGCGCTTGCACAGGCTTGCCAAGCAGCAGGCCTGATAGATGAAGTATTGATCGGAAGCATAAAGACGTTCTGGCGGAATATCACTGCCAGTCGTGGCATTGTCCAAGCGGATGCAGAACTAAACGTGGCCATCCCTGTTGCAGCTCCACCGGATGTCGTTGCAGAACTGGATGTCAGAATTGCCGAGATAACTGCACAAGCCGCGCAACACGATCAGGATGCCGCCAACTTCAATCGGGCCGATGCCACTCAGAAAAAGAAGGAGCTGGAAGCCAAGAAATGGGCGGCACAGCAAGCGGCAGCCATCACTGCCGAAATGGCACGATTGAAGAAGGTCGCCGAATTCGATGAGTGGCTCAAGTCCACCAATACCGGCCCCATCACTACCAAGGGCGGACAGGTCGCGGAAGCCGCGATTACCGAGGCCTACATCAGTCGCTTCAATAATGAGCTGAAGAAGCTCGGCGCAACCAAGATCAAGGTCAAGCTCATCAAGACCAGGGCCGACAAAGGACGCACTTTCCATGCGATCCAACTGGAAGGCGCGGCGGTCAAACCGGAAGAAATCCTCAGCGAAGGCGAACGCCGTATCATCAGCTTGGCTGCATTCCTTTCAGACGTGGCCGAAAAGCCGAACGCATCCGCCTTCATCTTCGATGACCCGATTTCATCGTTGGATCAGGACTTCGAGTTGGCCGTTGCCAAAAGACTGGTTGAGCTTGCCAAAGATCGCCAAGTGCTGGTTTTCACGCACAGGCTTTCGCTTTATGTTGCTTTGGAATCCGAAGCGAAGAAGATGGGCGACGATTGGAAGAAGCAACACCACAACTCAAAGTGGATTGAATCCTTCGCAGGAACAGCGGGTCAGACTGCCGAGGAGTCTGCCAGGAGCGTGAACACTAGTAAGGCCAACAATATTCTTCTCGCCAAGGTCGGCGATGCAAAACGGAAAGGTGAGCAAGAGGGTGCGGACGCCTACCGTGACCTAGCCTCAGGTCTGTGCAGTGAAATCCGAATTTTGCTCGAACGAACCGTAGAGAATGACTTGCTGAATGCCATAGTTATCCGCTACCGGAATAGCGTCACCACCGACAAAAAACTAGCTGATCTGACCAAGATCACGATGGACGACTGTCGCTTCATTGACGAGCTGATGACCAAATATTCGACGTTGGTTCACAGTCAATCAACCGAAAATCCCATTGACCTTCCGGGGCACGAAGAACTTTCTGGCGACTTGCAGAGGTTGAAAGATTGGAGGGATGGCTTCGGTAAACGGCAAGCTCAAGGAGTTGCCAATGCCTAAGAAAACCACTTATCAACCACCCTTCACCCTCACCAGCGAAATCGTCACCGTGGTGGCGAACATCGCCGAGCAGGTGGGGCGCATTAGCGCCGATCCCGGATTCCAGCGTGATCTGCGCCTGCGTCGCATCAACCGCATCCGCACCATCGTTGGATCGCTGGCCATCGAGGGCAATACGCTGACCGAGGAACAGATCACCGCAATTCTGGAAGGCAGAACCGTGCTGGCTCCACCGCGCGAATTGCAGGAAGCACGCAACGCGCTTGCGGCATACGACAAGCTGCCGGAATGGAACGGTTCGCATGAGAAAGACCTGCTGGCGGCGCACAAGGTCATGATGCTGGGTTTGCTTGACCACCCCGGTGCGTATCGCAGTGGCGGCGTGGGCGTGATGGCCGGCAAGAAGGTCATCCACATGGCGCCGCCTGCCGCGCAGGTGCCCCGGCTGATGAGCGATTTGTTCGGCTGGTTGAAAACGGACAAGCAACATCCGTTGATTGCCAGTTCGGTATTTCATTACGAGTTCGAGTTCATCCACCCCTTCAGCGACGGAAATGGGCGCATCGGTCGGCTATGGCAAACCCTGCTGTTGTCGCAGTGGAACCCGGCATTCGCATGGCTGCCGGTGGAAAGTCTGGTTCACCGCAATCAGTCGGGCTATTACCAGGCTCTGCGTGACAGCGGCAAGGCTTCGGATTGCGCGCCTTTCGTGGAATTCATGCTGGGCTGCATTCTGGATGCCGCGGTCAAGGCGGTAAAAACGCCCCAGAAAAAGAACCAGAAAACGCCCCAGAAAAATCCTGAGGCCATCCTGAGCCTGCTGCGCAAGCAGCCTGAGATGAGCTTCCAGCAGATTGCCGCCAAGTTGGGCAAGTCCGAAAGTGCCATCAAGCGCGCGGTGCGTGGTTTGCGTGAAGCTGGGCGCTTGAAACGCATCGGCCCGGACAAGGGCGGGCATTGGCAAGTCATTGGGGAATGACATGAGAGCACCGCGCAGTGAACGCAAAACCCAGAACCGCGTCGTCGAATTGTTCGAGAAGCAACTCGACTACGACTATCTGGGAGGATGGGGAAAGCGCGAGAACAACCGCAACATCGAGGTCGAATATCTGCGCGCCAACTTGCAGCGACGCGGCTATTCGGATGTGGAAATCAATGCAGCCGTATTCGAGTTGCAGAAGGCCGGCGACGTGGTCGGCACTACCCTCTACAACGCCAACCTGAGAACCTACGAATTGCTGCGCTTCGGCGTACCTGTGCAGATCGCCACGGGTGAAGCGCACAAGCAAGTGCAATTGATCGATTGGGAAAATCCGCAAGCCAATCACTTCGCTCTGGCCGAGGAAGTGACCTTGCGCGGCGACCTGATCCGTCGCCCGGACATTGTGCTGTATATCAACGGCATTGCCGTGGCGGTGATCGAGCTCAAGCGCGGCAGCGTCGAGGTGGCCTACGGCATCCGTCAGCTTGGAACATTGCAGGAGCCGCTGTTTCATCAAGGATTCTTCAGCACGGTGCAACTGACGTTCGCCGGCAATGATGCGCAAGGCCTGCATTACGGCACTGTCGGAACGCCGGAAACCCAGTTTGTGCAGTGGCGCGACGAAGCCCCGCCGCCGGAGCCGCAGGAGGGCGATTACCTGGATCGTCCACTGGCGCAGATGTGCGGCAAGCAGCGGCTGCTGGACATCCTGCGCAATTTCATCATCTTCGATGCGGGCATGAAGAAAGTCCCGCGTCCGCACCAGTACGCGGGCATCAAGGCGGCGCAGGAGCGCATCCGCAAGAAGGAAGGTGGCGTGATCTGGCATACCCAGGGCAGCGGCAAGAGCATCCTGATGGTGCTGCTGGCCAAGTGGGTACTGGAGAACGACCCTGATGCGCGGGTGCTGATCGTCACCGACCGCGACGAACTGGACAAGCAGATTACCGGCGTGATGAAGAACGCCGGGGTGATCGGCAAGCAGGAAACCGGCAACCGCATCAACAGCCGCGTCGAATTCGTGCAGAAGTTGGCCGCAACCACGCCGCGCCTGTTGTGCGCTTTGCTGCACAAATTCGATACGCGTGATTTGGAGGGCGCACCGCCGCCGGTGTTCGGTAATTTCTACGTGTTCGTGGACGAAGCCCACCGCACACAGGGCGGCGACATGAACAAGCAGATGAAGCGCTGGCTGGGCAATGCCCTGTTCATCGGTTTCACGGGCACGCCGCTATTGCGCAAGGACAAGCGGACCACACGCGAGGTATTCGGCACCTACATCCACACCTACAAGTTCCCGCAGGCAGTCGCCGACAAGGTCGTGCTGGACTTGAAATACGAGGCGCGAGCGGTGCCGCAGCAGCTCACTTCCAAGGATATGGTGGACAAGAAGTTCGCAGCCATTTCCAGGGGCCTGAACAACTACCAGAAGGCCGCGCTGCGCAAGCGTTGGGCGACGATGCAGGAACTGCTCAGCTCCAAGAACCGGATGGAGCGGATCATCGCCAGCATCATCGAGGATTTCGATACCCGCCCGCGCCTGAGCAACGATCGCGGCACCGCCATCCTGGTGGCCGATGAAATCTACGACGCCTGCCAGTATTTCCGCCTGTTCCAGGATACGCCGCTGGGCAGGAAGGTGGGCATCATCACCTCGTTCGAGCCAAATGCCGCCGCTATCGCCACCGAACCCGCCAATGGCATCGAGCGTTACAAGTACGACACTTACAAACAGTATGTGCTTGGCGAATTCGCCAGCACCGCCGCGTACGAGACCGAGATCAAGCGCCGCTTCATTGAGGAGCCGGCCAATTGCAAGTTGGTGGTGGTGGTCAGCAAGTTGTTGACCGGCTTCGATGCGCCGAGTTGCACCTACATCTACCTCGACCGCAACTTGCGCGATCACGACCTGTTTCAGGCCATCTGCCGTACCAATCGCATCGATGGGGACGACAAGGACTACGGCCACATCGTGGACTTCAAGGAGCTGTTCAAGAACGTGCAGGATGCCATCGCCGTTTACAGCTCCGACGAGTTGGACATCGACAGCGAAGGCGACGGCAGCGATGGCAACGTCGTCCTGAAGGACTGGATCAAGGAGGGGCGCAAGAACATCGAGCAGGCACGCGAGGCCTTGCTCTACCTGTGCGAGCCGGTACTCGCGCCAAGGGAACTGGAGCAGTATCTGCATTATTTCTGCGGTGAGGCCGAAGATGCCGAGGCGTTGGCCAACACCGAGCCGCTGCGCATTTCCTTCTACAAGCTGGTGACGGCATTCGTGCGTGCCTTCGCCGAGTTGTCGTCCGAGCTGGACCAGGCGGGCTATGCCGAGGCCGAGGCGTTCAAGCTGAAGAAAGAAGTTGGGTTCTATTCGGAAATACGCGATGCCATAAAGCAGCATTCCGGCGAGGAGTTCGACATCAAGCCTTTCGAGGCCGACATGCGCTACCTGCTCAACACCTATGTGCAGGCCGAGGATGCGCAGCCGCTCGGGGACATGGGGGATCTGTCGCTGGTCGAGTTGATCGTCGAATCCGGCATTCACGATGCCATCGCCAAGAAGTTCAATGCCGGCAAGACCAGCAACAAGGTGGTGGCCGAGGGCATCATCAACAATGTCCGCAAGGCCATCGTGCAGGAGAAGCTGACCGACCCGCGCTTTTACGAGCAGATGTCCAAACTATTGGACGACCTTATCAAGCAATCGCGCAAGGAATCCAGGGATTACGAAGCCTTCCTGAAAAAGGCCGAGGACTTGGCCAGAAAATTGGCAGAGCACCAATCCGGTAGCGGTGAAGTGCCGGAAGCTCTGCAAGGCCAGCCGGTGCTGAGCGTGATCTATCGAAATCTGCCGGGCATTCTTGCCGCAAACGAAGATGGCTCGCACGCTGCCGAGGAAAAACTCTGGCATGAAAGCGAACTGGTCAGCCTGACCATGAAGATCGATGCGGCGATGAGCACGGATGCGCCGCATGGGTGGCGTGGCGACGAGATCAAGGAGCGCGTGGTGCGCAAGACCTTGCTGGCATTGCTGGATGGCAAGCGCCCGGCCATGCTCAAGCTGTTCGATCTGCTCAAGAACCAGCAGGGTTATCAGTGATGGCCACGCTCCAGCTTGGCGACATCCGCATTGCAATCACCCGCAAGGCGGTCAAGCATGTGCATTTGTACGTGCATCCGCCGCTGGGCGAGGTCAGTCTGGTTGCACCGACCGGCACGCGGCTGGATGTTATCCGCGCCTATGTCGCCACGCGACTGGCATGGATACGCAAGCAGCAGGATAACTTCCGAAATCAGCAGCGCGAAACGCCGCGTCAGTTCGTCAGTCGCGAAAGTCACCAACTCTGGGGTCGGCAATACCTGTTGCAGGTCGAATACGTCGAGGCCAAGCCGCAAGTCCGGCTGGATCACAAGTACATAGTCTTGCAGGTGCGGCCCGGCAGCGATGGGGTCAAGCGCGCCGAAGTGCTGCATGACTGGCACAAGGCGCAACTACACTCGCTTGTGCCGGAATTGATTCGTCTCTGGGAGCCACGTCTTGGAGTAAAGGTTCGCGGCTACTACCTGCAACGAATGAAAACCCGCTGGGGAAGCTGCAACCATCGGCGCGGCCATATCCGGCTCAACACCGAGCTAGTGAAGAAACCACGCGATTTGCTCGAATACATCGTGGTGCACGAAATGGCGCACTTGCTGGAACCGACGCATAACGAACGATTCCGACTTTTGATGGATGAGGCGATGCCGCACTGGCGGCAGGTCAGGCATGAACTGAATCAGCTCCCACTTCGGCATGAAGTATGGGATTGCTGACTTTGGACTGGCGGTTGTTTGTCGAGGCGGTTCGTCATGCCAAATGGCGCCAAGTACTGGCGGATGAAGTACCGCGTTGCCGGTCGCGAGAAGCGGCTGACGCTGGGCGTGTATCCGGAAATCTCGTTGAAGCGCGCGCTGGTCGAACGCGATCGTGCTCGGCTATCGCTGTACGAGCAACGCGACCCGTCCGGCGAGAAGCGGGTGGCGAAGCTGAAAGCCAGGACCGACGACGACGCCAGCCTCAAGAACATCGCCGAAGAATGGCTGGATGGTCTGATGCGCGCAGTCGATGCCTTCAGCGGTACGTTCACCGTGGGCTGCGTGAAGCTCGTGTAGTGCGTTGTTCGCGGCTATTCTGCTTCTCTTTGCGCCGGATCTATGGCGTGGGGGGGGGGAAATTAGCCCCACCCACCCCCAAAAAGAAAGTGGGGGCGGG
>JASGDT010000054.1:0-10862 GCA_047607085.1 Pseudoxanthomonas sp. | reverse complement strand
GGGCCATGATGCCCCCGCACGGCAGCAGGTGATCGTGCATGCGCCGGGCCAGCGTGGCCTGCTCGAACCAGGGATTGCCCGGCTCGGTGGTCACCAGCCAGACGTAGCCGGTTTCCTCGCTCAAGGGGATGAAGCCGGCCTTGCCGCCCTGCAGGCCGGTGGTGAAGAACGAACCGGTCAGTTCCGGCGGCCGCCGCACGTTGTAGCGCCATACGCCCTGCCCGGTGTACGCCGGCTTGAGCGCGTCGCCGAACAGCACCTCGCGCACCTTCGAATAGATGCCGTCGGCACCGATCACCACGTCGTAGCGGCCGCGGCTGCCATCGGTGAAGACGGCATCGACGCCGTCCTCGTCCTGGTCGAGCGACTGGAAGGTCACGCCGAGCCGCAGATTGGCGCCGAACTCGGCGGCGGAGGCGAGCAGCACCTCATGCAGGCGCGGGCGCGACATGCCCAGGTGCGAGGGATACTGCGGACCGGCCAGCCGGTTGCCCTCGATCTCGACGACCGGATTGCCCTGCAGGTCGCGGAACACCAGCCCGTGGTAGGGGAATCCCGCGGCGACGATGCGGTCGGCCATGCCGATGTCGGCCATCGCGCGGATGAAGTTGGCCTGCACCACGATGCCGATGTGGTAGACCTTCCAGTCGGTGTTGATCTCGACCAGGTCGACCTCGATGCCGGCCTTGCGCAGCGCGATCGCCGCGGTGAGGCCACCGATGCCGCCGCCGACCACCAGCACGTTGTTCACTCTTGCCATTTGCATGCGTCCGATTTCAGAAGGAGGACTGCCGCCGTCCCTGTCGCCGCAGGCGCGGTCGAGTCAGGCCGGATTAAATTACTCTATCGGGGAATTATTTGAAATACCGGGCCCGGAGAGCACGGGCGGATGCTTGTCTGGAATCTTTTCATGTCCCGGCGGAAACCCTTCCCCTGCCTCACGTGCCAAACACGGGCGCCCGGATGGTCCCGGACGCCCGCACCCGCAGGCTCAGAAGCTGTAGTTCAACCGCAAACCATAGGTCCGCGGCGGGCTGATCGCCGCATAGAGCGAGTTGGTGTTGGTGGGCGTGTAGGACAGGCCGCGCGAGATGCCGCCCGAGGTGCCGGTATAGAGCACCGCCTCGTTCTCGATGTTATCGACATAGGCAGTCAGGCGCAGCGAGCCATCTGCGGTCATGTACGTCAACTGGAAATTGGAAAGGTGGTAGGAGCCCTGGTAACTGCCAAGCAGATGCTGCGGATGCAGCCAGCTGCCCGTTTCATAGTGCGAGGTGAAACGCGGGATCAGGAAGCCGGCCCCGCCCAGGTCGAAGGTATGTTCATAGCCGAGCGTCACCGAGAACTCGGGCAGGTTGAGCCGGTCCACATCGGTCAAGGTGATGGCGGAGGTGACCGGGAAGACGTAGTTCTTGCCCTTCTCGAACAGGACATCGGCGCTGAATCGGTCGTTGCTGGACGGTGCATAGACCAGGTCGAGCTCGGCGCCATACAGGTTGCCATCGACATTCACCGGCCGGCCGGTGGTCCCGCCCGGATTGATCGGCAGGCGCACCGAAAGCTGCTGATCCTTGTAGTCCCAGTAGAAGGCGCTGAGATTGGCCTGCAGCTTGTTGTCCAGGAAACGGTTCTTGCTGCCGATCTCGTAAGCGGTCAGCTTCTCCGGCTTGTAGGTGTTGTCGGGCAGGCCCGCGAAGAAACCGCCGGCCTTGAAGCCGGTGCTGACGTTCGCATAGAGCAACGAATTGACGCCCACGTCGAATTCCGCCCCCACCTTGCCGCTGATGTTGCTGAAGCTGAGCGTGCCGGCGTTGGGGATCATGCAGCCACCGTTGGTCAGCGTGTCGCTGACCGGCATCACCACGGCGCCCACCGCGATCGCCGCGTCGGTGCATTGGTAATCCGACAGGATCACGTAGCCGTCCTGGGTCTTCTTCTCTCGGGTGTAGCGCAAGCCGCCGGTGAGCCGGAAGCGGTCGCTCAGGGAATAGGTACCCTGGCCGAACACGGCGTAGCTGCGGTCGGTCAGGTTGGGGTTGCGTATCGTCTGGTAGCCCGCCGGCTCCAGGAACATGCCGGTGTTGTCCTGTGCCTCGTCGTAATAGTAGAGACCGGCCAGCCACTTGAGCGGGCCATCGCCGTTGGAGGACAGGCGCGCCTCGAGGCTGTACTGCTCGATGTCGTTGTTGACGATCTGTTCGAAGCCCGTCGAGTAGTTGGCGAAATCGACCTTGGTGTGGACGTAGGCCGGGATGACGGTCAGATCGACGGCATCGAACCTGGCGACGATTTCCGAACTGAGGATGAGTTGCGTGTTGTCGATGTAGCCATCATCGCCGACGACCGACTTGTCCGCGATCACCGAACTGCTGCTGATGTTGCCGCGCCCGGTATCGCCGAACGTCGGGCAGACGGTGGCGTCGCCGCAGCCGGCCGGTTCGTAGGCGAACCAGGGATTGCTGGCGAACTGGTACTTGTCGGTGGTGTTGAGCGGGTACAGGAAGATCGTCCCCGGCCCCTTCGACCCGTCGTGGAAATAGTCGGCGGTCACCAGGATGGACAGCCGCTCGTTCGGTTCGTAGAGCGCGCTCAGGCGGCCGGCCTTCGTGTCCGCATCGTTGTAGCCGTTGGACAGATAGCCGTCGTGCTTGGTGGTCTGGAACGCGAAGCGAAGCGCGAACTGGTCGCTCAACGCCGTGTTGAACATGCCGTTGGTCTTGACCAGATCGTAGGAACCCAGTTCAAGCCCGACGTCCCCTTCCGTGGAGAAGACCGGACGCGCCGGGATCACGTTCACCGCGCCCACGGTGGCGTTGCGACCGTAGAGCGTTCCTTGCGGTCCCTTCAGCACCTCGACGCGCTCCAGGTCGTAGAACGCGGCGGATGTGCCGTACTGGCGGCCGATGTTCACGCCGCCGATGTTGAAGGACACGCTGGGGTCGGCATAGGCATTGCCGCCGCCGCTGGTGATGCCGAGCAAGCTCAGATTGGCGTTTGGCGTCGCTTGCGTCACCGACAAGCCCGGCACCGAGGTGACCAGGTCCTTGATGTTGCCGATGCCCTCGCTGGCGAGGGTTTCCCCGGTGATGGCGGTAACCGACAGGGCGGTTTTCTGCACGCTGTTCTGGTGCCGTTCCGCGGTGACCACGACATCCGGAAGGCCCGTCACCTTGGTGTCGGCATTCGTGTTCCCGGTGGAATTGCTTTCCGCTTCCGCTTCCTGCGCGGAAGCGACGGTTGGAATTGCCGTCAGGGCCAAGCCTGCAAGCAGCAGTGCCTCGGTCTTCATTCGATCCTCCCCAGTTGCCTGGTTGGTTTGTCTTGTGGTTGGTTTGCTCGCTGCGACTCTTGCCGTCCCGCGCACACGTCGCGATGTGCCGCTGGAGCGGCTTTTTACTCTAATTCCCTGCAAAGGGAATCTTGCGTCGCAGCAACGACAAGGCTTAAATTCCCTGAACAGGGAATCCTGCACATAAACAATGGGTTGCCGCCGGACTCCATCGGCAAAAAGACAAGCTGCACAGGCATTTTTCTGCGTTGCAGCAAGGCAAACGCCACGCCGGTCGCATCGATATACCGTCGATTCGGGAAGAATTACCGGTATCGGGGAATATCGGTCGCGACCCAGACGCCGACGGGCCCTCGCCGCCACTGCCTGGATCAGGAAGACTTGCCCTTCCGCCCCTTGATCGGGGCACGGACCGGGGCACGCAACCCGTTCAGGATCAGGTCGATGACGAATTCCCGGTACTCGTCGGCCGCCTTGGCCTGGTCGATCTTGCCGCCACGCACGACCTTGAGAACCGAAGTGCCGCCCACGAAGAACTCGGTCATGCCGATGATCGCCAGCGACAGATAGGCGGCATCGACATTGCGAAGCACGCCCTTCTCGACGCCCTGGTCGATCACCGTGCGATAGCCCGCGACGCCGCGCAGGGCCAGGTCGCGGAACAGCTTGGCGCCTTCCGGCGAGCCGATCGCGAGCAATTCCTCGACGAACAGCCGGTGGAAGAACGGATAGGAAATGATCAGGTCCATCAGCGCATTGACGCGACCACGCAACAGGCCTTCGGGATCCTCGCCGCAGAGCCGGGTCGTCTCCTCGATCATCCGCTTGAAGCGCGCCGCCAACCGCTCGGTCGCCGCGACCAGCAGTGCCGAACGATCGTTGAAGTAATAGCGGATCAGCGACGGATCGACATTGGCGTAGCGCGCCACCTCCGCGCGGGTGACGCTGGCCGGTGGCAGGGTCTTGAGCAGTTCGCAGGTCTTCTCGATCAGCCCTTCGCGGCCGACGCCGCCGCTTTCCATCGGCGGGCGTCCGATCGCGCGGCGCTTCTTGCGGGGGGCAGCGGCTGCTCGACCCTTCGTGGTCTTCGTGGCCTTCCTGCTTTTCTTTTCCAATGTCCGGACCTCAATGCGTGGGCGGGGCGGGCGGATGGCACGCCACGATGGCTCCATTGTTCCGGCACCCTGCGCACGGATCAACCGGGATCGTGTCCACGGCCAGCACCCCTAGTCGTGCCGGCCGAGGAATGCCAGCACGGCAGCGTTGAACGCTTCGGGCCGTTCCCATGCCACCGCATGCCCGGCGTCTTCCACGACGATCCATTCATGGTCGGGCAGTTGCCGCGCCCATAGCCTCATCAAGCCCGGTGGCGAAAGGATGTCCCCGCCGCCGGCCATGACCAGGGTCGGCACATGCAGGCCGCGCAGCGCAGCGTAGTCGAGCCCCGATTGCTGGCTGCCATTCTGCCGCTCGCCGGATGGCAGCGGCGACGGCGGCCGCTTGGGCCCCAACGCCAGCCAGCGCTTGACCCCGTCGGGATCCTCGCCACGGTAGGACGCGCCCAGTTCGGCATATTCGTCCCCGGCCGCCTTCAGGCCGGGGATCGCGATGCGCTCCTGGAACTGGCGCACTTCCGGCTCGTCGGGCACGCCCAGCGAGGTGGTCACCACCAGGCTTTTCAACTGCTGCGGATGCAGCACCGCGTAACGCAGGGCCAGGATGCCGCCAGCGGCGCTGCCGACCAGATGGAAGGAAGGCAATTGCAGATGGGCCACCAGCGCCTGCAGGTCCTGCACCGAACTGGCCAGACCGCCCTCATTCCCCGCCGCCGCGACATCGGACACGGTATTGCCGCTGCCGCGGCGGTCGTAGCAGATCACCCGGTAGCCGGCCGCGGTGAACGCCGCGACCTGTGGCTCCCAGACGCCGGCGCTGCCGCTACCCGGATGCAGGAACACCACTGGCACGCCTTGCCCACCGGAATCGGTGTACCACAACTTCGCGCCGGCCACCGGCAGGAATTTCCCTGCCCCGGTTTCCACTGCGCACGCCGCACCCGACACGCCGAGCAGCAAGGCGAGGATGGCGGCCCGGCTCATGCGCCCGCCCCGTCGTCCTCGCCGAAATCCCGCGCGGGGCGCAGAGTCCTGCTGCCGGGCGGGTAGGCGATCTTGAAGGATTCGCGCGCGGTGATGCGCCGGTACCAGCCCTGCACGGCGTCCAGGTCGCTCCACATCGTGTCCATCCGCAGATCTTCCAGTCGTGCCAGTGTCGGCAGCAGGCTGATGTCGGCCAGGCTGAGCGCATCGCCCGCCAGCCAGGGCGTTGCCTGCAACGACTGCTCGGCACGCTCCAGGGTGTAGCGCAATTGGCGTTCGGCCTCGACCAGTTCCTCCTTCGCGAAACCATGCGGCCCCATCTTCAGGTAGAACGCACGCCGCAACGGACGGCGCTCGGCGTGCGCGACCAACTGCTCGCGCGACATCTTGCGGATGCCGCCGCTGAACAGGTAATGGAAGGACGGCACGCGCGCGGCCGGGGTCGGCACCTCGTCGATGAAGGCGCACCATTCGCGCATGCGCGCCTTGCCGACCGCATCGGCCGGACGCAGCGGATGCTGCGGGAACACGTCCTCCAGGTATTCGAGGATCACGCTGGAATCGACGATGGCCACGCCGTCGTGCACCAGCGTCGGCACCAGGCCATTCGGATTGAGCCGCAGGTATTCCGGCGCCAGTTGATCGTCCTTGGCGAAGTCGATCGGGCGGCTGGTCCACGGCAGTTCCTTCTCGGCCAGGGCCTGGCGCACGCGCTGGCTGCAGGTCGATCCGAGGGCATGATGAAGTTCGAGCATGTGGTTTGTTTCCTTGGTAGCGCCTGCGCATGCAGGCCGCATCGCCGGAGCGGCAGATTCCGTCGGGCGTCTTGCTCGGGAATGTCCCGAAATTATTCCCATTTCCGAGAATACGACAAGAATCCCGACTCTGCACCACTGGGCCGCATTGCGGCATCGAGAGGCGCGCCGCCCGGGGCGTCATGCCCGCCAAGCCGGGGCCTGGCCTTGTCGATGCGAACGGTTCGGGCAGCGAGTCAGCCGCGTGCGTGCGCGCCGGCGCGCTTCATGGGCACCACCGATGCCGAATCGCCGCCCTGCGGCAGCAGCGACGGAAACAGGGACCCGATCGCGGGCAACTTCTGCGCCATCGCGATGATCTTCTCGCGCACCCACCGCGTACCCGGATCGAGGTCGCGGTGGCGATGCCATTGCAGCACCTCGACCAGGTGCGGCATCTCGAACAGCGGCCTTGCCGTGCGCAGCGGCAGTTTCTTCAGATGGCTGCCGGCCATGCGCGCGTGCAAGGTCGCCACCCGGTTGGTGCCGACGATCATCTTCGGCAGCAGGTGGAAGGAATTGACGCTTACCTCGATGCGGCGGACATGCTCGCCATGGCGGCTGGCGAACCAGGATTCGAACATCGGCACGCTGTCGTTGCCGGCCTGGAAGGACACGTGCCCGGCGGACATGTACTGATCCAGCGAAATCGTGTCGCCGATCTCGGCATTGTCCCGATCGACCAGAATGACGTAGGAATCATCGAACAGCACGGCGCCGGACTGCGTGTTGGAGGCATGCCAATCGGGACAGATGATGAAATCGACATCGCCGCTGTCCAGTTGGCTGGCGGTATGCGCACTGGGCTGGCGGAACTTCCAGGAGATGCCCGGCGCCTCCCTGTGGATCTCGCGCAGGACGTCGCAGAGCAGCACCGCCGAGACATAGTCCGAAGCCACCAACGTGAAATGGCGCTGCATGCTGGCCGGATCCAGTTCCGGTCGGGTGTGGATGGCGGCGTCGATCCGCACCAGGATGTCGGTCACCGGTTCGAGCAGGCTTTCGGCCAACGGGGTCAGCTCCATCCTGCGCCCGACCTGGACGATCAGCGGATCCTCGAAGTAGTCGCGCAAGCGTGCCAGGATGCCGCTCATGGCCGACTGGCTGACGTGCATTGCCTCGCCGGCGCGGGTGACGTTGCGCTTCTCCAGCAGCGCCTTGAGAGCAGACAGGAGGTTCAGATCGAGCTTCTGGTAACGCATGAGCACCGCAACTGCAGATAACCGGGTTCAATCTATAACCCGATGATCAAAGTCGCGCATTGTGCATGGCAACATCGCCATGCTCCAGAATGGCGTCCGGGCAAATGACGATCGCCGGCAACGCCTCAGTCGATCCGACCGCCCCGGGCATAGACGTACTTGCCGGTGTCGTGCAGCACGGCGCGTTTCTCCGCGGCAGTCAGTCTGGCCGAAGCCGCGACGGCGACGTCCACCAGCCGGCTGTAGGGGCCGACGGAATTGCCGACGTCCGATCCCCACAGCACATGGTCGGCGCCATACGCGTCCACGATGTGGCGCAGCGTATCGGCCGGCGACAGCCCGGCCTTGTCCAGCAGGTCGATGTTGATGGTGGTGAACTTGTAGTAGATGTTCTTCTGCTCGCGCAACGCGACCTGCGCGGCGCTCAGGCCGAAGTCGGGCGCGCCCTCGTCCTTGAGCCAGCCGATGTGGTTGAGCACCAGCCGCACCCGGGGAAACTGCCGGGCCAGGCGGGCGTATTCGGAGAAGGCCGCCGGATTCGGACCGGGCGGAACGGTCATCAGGTCGATGGACAGGCCATGCTCGTTGGCCGCGGCCCAGGTGGCCAGCGCCGCCTGCGAACTCAGCCACGGGAATGTGCCGTCTTCGGCCTGCGGCCCGGTCAGGCGCAGCCCGGCCAGGCCGTGGTCGCGCACACCGGCACGGATCCGCGCCGGCGTGGCGGGATCCTCCGCATCGAAGATGCACACCGGCACAAGACGATCCGGATGCGCATCGGACGAGTCGAGAATGTAGCGATTGTCGAAGCCGTAGCTGAGCCGGTGCTGGACGGCAGCACCGCCGGCTACATTGTTGGCATCCATCCAGGCCAATACCGCCTCGACGCTCGGCGTCTCGCGATTGGCGTGCGGATCCTCGGTCCCGGGCGGACCGCTCGGGGTGCCGGGCGCCGTCTGCACCTTCGGCGCGCGCGGGTATCTGACCAGATCATCGCTGCGCAGGTGACAATGCGCGTCGAACAGCTTGAAGCCCGGCGAAGCGGCGCTGTCGGCGGCCCTGGCCAGGCCATGGCGACCCAACGCCAAGGCAACGCCCGAAGCGATCAGGAACTCACGGCGTGTAAACATGCAAATCTCCCTGGTATTTCAGCAAGGCGCTGCGCGCGCAGGCTTCGTCTTGTTCGTGGGTCGGCGCACCGCTGAGGCCGATGCCGCCGACGACTTCGCCGCCGACCCGGATGGGCAGCGAGCCGGCGTGGATGTTGTATCGGTTGTCGGCCGCCACCTTGGCCGCGAACTGCGCATCCCTGGCCGCACGCGCCTCCAGCTCCGAACCGGCTGCTTCAAAAGCAGTCGCAGCAGCGGCCTTGCGCACCGTGGTCAAGGTGCGGCCCACGCTGTCTGCCCCCAGGGTGACCTTGGCCAGGCCGGCGGAGTCAACCACGCTGACGCTGACCGTGTAACCCTGCGCCTGGCAGGCGGAGATCGCACCCTGCGCCAGGACAAGCGCACTTTCCAGGGTCAGCGTCTTCGCCGGCGGTGGCGGCGGCCCGCCAGCGGGTACAGTCCCCGCAGGATGCGCCGCGTCCTGTGCCAAGGCACTGCCAAGGCAACTGCCGGCAACGGTCGCCAGCAATGCCCATGTACGGCATGTCTTCATTCTTCGTCCCTCGCCTGCATGAAGATGCGCGATGGTAACGGCCACGGGAAGGTCCGGTCATCGCACTATCTGGTACCAGCCATCGTGTTTTCCGGAGCCCGCGCGTTGTTGCCCGCGCTGGCGCCGCATCTTCCGGAATCGGCGCATCGGCCCGCGAATCACCCCTGCTTTGCCGGGACCGGTCATGGTGCATTGCAGCTTTACTTCACGCATGTGCGGCTTGGGATAATCCTTATATTCCCTCTCAAGGGATTTTAGCGACGGAGTCGCCTGGCGCCGGCAGCGGCCTGTCTGCATCTGCCCGCATCGCGCCAGTCGATCATCATTCACCCGGAGATGCCGTATCCATGAAGCATGCAAGCACGAGCGCCAAGGCCGAAACCCGCACGGGCGGGAGATTCGTCCGATGAGCGCCAAGGCGGGATTCTTCTACGGCTGGATCGTGGCGCTGGCCAGCGGGTTCGGTCTGGCCTGCGGCATCTCGGTGTTCATTCCCTCCACGCTGGGACTGCTGGTGGGGCCGTTGACCACCGAACTGGGCTGGACGCAACCACAGGTATTCCAGGCACCCCTCTGGGCGACCGTGACCACGATCGTGATTGCGCCGTTTCTCGGCCGCCTGATAGACCGGGTCGGCGCCCGGCGCGTGATCATCGTTTCGTTCCTGATCCAGGCGTTCATCCTCGCGTCGTTCTACTGGATCGACCGCTCGCCGCTGCTGTTCTATCTGCGCTATCTGGCCCTGGCCGCGCTGGCAACGGGCACCACCGGACTGGCGTTCACCAAGGTCATCGGCGACTGGTTCGACCGCCGCCGCGGCACTGCGCTGGGCGTGACCCTGGCCGGCGTCGGCATCGGCGGCGTGGGCTGGACGCTGGCCACGCAACACCTGTTCGACCTGGTCGGTTGGCGGCTGACCTTTCCCCTCCAGGCCGCGTTCCTGCTGGCGGTCGTCACTCCGCTCATGGCGCTGGTCATCCGCAACCGTCCGTCCGACATGGGACTGCATGTCGATGGGGATGCAACGACGCAACGCGACCGGGCAAGCGTGGACGGGCTGAGCCTGCGCGAAGCCGGTCGCACGAGCCAGTACTGGATGCTGCTCGCGGTCGCCTTCCTCGTCGGCTTCGGCATCCAGGCGCTGATGCTGCACCTGATCCCGCTGCTCAAGGAGAGCGGTTTCTCGTCGCAGGTCGCGGCCAACGCGCAGGCCTCGCTGTGGCTGGCGCTGGTGGTCGGGCGCCTGTCCACCGGCTGGTTGATGGATCGGTTCTCCGCCACGCGTGTCGCGGCGCTGTTCCTGTTCTTCCCGCTGGTCTCGATCTTCCTGCTCACCACCAGCACCAGCGGCGCCAGCGGTTTCGTCGCGGCGATGCTGATCGGGCTGGCCTCGGGCGCCGAGGTTGACGTCATCGCCTTCCTGACCACCCGCTATTTCGGCATGCGTCACTACGGCGCGATCTATTCGACGTTCTTCTCGGCCTTCGTCATCGGTTCCGGTACCGGCCCGCTGGTGGCCTCGCAACTGCGCGAGCAGGCTGGCCACTACACGCAGGCGCTGTACGCCATGGGCGTTGTCCTGCTGGCGGCGGCGGTGACGTTCCTGTTCTTCCGGCGCATTCCGGCGGGCAATCAAGCGCGGGGCTGATGGCCGGCTCCGCCCGTTCCGGCCCGGGGATGGTCACGTGCGCCTGATGCGCGCCACCGCCAGCACCACGAAGGTGATCACCGCGACCACCGCGAACACGCCGAACGCCGCCTGGATGCCGGCCACGCGCGCCATCACGAACGAGAACGACAGCGTGCTCAGGAACTGGCC
>JASGDT010000053.1:0-30136 GCA_047607085.1 Pseudoxanthomonas sp. | reverse complement strand
GGACTGCGCCCTGGAGCCGACCGCATGAGTGCCGAGGCAGTTGCCGAAGTAGCACGCCCGAGCGCTTTTGCTCCACCACGGCCTAACGCCTGAGTTAAGCCGCGCCGCGAAGCGGCGTCGGCTTGAACGAATTGTTAGGTTGCACCCTACACGGCCTGAGATTCATACAAGTACATCTGCACATCTTCGTCCTCTGGCGCCAGAACCCGGCGATCTGCGGCACAAGCCTTTCCGCACTCGGAGGCGAAGGCCTCCTTGAGGGCTGCCATGGAATCAAAGTACAGGATGCCGATGAGATAAGGCTCTTGATTACCAGCGATGGCAGTAATTTGGCCTTTGCTCACTTCGTACTTTATGAGGCCCGGCAATCGTTTGGCCAGCGGCACATGAGTCTCAAAGTAGTGTTTATCGAAGGCGTCGGGATCTTTCGGTTTTTTGTAGATCACTACCATGCGTGCCATTTGTTCTCCTTCGGCTCTGCGGCAGAGCACTGATTGTGCAACCTAACGCCTGAGTTAAGCCGAACCGCGTAGTGGAGGCAAAGGCATGGCAAGCTTTTCCTGCCATGCCTTTGCCGTAACGAAGCGGTTTCGGCTTGAACGAATTGTTAGGCCGCAATCCGGCACGGATCACCTAAGTTGTGTTCTTAGCTTTTTGACGTAATCAATTACGACAAGGCCATACTGCCGAGGCAGTGTAACTAGAATTTCCTTTGCCTCCGCGTTCTTTCCATCGAGCACCAAGGTGACAATGTTAAGCGCTTTTATTTTTATCTGCTCAGGCCACTCATCGGTTATCGCCATGAATTGTTCCATGGAGTCGATCGTGACAGTGATTTTCTTGTCTATTTCGGCGTTTTGCTTTTTACCCTCATCAACTTTATCTGGGGGACTGGGCTGACCAATAACGGTGAGTCCTTTAAGTATCTTGATTGTCTCATCCATTTTCGATGCTATGTGACCAGTCAAGGTAAGCTGGCCTTGCAGATTGTTAAGCGGGTCAATGCCAAGGTTTTGCATCAGGGAGAAGGAAAGGCCAAGGGGTGCCCTATCTTGATGAAATATTGGAAAGTACTCGCTCATCCTCTTGGAATATATGCCGGAGAAGTTTGATATCTCTTTCTCGATATGGATGAACACCTTTCTCCTGGCACAATCCAAGAAGGAGTCGATGACGGCTTTCGCCGTGACTTGATTGAATGCCTGGTTGGCGGAGAAGATCACCAGAGCGGCATAGAGCATCGCAAGTTCGCTGACAAGAGCGACCCGCTTCTTCCGTGCTCCAAATAGCGGGGAATCGTTATAGCCAATCATCTTTGCGATTGCCTTGGCCTCCTCGGCTGAAGATCGATTCCCCACAAACGAAGCGAGCAGATCGCCGCATTGGCCAACGGTAATTACGGTCATAGTCTCCCCCTTGGGCAACGGTATTCTTTCTTTGCGGCCTAACTACTATTAGCCCCCAAACCGGGGCGTAGCCGGGATTGTGGGGTGGTCAGCGTGGGGGCGTCAATCAGGTTTTTCCTACACGCCATCGCGGCTTGTGGCGATGGTCGGGGCAGGGTGGGGGTGGGACATTGAAGGCGTTATCCAGCGTGGAGACGCCTGTATGAAATATGCCCGTGAAGCCGCTGCCGTAAGCAATCCGCCGGTTGATGCGGGGCGGCCGAAGTTGTTGGACGAAGTTCGCCGCCGTTTGCGGGTAAAGCATTACAGCTTGCGTACCGAGCAGGCGTATCTGTACTGGATTCGCCGGTATATCCACGCCAATGGCAGGCGGCACCCGCGGCAGATGGACGGCAAGGAGGTGGAGCGTTTCCTCAGCGATCTGGCACGCAAGGATCGGGTGGCGCCCAGTACGCAGAACCAAGCCTTGTCGGCCTTGCTGTTCTTGTACCGCGAGGTGCTGGCGGTGGAGTTGCCGTGGATGGAGAACGTGGTGCGGGCCAAGCGTGCGCCGCGTTTGCCGGTGGTGTTGTCGCGGGCGGAGACGCTGGCGCTGTTGCGCCATCTGTCCGGGCGCGATGCCTTGATGGCCGGCCTGCTGTACGGCAGCGGTTTGCGTTTGATGGAATGTTTGCGCCTGCGGGTCAAGGATGTGGACCTGGTGCGCAACGAAATCACGGTGCGCGAGGGCAAAGGCGGCAAGGATCGCAAGACGGTATTGCCCGAACGCCTGCGCGCGGCGATGCAGGCGCAATTGGATGCGGTGCGGGTGCTGCATGCGCACGATCTGGACGCGGGATTCGGCGCGGTGTCGTTGCCCAACGCACTGGCGCGCAAGTACCGCCATGCGGAGCGCGAACTGGCTTGGCAATACGTGTTTCCGGCGTTGCGGCGTGCGGCCGATCCGCTGGATGGGCGCGTGAAGCGCCACCATCTGGACGAAAACGTGTTGCAACGCGCAGTGAAGGCGGCGGCACGGCTGGCGGGCATCGACAAGCCGGTCAGCCCGCACACCTTGCGCCACTGCTTCGCCACGCACCTGCTGGAATCGGGCAGCGACATCCGCACCGTGCAGGAACTGCTGGGTCACAAGGATGTGACCACTACGCAAATCTACACGCATGTCTTGAACCGGGGCGCGAGCGCGGTGCTCAGCCCGCTGGATCGGTGAGGGCCGGGGTGTTCCCGTTGTTCGGCATCGCGAATGCGACGGCCTTGCTGGCTGGGGTTTGCCTGTGCCTGTGGTTGCCGTCGTTGTGGCCGTGGTGGCTGTTGCTGGCGCTGTCGTGCGTGGGTGCGTGGGCATTGACGCGCGGCGATTGGCGGCGACCCCTGGGTGCGTTGTTGCTGGGTTTCGGCTGGGCCGGCTTGCATGCGGCGCACGGTTTGAACGCGCGCTTGCCGGCGGCGTGGGAAAAACGCGAAGTGTTGGTGTCGGGGCATGTGGTCGAACTGCCGCAGGTCGAGGCGCGGCGCACGCGTTTCCTGCTGCGTGTCGATGACGATGCCGCGCAGCCGCCGCCGTTGCGCGGGCGCTTGTTGCAGTTGTCGTGGTACGACGATTTCGGCGCGCATGAGCCGGGCCCGCGCACGCAATTGCACGCCGGTGCGCATTGGCGCATGAGCGTGCGCGTGCGTGCGCCGCGCGGGTTGCGCAATCCGGGCGGGTTCGACAGTGAAAAGTATGCTCTGGCGCGTGGCGTGGGCGTGGTCGGCCATGTGCGCAATCCGGCTGCGGCGGTGCAACTGGCTGCGCCGCGCGGCATGGATGCGTGGCGCGAAGGCATGTCCGCGCGCATCGCGGCGGCGGTGCCGAAGGCGTCTTCGCGCTTCGCGCGTGCGCTGGCGTTGGGCGATACCGGCGGGCTGGACGATGGCGATTGGGAAACCCTGCGCGCCGCGGGCCTCACGCATCTGATCGCGATTTCCGGTTTCCACGTCGGGCTGGTGTCGGGTTTCTTCGCGCTGTTGGCATCGATGGTTTGGCGCGCATGGCCGGGACTGGCGCGGTGCGTGCCGCGCCCGCAGGCGGCGGCGCTGGCGGCATCGATCGGCGCGGGCGGTTATGCGGCGGTGGCGGGGTTTGCGTTGCCCACGGTGCGCACGTTGTTGATGATCGGCATCGTGGCGCTGGCGTATCTGTTGCGGCGCGGTGTGCGCATGGCCGATGCGCTGGCATTGTCGGCGATCGCGATATTGCTGTTCGATCCGCTGGCGGTGTTGGCGGCGGGGTTCTGGCTCAGTTTTGCCGGCGTGGCGTGGCTGTTGTGGTGCCTGCCGCACGAAGGCCGGCGGCCGTTGCTGAAGGAGTTCGTCTCCGCGCAGGGCGTGGCCACGCTGGGTTTGCTGCCGTTGACGGCGGTGTTGTTCGGGCAGGCTTCGCTGGCGGGGCCGTTGGCGAACCTGATCGCGATCCCGTGGTGGTCGCTGGTGGTGGTGCCGTTGTCGTTGCTGGGCACGGCGCTGGAAGCGGTGCATGCCGGTGCGGGCGCGTGGGCGTGGAAGTTGGCGGTGGCGTGTTTCGACCCGAGTTGGTGGCTGTTTTCGGCGATGGCGCACAGCCGCTTCGCGTTGTGGTGGTTGCCGGAAGCGCGTGGCTTTGCCTTGCCGTTGGCGGTGCTGGGTGCGTTCTGGCTGCTGCTGCCGCGTGGCGTGCCGGGCAAGGCGTTGGCGGCGTTGCTGTGGTTGCCGCTGTTGTGGCCGGATCGTGGTTTGCCCGAACGCGGCGAAGCGCAATTGACGGTGGTCGATGTGGGCCAGGGTCTGTCGGTGCTGGTGCGCACGCAGCGGCATGCGTTGTTGTTCGATGCCGGGCCGGCGGTGGCCGATGGTTTCGATGCGGGCGAACGTGCCGTGGTGCCGGCGCTGCATGCGCTGGGCGTGGCGAAGCTGGACCGCGCCATCATCAGCCACGGCGACAACGATCATGCCGGCGGTTTCGACGCGGTGAAACGCGGCGTGCCGGTGACTGTCAGCCATGCGCCGGCCGGTTCGCCAACCCCGTCCGACCATGCCTGCGTGGCCGGCGAAAGCTGGGCATGGGACGGCGTGCGCTTCCGCTTCCTGCACCCCACGCCGCACTTCCCGTATTTGCGCAACGAGTCCAGTTGCGTGCTGCGCATCGAAACCGCGCACGGCGCGGCGCTGCTGACCGGCGACATTGGCGAGGTGGTGGAGCGCATGCTGCTGGCGCGCGCCGCCGCCGACCTGCGTGCCGATGCGGTACTGGTGGCGCATCACGGCAGCGGCGGCTCGTCCGACCCGACCTTCGTCGCTGCAACAGGCGCACGGCTGGCGCTGGTGTCGGCCGGGCACGGCAACCGCTTTGGCCATCCGGTGCCGGCTGTCGCGGAGCGCTGGCAACGCGCCGGCGCGGAAGTGGTCAACACCGCAGACAGCGGCGCATTGACCGTGTGGCTGGCGCGCGACGGGCTGGCGCTGCGCGAGCGCCGCGTGGCCGAACCGCGCTTGTGGGACGCGGCGCGGCGGGGGCCATGACCGGCGGCTCCCCGCCGGAACATCGCGCCAATACTTGCGTTGGCCTATCCTATGCCGCTGACAAGCCCATCAACGGCCCCCGGCCGGAGGAAACCAAGCGTGCTGGAACTGGTCAAGGCGGGCGGTTGGCCCATGATCCCGTTGTTGTTGCTGGCGGTGTTGATGCTGGCGATCGTGATCGAGCGCTTCTGGAGCCTGCGCCGCAAGGAAGTGATGCCGCCCGGTCTGGGCGAGGAAGTGCGCAAGTGGGCCGCCGCCGGCAAGCTCGATCCGGCGCACGTCGAATCGCTGCGGCGCAATTCGCCGCTGGGCGCGCTGTTGGCCGCCGCGCTGGACATGCGCGGTCGCCCGCGCGAGGTCATCCGCGAGCGCATCGAGGACACGGGTCGTCACCTGGTCCACAAGATGGAGAAATTCCTCAATTCGCTGGGCACGATCGCCGCTGCCGGCCCGTTGCTGGGCCTGTTCGGCACCGTGGTCGGCATGATCCAGATGTTCCTGGGCATCCTCGACCACGGCGTCGGCGACGTGAACCAGTTGGCCGGCGGCATCGGCAAGGCGCTGGTCTGCACCGCCGCGGGCATGGTGGTGGCGGTGCCGGCGCTGTTCTTCCATCGCCATTTCCGCGGGCGCATCGCCGGCTATGTGGTCAGCATGGAACAGGAAGCCGGCAAGCTGCTCGACGTGCTGGACACCCGCAGCGCGAAGAAAGGCTGACCGCGCATGCGCATTCGCGACAGGCAAGCGCACGACGAGCCGGAAATCAGCCTGGTGCCGCTGATCGACGTGGTGCTGGTGTTGATCATTTTCTTCGTCGTCACCACCACCTTCGATGCGCGCTCCACGCTGCAACTGCAATTGCCCAACGCCGAGGGCGAGCCGGCGCAGGCCCAGGCCAAGCGGCTGAACGTGCTGATCAACGCGGAAGGGCGCTATTTCGTCGGCGAGAACGAAGTGCTGCGCACCGACATCGACGCGCTGAAGCAGGCCATCCGCGACGCCAGCGGCGGCGACACCGCGCAGCCGGTGCTGCTGCGCGCCGATGCGCGGGTGCCGTACCAGGCGGTGGTGACCGCGCAGGATGCGCTGGGGCAACTGGGCTTCCACAAGCTGATCGTCGCCACCGCACCGGAGCCGAAGCGTTGAACGGCGGCGCAGTCAAGCGTGAGCCGGCGAAGGCCGATTCGGCCTGGCGTACCTATCGGAGGCTGCTGGGCTTCGCCAGGCCCTATGCCGGCCTGTTGCTGGTGGCGCTGGCGGCGGCGCTGGTGGAAGCGGCCGGCACCTACGGTTTCGCCCAGGTGATGCGGCCGATCACCGACCGCACCTTCGTCATCCGCGACGGCACGGCGATGCTGCATTACCCGCTGGCGATCGTCGGGCTTTTCATCGTGCGCGGCATCGCCGGCTACGTGACCGACATGTCGATGGGACGCGCTGCGCGCAGCGTGTCGCGCGATCTGCGGGTCAAGGTGCTGGGCAAGTACCTGCGCCTGCCGGGCAGCCGTTTCGACAGCGAGCCGGTGCCGTCGATGCTGGTGCGGCTGGGATCCGATTCGGACCAGGTGGCGCAGGCGGCGGTCGATGCGATGAAGACCATGCTGCAACAGGCCTTGCAGGCAGTGGCCTTGCTGATCTCGATGCTGGTGACCAGTTGGCAGGTCACGCTGTGCATCCTGATCCTGGTGCCGCCGCTGGGTTTGGTGATGAACAAGGTCGCGCAGCGCTACCGGCGGGTCAGCCACCGCATCCAGGAGAGCGGCGCGCGGCTGTTGCAGGCGGCCGACCAGACCCTTTCCGGCCAGCAGGAAGTCAAGGTCTATGGCGCGCAGCAGGCCGAGTTGCAGCGTTACCACAACCTTGCCAACGACAACCTGCGGCTGGCGATGAAGGTCGAATCCACCCGCGGCCTGTCTTCGGCGCTGGTGCAGACGATGGGCGCGGTGGGGCTGGGCCTGCTGCTGGTGTTCGCCGGGCACGAGGCCAACGCCGGTCGCCTGGGCGCGGGCGATTTCTTCTCGCTGCTGCTGGCGATGGCCGGCATCATCCCGGCGCTGAAGAACCTGACCAACGTGCAGAACGTCCTGCAACGCGGCGTGGCATCGGCCGAGCGCCTGTTCTCGGTGCTCGACGCGGACGAGGAAGCCGACACCGGCACCCGCCCGCTGCAACGCGCGCAGGGGCTGCTGCAATTCGAGCACGTTGGCGCGCGCTATCCCGGCGCGAACAGGGATGCGCTGGAGGACATCAGCTTCGTCGCCCGTCCCGGCACGGTGACCGCCATCGTCGGCCGTTCCGGCAGCGGCAAATCGACCCTGGTCAAACTGATCCCGCGCTTCTACGAGATCGCCAGCGGCAGCATCAAGCTGGATGGGCATCCGTTGCGCGACTATCCGCTGGCCGACCTGCGCCGGCAGATTGCCCTGGTGGGCCAGCAGGTGATGTTGTTCGATGGCAGCATCGCCGCCAACGTGGCGTATGGCGAAATGGCCGACGCCAGCGGGCAGCAATTGGCCGACGCGGTGCGCGGCGCCAACGCGATGGAATTCGTCGAACAACTGCCGGGCAAACTCGACGCGGAAATCGGCAGCAAGGGCGGCAAGCTGTCCGGTGGCCAGCGCCAGCGCCTGGCGATTGCCCGCGCGATGCTGAAGGACGCGCCGATCCTGATCCTGGACGAGGCCACCGCCGCGCTGGACAACGAATCCGAGCGTCTGGTGCAGAACGCGCTGAACAAGCTGATGCCCGACCGCACCACCCTGGTCATCGCGCACCGGCTTTCGACCATCGAACACGCCGACCAGGTGCTGGTGCTGGACCAGGGCCGGCTGGTGGAGCAGGGCACGCACGCCGAACTGCTGGCGCGCGACGGTTTGTATGCGCATCTGCACCGCATGCAGTTCCGCGAGGCTGAATGAGCGGCAGGCAAGCCCCTGATTACTGGTTTGGCGATGCGCCTGCCCCCTTGCATGCGCGCCTGCTGGCTGGCGTGTATGCGCGCGCTGCCGCGTTGCGGCGTGGCTTGTTTGCACGCGGCCTGTTCAAGCACCACCGCGTCGGCGTGCCGGTGCTGGTGGTGGGCAATCTCAGCGTCGGCGGCACCGGCAAGACGCCGCTGACCATCGCCATGGTGCAACGCCTGCAAAAGGCCGGCTGGAAACCGGGCGTCGCCAGCCGTGGCTACGGCCGCGACGACGCACGTCGCGCGCTGCGGGTGGAAAAAAACACCACGCCCGCCGAAGCCGGCGACGAGCCGGTGCTGATCGCCGCGCGCACCGGCGTACCGGTCCGTGTTGACCGTGATCGCGTGGCCGCCGCGCGCGCGCTGGCGGCGGCCGGTTGCGATGTGGTGGTCTGCGACGACGGCTTGCAGCATTACCGCTTGTACCGCGACATCGAGATCGAAGTGATCGACGGCCAACGCCGCTACGGCAACGGCCGGTTGCTGCCGGCCGGCCCGCTGCGCGAACCGGTCGAACGCGGCATGCAGTGCGACTTCCGCGTGCTCAACCTGGGCATGGCCGGCGATGCCGCCGATGTGCAGGCTCACTTCGGCGAATGGCCGATGCATCTGCAAGCCGGCAACGCACAACCGCTGCTTGGTGGCCGCGCCGTGTCGCTGGACCGCTTCGGCGGCCATCGCGTGCATGCCGTGGCCGGTATCGGCAACCCGCAACGCTTCTTCGACATGCTGCGCGGCTACGGCATCGGCGTGGTGCCGCATGCCTTTGCCGACCACCACCGCTACACGCCGCAGGATTTTTCCTTCGGCAGTGACTTGCCGGTATTGATGACCGAAAAGGACGCAGTGAAATGCCGCGCCTTCGTCAACGACCGCCATTACAGCGTGCCGGTCGATGCGCAGTTGCCGGAGGCGTTCTGGGTAGGCTTGCTGGACAAGCTGGCGAAGGCAGGGAAATGACCGCAAACGACGGAGCCCGCATGCGCCCGAATCCGGATTTCATCGTCGCCATCCCCGCTCGCCACGCCTCCACGCGCCTGCCCGGCAAACCGCTGGCGCCGCTCGGCGGCAAACCATTGGTGCGGCATGTGGCCGAACGCGCCTTGTCCGCAGGTGCGCGCGAAGTCTGGATCGCCACCGACGACGCGCGCATTGCCGATGCATTGACCGGCATCGGCGGCGTGCAGGTGGCGATGACCGCTTCCACGCATTTGTCCGGCAGCGACCGCCTGGCCGAATGCGCGGCCATCGCCGGCTGGGACGACGACACCGTGGTGGTGAACCTGCAAGGCGACGAACCCTTCGCCCCGGCCGAAGGCATCTGCAAGGTCGCGCAAACCCTGGTCGAAAGCGGCGCCGACATGGCCACGCTGGCGACGCCGATCTTCGACCCCGAGCAGTTGTTCGACCCGAACACGGTCAAGCTGGTGTGCAGGAGCGGCGACCAGGGCGGCCTGCCGCGCGACCGGGACGGACTGCGCAAGCTCGCCAGCGAGGGTCCGGAAGCGGTGCAGCGCCGGATCCACGGTTTCGACGGCTGGCGCGATGCGCTGTACTTCAGCCGCGCGCCGATTCCGTGGCACCGCGATGCCTTCGCTCGAGACAGGCGCGTGCTGATGCCGGGCACGTGCCTGCGCCACATCGGCATCTACGCCTGCCGCGCCGGATTCCTGCGCCGCTTCGCCGCGATGCCGCCGGGGCTGCTGGAGCAGATCGAGTCGCTGGAGCAACTGCGCGCACTGGAAGCCGGCTTCCGCATCGCCGTGGCGCTGACCCCGGCGGAATTCCCGCCCGGCGTGGACACGCCCGAAGACCTGGCCCGCGCCGAAGCCTGGCTGCGCGGGCAGGCCGGCTGAAGGCGGGCGGCGGATGAGGCTGCTGCTGGTCTGCCTGGGCAACATCTGCCGCTCGCCGATGGCCGAAGGCGCGTTGCGCGCGCGGCTGGACGAAGCCGGCTTGTCGTGGGTGCAGACCGATTCGGCCGGTACCGGCGGCTGGCATGCCGGCGAGCCGCCGGATCGGCGCGCGATCGCCTGCGCACGCGGACATGGCGTGGACATCGCCGGCCTGCGCGCGCGGCAACTGCGGGCGGCGGACTTCCACGCATTCGACTGGCTGCTGGCCGCCGATGCGCAGAACCTGCGCGACCTGCGCCGCCTCGCCCCGGACGGCCTGGCCGAGCGCGCGCAACTGCTGCTGGACTGGAGCGGCACGCAAGCTGCCGGCGAAATCCCCGACCCGTACTGCGGCGATCACGACGATTTCGAACACGTCTGGCGGCTGGTCGATACCGCTGCGCGGCAAGTCGCGGCCCGGCTCTGTGCAAACCGCGGCGCTTCGGCATAATCGGTTCATGGACACCCCGGCGGCCTTGCCTGAACTTCCCGACAGCCTGGAATGGCTGAACTGCGCCAAAGGCACGCTGCGCGAGCAGCGCGGTCGCGTGGTCGCGCTGGCCTTCGTCAACGCCGGTTCGGTCTGGTGCCTGCAGCGGCTGGTCGAACTGGCGCAGTGGCAGGCGCGTTTCGGCGGCCGTTTGCAGGCCATCGCCATCCACGTGCCGCGCTCCGACTGCGAACGCGATCCGGCCTTCGTCCGCAAGCAGATGCGCCGAAATGGCGTGAGCCTGCCGATGGCGCTGGATCGCGACTGGATCGCGTGGCAGCAGTTCGGCCTGCGTGCGTGGCCGACGGTCATGCTGATCGACGCCGATGGCCGCCTGCAGGCCCGGGCGGTCGGGCAGGACGGTCTGGCCGAACTGGAAAAAACCGCCGCGGCGTTGTGCGAAGCCCTGCCGCCACCGAACGAGGGCGACGCGCGCGGCCAGCCGGAGACCGAACCCGAACCGCGCCTGCCGTTGCGTTTCCCGGCGGGGTTGGCGGTCAACGGCGAATGCCTGTTCATTGCCGACAGCGGCAATCACCGCGTGCTGGAATGCAACCTGGACGGTCGCGTACTGCGCCGCTTCGGCATGGGCACGGCCGATTTCATCGACGGCGATGGCGAACTGGCCGCGTTCCGTCATCCGCAGGCGCTGGCCTTGACCCGCGAATCGCTGTACGTGGCCGACACCGGCAACCACGCCCTGCGCCGCATCGGCCTGCGCAGTGGCCACGTTGACACGCTGTGCGGCACCGGCCGCCCGGGCGACACGCCCGAAGGCGAAATACGCGAGCCGCGCAGCGTTGCGCTGAACCACCCCGTCGGCCTGGTCGCCAACGATCGCGAACTGCTGCTGGCCCAGGCCGGCGACAACCGCATCTGGCGCTACGACCTGGCCAGCCGGCGGCTGGAATCGCTGACGGGTTCGGGCCAACTGGAATTGCGCGACGGTGCCGGCGCGATGGCGGCGTTCGCCCAGCCGGTGGGGCTGGCGGCGGTGCAGCAGGTGCTGTACGTCTGCGACGCGCTGGGTTCGGCAGTGCGTTCGCTGCAACTGCGCAGCGGCCTGGTGCAGACCCTGGTCGGGCAGGGCCTGTGGGAATACGGCAACGCCGATGGTCCGCGCGAACGGGCGCGCCTGCAATACCCGCAGGCCATCGCGTTGTCGCCCAGCGCGCCGATGCTGTTCGTCGCCGATGCCGGCAACGGCTGTCTGCGCATGCTGCGCCTGGGTGGCGGCGTACTGTCCACGCTGGAGCTGCCGCGTCGGCTGGACGGCCCGGCCGGGCTGGCAATGTCGGCCGACGGCAGGATATGGATCGCCGAAACCCACGCGCACCAGGTACTGCGCTTCGACCCGGCCACGGGCGAACTGGTCAGGGTGCCGGTGGACGAGGCGTGACGGCGGAAGCGCGCGGGCAGGACAGGTCCTAGAATCCCCGCATGACCCGCACCGCCTCTCCAGCCTTCGACGGCAAGGCCTTCGCTGCGGAACTGAGCACCGCGCCCGGCGTCTATCGCATGTACGCCGCCGACGACAGCCTGCTGTACGTTGGCAAGGCCGGCGCGTTGAAGAAGCGCGTCGCCAGCTATTTCAACGCCTCGCCCAAGTCGCCGCGCACGCAGGCGATGCTGGCGCAGGTGGCGCGGATGGAAACCACCGTCACCCGCACCGAAGCCGAAGCGCTGCTGCTGGAAAACCAGCTGATCAAGTCGCTGCTGCCGCGCTACAACGTGCTGCTGCGCGACGACAAGAGCTATCCGCATGTGCTGCTGACCAGCGAGCCCTGGCCGCGCATCGCCCTGCATCGTGGCCCGCGTGCGGTGGCCGGGCGCTACTTCGGCCCGTATCCCGGCGTGACCGCGGTGCGCGAAACGTTGAACCTGATGCAGAAGCTGTTCAAGATCCGCAATTGCGAAGACAGCGTGTTCCGCAACCGTACCCGGCCCTGCCTGCAATACCAGATCGGCCGCTGTACCGCGCCGTGCGTCGAACTGGTCGGCGAAGCCGAATATGCAGAATCGGTGCGTCGTGCGACCTTGTTTCTCGATGGCCGCAGCGACGAACTCACCGGCGAACTCACCGCGCAGATGGAACAGGCCAGCGAGGGCCTGCAATTCGAGCAGGCCGCGCGCCTGCGCGATTTGATCGCCTCGATCCGCAGCCTGCAGGCGCGGCAATACGTCGATGGCCACGCCGCCGACCTCGACGTGCTGGCCGTGGCGATGCAGGGCAGCGCCGCCTGCGTGCTGCTGCTGGCGTTCCGCGACGGCCGCAACCTCGGCACGCGCGCGTTCTATCCGAAGACCAATGGCGAAGACAGCGCCGAAGCAGTGCTGGCCGCCTTCGTTTCGCAGTATTACGCCGAACAGACACCGCCACGCGAAATCGTGCTGGATCGCGAAATCCCCGACGCCGTCATGATCGAAAGCGCCCTGTCCGTCGCCGCCGGGCGCAAGGTGCAATTGAAATGGAACGTGCGCAGCGAGCGCGCCGGCTATCTGGACCTGGCCCGCCGCAACGCCGAAATGACCCTGGCGACGGAATTGGTCAGCCGCAACGCGCAGCAGGCGCGCGGCGAAGATCTGCGGCAAATGCTCGGCTTGCCCGAGCCGGCCAGACGCATCGAATGCTTCGACATCAGCCACACGATGGGCGAAGCCACCGTTGCCAGTTGCGTGGTGTTCAACGAGGAAGGCCCGGTGCGCGCGCAGTACCGCCGCTACAACATCACCGGTATCGAACCGGGCGACGACTACGCGGCGATGCGCCAGGCGATCGACCGCCGCTTTCGCCGCGCGGTGGATGAAGGCGGTGTTCTTCCCGACGTATTGCTGATCGATGGCGGGGCGGGCCAACTGGCGCAGGCGCAAGCGGCATTGGCCGAACTGGGCGTCGCCGGCGTGGCGCTGGTCGGCGTGGCCAAAGGCGAAGAACGCCGCCCCGGCCACGAAACCCTGGTGCTGCCGGACGGGCGCGAACTGCGCCCCGGCGCATCGTCGCCGGCGCTGCAACTGATCCAGCAAGTGCGCGACGAAGCGCACCGTTTCGCGATCACCGGCCATCGCGGCAAGCGCCAGAAAGCGCGCATGACCAGCAAGCTGGAAGACATCGCCGGCATCGGCCCGCGCCGCCGCGCCAGTTTGCTGAAGCACTTCGGCGGGCTGGCCGGCTTGAAGGCCGCCGGCGCGGAGGAAATCGCCCGCGTCGAAGGCATCAACGATGCGCTGGCGCGGCGCATCTACGTCAGCCTGCACGGTTTGCAAGACGTCAGCGACGCGCCTTCACCGGGAAAGGAATAGAATCAAACCGATGAAATTGACCATCCCCACCTGGTTGACCCTGCTGCGCATCCTGCTGATCCCGGTGCTGGTGATCGTGTTTTACCTGCCGTACCGCTGGACCAACTTCGCCGCCGTGTTCGTGTTCCTGCTGGCCGCAGTCACCGACGCGCTGGATGGCTGGATCGCGCGCCGCTACAACCAGTCCTCGGCATTCGGTGCCTTCCTCGACCCGGTGGCCGACAAACTGATGGTCGCCGTGGCCTTGTTCCTGATCGTGCAGGGCCATCCGATGCCGTGGATGGCGTTCTGGGCGGCGGTGATCGTCGGCCGCGAGATCGCGGTGTCGGCGCTGCGCGAATGGATGGCCGAAATCGGCCAGCGCGCCAAGGTCAAGGTCGCCGCCATCGGCAAGATCAAGACCATCGTGCAGATGACGGCACTGGGTTGCCTGCTGTACGCGGTGACGCCTGCGCACCAGTTGCAACCGGGTACCGGCATCTGGCTGGGCGCGCCGATCTTCCACGTCGGCGACTGGCTGCTGGCCGCAGCTGCACTGTTGACCTTGTGGTCGGGCCTGCAATACCTGGTCGCCGCATGGCCCAGCCTGCGTGACGACGAACGTGCCGCTGTTGACAGTTCCAAAAGGGATGCTAGAATTTCGACCTTCTCGACGCGGGAATAGCTCAGTTGGTAGAGCACGACCTTGCCAAGGTCGGGGTCGCGAGTTCGAGTCTCGTTTCCCGCTCCAGTTTCACCTTCGCCCGGTTGGTCCGGCGAAGCGCAAACGAACCCCGGCAACGGGGTTTTGTTTTGTTCGGCATCGCGTGTCGCGTCACTGCCGAAGCAGGCGGCTTGAAAACCCGCCCGCATTGCGCCAGTCTGGCGCACGCCATCGGCCTGGTGGCAGAGTGGTCATGCAGCGGACTGCAAATCCGCGTACGCCGGTTCAATTCCGACCCAGGCCTCCAATACGACCTGACGGGACATCCCGTTAGACCACTGAAACCCCGGAAATCCCGGGGTTTTTGTTGCCTTCGTTTCGTTGGACTTTCCGTTGGGTACCGTCACCCTCTCCAATTCTGGCGGTGGCAGTTCGTTTGATGCCGTCGCCTGCGGAAGATAGGCGGCTTCCGGGGTTGGTACACCACGCGTAAACGAATGGGGCGGGCAAGGAAAAAGGGCCACGCCTTCGCGTAACCCTTTGTCCTTATTGCCCCGGACGTGCAAACGTCATGGGGGCCAGCTTCAATGCCGCTTGCACCACAGGGGAACCGTCGTAGCCCCACAGGGCGCGCAGCAGTGGGCCAATCTGTGCCGGTTCGGTAAGGCTGGCGAAGTGCTTCACCTGCGGTGGTGACAGCGCGCCTTTCAAGTCTGCCGCCGGGTCGCGTTCGGCCTTGCCCGTGGCGATGGCGTAGCGGAAAACCATGCTTGCCAGCGCCCGCGCCCGGTGCGCGGTTTCCACCGCGCCGCGCGCTTCGATCTTGCGCAGCACGGCCAGCAGGGCGGGGGCGGTTATTTCCGCCACGGGTACACCGGCCACGCCCGCCAAGTCTTGCTCCGCCAAGCGGCGTTCCCGGATGACGGAGCCGGGGGACAGCTTGCGGGCGCGCATCGCCAGCATTTCAGCGGCCACCGCCCCGAAGGTGTTGGCCGCACGCTCCGAGCCTGCGGCTTTCTCCGCCTTGCGTTGCTCGCCTGGGTCGATGCCGGCGGCCAGCAGCTTGCGGGCTTCGCCATGACGGGTGCGCGCATCGGCAAGGGAAACGTCCGGGTACGTGCCCAGCGACAGGGTGTTCCGCTTGGCGCTAACAGGCCGGCGGTAATCCCAGCGCCACCAGCGCGCGCCGTCTGGGCGTAGCAGCAGATACAGGCCGCCACCGTCGCGCAGCTTCACGGGCTTGGCGGCAGGCTTGGCCTTGCGGATGGCGGTATCGGACAGGGCGGGCATGGCTGGAATCCTCGATGGCGGTAACGCACCGGGCAGGCCGCCCGGCTCCCGCCAAACCTACCGCCACTTACCGCCGGATTTCAATAGCCCGCCCCGGACGCTATCGGACGCCAGACAACAAAAAACCCCGGATTTACCGGGGTTTTCTGGACTTTCTCGGCTCTTGCTGGAGCCTTATTTGGTGGGCCGTCAAGGATTCGAACCTTGGACCTATTGATTAAGAGTCAACTGCTCTACCAACTGAGCTAACGGCCCTGAAGCACCCGCGCAGTTTAACGGCAACCGGGCGGTTCGGCAATCCTGAAAAGCGGGAATGCCTGCGAAGTGGGGTGGCTGAGGGGACTCGAACCCCCGACATCCGGAATCACAATCCGGTGCTCTAACCAACTGAACTACAGCCACCATTGAAACTTTTGCGACGTCCATCCGTACCGCATGCCATGTCGCGATGGCGCGCCCGACAGGACTCGAACCTGTAACCGCCGGCTTAGAAGGCCGGTGCTCTATCCGGTTGAGCTACGGGCGCGGATGCACCCATGATAGTGGCACCGGGCTTGAGCCGAACTGGTCGGGGTAGAGGGATTCGAACCCCCGACCCTCTGCTCCCAAAGCAGATGCGCTACCAGACTGCGCTATACCCCGGATGGGTTTCGAGTGCTCGTTGCGGACGCCCCGTTGGCCTTGCGGCGTGCGGGAGGCGCATTGTCCGGGCCGAAGGTGGCGACTGTCAACATGAAGCCACGCCATTGCGCTTGCCGATTCAGCCGCTGCAACAAAAAAGGGGCGCCGCAAGGACGCCCCTTTTCGCGTGCAGCGCAGTGGCGCTCACAGCCGGCTGGCGATGGCCTTGGCGAAGCTGGTGGTGGTGCCGCTACCGCCCAGGTCCGGGGTCAGGTTGTCCTTGGCCTCCAGCGTGGCGACGATGGCGTTGCGCAGGCGCTCGGCGTTCTGCGGCTGGCCGATGTGGTCCAGCATCTGCGCCGCGCCCAGCAGCAGGGCGCAGGGGTTGGCGATGC
Source organism: Pseudoxanthomonas sp. (assembly GCA_047607085.1). Taxonomy (GTDB): domain Bacteria; phylum Pseudomonadota; class Gammaproteobacteria; order Xanthomonadales; family Xanthomonadaceae; genus Pseudoxanthomonas_A. Next base: position 13,597 of record JASGDT010000053.1, on the reverse strand, counting down.
CCTTGCCGGCGATGTCCGGGGCCGAGCCGTGCACGGCTTCGAAGATCGAGGCGTTGACGCCGATGTTGGCGCCCGGGGCCAGGCCCAGGCCGCCGACCAGGCCGGCGCACAGGTCGGAAAGGATGTCGCCGAACAGGTTGGTGGTGACGATCACGTCGAATTGCTCGGGGCGCATCACCAACTGCATGCAGGTGTTGTCAACGATCATCTCGTTGCACTGGATTTCCGGGTATTCGGCGGCCACTTCGCGCGCCACCTTCAGGAACAGGCCCGAAGTGCTCTTGAGGATGTTGGCCTTGTGCACCACGGTGACCTTCTTGCGGCCGGTCTTGCGGGCCAGTTCGAAGGCGTAGCGGACGATGCGATCGGAGCCCTTGCGGGTGACCTTCTGCATCAGCGTGGCGGTTTCGCCGTCCTCGGTGACCGACTGGCCTTCGCCGATGTACGCGCCTTCGGTGTTCTCGCGCACGGTGATCAGGTCGATGCCGCTGGGGAAGCGCGATTTGGTGTTGGGGAAGGACTTGGCCGGGCGCACGTTGGCGTACAGGTCGAAGCTGCGGCGCAGGGCCACGTTGATCGAGCTGAAGCCTTCGCCCACCGGCGTGGTCAGGGGGCTTTTCAGTGCCACCTTGTTGCGGCGGATGGAGTCCAGCGTGGCTTCGGGAAGCAGTTCGCCGTGCTTTTCCAGCGCGGACAGGCCGGCGTCGGCTTCTTCATAGGCCAGGCCGGCGTCGAGTGCGTCGAGCACCAGCAAGGTGGCGTCCATGATCTCCGGGCCGATGCCGTCGCCACGGATGACCGTAATCGTCTGGGTCATTGTTTTTTTCCGATTGAACAGGGGACGGAAGCCCGAAGGCGCCGCCGGATGGAAACACTCGGCGATTATGCCCCAACGTCTGCGGCCGGCCCAGCAACTTTGGTCGCGGCAGGCCGCCAGCTTTTGCGAAAGCCGGTGCGATTGGCGGCGCTACTGGCAGCCGGGGGCGTTATCGGCCAAAATATCCCGTTGTGCCGTGGCTGCCCGCAGGGCCGGGCTGCAGCGGTCGAGCAGGCGTCACGTCCATCCATCGAATTCAATCAACACGGCCGCGCCAGCGCGGTGGCAGGAGTCAGGTTTTATGCAAGTTTCGCTCGAATCGCTCGGCAGCCTTGAGCGCCGCATGAGTTTCACCCTGCCGGCCGAGCGGCTGGACACCCATATCGGCGGCCGCCTGCGCGAAATCGCCCGCAGCGCCCGCATCAAGGGCTTCCGCCCCGGCAAGGTGCCGGCCAAGGTCATCGAGCAGCGTTTCGGCAAGCAAGTGCGCGCCGAGGCGCTGGACGGCCTGCTGCGCGAAACCTTCGGCAATGCGGTGCGCGAGAACGAACTGCAACTGGCCGGCAATCCGCGCCTGGAGCCGGTCGAAGGCAATGAGCTGGAGTGGGTGGCCACCTTCGAGGTGGTACCGGATTTCGGTGAAATCGACGTTGCCAAGCTCAACGTGATCCGCCACACCTCGGAAGTGACCGACGCCGACATCGACCAGATGGTCGAGAACCTGCGCCTGCAACGTCGCGAGTACAAGAGTGTCGATCGCGCCGCAAAGGAAGGCGACCGCGTGGCGCTGGAAACCTGGTCGCAGGCTGGCGACGAGCGCCTGCCCGCCGAAGGCGTGGAGAAGGGGGCGACGATCATTGGTTCCGGGGTGATGTTCCCGCAGATCGAAAGCGCGCTGGTCGGCCTGGCCAAGGGCGAGGAAAGGGCGATCGTCGTCGATTTCCCGGCCAACTGGCGCGTGCCGCAACTGGCCGGCCGTCAGGTCGAGGTCCACGTCAAGGCGACCGACGTCGCCGAGTCGGTGCTGCCGGAAGTGGACAAGGCATTCATCAAGAGCTTTGGCGTGAAGAGTGGCGATGTCGAGCAGTTCCGCGCCGACATCCGCAGCAACCTGGAGCGCGAACTCAAGGGTGCGCTGGCCAACCGTCTGCGCCGCGAGGTCGGCGAGCAGATCATCGCCACCTGGGCCGGCGTGGAAATGCCGCCGAAGCTGGTCGAGAACGAAGCCCGCAGCCTGCTGGCCAACCAGGTCGAACAGGCTCGCCGCGCCGGCCAGAACGTCGCCGAGCCGCCGGCCGATGCCTGGCAGAACTTCCTCGACCCGGCCCGCAAGCGCGTGCTGGTCGGCCTGCTGGTCGGCGAAGTCGCGCGCAAGAACCAGCTGCGCCTGGACCCGAAGCGCCTGAACGAAACCCTGCGCCTGATCGCCTCGACCTACGAGGAGCCGGAGCAGGTGGTTGAGTTGTACCGCAACGATCCCCAACTGATGAATGGTTTGCAGGCCCGGGTGATGGAAGAGCAGGTGATCGACTGGATCGCCGAGCGCGCCCAGCACACCGAGCAGGCGCTGTCCTTCCAGGACGCCATCCGGCAGTAGGGCGGGTCTTGACCCGCCATCAGGTCGGCCCGCCAATGGGTTCGTCCGACTACATCGCGCAACGGCGGGTCAAGACCCGCCCTACCAGGAAACGATTCATGACCCACGAAACCAAAGCCCTGAACCTGGTCCCGATGGTGGTCGAACAGACCAGCCGCGGCGAGCGCGCCTACGACATCTATTCGCGCCTGCTGAAGGAACGGGTGATCTTCCTGGTCGGCGGCGTCGATGACCACGTCGCCAACGTGATCGTGGCGCAGATGCTGTTCCTGGAGGCGGAAAACCCGGAAAAGGACATCAGCTTCTACATCAACTCGCCCGGCGGCGTGGTCACCGCCGGCATGGCGATCTACGACACCATGCAGTACATCAAGCCGGACGTGAGCACCATCTGCGTCGGCCAGGCGGCCAGCATGGGCGCGGTGCTGCTGGCGGCGGGTGCGAAGGGCAAGCGCTACGCACTGCCGAATTCACGGGTGATGATCCATCAGCCGCTGGGCGGCTTCCAGGGCCAGGCCACCGACATCGACATCCACGCCCGCGAAATCCTGAAGATGCGCGCCAGCCTCAACGAAATCCTCGCCAGCCACACCGGTCAGGCGCTGGAAACCATCGCCCGCGACACCGAGCGCGACAACTTCAAGTCCGCCGCCGAAGCACAGGCCTACGGGCTGGTGGACCAGGTGCTGGAACGCCGTCCGGAAGACTCGATCCAGGCTGGCTGATTCGTTGTCGATTCGAGGTGAAATCAATGGGTTGAAGTCGATCCCCGGGCGGACTGGCGTCCTCCCGGGCCTGTGCTATCCTCGACCCCGAAACCCCGCCGCAACGTCGGCGAACCAGTGGCAAGCAAAGCAATGACCGAAGACCGTCAGGGCCGTACCGGCGACAGCAGCAAGATCCTGTATTGCTCCTTCTGCGGCAAGAGCCAGCACGAAGTGCGCAAACTGATCGCCGGCCCCAGCGTGTTCATCTGCGACGAATGCGTCGAGTTGTGCAACGACATCATCCGCGAGGAACTCGAGGAAAAGGCCCAGTCCGCGCGCAGCAGCCTGCCCAAGCCGCGCGAAATCCTCGAAGTGCTGGATCAGTACGTGATCGGCCAGCAGCGCGCCAAGCGCACGCTGGCGGTGGCCGTCTATAACCACTACAAGCGCATCGAAAGCCGTCAGAAGAACGACGACGTCGAACTGGCCAAGTCCAACATCCTGCTGGTTGGCCCGACCGGCTCGGGCAAGACCCTGCTGGCCGAAACCCTGGCGCGCCTGCTCAACGTGCCGTTCACGATGGCCGACGCCACCACGCTGACCGAAGCCGGCTACGTCGGCGAGGATGTGGAAAACATCATCCAGAAGCTGCTGCAGAAGTGCGACTACGATGTCGAGAAGGCGCAGCACGGCATCGTCTATATCGACGAGATCGACAAGATCAGCCGCAAGAGCGAAAACCCTTCGATCACCCGCGACGTGTCCGGCGAAGGCGTGCAGCAGGCGCTGCTCAAGCTGATCGAAGGCACCACCGCCAGCGTGCCGCCGCAGGGCGGGCGCAAGCATCCGCAGCAGGAATTCCTGCAAGTCGATACCAAGAACATCCTGTTCATCTGCGGCGGCGCGTTCGCCGGCCTGGACAAGGTGATCCAGCAGCGCAGCACCGAGGCCAGCGGCATCGGCTTTGGCGCCAAGGTCAAGAGCAACGAGAAGAAGGCCGAGGTCGGCAAGATCCTGGCCGGCGTGGAACCGGAAGACCTGATCCGCTTCGGCCTGATCCCCGAATTCGTCGGTCGTCTGCCGGTGGTTGCCACGCTGGAGGAGCTGGACGAAGCGGCGCTGGTGAAAATCCTCACCGAGCCGAAGAATGCCATCACCAAGCAGTTCCGCAAGCTGTTCGACATGGAAGGCGTGGAACTGGAATTCCGTCCCGACGCATTGACCGCGATCGCGCGCAAGGCGCTGAAGCGCAAGACCGGCGCGCGCGGCCTGCGCACCATCGTCGAATCGGTGCTGCTGGACACCATGTACGAACTGCCTTCGCTGGAAAACGTCGGCAAGGTGGTGGTCGATGAATCGGTCATCGACAACAAGACCGAGCCTTACCTGATCTACCAGAACCCGCCGCCGGCCAAGATCGCGGCGGCGGAATGAGGTGCCGGATGGATCGCCGACGGTTTCCATCCGCGATTCATCGTTTCAACGCTTGCAACTGTCCTCCAATGGCCCCATAACGGGGCCATTGTCTTTTTCGTGTTTCGCCGATTTGCCTGATTTGCCGATTTTCGCGGTGGCCGGCCTGAGTCGGGACCGTGAGCCGCATGGATGCGGCGACGAGCCCCCATGGATGGGTTCACGGCGTGTCCCGGCTCAGGCCGGCCACCGCGAAAACCGGCAAACCGGGAAACCTTCGTCGTCACGCACCACACTATTCGCAGGAGCCCCCATGCCCCGAATCGCCGCCCCTGAAACCCTCGACCTGCCGGTGTTGCCGCTGCGCGACGTGGTCGTGTTCCCGCACATGGTCATCCCGTTGTTCGTCGGCCGCGACAAGTCGATGCGCGCGCTGGAACAGGCGATGCTGGCGGACAAGCGCATCCTGCTGCTGGCGCAGAAATCGGCCGAAACCGACGACCCCGGCGCCGGTGACCTGTACGACGTCGGCACCCTGGCGCAGGTGCTGCAACTGCTCAAGCTGCCCGACGGCACGATCAAGGTGCTGGTGGAAGGTACCGACCGCATCAAGGTGACCGGCCTGGTCGAACGCGACGGCTCGCTGTATGGACAGGGCGAAGTGGTCGAATCCGACTTCACCCGCGAACCGCGCGAGATCGAGGCGGTCGCCCGTTCGCTGGTCGGCCTGTTCGAGCAGTACGTCAAGACCAACCGCAAGCTGCCGCCGGAATTGCTGCAAACGCTCAGCGGCATCGACGAACCTTCGCGCCTGGCCGACACCATCGCCGCGCATCTGGGCGCGCGCCTGGCCGACAAGCAACGCCTGCTGGAAACCGTCGAAGTCGGCGAGCGGCTGGAACTGCTGATCGGTTTCGTCGATGGCGAAATCGACGTGCAGCAACTGGAAAAGAAGATCCGCGGCCGGGTGAAGTCGCAGATGGAGCGCAGCCAGCGCGAGTACTACCTCAACGAGCAGATGAAGGCGATCCAGAAGGAACTGGGCGAGCTGGACGAAGCGCCGAACGAGATGGAGGAACTGTCGCGCCGCATCGCCAACGCCGGCATGCCCAAGCCGGTCGAAACCAAGGCCCGCAACGAGTTCAACAAGCTCAAGCAGATGTCGCCGATGTCGGCCGAAGCGGCCGTGGTGCGCAACTATCTGGATTGGCTGCTGGGCGTGCCGTGGAAGAAGCGCGGCAAGGTGCGCAAGGACTTGAGGGCCGCGCAGGAACTGCTCGACGCCGACCACTACGGCCTGGAGAAGGTCAAGGAACGCATCCTCGAATACCTGGCCGTGCAGTCGCGCGTGAAGCAGATGAAGGGGCCTATCCTGTGCCTGGTCGGCCCGCCGGGCGTGGGCAAGACCTCGCTGGGGCAGACGATAGCGAAAGCCACCAACCGCAAGTTCGTGCGCATGAGCCTGGGCGGCGTGCGCGACGAGGCCGAGATCCGCGGCCACCGCCGCACCTACGTCGGCTCGATGCCGGGGCGGATCGTGCAGAACCTCAACAAGGTCGGCTCGAAGAATCCGCTGTTCGTGCTGGACGAGATCGACAAGATGAGCATGGACTTCCGCGGCGACCCGTCATCGGCGCTGCTGGAAGTGCTGGACCCGGAGCAGAACCACAGCTTCAACGACCACTATCTGGAAGTCGATCTGGACCTGAGCGAGGTGATGTTCGTCGCCACGTCCAATTCGCTGAACATCCCCGGCCCGCTGCTGGATCGCATGGAAGTGATCCGCATCCCCGGCTACACGGAGGACGAGAAACTCAACATCGCGCAGCGTTATCTGATCCCCAAGCAGTTGAAGGCCAATGGCCTGAAGCCGGAAGAACTGAAGATCGACGAAAGCGCGGTGCGCGACATCGTGCGCTACTACACACGCGAATCCGGTGTGCGCAACTTGGAACGCGAAATCGCCAAGATCTGCCGCAAGGTGGTTAAAGAAATCGCCCTTCAAGGGCCGGCCTTGGCCGGCACGCAGCCGAAAAAGGGCAAGCCGAAGGCGATCAGGGTCGATGCGAAGAACCTGGAGAAATACCAGGGCGTGCGCCGCTTCGACTACGGCCGTGCCGAAGATCAGAACGAGGTCGGCCTGGTCACCGGTCTGGCCTGGACCGAAGTCGGTGGCGACCTGCTGCAGATCGAAGTCGCGCTGGTGCCGGGCAAGGGCGGCGTGACCCTGACTGGCCAATTGGGCGACGTGATGAAGGAATCGGCGACCGCCGCCTTGTCGGTGGTGCGCGCGCGCGCCGCGCAACTGGGCATCGACGTGGAATTCCTGCAGAAGCACGACGTGCACCTGCACGTGCCCGATGGCGCCACGCCGAAGGACGGCCCCAGCGCCGGTATCGCGATGGTCACCGCATTGGTGTCGGCGCTGAGCAAGGTACCGGTGCGCAAGGAAGTGGCGATGACCGGCGAGGTCACCTTGCGCGGTCGCGTTTCCGCGATCGGCGGCTTGAAGGAAAAGCTGCTGGCGGCGATGCGCGGCGGCATCACCACGGTCGTGATCCCGGAGGAAAACCGCAAGGATCTGGCCGACTTGCCGGCCAACGTCACCCGCGGCATGAAGATCGTGCCGGTGCGCTGGATCGACGAAGTGCTGGACCTGGCGCTGGAACGCCCGCTTGCGCCGACGGTGCAGGCCGAGGCCGGCGAGTCGCCGGTACGCGATTCCGAACCCGTCGCGCAGGCGGATGTCAAGCATTGAATGGCACCGTCCCGCGCAGAATTCACATTGCGTGAAATGATGTTGCGAGAATACGGAAACCCGCGGATTTCCGCGGGTTTTTGCTTGCGCGGCGATGCCCGCCGCTGGTATAAAGCGGCCTTCGTGAACGCCTCGCCCGTGAAGCGTTTCGCGTAGAAGAATCGGATGTCCCCCTTGCATTGCGATGCAACCGTCCGATCCACATTCCGCGGCCCATCGCCGCCATAGGGAGTCATAGATGAACAAGAACGAATTGATCGATGCTGTCGCCGAAGCCGCCGGCTTGTCCAAGACCGATGCCGGCCGTGCCGTCGATGCGGTCGTTGCCAGCGTCACCGGTGCACTGAAGAAGGGCGACAGCGTCACCGTGGTGGGCTTCGGCAGCTTCCAGGTGCGCCCGCGTGCCGCCCGTACCGGCCGCAACCCGAAGACCGGCGAAGACATCCAGATCCCGGCCTCGAACAATCCGGTGTTCAAGGCTGGCAAAGCGCTGAAGGATGCCGTAAACTAATCAACTCGCTGGCGCGAGTATGGCCAGCAACGGCACCCGGGTGCTTAGCTCAGTGGTAGAGCGGCTCCCTTACAAGGAGCGGGTCGGGGGTTCGAAACCCTCAGCACCCACCAGCTTCCCGGTGCAGATACAGGTTTCGCAGTACGAGTTTCATGGAGCGGTAGTTCAGCCGGTTAGAATGCTGGCCTGTCACGCCGGAGGTCGCGGGTTCGAGTCCCGTCCGCTCCGCCAATACGCCGAAAGGCAGCGAAAACCCGGGGAAACCCGGGTTTTTCGTTTTTGTCGGAGCGGAAACCGCTGGACACTCATCTGGACACTGTCCTGTGCGTGTTCCCCATTACCTGACCCGCGAACCTTTCGGTTTCTGCTTCCGGATCCTTGTCCCGCAGTGCCTGCGCCACACGCTTGGCCGCAAGGTTATTCGTCGTTCCCTGCGAACCTGCGACCTGCCCACCGCGCAGGCGTGGGCGTTGGTCTTGGCGCACCGTTATCGGTTAGCCTTCCGGCAGATGGAAATCGGGGGCGGTTTTATGCGCGGCGGCGATTGGGACGATGACGAGATCGAAGAAATCGGGCGAGTTGTCCCTGACACCCCGGAGGAACGAGAACGCAAACGGTTGAAGAAGGCACGCGCTTGGCTGGACGGCATACACCGGAAAACCGCCGGGGAACAGATGGCCGAGGCGTTCGGCTTGGACGAGCAAGGCAACGATCAAACCTACACCTTGCGCATTGACCCGACCACGGGCAGGCCGGTGGAAATGTCCAGCGCCGACGCCGACGACCACGCGCGTATGTTGGAGGCATTGAAGGCCGCAGGCGCGGCAGGTGCGGTTTCTGTGCCAGCCAAAGCCGTGGCCGCTGTTGCGGAAGAAATCGCACGGGACAAGGCCTTGCCCGAAGGCATTACCGCCAAGCCGTTGGGCAAGGCCGTGGACGAGTACCTTGCCCGCGTTGCCAGCGAAGCGACCACGCCAGCGAAAGAGAAAACCCACGGGCGGCGCGTGCGTTGGCTGTCCGGTTTCGTCGAACACGCCAAGCGCAAGACGAGCGTCCACGAAATCAAGCGCCACCATTGTTCGACCTATGCCGATACGCATATCCGTGAAGGCTTGAACAAAAGCACGGTGGCCGACGGGATGGGTATCGTTGCCGCGTTTTTCGATTGGGCGCAATCGTCCGGCTATTACCCGGAAGGCGACAACCCGGCGCGCAAGCAAGTGAAGCGGACGAGAAAGGACAAGCAGGCCAGCGCCGCGCGCGGCTGGGAAGCGTTCGACGAGGCGCAACTGCGCAAGATTTTCGACCCGGAAAGGTTTGCGGAGTTGAAAACGGATGCCGACCGCTGGTTGCCATTGCTTGCGCTCTACACCGGTGCGCGTTCCAACGAGTTGGCAATGTTCGAGTTGCGCGACATCTATCAAGACCGTGCCTCGAATGCATGGGTTTTCGACATCAACGATTTGGGCGAATACAAATCGACCAAGACCGAGGCCAGCAAGCGCAAAGTTCCCATACACCCGGACTTGATTGCGTTGGGCTTGTTGGAGCGCGTGGAGACATTGAAGGCGGCAGGCGAAACGCTGCTGTTTCCGGGCTTGTCGTTCGACGCTCAGAACGGCCCGGCCAACGCGCCGCAACGCGCGTTTTTACGCAGGCTGGAAGCGTGGAAAATCACGGCGCGCTATGGAAAGGTTGGCCTCCATTCTTTCCGCGATACCGTGATCCAGGCGATGGAAGACGCGGGCGTTTCGCAGGGCTGGCGCGAGCGATATGTCGGCCACGAAGCCAGCGAACAAACCAACACCTTGAACACCGCGCACACGCAGTCTTACGGCAAAACGCCAATGGAACAGGTAGCGGCGCATTGCCATCCGGCACTGTGTTGGGCGGAACAGGGCGTTATCAATGTCGCGGCCTTGCGCTTGCTGCTGGTGGGAGGTTCGACGAACAGGCGCAGGAAAAAAGCGCCCGCGCAAGCGGACGACACTAACGCTTGATTTCGGCAATGATGGTTTTGAGGCGTTCCACCGCTTGCGCTTGTTCGCTCTCCGGCAGTTGCGCAATCAACAGGATCGCCTCGGCCAGTGGATCGGACACGGCATAGAAGTACGCCAGCGGCAGGCCGAGGATTTGCGCAATCTTGGCGGCGGTTTCGGGATCCGGGTCATGCTTGCCGGTTTCATAGCGGCTGACGCGCGGCGCGCCGGTGTTCTGTTCTTCCATACCCAGCAACCTCCCCAAGTCGGTCTGTCGAAGGCCGAGGCGTTGGCGCGCCTCGCGCAGGCGGCGACCGAACAGGGAAGCGGGCGGCTTGATGGGCATTGCGGAACGGGGCGAATGCGAAGTCCGCAAGTGTCCCGATTCCAGCTTGTTCAGTCATTTGCGATTATCGCAAATTAATGGCAAGATGAGGGCGAACTTCACACACGCAGGGGAGCCCAATGAACGACCTTAGCCATGAAATCCAGCAGAAAATTCAGCAAGAACAAATCGAAGCACAGGCCCTTGATGCCATTACTGCCCCTTACGTCAAAAGCGGGTGGAAATGGTTGTTGATTGCTTTGCCGTGCGTGGTCGTACCGGTGTTGGGCATTTTCGTGGCCATCTTTGCGTGGGGAAATGGTCTCCTTCAGGCCATCCGCACGCTTGGAAAGAAAAACACGACCAAAGGCGGGCTGCTTTTCATCGGCACTCAGATTCTTGGATTGGGCGCGATTGCCGCCAGTTTGTTGATAACGATTTTAGCGTTCAGCCTGTTGGGCCTGTCTACCATGGATTTGAATAGGTAAATCTGTGAGGAGATAACGGCACAGGTTGGGCAAGTGAAACCGCAGGCGCTACGCGCCTGCGGTTTGCGCTGTGGGCAGTTCCCAGTTCGGAGCCATCCCATTCTTTTCCAACAACGCGGCCAATCCCGCCGCCACTTGCTGCGGATACTTCTGCGCCACCGTGTCCAGCCCTTGCCGCGTGATAAGTTGCGGGTTGAAAAACTGGCCTTCTGGCAGGTTCAAGATGATGCCCGCGTCAACCAGTTTCGCCAGTGCCTTCGACACGGCGGGTTGCTTGACGCCGAGCCGCGCGGCCAACTCTTGCTGATTGACGCTGATGAGGTTCCCGAACTGCGACAAATCCAGCAGCAGGAACAGCAAGGCAACGGATGAGGCCGGGAGTTTGTGGCGCTGGATGATTTTGGCCAGCGAACCGACAAAACATAGCGCGAACGGATTGGCCGGCGTGATGTGCTTGCGTTTCTTGGCGACATGGACGTGAACCTCGCCCGGATGTTCGTCTTGGGTTTGCGCGGTGTGGATGGCGCTGGCGATTTTGCTGGAAGTGTTGGCGTCGAGGGTCATGGCTGTGAACCGTTTGGAATGGAAGCCCAGAGATAGGAAAAAAATCGGGGCTGTCCAGTGATGACGTTTCCAAGCCGGGAAAAGCAGTAAAGCAAAGCAAGACAAAAGCACTCAGACGGAGAGGGCAGGGCAAAGGCAAAAGCGCGCTTCGCGCCTGTTTTTCAGTGGTTCCGCGTGTGTTTTGATTGGTGCGGTTTATTCTTTCCGGTGCGTTTGCGCCGCGCTTGCGGGAATGGGGAATTATTCCCGGCAAGGTGGCAGGCTTTCCCCGGATACATCGTATCCAGCCGCAGATACATCGTGTCCAACGCGACAAGCAGGCGCGGCGGAGCCGCGCCGGCTGGAACGGAAAAGTAGCCCCGTGGCGGCTCTGCCGCCGCCACGGAAAAGCAACGGCGGCAGGCTTGCGCGTGTGCTGGGTTGTGCTTTCGTGGCGCAACCACCACGAGGCAAACCAATGGCACGCAAGACCGACACCGATTCGCAAGCGTTTTTGCTGGCAATGCTCCAAGCGATGGAAGCGCGGCTGTCCGCGCAAGGCCGCGCCGGATTGCCGCTGCTCGATCCGCCCGGGTACATTCCGCCCGGCACCTTCGGCAAGCGCTTGAAGGCGTGGCGCGCAATGCGCGCGGAAGAAGCCGACGACAGCGACGGCACCGAACGGGCAGCCGCGCACCTGCGGCCACGCCGCAGGCGTTGAAGCCTTACCGGAACGGTCGCGGCTTGCGTGGCGCAACGGAGGGTTTGCGCACAGGCACGGCAGACGCGCGATCCATCAAGCACACGGCGACGCGGGCAAAGCGTTCGGCCAGTGTCGGCGGCAGGGTTTTCGTGCGGCGAATGGCGCGCGTTGCTTTCGCGCCGGTGATGACGACGGCACCGCGTCCGCTGCGCGCGTGTCCATAGTGCTGCGCTGTCCGGTCGTTGGCGTGGCCGAGCCACGCGGCCACGCCGTCGCGGCCTTGCGTGGTCTTTGCGTCGCTGGCGCGGGCATGACGGTAAGCGTAAGGCGACAGTCCCGGTTGAGCCGCGCCCATCGCGCGGCGCACCGCCACAATGTCGGCAGCAGTGGCTTGGATCCGTCCACCGTCGCGCGTGGCCGCGTCGGTCAACACGCCAACCGCCAAATGCGACAAGCCCAAGCGCGTGCGCGAAACTTCCAGCACGCGCAGCGGCTGGCCGCGCACCGCGCCCACTTTCGCCCCGGCAACGGACAGGCGCAGGCCGTCCGGCGTGGTTTCGATTCGTACACCGCGCACCAGTTCGGCGGGACGAATGCCGAACACGGCAAACACCGCCGCGAACACTTCAACCCGAGGGTTCCGCTTGCGCTGGTTGCCCAACGACACCAGCAAGCAATCCGGCGACGGCGCGTTGCGTCCGGCCTTGCGTTTGCTCTTGCTGGCCGGTCGTTTGCCTTGTTCCCGCAATGCCGCCGCCTTGCCTGCCCAAGTCGGTCTGTCCGCGTTCAGGAACAAGGCGCGGAACACGGCGGCGCGCTCGAATGCTTGCCGCGTGTATGCGCGCATTGCATCGGCGTCCTTGGCCTTGCGCGCGGCCTCGGCCAGTTGTCGCAGTCGGGCGATTTCGTCGGCTTCCACAAACCGGCAGGCCGAGCGCAGCCGGTCGAAGTGCGCCCGCGTCGTGGCCTTGTCCAGTGGCGTGGATCCGGCTGCCCACAGGCGGGCGTGGTCGCGCCGGTAGGCGGCCAGCGTGGCCGCCGCAGGTTCGCCGCGTCCTGCCGTGGCCGCGGCGACGATGGCGCGGGCGAACCTGTCCTGAGCCACGCCGACCGGCCAGCCACCGGCGGCGGCTTCGCGCCCGGCTTGCGCGCGTGCCGCCGCCAGCACGTCCGCGAACCGTTCCCGCCACGCTGCCGGCCATCCGCCGCTGTCCATCTTCGTCTCCTCGCCAAGCGCGACAGGCGCCCGCCTGTCGCTTGCGGCCACCGCTCACGCGCCGGCCGTCGCCCGGAACGCTCCCGCGTTCCCCGTCGCCGCTGGACGCGGCAACGGGCGGGCGGCCTCTCTACGCCCTGGCCGCTGGCGCGGCGAGGGCTGCGAGAGGGCACATTGTCGGCCAGTGCCGACAATGTGCCGGGGCGATTCCACTTTGCGGCGCATGGGGGAAAGCGCAAGCGGAGGGGCGGCTTGATTTTGGATGGGGAAACCCGGACACTATTCCGCGCACACTTCCCGCCAACCTGTTCGGCGGTTTTCGGCTTGTTTTTAGGCGCTTTACGCGAGTGGTCTGGCCTTCCCGTCCGCTCCGCCAATCAAGAAAAAGCCCGCGCAAAACGCGGGCTTTTTTCTTGGGGCTGTCGTAGATAAGGCTAGATCTCAGCCCACTCCCTCAGCGTTTTGAGTTGTTGTTTGTGGGTTCCGTAGTTGAACCGAAACTCGCATTCTTTCAGGAACAACGGGAAGCTGTCCTTCGGG
>JASGDT010000052.1:0-84661 GCA_047607085.1 Pseudoxanthomonas sp. | reverse complement strand
TGCGGGCGTCGTAGCTGCGGTCCACCCGTCTTGCCGCCACCGTGGTGCTGGTGCCGTTGGTTTCGCAGGCGGTGTCGGTGGGCAGGCCGGCGGCGGACCATTTGAGGTTGCCCGCCGCGTCGTAGCCATACAGGGTGGCACCGGTCTCCGGTTCCACGGCGCGGCACAGTTCCTGGTTGGCGTTGTAGGTGTAGCTGCGGGTCAGTGATACGCTGCCATCGCTGTTGCGGCGGGTAATTGCGGTCGGCTCACCCTGAGCATCGCGTGCAATCACTGTAGCGGCCGTGTCAGTACCAGCATAGGTGGTCACACCGGTAGGGAATTCGGTCGTGGGCCGGTCCCAGGCCTGATACTGAGTCGCAGTCTGAGTACCACGGGGATTGGTCACCCGGATCTGGAACCCTGGCAAATACTCCGTGAGTGTGGCCAGCAAGCCCTGTTCGCTGTCCTGCGAAATGGAGATGGGCCGACCCAAAGCATCGTACTCGCTCCATGTGCCCGTACTCAGGCCGTCACTGGTGCCAGGATACGAAGCAAACGTGGTGCTGCCATCCCAATCATAAACAAAACGTTGAAAACGCTTCGTCGCCGCCTCATTGGCCGTGTCGTATTCGCGGGTTACCAGCGGGCGCCACATGGCATCGAAATAGACAATCTTCTTGCCATTGCCGGTGGTCACCGTTTGCCGCCAGTGTCCTGCCGGGATCCCATACTCGGCACTGTTCACCTTCTCGAAAACCAAAGTGGTTGCGTTCCAGGCGCTGGTATCACAGACCCCGGATGTGGATTCGGAAGGATAGGTTACCTTCGTGATCCGTCCCATCCCATCGTAGGTGTAACAGGTCTTGTAGCCATTCTCATCGGTTACCGAAGTGAGCCAGCCCTGATCGCTGACCACCGCTGACTCACTGACACTGCCGGGATAACTGATGGTCTGCGGGATGCCCCGCTTCCAGTTCGATACACTGATGACGTTGCTGTTGCCATCTTTGACCGTGGCCACGGTGCCATCCGTGTTGTAGGTCAGCGTTTGTTGCAGCTTTCCGTAGGACTTGCTCGTCAGCAGTTGAGCATTACTGCTGTAGGTGGCGGCAGACACCACATCTCCGTCGCAGGAACTGCTGGCCGGCACCGAAACCGTGCATGTCACGCTGGCAGTCTGGCCCAACACCCACTTGGCGGTGTCGTCGTAGTAGGTGGTGACCTCGGTCTTTGAATACGTGGTCACACTGCCCGATTGCGCATGCAGCCCCGGGACGATTAAACATAGAACCAAGGCAAGAGGCGCAGTCTGCTTGCCCATGATGATCTTCGAATCAGAGGAACGCATCACCCACCCCCAAGGATGCTGGCATTTGGAGTACTGCCAATCAAAGCATTCTGAGAACCTCCACCGCTGGTGACGCTGACCTCGATAGCGCCTGAATACGATCCACAACCATTTGTATTACAGGCCTTGACGCGGTACGACCACACTCCTGTCGCTCCAGTCACGAGGCTGGTACTGGTCGCCGTCCCGCTATAGACGCTTGTATAGCTTCCGCCATTGCGGCTACGCTCCAGCGTGTACTGGGTGGCACCACTGACACTGGTCCAACTGACATACAAGGTTTCCCCCTGCGAAGCAACTGTCGGCGATACCGTCAGGCTAGGTGTCCCCAGTGTTGATGCAATGACCGTAGTGGTGGCATAAGCTGACCAGTCGCTGCATCCACCCGTGTTGCAAGCACGTACGCGGTGATCGTAGCTGCCTGCGACTTGTCCGGTCAGCGCGATACTGGTCCCGGTCGAGTTGTAGATGTTGCTCCAGCTACCCGCATCCTTGCGCTGTTCCAGTTCGTAGCGCGTAGCTGCAGATACCGATGTCCAGCTAGCCGTGTAGCTGCCAGTAGTGTTGGTAGTCGGAGTGGTCAACGTAGGCGCTGAAGTTGGCGGCAGGGTCACGACCGTCGTCTGGGTTGCAGACCACGCTGTGCAACCAGCGCCATTGCAAGCACGGACCTGGTAACCCCAGCTGCCAGCTGCCTTGCCACTGAGAACGCGACTGGTGGCGCCGGTGTTCTGAATCGTGCTCCAGCTACCACTGGCCAGGCGTTCTTGCAGTTCGTACTCAGTCGCCAACGGCGCACCGGTCCAGCTGACCGTATAGCTGCCGGTAGCATTGGTGCCAGGTGCGGTGAGCGTCGGCGTCTGGGTTGGCGCAGCAGTAGTTGTTGTGGATCCGGTGGTGATCGCCGCAACCGTTCCGGTCTTGGTCACCTTGGTTGGACGTATCAACGAGTCCAGACAGTACACGCCAGCAGTGGTGCAACCTTTGGCGACTTCCCAAACGAACAGACCTCCATCCTGCGAGGTCTCGGTCTTGACCAGTGGGCGAGGATATTCATCAACAAAACCCAATCCCCGGGGCTGTGGACTGGTGCCGATTCTAGGCGCGTATGGTTGCCCGCTGGTGGCGTAGTTGTAGGTATTGACCGTGGTCTTCAGGACTTCACCATCTGAACCGGCCACCTCGATAGCCAGTAATTTGCCCTCGTTGTAGCGATAGCTGTTGCCAAAAACATGCCGCTTCCAGCTGCCATCTGGATTGGTTATTTTCGCTGTGCGCGTCCCCGCACAAGCATCACTAGTGCAATAAGGTTCGGCACATGTCGCGGTATGGCACACCGGCTCGGTGGTTCCAGGTGCATAGCCCCAACTGCTGTCCCCACCAAATTCGTAATCCCATTGTTGGGTCGAAAGCCCAGGCCCTTGGATCTGCTTACTGACAATCTGTACGGTTACCCACTGAAACGGAAATACAGGGTAATCGTCATTTTCATCGTTGCCAGGCGTGCCCTTCGGCTGCCAATTGATGCAAAACAACGGGACATTGCTTACTCCGGTAATTCTCGGTCCGGCCACAAAGGTCGCGACTGCACCAGAAGGGTGAGTGATACTGCCGGATGCATCCCCTGGTATGGGAAATTCAGGTGGATATGTACACTTCCGGGAAGTGTCCTCGGTTGCATATTGCATACTGAGCGAAGACAAACTTCCGAGACTGTACGTCCAGGTGGAAGCATCTGGCAGCAGCACTTGACTGAGATTTGATCCGGAATACTGATACGTCCAGGTTCTGGCACCATCCGTTATCGATGAGACGAAATTACTGGCGTTGTACTGCAATGTCAGGCTGCGTCCATCACTGGACGTGATTGAGGTCAATTTGACTGGCGCAGTGGATACATTGTTGTAGGTATAAGTGACCCAATTGCCAAAGCGGTCTTCCACCCGAGTAACGTAAAGTACGTACTTCTTTCGGGACAGGATGTAGACATTATTACCCGTGGTGGTGCTATAGCCATAGACGTGCTTATAGGAGGGTTCTCCATACTGCGCCATATGGTTGAACCAGTATTTGGTTCCGTCAGCAGTGATGGCCAGAAAGCCCTCGCCGGTGCCATTCTGAATTGAAGTCAGGCAGCTGAAGTATGTGTTGCCGGCCGTGACCCATCGAAATGGCCCCCCTGTTGCAGGCTGAGGACGCTCCGCGTTCACCAGGAGCAATTCGCCACCGCCGGGCAGATTGGCATGATGCCCGTTCCAGTACTTGTCTGGATCAATGCCGGGCGTGACGATTGGTGGCGCATTGCTCGTGCACCACGTGGCGTTCCCCTGCGTCGAAAACACGGCACTGATGTTGGGAATATCCAGGTCCCAGTTATCGAATGCGTAATCGAATGCCGGATAGTCCTTGCGGTTAGCGATCACCAACTTGCGACCTACCGATACCGGCAAGGCATTGTTGCCTGGAAGCGATACATCGGTCGCCGAAAACGACAGGCCACCGGAGTACAGATCCACGCTGTCGCCGAACATGTCATCCGCCTTCAGCGGGGCGATGCTTCGACCCATCTCGGCCAGACGGTCATATTCCTCCCAGGGCAGCTTCTGTGCCCATGCAGAGGAAATACAAGCCAATGAAACCCCTAAAGCCGCAAACCATGCATAACGCATGTAACCCCCTCTCAGGTGCGTCTTGAGCCAATAGTAATGCGATTCACTTGCCTATGTGAGCCAATTTAGAATGGGTGGCGGCATTTGCGACTCATGGCCCCCGCCATGCCCCAGCGCCAGCGATGTGACGATCAGGCCGCGCATACGGCCATGCCAACCTTACTTCGGCGACTATCTTTCCAGCCATGACCTTGAGGATTTGCTGGCCGTAGTGGATGGCCGTGCCAGTTTGCCGGGCGAATGCGAGACCAGCGAACAATGCCTGCGGGACTACCTTGCAGAGCGATTCAGTGAGCTGCCGAATACACCCGTAGTCGCGCGTTTCATCCGCGATTACGCCTCTCTGCACGGCGAGCCGGCCCGAAACGAGACAGCCAAGCGGCCCACTGGTTCGCGCCGGAAGGCATAGGGCCAGCGACAGCTGCGCGGCTAAGCGGCTGCGGACCAGTCCGTGAACGCCGCCCCCACCCCGGCCTTCGCCTTTGGCCCAATGGCCGCGCCCCCGTTCACCGCGTCGGCGTATAATTCAGCGGCTAAGCCTCATCCGCCCGGAAACACGGCACAGCCGCGCCGGAAATCCCGCTGGATGGGCCTTTCGGCCTTCCCTCCCGCTGCCCTATCGCCATCGTGGACAATCTACTCAAGCAGTTCGCGCAATCCTCGCAACTCAACGGGGGCAATGCCTCCTACGTCGAAGACCTGTACGAGCAATACCTCGTCTCCCCCGACAGCGTTGGCCCGAAGTGGAAAAGCTACTTCGACGGCTTCAAGGGCCGCGAGGCCGGCGACGTGCCGCATTCGGCGGTCATCACCCGGATCGCCGAAGCCGCCAAATGCGCCGCCAACAACGGCCATACGGCCATCGCGACCAGCGATGACGGCGAACTGGGCCGCAACGTCGGCCGCCTGATCACCGCCTACCGCTCGCGCGGGCACCTGGGTGCACACATCGACCCGCTGGGCCTGACCCCCCCGGTCGCGCCGCCGGATCTCAGCCTGGAATTCCACCACCTACGCACGGCCGACCTGGACAAGGAGGTGTCCACCGGCGGCATCGCCGGCACGCCGTCGATGAAGCTGCGCGACCTGCTGGCACGGCTGCAGGCCACCTATACCGGCCCGATCGGCGCCGAGTTCATGCACATCACCGATATCGAGCAGCGCCGTTGGCTGTACCAGCGGCTGGAAACGGCCGGCGGCGACTACGGCCTGGACACCGGCACCCGCACCCGCACCCTGGAGCGGCTGACCGCCGCCGAAGGCCTGGAGCGCTACCTGCATACCAAGTACGTCGGCCAGAAGCGCTTCTCGCTGGAAGGCGGCGACTCGCTGATTCCGCTGATCGACGTGGTGATCCGCCGCGCCGGCGGCGACCACGTCAAGGACGTGGTGATCGGCATGGCCCACCGTGGCCGCCTGAACATGCTGGTCAACATCCTCGGCAAGAACCCGCGCAAGCTGTTCGACGAGTTCGAAGGCAAGTTCGATCACCACGACAACGACGCCCGCGCCCACACCGGCGACGTCAAGTACCACATGGGTTTTTCCGCCGACATCGCCACCCCCGGTTCACCGGTGCACGTGGCGCTGGCGTTCAATCCTTCGCACCTGGAAATCGTCAACCCGGTGGTCGCCGGCTCCGTGCGCTCGCGCCAGGAGCGCCGCGGCGACGACGCCCGCGCCCACGTGCTGCCGATCCTGATCCACGGCGACGCCGCCTTCGCCGGCCAGGGTGTCAACATGGAGCTGTTGCAGATGTCGCAGGCGCGCGGTTTCGCCGTCGGCGGCACCGTGCATGTGGTGGTCAACAACCAGGTCGGCTTCACCACCAGCGCCCGCGACGACGCCCGTTCCACCCTGTATTGCACCGACGTGGCCAAGATGGTCGAAGCGCCGGTGCTGCACGTCAACGGCGACGACCCCGAAGCGGTGGTGTTCTGCGCGCAACTGGCCTACGACTTCCGCCGGCAGTTCAAGAAGGACGTGGTGATCGACCTGGTCTGCTACCGCCGCCACGGCCACAACGAGGCCGACGAGCCGGCCGCGACCCAGCCGCTGATGTACCAGGTGATCCGCAAGCTCAAGACCACCCGCGAGCTCTACGCCACCAAGCTCGAAGCCAATGGCACGCTGCCGTCCGGCGCGGGCCAGGCGCTGGTCGATGGCTATCGCGGCAAGCTGGACTCGGGCGAAGTCACCACCGATCTGGCCGCGGCCAAGCCCGAAGACTACGAACTGAACATCGACTGGTCCAGGTACCTGTCCGGCAAGCTGGGCGACAAGGTCGATACCGGCTTCAAGAAGACCAAGCTGACCCAACTGGCGAGGATCATCACCACCATCCCGGCCGGCGTCAGCCTGCACCCGCGCGTGGCCAAGATCTACGAAGACCGCGCGAAGATGACCACCGGCGAACTGCCCGGCGACTGGGGCTTCGCCGAAAACCTGGCCTACGCCACCTTGCTGAGCGAAGGCCACCGCCTGCGCCTGGTCGGCCAGGACGCCGGTCGCGGCACCTTCTTCCACCGCCACGCGATCCTGCACGACCAGAAGACCGACAGCTACTACCTGCCGCTGCGGCAACTGGTGGAGAATCCCGCCGACGCCACCGTGATCGACTCGCTGCTCAGCGAAGAGGCGGTGATGGCGTTCGAATACGGCTACTCCACCACCGATCCCAACACCCTGTGCATCTGGGAAGCGCAGTTCGGCGACTTCGCCAACGGCGCGCAGGTGGTGATCGACCAGTTCATCGCCGCCGGCGAGGCCAAGTGGGACCGCATCAGCGGCCTGTCGCTGTTCCTGCCGCACGGCTACGAAGGCCAGGGGCCCGAACACAGTTCGGCGCGTCTGGAGCGCTTCCTGCAACTGTGCGCGCTGGAGAACATGCTGGTCTGCGTGCCCACCACCCCGGCGCAGGCCTTCCACATGATCCGCCGGCAGATGAAGATGACCACCCGCAAGCCGCTGGTGGTGATGACGCCGAAGTCGCTGCTGCGCCACAAGCTGGCGGTTTCCACCCTGGACGAACTGGCCGGCGGCGGATTCCAGCACCTGATCGGCGATGCCGCCGCCGACCCGAAAAAGGTCACGCGCGTGGTGCTGTGCTCGGGCAAGGTCTATTACGACCTGCTGGAAGACCAGCAGAAGCGCGGTCAGGACGACGTCGCCATCGTCCGCATCGAGCAGCTGTATCCGTTCCCGCGCGAACTGCTCTCGGCCGAACTGAAGAAATACCCCAAGGCCACCGACGTGATCTGGTGCCAGGAAGAGCCGCAGAACCAGGGCGCGTGGTATCAGATCAAGCACCACCTGCAAGCCTGCCTGGCCGACAACAAGGCGCAGACCCTGCATTACGCCGGGCGCCCGCGCTCGCCGTCGCCGGCCGCCGGCCACTTCAACGAACACGTCGAGGAACAGCTCAAGCTGGTCGCCGACGCGCTGGTGAACAAGCTGGGCAACCAGATCGCCGCCGAATAACCTTGGAGCGTGTCATGCGCTTTTCCGCACATTCCCGCGCGTTTGCGCCATCGCGATGCGGCGTTGCAGGCCTTGCCAAGGCCACCAGCCTTGCCTGCGGCCTGCGCCTTGCCTCGCAATGGCGCAAACGCGCGGATAATGCACGTAAAAGCACCTAACACGCTCTATCCCCCTTGCCGAACGACATCAGGACGCACCGCATGGCCACCGAAGTCAAAGTCCCCGTACTGCCCGAATCCGTTTCCGACGCCACCATCGCCGCCTGGCACAAGAAGGTCGGCGACGCGGTCAGGCGCGACGAGAACCTGCTGGACCTGGAAACCGACAAGGTGGTGCTGGAAGTGCCTTCCACCGTCGATGGCGTGCTGAAGGAGATCAAGTTCAAGGAAGGCGACACCGTCACCTCGAACCAGTTGCTGGCGATCATCGAGGAAGGCGCCGCCGCACCGGCCGCCGAAGCCGCCAAGCCGGCCGCCGGTGCGCAGGAAGTCCAGCCCAGGGCCGAAGCGGCCAAGGCTGCGGCCGCCGCACCGGCTTCGACCGTGCCGGCCCCGGTCGCCTCGCCCGCCGACGCGCTGCCGCCGGGCGCACGCTTCACCGCCGTCAGCCAGGGCATCGACCCGGCGGAAGTCGCCGGCACCGGCCGCCGCGGCGCGGTGACCAAGGAAGACCTGATCAACTACGCCAGCGGCAAGACCGCCGGCGTGAGCGGCGGCGCACGCCCGGAAGAGCGCGTGCCGATGACCCGCATCCGCAAGCGCATCGCCGAACGCCTGATGCAGTCCAAGGACTCCATCGCCATGCTGACCTCGTTCAACGAAGTCAACCTGGCCAAGGTCGCCGCCGCGCGCAAGCAGATCGGCGAGGAGTTCCAGAAGACCCACGGCGTCAAGCTCGGCTTCATGAGCTTCTTCGCCAAGGCCGCGGCCAACGCGCTGAAGAAGTACCCGATCATCAACGCCTCGGTCGATGGCGAGGACATCATCTACCACGGCTATGCCGACATCAGCATCGCCGTGTCCACCGACAAGGGCCTGGTCACGCCGGTGCTGCGCAACGTCGAACGCATGGGCTTCGCCGACATCGAGAAGGCCATCGGCGACTACGCGGTCAAGGCCCGCGACGGCAAGCTGACCCTGGAAGACCTGCAAGGCGGCACCTTCACCATCACCAACGGCGGCACCTTCGGCTCGCTGATGAGCACGCCGATCGTGAATCCGCCGCAGAGCGCCATCCTCGGCATGCACACCATCAAGGAACGCCCGATCGCCGAAGACGGCCAGGTCGTGATCGCGCCGATGATGTACATCGCGATCAGCTACGACCACCGCATCATCGACGGCAAGGACGCGGTGCTGTTCCTGGTCGATATCAAGAACCAGCTCGAGAACCCGAGCCGGATGCTGTTCGAGCTTTGAGAGCCGGGAATGGGGAATCGGGAATGGAGAAAGCATGGCTTTCCCACTTCCCTCCCATCCCCGCACATTCCCGTCGAATGGGGAATCCCGCTTTTACCTATTCCCCATTCCCAATTCCCCATTCCCGTTTAAGCGAATGAAATGAGCGAACAACAACAATTCGACGTCATCGTCATCGGCGCCGGCCCGGCCGGTTACCACGCCGCGATCCGCGCCGCGCAACTGGGCATGAAGACCGCCTGCATCGACGCCGCGCTGGGCAAGGACGGCAAGCCCGCCCTC
Source organism: Pseudoxanthomonas sp. (assembly GCA_047607085.1). Classification (GTDB taxonomy): domain Bacteria; phylum Pseudomonadota; class Gammaproteobacteria; order Xanthomonadales; family Xanthomonadaceae; genus Pseudoxanthomonas_A. The sequence continues at coordinate 75,482 of JASGDT010000052.1, read as the reverse complement.
GGCGGCACCTGCCTGCGCGTGGGCTGCATTCCGTCCAAGGCGCTGCTGGATTCCACCCACCAGTACCACAACATGCAGCACCAGTTCGCCGAGCATGGCATCAGCTTCAAGGACGCGAAGATCGACGTGGCGGCGATGGTCGGCCGCAAGGACAGGATCGTCAAGCAGTTCACCGGCGGCATCGCGCAGTTGTTCAAGGCCAACAAGATCGCCGCGTATTATGGTTTTGCGCAGTTGCAGCCGGGCAACGTGGTCAAGGTCGCGCAGCACGAAGGCGGCGATGTCGAATTGACCGCGCCGAACGTCATCCTCGCCGCCGGCTCGGATTCGATCGAGCTGCCGTTCGCGAAGTTCGACGGCGAACACATCGTTGACAACGTCGGCGCGCTCGACTTCACCGAGGTGCCCAAGCGCCTGGCGGTGATCGGCGCCGGCGTGATCGGCCTGGAGCTGGGCAGCGTGTGGAAGCGCCTCGGCGCGGAAGTGACCATCCTCGAAGCCCTGCCCGACTTCCTGCCCGCCGCCGATGCGGAAGTGAGCAAGCTGGCCGCGCGCGAATTCAGGAAGGAAGGCCTGAACATCCTGCTCGGCGCAAAGGTTTCCAAGACCGAAATCGTCGGCAAGGGCAAGAAGAAGGAAGTGGCGATCAGCTACACCGATGCATCCGGCGAACAATCGCTCGTGGTGGACAAGCTGCTGGTCGCCGTGGGCCGCCGCGCCGCCAGCAAGGGCCTGCTGGCCGAGGGCACCGGCGTGCAACTCAACGAACGCGGTCAGATCGTCGTCGATGACCACTGCCACACCGGCGTGAACGGCGTGTGGGCGATCGGCGACTGCGTGCGCGGCCCGATGCTGGCGCACAAGGGCTTTGAGGAAGGCATCGCGGTCGCCGAATTGATCGCCGGCCTGCCCGGCCACGTCAACTTCGACACCATTCCCTACGTCATCTACACCAGCCCGGAAATCGCCTGGGTCGGCAAGACCGAACAGCAACTCAAGGCCGAAGGCGTCGCCTACAAGACCGGCAACTTCCCGTTCGCGGCAGTCGGCCGCGCCGTGGCGATGGCCGAGCCGACCGGCTTCGTCAAGGTGATCGCCGATGCCGAAACCGACCGCGTCCTCGGCCTGCACCTGATCGGCCCGAACGTGAGCGAACTGGTCCACGAAGGCGTGCTGACCATGGAATTCAGCGGCAGCGCCGACGACCTGGCCCGCATCTGCCATGCCCACCCCAGCCTGTCCGAAGCGGTCCATGATGCGGCGATGGCGGTGGACAAGCGCGCGATCCACAAGGCGAACTGATCGTCGGGCTGCGGCAATGAGACTCACGCGAGCCGATGTTTTCGTCGGTCTTGCCGTGGCGGTGTCCGTGGTGGCGTCCCTGGCATTCCTGTTCGGATCATGGGAGCTGCTCCTGCCCAGTGGAGGGACGTTCCGGAATTCTTTGGCCTCCGTCGAGGTAGCCGCCACGAGGCAAGATCACGCCTACTTGACCGTGGTGCTCGGCGCACTCGGAATTTCGGCCGCTTCCGCCCTGGAGGGCCACTGCCTTCGCGCTGCCCCCGTGACCGCGACCATTACCTTGTTCATTTGCGCGACCGGCCTGCTGCTTCCCGCGATCTTCTACTTCCTGCTGCTTCCGCCGTGACCGAGCCGACGGTACCGGAACCGCTGCCCAGCCCCTCGCGAACCATGCACGTGCTCGCGAAGATCTCGACCCTCGTGTCCAGCATGCAACGTCTCGGCAATCATCTTGCGCGCGAGCCGTGAATGCACGCCTTGCGCTCCCCGTAGCGGCGAAACCGCAGGTCAATCCGCCGGCTTGACGAAGCGGCTGCGCCAATCCCCCAGGTCATCGCATGCCTGCATGTTCCCCGGCATCGGGGGCGTCACTTCGCATCAATGCACGGCCCCCGGCAGCGGTCGCGGCTTGTCGCTTCACGATGCCGATGGATGGGTTCATGGCTGCGCATCCTGAAAGACGGCTTGCTACCGGACTGGCGGGCAGATCGAAGGCTGTCCATGATCCTGCCACTCCCGGGTGGAATCCGGACAGGAGCCCGGAACACAGGGGTTCCATCGACTCGGCAAACTCCATACTCTTCCCGTGCTCCAGAGCGTGCGCTCCGAATCCACGAACAGGGTCATGCAAGATCACTCATTCATTGAAAACATGTTCCCCACCTTCTACCTGTCCTGGATCGAGGGCTTGGGGCTTTACCATGCACTTGAAGATGACGGGAGGGAATGCCTGATCGACAAACACGGGAATGTCGTCCGTGAACTGCTCCGCTACGGGTCTTCCGAAACCTGCTGGACACATTTCCCTACCGGAATCCTCGACAAATGGGAAATGGATTTCTACAGGCAGTCCAATTACTGGGTGGAAACCAGGGGTTCGGAACAAACGTTCATCTGCTCCGTTTTCTCTTTCCGGGAAGGTCAGGTCGTCCGCCTGCTCGGGCATGAACACATACTCAATGCTGCTCCCATAACCCCCAGGAAACTATTGCTGCAGATCGCCGCGGACAAGGACAAGCCTTGCGGATTGATGAAGATAGGCCTATACGACGTCATTGATGACCAATGCAAGGTACTGCTTGAAGCGCCGTATGCGGAATTGCCATTCTCCGTTCATCGCGTCTGGGGGGCGTCACACCTGTTCTCCGTGTTGATGAAGGAAGTGGAAGTCGAGGAGCCGCGTTACCGCCGAGAATTATTCCGGCTATACAACCCCGAAGGGGAGCCGCTCGTCAGTTTCGACACGACCATCGGCCAGCATGGCGAAAACACCTGTTTCGACCCTTCCAGGAGAGGCTTGGGCATCACCTACAAGGCGCTGGACGAACCCATCGGCTTGTCTTCCGGCTTCTATGGCGAAAGCTGCGACACATGCGCCGTGCTGATTGACCAGCAAGGCAACTGCCACGGGGATTTTTATCACGTCGCGGGAAAGCTTCCCGCCTTCTTTGGCAAGAGCTGCACGATATATCCCAGGCAGGTTGAGCGGAAATTCCTCTGTCTTTCGTTGCCCGACAAAAGCGGCCAGCCGCCTTGCCTGACGATAGTCAATGAAGACGGAAGCCATGTCGTCACGGAATTCGAATGCCCGTGGCTCATCTTCAACCTCTCCGCGACGCTCATCAAGGACAAGGCGATATTCGGCAAAACCTGCCTTGTCGTGATTGACAGGGAAATGAATGTGCGCCTTGTCGGCCTGGACGGAAAAGAAGTCGAAAACACCACACCCATCGCATTTCGCAGCTTGAGGGAGCCTTATGCAAAGCAGTTCGTGTCCCGGAGGCGCCTGCAGGCGCAATGAAATGATTACCCCGAAATGAACAAGATGGAACACGACCAGGAGCACCCTCGGGAACCCGGATCTGCATCCGTGGATCCGGAAATAAAGTTGGAACTCCTGGCGAACGGCGACTTCGTCGAGAACCAGTTCCTCTACAACTCCTTGAAAGAGGCCTTGCAGAAGCTTGCAACCATCACGGTGGATTCCATCGATTCGCTTCCACTGAAACGGTCGATAGTGGAACACTGGAATGGCCCCACGTTCCAGAGTCCCATCTTCGGTCTGCGCTGGGACGAGGGGATGACCGGAGCGCTGTTCTTCCAGGGGGAGATTTTCAGCTTCGATGTCCGGGAAATCAGCAGGATCGAGTTCCTGTACCTCAAGCCCGCCAAGGGCGCCGGCGGCTTCCATCTGACGCTGAAGGCTTCATCCGGAACGATGTACCTCGACCTCACCTACCTGATGAATCGTCGAAGGCCCCGGAACCCGACCGATGGCACGGCGCTTCCGTATGCCGTGACCTTCAGTCACCTTGCGGATTTCTTTGACTGGCGGTTCCGCCTTGATTGTGCCAGTGACGTTTGATTTCCCGTGAACCCACCCAACCTGCCTGTACGGACACCGGGAAGGACCGCTCCGGAATGAAGTCGATCTGCGTCTATTGCGGCTCCAACGCCGGCGGCAAGCCGGTCTATGCGCAGCGCGCGACCGAGCTGGGGGAACGAATCGCCCGCGACGGACTGACCCTGGTCTATGGCGGCGGCAACGTCGGCCTGATGGGCCAGGTCGCCGATGCGGTACTGGCCGGCGGCGGCGAGGTGGTCGGGGTGATTCCCGAGCAACTGGTCAATTGGGAAGTCGCGCATACCGGCGTCACCCGGCTGGAAGTGGTCGCCAACATGCACGAGCGCAAGATGCGCATGTTCGACCTGAGCGATGCCTTCGTCGCCCTGCCCGGCGGCTTCGGCACGCTGGACGAGATGTTCGAAATGCTGACCTGGCGGCAACTGGGCATCGGCGACAAGCCCTGCGCGTTCCTCGACGTCGATGGCTTCTACACGCCGCTGATCGCGATGATCGACCGCATGGTCGAACAACGCTTCCTGCATCCGGAACAACGCGCCGACCTGTGGCACGGCGAGGACGCCGATGCGATGCTGGCGTGGATGCGGGGTTACACGCCGATGAAAGCCGACAAATGGCTGGATGAAAAACGCCGCAAATCCCTGCGGTAGGATCCTGGCGCGTTGCGCCACGTTCGACACCCGGGCGTCCGGTTCTGGCCGTGGCGCGGATAGACCAGAAGCGCCGCAAAGCGTTGTGGCAACAGTCAACCGCGTTGCTTTCGCTCGTCATCCCCAAGATGACTGCCACTTCCTGCTCGAATCACGGCATCACGATTTCCGTCCCCGTCTTCACCCGGTTCAACGCCAGCAGCGAGCGGAAATTGCTGACCAGTTCATTCTCGTTGAACAGTTTGCGGGTCAACGATTCGTAACTGCGCATGTCGGTGGTGACGATGACCAGCACGAAGCTGATGCCGCCGGTAACGTAGTAGCACTGCTGCACTTGCGGGGTGGCGAGGAACAATTTCTTCGCCGCATCGGCAGTGACGGCGCGTTCGTCGCGCATCTGCACTTCGACGATCGAGGTGATGCCAGCACCGACGGCTTCGGCATCAAGCATGGCCACGTTGCGCGCGATCACACCGGTCGCTTCCATCGCCGCGATGCGCCGCTGCACGGCGGCGGTGGACAGGTTGACCTGTTCGGCGATCTTGCGCTGCGGCGTCTTGTTGTCACGTTGCAGGATGCGCAGGATGGCGCGGTCCTTCTTGTCCAGATCCAGTTTGTCGGGGGCATGGCCGGGCGTGGCGGGCTTTCGGGGCATGGCCGGGTTTTTGTTGCGTTTGGGTGCCCGAAATGTAGCGCAATTACCGCTTTGGCGAGAATAGGATTTCTCCCGCCATGTCCTCACTGTCGCCCGCCAGCGCCTTTCCCCGCAACCATTCGCTCGGCATTGCCTGCGGCGCGGGCGCGGGTGCGCTATGGGGCCTGGTGTTCCTTGCGCCGGAATTGGTGCGCGGCTTCAGCCCGTTGATGCTGACCATCGGCCGTTACCTTTGCTATGGCCTGATCGCGGTGGCGCTGCTTGCGCCACGTTGGCGCAGCCTGCGTGCACAGGTGTCGCGGCAGCAGTGGCAGCACCTGTTCTTGTTGTCGCTGGCCGGCAACACGGTCTATTACCTGCTGCTGGCCGGCGCGGTACAGAACGGCGGCATTGCGATGACCTCGCTGGTGATCGGCTTCCTGCCGGTGGCGGTGACGATCATCGGCAGTCGCGACCATGGTGCAGTGTCGCTGGCGAAGTTGTTGCCCTCGCTGCTGGCCTGCACCATGGGAGCGGCATGCATCGGCCGGGAAGCCTTCGCGGAAGACACCAGCGCACGCTTGCCAGGCCTGTCGTGTGCCGTGGGCGCACTGGTGTCGTGGACGGCCTTCGCGGTGGGCAATGCGCGTTGCCTCAAGCGCCTGCAACACATCACCGCGCAGGATTGGAACCTGCTCACCGGCGTGGTCACCGGTGCGCAAAGCCTGTTGCTGGCGCCGCTGGCGCTGCTGCTGGAAACCGCGCATCACAGCGCGGATGAATGGCTGAAGTTCGGCGCGGTGTCCGCCGGCATTGCGCTGCTTGCGTCGATCTTCGGCAATGCCTTGTGGAACCGGATGAGTCGGCTGCTGCCGCTGACCGTGGTCGGGCAGATGATCCTGTTCGAGACCTTGTTCGCCTTGTTCTATGGTTTCCTGTGGGAATGGCGCTGGCCCTCGCCGATGGAATTGGCCGCATTGGCCTGCGTGGCGGTCAGCGTTTCGACCTGCCTGGCCGCGCATCGTCAAGCCGACCAAAGCAAGGCCTGAACAAAGCGAATCCGTCCGCAAAGAGCGCCAAGAACGCAAAGAAAAAACTTGAGATTGCTACGGATTGTCTTTGCGTCATTTGCGCCCTTTGCGGACAAATACCGTTATTCAGGGTTTCCCGAAGTCCCTCGCATTGAGATCGATACAGGCGCAAAATCGCCGTCACCGAATTGACAACGATGGGCGAGAGAGATGAGCGCGATTCCTTCGGACTTCACCGCCTTCCGCATCCACGACGATGACGCCGGCTACCGCAGCGGCCTGGAACGAATCGCGCTGGACGCGCTCAGCCCCGGCGAAGTCGTCATCCAGGTCGCGTACTCGTCGGTCAACTACAAGGACGCGCTGGCCGGGACCGGCAAGGGCAGGATTTTGCGCAACTTCCCGCTGGTCGGCGGCATCGACGTGGCCGGGCACGTGGTCGCCTCGACCGATGCGAAGTTCAAGGAAGGCGATGCCGTGCTGGTCACCGGCTGTGGCCTGTCCGAAACCCGCGACGGCGGTTACGCGCAGTACGCGCGGCTGCCGGCCAAGTGGGTGATTCCCTTGCCACGCGGCTTGAGCCTGCGCGAAAGCATGATCATCGGCACCGCCGGCTTCACCGCTGCGCTGGCGCTGTACCGCATGCGCGAAAACCGGCAGACGCCGGCGCTGGGTCCGCTGGCCGTGACCGGCGCGACCGGCGGGGTCGGTTCGCTGGCGGTGAACATCTTCAGCAGGGCCGGTTTCGAAGTGCATGCGATCAGCGGCAAGCCGGAGCAAACCGACTACCTGCAGTCGATCGGCGCGGCACAGGTACTGGGCCGCGACGCGCTGGCGACCGCGCGGCCGCTGGAATCGACCCGCTTCGGCGGCGGCCTGGACAACGTCGGCGGGCCGATGCTGGCCAGCCTGCTGGCACAGGCCGCGCCATTCGGCAACGTCGCCAGCGCCGGGCTGGCCGCGAGCGCCGAACTGCCGACAACGGTGATGCCCTTCATCCTGCGCGGGGTATCGCTGCTGGGCGTGACCTCGGCCAATACCGCCCGCGACATCCGCGACGACATCTGGCACTTGTTGTCCGACGAATGGAAGCCGGACCGCCTGGATGTGATCTGCCGCACGGAAATCGGGCTGGACGGCCTGCAAGGTGCCTTCTCCACCCTGCTGGCCGGCGGAGCCGTGGGCCGCCATCTGGTCAAAATCGGATGAACGGCACGCCGCCGCGCCAAGTGGCCGCCGCCCCCCCCTAGCCAAGCGACAAACTGGCATTCACAATTCGGCAACGGGGAGAACACAGGGGACTTTCGCATGGCACGTATCTTGATCGTCGATGATTCGCCTTCCCAACTGCTGGGCATTCAGCGCATCGTCGAAAAACTGGGGCACGAATCGATCACCGCCGAAGACGGCGCGCAGGGCGTGGAAGTCGCCAAGCGCGAGCTGCCGGACATGGTGCTGATGGACGTGGTGATGCCCAACCTCAATGGTTTCCAGGCCACCCGCAGCCTGAACCGCGAGGCGACCACCAAACACATCCCGGTGGTGCTGGTCACCACCAAGGACCAGGACACCGACCGCATGTGGGGCATGCGCCAGGGCGCAAAAGCCTACCTGACCAAGCCCTTCTCCGAAGACGAACTGGCCGAGTTGATCGAGCGCATGCTGAAGGAAGCCGGCAACACGGCTTGAATTTCGATCGCGGGAACCACGAAACACGCGTCGGCTTGCCGGCGCGTTTTTCGTTTACGCATCCATCCCGTCGAAAACCTTGGCCATCTCGCGGTAAGCATTGCGCTGCGCTTCGTTGCTGGCGCGTGGCGCGGTGATTTCCAGTTCGATGATCTGGTCGCCGGCCGGCGTCGAACCGCCGCCCGGCAAGCCACGGCCGCGCAGGCGCAGTTTGCGGCCGGCGTCCGAATCGGCCGGCACTTTCACTTCCACCGGCCCGCCCAGGGTCGGCACGCTCAAGCTGGCGCCCAGCGCCGCCTGCCACGGCGTCACCGGCAAGGTGTACAGGATGTTGCGGCCATCGACTTCGAATTGCGGATGCGCCGCATATTCGACTTCCAGCAGCAGGTTGCCGCCACCGCTGCCCTGCCCGGCCAGTCGGATCACCTGGCCGGGACGGATGCCCTTGGGTACGCGCACGTCCAGTTGCCGGCCACCGAGGTTGATGCGCACGCTGCCGCCGTCGTGCACCGCCTGCAGCGGCACCGCGAAACGCGCGCGCTGGTCCATGCCACGCGACTGCGCGCGGCCTGCGCCGTTGCCGCCGGGGCGGCGACCGCCGAACAGGTTTTCGAAGAAATCGCTGAAACCACCACTACCGCCGCCGGCGCTGCCGAAAATCTCGCTGAAATCCACGCCATCGAAACCACCGCCAGGGCCGAAGCCGGGTTGGCGGATCTGGTCGCCGTCGCGATAGCCCTGCGCGCGCAACTGGTCGTAGGCGCTGCGCTTCTGCGGGTCGCGCAGCGCCTCGTAGGCTTCGTTGATGGCCTTGAACTTTTCCTCCGCGCCGGCTTCCTTGCTGACGTCGGGATGGTATTTGCGCGCCAGCCGCCGGTACGCGGTCTTGATCTCGGCCTCGCCCGCGCTGGGTTCGACCCCGAGGATGGCGTAGTAGTCCTTGAATTCCATCGGATGCCTCGTGCTTGCGTGACCGCAGGATGATGCCGACATTATCCCGCAGAGCGGCCGCTGCATGGCTGTCGTGGATCGCCGCCGTGAATCGCCGCCACGAATCACCATTACAATCCGGGCATCTCCTCGACGGAAACCCGCGCATGAGCATCCAGATCGGCGACCACATCCCCGAAACCATCCTCAAGCGCATCCGCGACGGCGTGGAAACCGTTGACACCGGCCTGCTGTTCGAAGGCAACAAGGTGGTGCTGTTCGCGGTGCCGGGCGCGTTCACGCCGACCTGTTCGGAAGCGCATCTGCCGGGTTTCGTGAAGCATTTCGACGATTTCCGCAGCCGTGGCATCGAGGTCTATTGCACCGCCGTCAACGATCCCTTCGTGATGCAGGCCTGGGGCCGTGCCGAAAACGTGCCCGATGGCTTGCAGATGCTGTCCGACGGCAATGCGGATTTCGCCCGCGCACTGGGCCTGGAAATGGACGCCAGCGGCTTCGGCATGGGCCTGCGTTCGCGCCGCTATGCCTTGTACGCGGAGAACGGCGTGGTCAGGGGCTTGTGGGTGGAAGCGCCGGGCGAGTTCAAGGTATCGGCGGCGGAATACGTGCTGGCGCATTTGCCGGGGTGATGCCTCACTCCAGCACGCGAAAACGAATCTGTGTCCACGCGCCGGTGCTGGCCAGTGCGGTCAGCACGTGTTCGCCGGTTTCGGCGTAGTCGCGGACGAACCACTTTGCGCCATCGGTTTCGGCAATCCACTTGCCGTCCAGCAGCCATTGCACGCGCGCCTGCGTGCCCAGTGCGCGCAGCTGCAGGCGCGCGGCGTGCGCGCTGCCGGGCGCACGCACCACGGTGGCGTGGTCATTGATGCCTTCGATGCGCAATTCCTCGGCGGCGTCGCGGCCATCGTCGGCGCAGTCCGGCGACAGCGGCGGCAATGAAGATTCGCGGCGCGCCTGTTTCGACAACCACGGCGAAGCCAGCACCGGCCAGCGCGCGATCTGCGCATCGACCGCCACGTGCGGCTGGCTGCAATCGGCGGAAAGGCGCAGGCCGGTGGCGGCGTCTTTCCGGAAGCGCTCGCGGCCGGCATTCCACAGTCGCGCATCGCGTTCGGCAAAGGTCGGCGGAATCGCGCCGTCCAGCGTCCATGCCTTCATCCTGCGCTGGCACAGTTGCGGCGCGTCTGCTTCGGGCGGCAGGCCCAGCGGCCAGCAGATGTCTGTTTCGCCCACGCTGGCCGGGCGCGGCGGCGGCACCGCATCGCCGCGCGCGCGCGGCAGGCTGTCGATCACTTCGAACATCAACGGCAATGCGGTCAGCGCGCCGTACTGGCCCGGCAGCGGCGTGCCGTCCGGCCGCCCCACCCACACGCCGACCGTGTAGCGGCGGGTGCCGCCCAGCGCCCAGGCATCGCGGAAGCCGTAGCTGGTGCCGGTTTTCCACGCCACCTTCGGCCGGCCGCCGGTGTCGAAGGTGTCCCATGCATGACCGGGGCGTGGATTGGCTTCCAGCATTTCGCGCACGATCCACGCCGCGCCGGGGGCCAGCAGGCGGCGGTCGATGCGCGGATCTTCCGGACGATAGCGCACGCGGCCGGCCACGCCGTCGCGGTTGAACGCGGCGAACGCGCCGACCAGATCCTGCAAGCGTGCGCCGGCGCCACCGAGGATCATCGCCAGGTTCGGCGGCGCGCCGCGCGGGAACTGCAGGTCAACGCCGCCGTTGGCCAGGCGCGCGGCCAAACGTGCCGGACCGACACGGTCCAGCACATCGACCGCCGGCACATTGAGCGACAAACGCAGCGCTTCGGCCGCGCCGATCGGGCCGTTGTAGGCCAGGCCGAAGTTGCCGGGACGGTAACCGCCGATGCCTTGCGGTGCGTCGATCAGCAGGCTCTCGGAATGGATCAATCCGTCTTCCAGCGCCAGCCCGTACAAGAACGGCTTGAGCGTGGAGCCGGGCGAACGCGAAGCCCGCACCATGTCAACGTGGCCCAATCGCTTCACATCGCCGAATTGCAGCGAGCCGACATAGGCGCGCGTTTCCATCGTCGCGTTGTCCACCACCAGCAGCGCGGCGGAAGTGCGTTCGGGCAGACTGGAGAAATATGCGGCGACGCGTTCTTCCAGCGTGCGCTGCAGGTCGGCATCCAGCGTCGAGGTGATGCGGGCGGCCTCGGGATCGGCGGTGCGCAGGCGCTGGGCCAGCAACGCAGCCGACAGCGGCGGCTTCAGCGAACGCGCGACCACCGGTTCGATCATCGCGTCTTCGACCTCGGCAGCGCTCCACGCGCCCAGCGTCTGCATGCGCCGCAGCACCTTGTCGCGCGCGGCGCGCGCGGCGTCGGGATGACGATCCGGGCGCAGGCGGCTGGGCGATTGCGGCAGCACCGCCAGCAGCGCCGCTTCGGCTTGCGAAAGCCGGCTGGACGGCTTGCCGAGATACGCCCAACTGGCCGCTTCGACGCCTTCGATCACGCCACCGAACGGCGCGCGCTCCAGATACAACTGCAGGATTTCGTCCTTCGACAGATGCGCTTCCAGCTGCAATGCGCGCAATGCCTGCCGCGCCTTGCCCCACGGCGTGCGCGTGGCCGCGCTGCCGCCTTCACCGTCGAGGATGCGCACCACCTGCATGGTCAAGGTGGAACCGCCGGAAACGATGCGACCATGCCGCAACCACTGCCATGCCGCGCGCAGCATCGCCACCGGATTCACCCCCGCATGCCAGCGAAACCAGTTGTCCTCGTAAGCCAGCAAGGCCTGCACGTACAGCGGCGAAACGCTTTGCGGCGTGGCGGGGTAACGCCACACGCCTTCGGCATCGGCGAAGGCGCGCAGCGGCGTGCCGTCGGCGGCAACGACCAGGGTACTGGTGTCGCGCTGCCTGGGGAGCCTGGGCGGGAAAGCCATGTCCAGCAGCAGCAATGCCGACAACAGCGCCACCGCGCTCCAGCGCATGAGGTTCATGATGGTCGGCGATGCAGCCATTGCAAGCGGCGATTCATGGCGAGTTGACTGCGAAAAGCCGGATTCCGGGAAAAACCGCAGGCGCGCAAGCTTCTCCGCTTCTCAATCCGGATGATAGGCCTTCTCGCCCGCTTCGACCGCCAGGTTTTCCAATCGGTTTTCCGGCGGCGGCAACGGGCAGGTCGCATACCTCGTGAACGCGCACGGCGGGTTGTAGGCGCGGTTGAAGTCCAGCACCACTTCGCCGTCGGCATTGGCGGCGGCGGCATCAAGGAAGCGCCCGGCCGGGTAACTGCCGTGGCCGCTGGTGCGATCAACGAAAACGAAGAACAGGCCCTCGCCATCGCCCAACGCTTCGAGGCGGAAGGTTTCGCCGTTGCGGGTGAATTCCACCGCGCCGGGATTCGGCGTTTCGGTGACCAGACCGGTGATGTCCATGATCGGCAAGGTCTTGCCCGGCGAATGCGCGACGAAGCGGCCGGTGATGCGCCACGCCGGATCGGCCGGCCAGTAATCCAGGCCCTTGAAGCCGAGCCGTGTGGGCGCATCGGCATGCTTGACGCGCAAGGCGAAGCGGTCGCCACGCTTGATCAGGGTCATCACGCCCTTGCCTCCGTCGAAACCGATCGCGGTCGGCACGCCGTCGCGGTCGCTTTTCAGTTCCAGCCGGCCTTTCAGCGGTTCGCCATCGACGGTCAGCGCCACGCCACGTTCCGGCGTGAACATCACGCGGCCATCTCGCTGCTGCACCATGCCCATCTTCGCCGGCCCCACCGACAGGCGGATGCCACTGTCGGCGCTGCTGCCGATGTAGTGCGCCTTCAATTCCAGCCAGTGCAGGCCGACCAGGCTGGTCCAACCATCGGGCTTGAGCAGATCCTGTTTGCGTTGTTCGCGCCAGATCGCTTCGTCGGCGAGGTAGTTGGCGTCCATCGCCGTGGATGCCGCCGCATTTTCCGACGCACCTTCCTTGCAGCCGGCCAGCGCGGCCAGCGCAAGCAACATCATGGCGTGGATTCGTTTGCCCATTTCAGCGCCCTCTCAGGAACCAGCGGTCGATTTCAGCCAGGGTGAAACGCGCCCAGGTCGGCCGGCCGTGGTTGCACTGGCCCGAGCGTTCGGTGATTTCCATTTCGCGCAGCAGCGCGTTCATTTCCGGAACCGTCAGCTTGCGGTTGGCGCGCACCGCGCCGTGGCAGGCCATCGTCGAAAGCAATTCGTCGCGTGCGGCGGCCACTCTCCGGCTCTCGCCGTGTTCGCGCAAATCGGCCAGCACGTCGCGCAGCAAGGCCGACGGTTCGGCATGCACCAGCAAGGCCGGCACGCTGCGCACGGTCAGATGCTGCGGGCCGCTGCGGGTGGTTTCGAAGCCGAGTACGGCAAGGGTTTCCGCCTCGCGTTCGGCCACGTCGGCGTCGCGTTCGGCCACCGCCAGACTCAGCGGCACCAGCAGCGGTTGCGCGCGGATGCCGATGCCGTCATGCGCGGCCTTCAGTTTTTCGTAGCCGATGCGTTCGTGCGCGGCATGCATGTCAACCACGATCAGGCCATCGGCGTTTTCGGCCAGCACGTAGATGCCGTGCAGTTGCGCGATGGCGTAGCCCAAAGGCGGCATAGACGCATCATCGGTTTCCGGCAGCGGCGTGGCAGCCGTGGCGAAAATCGCCGGCGCAACGGCATTGTCGCCGCCATACAAGGCCGCATACACCGCCGGCGCTTCGGCCACGCCCAGGCCCAGCGGCGTTTGCCGCGTGGGCATCCATTGCGAAGGCATCGGATACGGCGCGACATTGCCGGCGGTATTTGCGGAATACGCATCGCCCGCCGGCGCATTCGCCGCTGTCGCCACCGAAGCGTTCAAGCCCGCGCGCGTCTGCGCCAGCGCTTCGTGCAAGGTGCGATAGACGAAATCGTGCACCAGCCGCGAATCGCGGAAGCGCACCTCGTGCTTGGCCGGGTGAACGTTGACATCGACACGCAGCGGATCGATTTCAAGGAACAACACGTAAGCCGGCTGACGGCCATGGAAAAGCACGTCCTGATAGGCCAGTTTCACCGCATGGGCGATATTGCGATCGCGCACGCTGCGGCCGTTGACGTACAGGTATTGCTGGTCGGCGCTGGCGCGCGAATAGCTCGGCTGCGCGATCCAGCCGTGCAGGCGCAGACCCGCGCCGGCGTGGTCGATGCGCAGGCTCTGCGCGGCGAAATCCTCGCCCAGGGTTTCGCCCAGGCGCGCGGCCGATTCACTGTCGCCGGCCAGATAGCGCCGCGACGGCTTGCCGTTGTGGGTCACGCGCAATTCGACATCAGGCCGCGCCAGCGCCAGCGAGCGCAGCCATTCCTCGATGTGGCCCAGTTCGGTGCGTTCGGCGCGCAGGAACTTGCGCCGCGCCGGCACGTTGTAGAACAGCTCGCGCACTTCGACCGTGGTGCCGGGCGCCTGCTGCGACGGCGCGATGTCGCCGACCTTGCCGCCTTCGACCGCCAATGCCGAACCATGCGCATCCCCGGCGCGGCGCGAGGACAGGCGGAAGCGCGATACCGACGCAATCGACGGCAAGGCTTCGCCACGGAAACCGAGCGTGGCCACGGCTTCCAGGTCGTCGAGAGAGGCGATCTTGCTGGTGGCGTGGCGCGACACCGCCAGCGGCAGTTCTTCGGCGGGGATGCCGCCGCCATCATCGCGGATGCGGATCAGGCGGATGCCGCCCTCCTCGAGATCGATATCGATGCGTCTTGCGCCGGCGTCCAGCGCGTTCTCGACCAGTTCCTTGACCACCGAGGCGGGTCTTTCGACCACTTCGCCGGCGGCGATCTGGTTGATGAGCAGGTCGGGAAGCGGTCGGATCGGCACGGAACGGCAGCGCCGGATGCGCCGCGTGGGGAGTGAAGCGGAATGATAGCCGAATGCAGCGGCAAGTCGCCCGCTGCGCGGCCTCACTGCCGTATTACGGCGAACCGCCCGCACCGCCGGCCATGGCGGATTCCGCCGCCTGTGCACGCATCGCGAACAGCGTGCCCGGCGGCGGTTGGCGGGTGAAATAGGTACGCACGCCGTCCAGCACCGCACTGGCCAGCTTGCGCTGGAACCTGGGGTCGTTGAGCTGGCGCTCTTCGTCGAAGTTGGAGATGAACGCGGTTTCGACCAGCATCGCCGGCATGTCGGAGGTACGCAGCACGGCGAAATTGGCGCGTTCCAGTTGCGCCTTGTGGGTGTTGCCGACGCGAGCCAAGCCATCCAGCACGTGGCTGGCGGCGTCCTCGGAAGCCTTCATGTGCCCGCTTTGCGCCAGGTCGATCAACACCGACGACAGCGTGTTATCGACTTTCTGCAGGCGCACGCCACCGACCAGGTCGGAGGCGTTTTCCTTGTCGGCCAGCCAGCGCGCGCGCTGCGACGAGGCGCCCTTCAGCGACAGAACATACACGGACGAGCCACGCGCGCTGCGGTTCTCGGCGGCATCGGCATGGATCGAGACGAACAGGTCGGCCTTGGCCGCACGCGCCTTTTGCGCACGCTGCGGCAACGGGATGAAGTAGTCGCCATCGCGCACCAGATAAGCCTTCATGCCGGGCGTGGCGTTGACCTGACGCGCCAGTTCCTTCGCGATGGCCAGGGTGACGTGTTTTTCGTACTTGCCGGTGGGGCCGATCGCGCCGGAATCCTGGCCGCCGTGACCGGCATCGATGGCGACCACCAGCGGGCGCATGCCGGTGCGCATCGGCACGGACGGCGGCGCGGCGGGCTGAACAGGCGCGGTTTCGACCGGCGTTGCGGCTGGCGGCGGCGTGGCGGTGTTCTGCCCTGCCGATGCCAGATAATCGCCCAGAGGCACCGACTTGGTGGTCTGCTGCGGCTGCGCGGTCGCCGCAGTCGTGGTGGCGACATTGCCGCCGTTGAGGATTTGCTGCGGCGAAAGCATGGCGGTCGCGGTATCGCTGGCAGGCACGGCCTGCGCCTGCTGCGCGACCTGCAAGGTCAGCGCGGCGGTGGCGCGTGCGGCGGCCGCCGGATCGGGCGCGGCGACTGCAGGCGTTGAAAGCGGCGTGACGGAATGCGTGGCGGCGGTGCCGGCAACCGTCGTGTTCGCGGCAGGCCGGACCGGACCATCGCCGGGCCATTCGATCACCAGGGTCGCGCCGTCGGCGGAGGCCTCCATGCGTGGCTTCAAGGCCGCGACCGGCTCGGCCAGGTCGAACACGATGCGCAAGGTGCCGGCTTCGGGCTGGCCGATGCGCACCGACTTCACCACGCCGCTGCCGGCGGGCAGGCGCAGACCGGCGGCAACGCTGGAGGCCGGCAGGTCAATCACCATCCGTTCCGGGCCGTGCAACGAAATCGTCTTGAATTCACCCTTGCCCTGCAGGCGGATCTCGGCGCGGGTACCGGTGGCCCCTTGATCGAGGCTCACGCTACCGACCTGGCCGGCGAGGACGGAGAAAGCCGGGGAACACGTCACTGCCGAGAGCAAAAATGCCCCCAGACCGCGTCCCCAGCTTGCCCGTTCCCTGTTCATGCGCCGGATTCAAACATCAAAACGCGAATCGCGCAAGCATTTTTCCCTTGATAATCCGCAACCTGCCAGAACTTCCTAGAGCAAGCCGGCAGGGATGGGCCGCAAGCTCATGCAGACAGTCGGGCCAGCCAGTCGTGACCCGCCGGGGACAGGGCTTCCAGCCCTGCACGGCGGCCCTGCCCTTGCACGCTCAGAGCGATGCGCAAATCGGGCGCTGGCAGGCCGTGGCCGCCTTTTTCCGGCCATTCGACCAGCCACAAGGTGGCGACGGCTTCATCCAGGCCCAGGAAATCCAGTTCGCCGGCATCGCCGATGCGGTACATGTCCAGGTGCCAGGCTTCACCACCTTCCACCGGATAACGCTCCACCAGCGTGTAGGTCGGGCTGCGGATGGCACCCTGCACACCCAGCGCACGCAGCAACGCGCGCGCCAGCGTGGATTTGCCCGCGCCCAGGTCGCCTTGCAGGAACACCACGGCGCTGGGCGGGCGCGTCCGCGCCAGGCGTGCGCCCAAGGCTTCGGTGGCGTCGCTGTCGTCCAGGTCGAGGTGTCTCGTCACAGCGGGCATCATCACAGGGGATTCGCCAAACGCCGCAGGTGCGGCAACAAGTCCGAGGGCAGCAGGCCACGTTCGCCTTCCTGCGCGGCCGCATCGCCGGCCAGCGAATGCAGCAAGGCGCCGGTGCCGGCCGCGTCGAACGCCGACAAGCCCTGCCCGCGCAGCGCCGCGATCACGCCGGTCAGCAAGTCGCCCATGCCGCCGACGGCCATGCCGGGATTGCCTGCGCCAATGACGCGCGGTGTCGCCTCCGGCGCAGTCACTATCGTGCCCGCGCCTTTCAGCACGACCGTTGCGCCGTAACGCTGCGCGATGCCGCGCGCGGCGGCGAAACGGTCGCGCTGCACTTCTGTTGTGGAAACGCCAAGCAAACGGGCGGCTTCCCCCGGATGCGGGGTGAGGATGGCGTCGGGCAGCATGCGCGGCTGTGCGGCGAGCAGGTTCAACGCATCGGCATCGATCACCAGCGGCTTGCCCGCTTCCAGCGCCAACTGGAATACCGCCCTGCCCCATTCGCCCTGCCCCAGGCCGGGGCCGATGGCGATGACGTCGGGCGTGGCCAGCAAGGGCGACAAGTCGGCACTGGATTCCACCGCTGCCGCCATTGCTTCGGGCCGACGCGACAACAGCACCGGCACGTGGCTTTCGCGCGTGGCCACGGTCAACAACCCGGCACCACAGCGCAGCGCAGACTCGGCGCACAGCATGACCGCGCCACCGTGGCCGTGGTCGCCACCGATGCACAGCACACGCCCGGATTCGCCCTTGTGGGTGTTGCGGCGGCGCGGCAGCAGCCAGTGTTCCAGTGCTTCGTCGGTCAACAGGATCGCGGCCGGAGAGGCGGCGTTGAAAGCGGCGGCCGGCACGTCGAGATCATCGGTGCCGGTTTCGCCGACGCACTCCAACGCATCGCCACTGTGCAGGCCGAGGTGCGGTGCGATGAATTGCAGCGTGCAGTCCGCCGTCACCACGACGCCCGGCGCGGAACCGAGGTCGGCATCCAGACCACTCGGCACATCCAGTGCGAACACCGGCGCGGATTGCGTGTTGATCGCCTCGATCAACGCGGCCGAGGGCGCATCCGGCGCGCGCGACAAGCCGATGCCGAACAGCGCATCGACGACGAGATCGCCTTCCACCGCCGTTTCCGGGAACAACTCGATGCGCCCGCCCGCAGCGACGTAATCGGTGCACGCACGCTGCGCCAACGCGCTGCGCGGCGCGTGTTCGGGCAAGTGCAACACGCGCACGTTGCGGCGCGATTGCTTGGCCAGACGCGCCAGCACATGGCCATCGCCGCCATTGTTGCCCGGCCCGCAGACCACGACGATGCGCATCGCGTCGGGCCAATGCTGCAGCACCCGCCGCCACGCCGCCTGCCCGGCGCGCTGCATCAACGTGTAGCCGTCGCCGCCCAGCAACTCGGTCGCACGCGCGTCGAGCAGGCGCGCGGCGGCGGTGTCGTACAGGGAAATCATGCCGGTCATGGCCGCGATTCTATACTTCGCGCATGCCCTCGCCCGCTGCCACCGCCGACCTGGTCACGCTCGCCGCCCGCGTACGCGGGTTGGCGCGTGAATTCGGCTTTCAGCATTGCGGCATCAGCGGCGTCGAACTGGACGAGGACGAAACCCGTCTGCGGGAGTGGCTGGCGCGCGGGCTGCACGGCACGATGGCGTGGATGGCCGCGCACGGCGACAGGCGTTCGCGCCCGGCCGAACTGGTGCCCGGCACGCTGCGGGTGATTTCGGTGGGCCTGGACTATGGCCGCCGTGACGACGACGAAGCCTGGGCCACGCTGGCCAATGGCGAACGCGCCTACGTGGCCCGCTACGCATTGGGCCGCGACTACCACAAGCTGATGCGCAACCGCCTGCAAAGACTGGCGGACAGGATTGCCGAAGAAATCGGCCCGTTCGGCCATCGCGTGTTCGTCGATTCGGCGCCGGTGCTGGAGCGCGCACTGGCGCGCAACGCCGGACTGGGCTGGATCGGCAAGCACACCTGCCTGATCGACCGCGATGGCGGCTCGTGGTTCTTCCTCGGCGAAATCTATGTCGATCTGCCGCTGCCGGTGGACGAAGCGGCCACCGCGCACTGCGGCACCTGCACGCGCTGCATCGACGTCTGCCCGACGCAGGCCATCGTCGCCCCGTACAAACTGGACGCGCGTCGCTGCATTTCCTACTTGACCATCGAACACGCAGGCGCAATCCCCGAGGAAATGCGCGCGCCGATGGGCAACCGCATCTTCGGCTGCGATGACTGCCAACTGGTCTGCCCCTGGAACAAGTTCGCGAAGAAAACCGACGAGCCGGATTTTCGCGCGCGCAACGATCTGGACACGGCGACGCTGCCGCAGTTGTTCGCATGGTCGGAAAGCGAATTCCTCACCCGCACCGAAGGCTCGGCGATCCGCCGCAGCGGCCACGAACGCTGGCTGCGCAACATCGCGGTGGCGCTGGGCAATGCACCGGGCACGCCGGAGGTTCTCGCCGCGCTGGCTTCGCGCCGCGATGACGAATCACCGCTGGTGCGAGAGCATGTGGCATGGGCGCTGGCCCGGCACGGAAACTGACGCTTTTCCCTTCACCCTCCGGGAGAAGGTGCCCCCAGCGGCGGATGAGGGTACGGCGAAGTGATGAGAGGTGGATTCCAGGAACGTTGCAACGTTTGTCGATGCTCGGACGTCATCGTTTCGCCGCACTCCCTCTCCCGCAGGCAGAGGGGCTCAACCACGCGCTTTCAACTCCGCCAGCAACGCCCGCGTCACCGGATCGGCGGCTTCTGCTTCTCCCTTCAACGCCGGCAACAAACCGCTCGCCAATTGCTTGCCCAACTCCACGCCGAACTGGTCGAAGGCGTTGATGCCCCACAACACCGATTGTGCATAGACGCTGTGTTCGTACATCGCGATCAACGCACCCAGCGATTGCGGGGTCAGCGCATCGAGCAGGATCATCGTGCTGGGCCGGCCGCCGGCATAGCTGCGGTGCGGGTCGTCGTTGCCTTGCCCGTTGGCCAGGGCCTCGCTTTGCGCCAGCAGATTCGACAGCAGCGCCAGATGATTTTCCGTGTGCGGGTCGTCGTTGCGCACGGTGCCGATGAAATCCAGCGGCACGATCTGCGTGCCCTGGTGCAGCGCCTGGAAGAAACTGTGCTGCACGTCGGTGCCCGCACCGCCCCACCACACCGGCACGGTGTCGGCCTCGACCGGCGAGCCGTCCAGTTGCACCGACTTGCCCAGGCTTTCCATCACCAGCTGCTGCAAATACGCCGGCAACAGCGCGAGGCGCTGATCGTAGGTCATCACGCCATGTGCGGCATGGCCCAGCGCGTTGCGGTTCCATACGGCGGTCAGCGCGTGACGAACGGCGAGGTTCTCGACCAGCGGTGCGTGCAAGGCGTGTGCGTCGAATTGCGCCGCGCCGGCCAGCAAGGCTTCGAAATTTTCGAAGCCGATCGCCAATGCGATCGGCAAACCCACCGCCGACCACAACGAATAGCGCCCGCCCACCCAATCCCACATCGGCAGCACGCGCGCAGCGGCGATGTCGAAGGTTTGCGCGGCGCGTTGCGGATTGGCGCTGACGGCGTACAGGCGTTCGCTGCCGCCTAGCCAGTCGCGCAGGATCGTACCGTTGAGCAGGGTTTCCTGGGTGCCGAAAGTCTTGGAAATCAGGATGCCGGCGGTGCGCGCCGGGTCCAGCGCGGCCAGCGTACGCTGCATCGCCGCGCCATCGACGTTGGAAACGAAATGCACGCGCAAACGCGCACCGGACACCGGCCGCAGCGCATCGGCCACCAGCCGCGGCCCCAGATCGGAACCGCCGATGCCGACGCTGACGACGTCGGTGATGCCGCTGGCCCGCAATTGCGCGACCAGCGCACCCATGCGCTGGCGCACTTCGCTGGCGGTGGCGAAGGCTTCGCGTGCGGTCGCCGCCGCCGACGGATTGCCGCGCAAGGCGGTATGCAGCGCGGCGCGGCCTTCGGTGACGTTGACGACTTCGCCATCGAACAGACGCTGGAAGGCGGCAGCCAGCGATTTGTTTTCCGCCAAGGCCAGCAATGCAGTCAGCGCCTCACGGTCGTAGCCCTGCCGCGCGAAGTTGGCGTACAGCGGCCCGACCCGCAGCGAGAATCCCGCCGCGCGCGACGGATCGGCGGCGAGCAAATCACGGGCATGCACGCCCTGCAAACGCGATGCGTGCGTTTTCAACGACTCGAAAGCAATCATTCAAAACTCCAGGTTGTCGATCAACCGCGTGCGGCCCAGCCTGGCTGCGATCAAGGCGACCTTTGCGCCCTTTTCGCCATCGGACGGTTCGCTGAGGTCGGGGCGACGCACCACGGTGTAATCGACGGCGTAGCCTGCGTCGGTCAAGCGGCGGGTCGCGGCGGCTTCGACTTCCACGCGCGGCCTGTCGGAGAGGACGCCGTCACGCAGATCGAGCAAGGTTCTGCGGATTTCCGCCGCGCGCGGGCGCTCGTCGGCGCTCAAGTACTGGTTGCGCGAACTCATCGCCAGGCCATCGGCTTCGCGCACGATGTTGCCGGCCAGGATTTCGATCGGGAACGCCAGGTCGGTGACCAGTTGCCGGATCACCGCCAGTTGCTGGTAGTCCTTCTTGCCGAACGCGGCCACGTCCGGCTGCACCTGGTTGAACAGGCGGCCGACCACGGTGCAGACGCCGTCGAAGTGGCCGGGGCGGCATTGCCCTTCCAGCACGCCGCTGACGCCGGGCACGTGCACCTTCGAGGCCAGTTCCACGCCGAACGGATACATCGATTCCACCGTGGGCAGCCACAACACGTCGCAGCCGGCATCGTCCAGGCCGGTGCGGTCGGCTTCGACCGTGCGCGGATAGCGGGTGAAGTCCTCGCTGGGGCCGAACTGGGTGGGATTGACGAAGACGCTGGACACCACGCGGTCGGCGTATTGCCGCGCCAGCATCACCAGCGAGTAATGGCCGGCGTGCAGGTTGCCCATGGTCGGCACGAAGCCGACGCGGTGACCTTCGCGCTTCCACTGGCGCACGCGCTCGCGCAATGCGGACAGGTCGGTGAGGGTTTCGAGCATCGCGTGCGCTTCTTCTGGTTCAGTAGGAATGGGCGGCGTCCGGGAACGCGCCCTCGCGCACCGCCTGCGCATAGGCGCGCACCGCGCCGGCGACGCTGCCGCCCTCGGCGAGGAAATCCTTGACGAACTTCGGCTTGCGGTGGCCGGTGTCCAGGCCGAGAAAATCGTGCAGCACCAGCACCTGGCCGTCGCAGCCGTTGCCCGCGCCGATGCCGATGGTGGGGATCGACAATTCGGTGCTGATCGTGGCGGCCAATGCCGACGGCACGCATTCCAGCACCAGCAGTTGCGCACCGGCTTCGGCCACGGCGCGCGCGTCGGCGCGCAGTTTAGCCGCCGCCGCTTCCTCGCGGCCCTGCACCTTGTAGCCGCCGAACTTCAGCACCGATTGCGGGGTCAGGCCCAGGTGCGCGCATACGGGAATGTCGCGTTCGGCCAGAAAACGGATGACTTCCAGTTTGTTGGCGCTGGCGCCTTCCAGCTTGACCATCTCCGCGCCGGCATGCAGCAGTTGCACCGAGGCGTCCAACGCGCGTTCGGGCGTGGCGTCGGACTGGAACGGCAGGTCGGATACCAGCAACGCGCGCTCCAGCCCGCGCGCGACCACGCGGGTGTGATAGGCGATGTCATCGACCGTGACCGGCAAGGTGGAATCGTGGCCCTGCACCACCATGCCCAGCGAATCGCCGATCAGCACCAGGTCAACACCGTTGGCGTCGAGGATGCGGGCGAAGCTGTAGTCGTAGCAGGTCAGCATGACCAGCTTGCGGCCCTCGCGCTTGGCTTGCGCCAGCGCCGGCACGGTCCACGGCTGGGAGTCGGTCTGGGTACTCATGGCCGGGCATTATCCACTGATAGCGGGACGATATTGGACAATTCGCCCGTCTCCAGCGCGGACACAGCGTTGCGCGCGGGACCAAAACCGGGAATCACGGCCTCCGGCGCGATTTCCAGCAGCGGCAGCAGCACGAAGGCGCGCCGGTGCATCAACGGGTGCGGCACGCGCAGGCCGCCGGCTTCCATCGAGGCGTCGTCGATTTGCGCATCGCCATGCAGCAACAGGTCGAGGTCGAGCGTGCGCGGCCCCCAGCGCTGTTCGCGGCGGCGGTCGCGACCGTGGCGGCGTTCGATCGCCAGCAGGCCATCGAGCAGTTCGCGCGCGGTCAATCGGGTTGTCACTTCGGCCACGGCGTTGAGGTAATCCGGCTGCGGTTTGCCTTCGTGCAATACGCCGCCCCAGGCCGGGGTGCGGTACAGGCGCGAAGCGCGCCGCAACCGCGTTTGCGGCAGGACGTCCAGTTCGCGCAGTGCCGCGTGCAAGGTTGCCGCCGCGTCGCCCAGGTTCGCGCCCAGACCGACGAAGGCGCCGACGCCGTTCACTCCGCCGCCGGCGATGCGTCGCCGCTGCGGCGACGGCGACGCCTGCGGCGCTTGGATGGCGGCGCGTCCTCGTCGCCGATGTAGCTGTCCGGCGGCGGCGCCACGCCCAGGGTTTGCGCCAGTTGCTCGCCATCCTGGGTTTGCGCCTCGTGCCAGAATTCGACGTCTGCCGCATGCGTGTCCGACGCCACCAGCCGCAACACCAGAAAATCGAACGCGGCACGGAAGCGCGGATGCGCCAGCAGACGCATCACCCGGCGGCGCTGGCGGGTGGAAAAGCGCGACTGCAACAGCCAGATTTCCTGCATCGGCAACGAGAACCTGCGCGGCAGCGCGACGCTCTGCAACTGGTGCACGGTGACGCGGTCGGCGGCGCGGCGCGCGGCGTCCTCGGGGTTCACGCCCTGCGCCTGCAGGCCGGTCAGCGCACGGCAGTACGCCGGCCACAGCAGCAGCGCGAACAGGAACGCGGGCGATGCCGGTTCGTCGCGGGCGATGCGCTCGTCGGTGCCGCGCAGGCCTTCGACCAGCATGCGCCGCAACGCGCCACTGCGGTTGCTGGCCAGCGCGGCGGCGGTTTCCGGCAGCAGCACCGACAGCAGGCCGAAGCGTTCCAGCCCTTCAAAACTGGCAACCGCGTGCCCGGACAGGAACAGCTTGAGGATTTCCTCGAACAAGCGCGCCGGCGCGGCTTCGGCCAGCAGCGATGCCAGGCGTGGAATCGGCTCGGCGGTGGCCGCATCGATTTCGAAACCCAGCTTGGCCGCCAAGCGCACCGCGCGCAGCATGCGCACCGGATCCTCGCGATAACGCTGCTCGGGGTCGCCGATCAGCCGCATCCGCCGCGCCAGCACGTCCTCGTAGCCGCCGACGTAGTCGCGCACGCTGAAGTCTTCGATGGCGTAGTACAGCGCGTTGGCGGTGAAGTCGCGGCGCACCGCGTCTTCCTCGATGCTGCCATAGATGTTGTCACGGACCAGCCGGCCATTGTCCATCTCGCGGCCGCCGCTGCCGTCGTCACTGTTGGCGCGGAAGGTGGCGACCTCGATGATTTCCGGCCCGAACACCACGTGCGCCAGGCGGAAGCGGCGGCCGATCAACCGGCAGTTGCGGAACAACTGCCTGACCTGCTCCGGCGTGGCGTCGGTGGCCACGTCGAAGTCCTTGGGCT
Source organism: Pseudoxanthomonas sp. (assembly GCA_047607085.1). Classification (GTDB taxonomy): domain Bacteria; phylum Pseudomonadota; class Gammaproteobacteria; order Xanthomonadales; family Xanthomonadaceae; genus Pseudoxanthomonas_A. The sequence continues at coordinate 50,954 of JASGDT010000052.1, read as the reverse complement.
GCTGCCCGACCAGCAGGTCGCGCACCGCGCCGCCAACCAGACAGGCGGAAAAACCGGCGTCGCGCAGGCGATACAGCACGCGCAGCGCATTCGGACTGATGTCCCTGCGCGAAATCGGGTGCGCATCGCGCGGGATGATGCGCAAGGCGATGGAAGGAGCGGTGTGCGGCGTGATGATGGCGATTCCGTTGCGGCCGTGGATGATGCCGGGCGAATCAGAAACATTGCCCGGCCCGACGGCAAGCCCATATAATAGAACACTGTGCCATATCGGTAAGGCCCGCAACGCTCCCTTCGTCTAGTGGTCAGGACACGGCCCTCTCAAGGCTGTAACAGGGGTTCGAGTCCCCTAGGGAGCGCCAGAAAAGCAAGTGTCGCCGAAGCCCCGGTCACACGATGCCGGCACGGCCTTCGAAACCGATCCCGCACGGCACCTTCGCCCTTCCCCCGCCTGCGCGGGGAAAGGGAACGGGATGGGGGGAGCCCCCGAAGCCAGCCAACCCAACGCCCACAGCCATACCTCCCCATGCCCTTCGTCGTCACCGAGAACTGCATCAAGTGCAAGTACACCGATTGCGTGGAAGTGTGCCCGGTGGATTGCTTCCACGAAGGCCCCAACTTCCTGGTGATCGACCCGGACGAGTGCATCGACTGCACCCTGTGCGAACCGGAATGCCCGGCCAATGCGATCTTCCCGGAAGACGACGTGCCCGCCGGCCAGGAAGGCTATGTCGCCCTCAACGCCGAGTTGTCGAAAGACTGGCCGGTCATCACCACCCGCAAGGACCCGCTGCCCGATGCCAAGGAGTGGGACGGCAAGAGCGACAAGCTGAAGTTGCTGGAACGCTGATTGGCTGTCGGGCGCGAAGTGGAGGGGGTGGTGGAGCGGCTGCGTCGAACACGCGGCGCACCTGCCCGCACCCAGGTCGATGACGGCAGCGAGCCCATTCCGCTGGCGATGAATCTCCGGGCTGCGGCGTGCACGATCCATGCTGCCCATGTCTGTTCCACGGGCTTAACCTCGGCATCACGGCATGTCCACATCCTGCAAGCGAAAGTGATCGCTCCTTCGCCCCCGTCTCAGGAGACGCTCTCATGTCCTCGTGGAAAGACCTCAGCCCCAAGAAGGATCAGCCCGCTCCGCAGCCGCCGCCGGCCGATCTGCCGGAATTCCTGTCCAGCGCCCCCACGCCCACCCCGGTGGCCGCACCGGAACGCGTTGCGCCCGCCAAGGAGTCGCTGATCTCCGCCGACCTGACCATCGAGGGCAAGATCGAAGGCGCCGGCCACGTGCGCATCGCCGGCAAGTTCAAGGGCGACGTCAACGTGCAGGGCGATTTGACCATCGAACTCGGCGCCAAGGTCAATGGCAGCGTCAAGGCGAAGAAGGTCACCGTCGCCGGCGAACTGGAAGGCAACATCGATTCGGCCACGCAGGTCGATGTGCTTGCTTCCGGCGCCGTGATCGGCGACGTCAAGGCCGGCACGGTGACCGTGGCCGCCGGTGCGCGCATCCGCGGCCAGGTCGATTTCGGCTGGGCCGACGACAAGGCCAAGTCGGCCAAGGGTGGCGCGGAGCACGGCGCGGCCGCATGAGTGCGCCGCGCCCGGGCAGCGCGGGCGCGACCCGCCCCTGCCCGCACTGCAAGACCGTGATCCTGGAAAGCGCATCGGTATGCCCGTCGTGCCGGCACCACCTGCGCTTCGACGATGCGGCGATCACCGCACTGCGCGCGCGGCCGGTGGCCACGCCGCTGCGCGTGGAAGGCACGGTGCAGCATCCCGCCGACGGCGGCCCGTGGGAATACACGGTGGTCGTGGTGATCCGCAACGAACGCGGCGACGAAGTCGGCCGCCAGGTGGTCGGCGTCGGCGCGATGCAGCCCGGCGAGCAGCGCAGCTTCTCGCTGGCGGTGGAGGTGGTGCAGCGCGACGACTTGAAGGGCAAGTTCCGCCGGCATTGACGCGCCGCTGTTACCTGCAGTTGTCGCAACCGCCGCAACCGCCTCGCGTGGTCCTGGCCTCCGGCGCGATGCGCCGGCCCAATGCCCGCAACCATGCCGGCCGGCCCTCGCGCAGCAGGGGCAAGGCCAATGCGATGCGCAGCTTGCGCAGGCTGCCGGGGAATTGTTTTTTTGCCACCACCCACGCGCTGACGATCACCGCCAGCGCGATCACCCCGTATTGCAGCAGCAGCGAGGCGCTCATCCCAGGCCCAGCAGCACGGCGATCTGGTAGGTGGCGAACGACGCGACCCACGCCAGCGCGAACAGGTACAGCGCCGCGCCGGCCATCTGCTTCCACGAATTGGTTTCGCGCTTGATGGTCGCCAGCGTGGAAAGGCACATCGGCGCGTAGATGTACCAGACCAGCAGCGACAGCGCGGTCGCCAGCGACCAGGCATCGGCGCCGCCGGAAATCAGCGGCTCCAGCGCCTGCGCTGCTGCATCGTCGTCGGCCGCCGCCACCGCATAGACCGTCGCCAGCGACGCCACCGCCACTTCGCGCGCGGCCAGGCCGGGAATCAGCGCGATGCAAATCTGCCAGTTGAAGCCCAGCGGCGCGAACACGAAGGCCAGCGCGTGGCCGATGCGGCCGGCCAGGCTGTAGTCGATGGCCGGGCCGGTTGCGCCTTCCGGCGCGCCGGGGAAATTCAGCAGGAACCACAGCAGGACGGTCAGCGCCAGGATGATGCCGCCAACGCGCTTGAGGAAGATCGCTGCGCGTTCCCACAGGCCGATCAACAGATCGCGCGGATTCGGCACGCGGTACGACGGCAGTTCCAGCAGCAGTGCGTGTTCTCCCTTGTCGCGCCGCCACTTCTTCATCACGAACGACACCAGCAAGGCCGAAACAATCCCGGCCACGTACAGGCCGAACAACACCAGCCCCTGCCGGTTGAAGATCCCCCAGACGGTTTTCTGCGGCACGAACGCGCCGATCAGCAGCGCATACACCGGCAGGCGCGCGCTGCAGGTCATCAGCGGCGCAACAAGAATCGTGGCAAGGCGGTCGCGCGGATCCTGGATGCTGCGCGTGGCCATGATGCCGGGGATGGCGCAGGCGAAGCTGGACAGCAGCGGGATGAAGGAACGCCCGGACAGGCCAGCGGACGCCATCATGCGGTCGAGCAGGAAGGCCGCGCGCGGCAGGTAGCCGCTTTCCTCCAGTGCAAGGATGAAGGCGAAAAGAATCAGGATTTGCGGCAGGAATTTGACCACGTCGCCGACGCCGGCAATGATGCCATCGACCAGCAGGCTGTTGAGCGGGCCTTCCGGCAGCGCCGCGCCGACCTGTTCGCCCAGCCAGCCTTTGGCCGCGTCGATGCCATCCATCAGCGGCGTGGCCCAGGCGTACACGGCCTGGAAGATCAGGAACATCACCACCGCCAGCGCCAGCAGGCCGAACACCGGATGCAGCAGCCAGCGATCCAGCGCATCGTCGATGCGCGCGGTGCGCGTGGGCATGTTCACCGCGGCGGCCAGCAGGTCGCGGGTGGCGGCGTGGATGTCCTCGCCTTCGGCCAGCCGCCCCAATGGCGGCTGCGGCTGCGCGGCCAGGCGTTCGATGCCTTCGACCAGGGCCTGCGCGCCGTGCCGGCGCACGGCAATGGTTTCGACCACCGGCACGCCAAGTCCGTCCTGCAATTTCGCCAGATCGATGGCGATGCCGCGACGACGCGCCGCGTCGATCATGTTGACCGCGACGATCATCGGCTTGCCCAGCTCGCGCAGTTCCAGCGCGAAGCGCAGGTGCAGGCGCAGGTTGGTCGCGTCCAGCACGCAGACCAGCATGTCCGGCGCGGCTTCGCCGGGGTAGAAACCGCGGATCACGTCACGCGCCACCGCTTCGTCCAGCGAGGCGGCATTGAGGCTGTACGCGCCGGGGAGATCCAGCACGGCATAGCTCTGGCCGGAAGCGGTGGTCAGGCGGCCCTCCTTGCGCTCGACGGTGACACCGGCGTAATTGGCGACCTTCTGCCGGCTGCCGGTCAACTGGTTGAACAAGGCGGTCTTGCCGCAATTGGGATTGCCGACCAGGGCCAGCCGCAGCGGCGTGGTCGCGGCCGACGCGTTCATGCCGCCACCTGCCTGCGCACCTTCACCCGCGCGGCTTCGGCGCGGCGCAGCGCGAAACGGGTGAAGCCCACCTGCACCAGGATCGGTTCGCCGCCCAGCGGACCGGCGGCCACCACCTCGACCGGCTCGCCGGCCACGAAGCCAAGTTCGCGCAGGCGACGGGCGATGGTGTCCCCGGCGGTCTGATCTTCGACGGATTCAACGGTGCCGGCAACGCGGCGCGGCAGATCGAGCAGGGTCACGGGGATGGGTTCGCTTTCGACGGAGGGCAGCGGGGGCACGGTGAAGAACAGGCAGGAAACGCAAACAAGAATTGATCTCGATTCTACACGGAACACCCGCCGCCGGGCAGTTCCTCCCGCTTGTCGTCGGCGGGTCGAAACGGCACGATTGGCCGCCGCCACGTGCCGATCACGTCTGTAAAGGACAATGGAACCGGCCTTCTCTCCCTCACACAGCGATGCCATGGCCGGATCGTTCTTTGCCGACGACAATGCCGCCGCGACGCTGGCCGCCCTGCGCAAGGCGCTGGCCGGGCCGGCGTTCGACGCCGCCGCGCGCGCGCTTTTGCAGCATGCCCATGATGCCTTGCGGCAGGCGCTGGCCGACGCCGACAGTTCGCGACAGCGCTATCGCGCGCTGTTCGACGCCGTGCCCGACCCGGTCAGCATCATCGCCGAAGACGGCACCGTGCTGGATCTCAACAAGGCCGGCATGGCCGCCTACAAGCGTCCGCGCAGCGAAATCGTCGGCAAGGACATCCGCGTGCTGAACCCGGACCTGCCGCGCGATCACATGGATCCGGTTCGCGAAACCCTGGATCGCGGCGAGACCTACGTCATCGAAGTCACCAACATGCGCGCCGACGGCACCCGCTTCCCGGTCGAGGTACACACGGCCAATTTCCATTTCGGCGGCCGCCGGGACATGGTCGCCGTGGCGCGCGACCTCAGCAGCCGGCACGAAGCCGAGCTGCGCTTCCGCGAACTGATGGAAGTCATCGACAAGGGCATCGTGGTGCAGAACCGCGATTTCGACGTGGTCTATTCCAACCGCGCGGCGATGCGCGCCTTCGGCATCGACGAAGATCAGCGCCTGACCGAGCGCCTGCGCTCGGAAAACTGGCGCTATTTCGATGCCAATGGCCGCGACTTGCCGGAACAGGAACTGCCGCCGCAGCGCGCGCTGGCCACCGGCCAGGTGATCGAAGGCGCATTGGTGGGCATGTACCACCGCCAGCGCAAGCAACTGATGTGGCTGACGATGAGTTCGGTGCCGCAGTTCGCGCCAGGCAGCGACCGCCCCACCCAGGTCGTCACCCTGTTCAGCGACGTCACCGCGCTCAAGCGCGACAACGCCCTGTTCGAACGCGCCCAGGCGCTGGCCGCGATCGGCGGCTGGGAATGGGACTCGGCCGACGACCATCTCTACCTGACCGACGGGGCGCTGCGCATCCTCGGCCCGGCGCTGCCGCCGCAGGCACTGGCCGACATGCTGGCCTGCCTGCGCACGCCGGATCGCCAGCGCCTGCGCGCGGCGATCGATGCGGCCCTGCAAACCGGCAACAGCTTCGACATCGAAGTACAGGGCCGCCGCAACAGCGGCCATCCGTTCTGGATCCGCGTGATCGGCGAAGCCAGCCTGGCGGAACTGTCCGCTTCGCACATCACCGGCACCCTGCAGGACATCTCGCAGGACAAACAGGCCGAGGAAACCCTGCGCGTGCAGGCACGCACCGACCCATTGACCGGACTGATGAACCGCGATGCGGTGCTGGAGGAGCTCAATACCCGGCTCGGCGACCCGACGCTGGCGCAAGTCGCCGTGCTGTACATCGACCTGGATCGCTTCAAGACCGTCAATGACCTGTTGGGCCACAGTTCCGGCGACGAACTGCTGGTGCAGGCCGCGCGGCGCATCGTCGGCGCGGTCGGCAGCGAAGGCCGCGTCGCCCGCTTCGGCGGCGACGAATTCCTGGTGGTCTGCGACATCGCCGGCGACCCGCAGCAGCCCGAACGCCTGGCCGACATGGTGCTGCGTGCGTTCTCCGACAGTTTCCGCTTCGGCAGCGACGAATTCACCATCACCGCCAGCATCGGCATCGCCCGCGCCCCGCACGACGGCACCCGCCCGCAGCAACTGATCCAGAACGCCGACATGGCGATGTACGAAAGCAAGCACCGTACCCGCAACGCCTGGCATGCCTTTACCCCGGAACTGGCGCGACGCCAGCAGGATCGCCTGCAGATCGAAACCCAACTGCGGCGCGCCGTTGACGACCACGAGTTCCACCTGGTCTATCAACCGCAGGTTGACCTGCGCCGTGGCCGCATCGTCGCCGCCGAGGCGCTGATCCGCTGGCACAGCCACCAATTGGGCGAACTGCGCCCGGACCTGTTCATCAGCCATGCCGAGACCACCGGCGACATCGTCCGCATCGGCAACTGGGTGTTGCGCGAAGCCTGCCGGCAAGTCGCGCAATGGCGCGACGCCGGGCTGGGCATCGTGCGCGTGGCGGTGAACGTGTCGTACCGGCAATTCCTCGGCGAGGACCTGTCCGAGCGCGTGCGCGCGGTGCTGGCCGAATTCGACCTGCCCGGTCTGGCGCTGGAACTGGAATTCACCGAGCGCGTGCTGATCGAGGACGCGCCGGCCACGCTGAAGACCTTCGCCGAACTGCGTGCGCTGGGCGTGATGCTGACCATCGACGACTTCGGCGAAGGCTACAGCGCGCTGAACTACCTGCGCCGCTTGCCGATCCACGGCCTCAAGCTGAGCCAGTTGTTCACCGACGGCGTGCCCAACAACCGTTCCGACGTGGCCGTGTGCCAGGCGGTCTCGGCGATCGCCCACAGTTTGGGCATGAGTCTGGTCGCCGAGGGCGTGGAATCCGAAGCGCAGCGCCGGTTCCTGCTGCAACTGGGCGTGCCGATCGGCCAGGGCTTCCTGTTCGCCCCCGGGCTGCCGCCGGAGGATTTCGCCCGGCGGCTGCGCGCCGACGGGACCTGATCGATCCGGCTGCGGTTATTTCCCGCAGCCTTCCAGCCGGATCGTCTGCCCCGGCCTGACCACGTAGCCCGGCGCGCGCAGGCCGTTGGCCCTGGCCAGTTGCTTGAGGTCGCAGGCATGCTTGCCGGCGATGCGGCCCAGGGTATCGCCCTTGGCGACGCGATAGGTCTTGGCCGGCTTCGGCCCGGGCTTGGCCACAGGCTGCGGCGGCGGCACGGCGGCGGCCGGTTCGCGCAGCGAAGTCATGTCGCCCACCGCCACGGTGCCGGACGGCAACGGCGCGCCGCTGCTGACGATGGCCGCGCCGACACTGGCGTTGACGAGGGTGCGCGCCAGTTCGGCGCGCGCGCCGTTGGTGCAGTTGCCGGCATACAGGCGGGCGATGCGGGTATTGGCCTGCAGGATGGTGCCGGCCGGCAGCCATGCATCGGGCCGGTAGCGCGGGTTGAGGTTGCGCAAGGTGCGCTGGAAGCCGTCGCGGGTGCCGCCATTGCCCAGGCAGATGACCAGTTCGTCGAGGCTGGTGGTTCGCGCCAGTTGCAGGCTCGCCGGGCGCGGGTTCACCCGCGGGAACTTCAGCCCGTATTGCCTGGGATGCAGGAACAGCCAGCCCGCCGCGATCACCATCGGCACGTAGTCGCGGGTTTCGACCGGAAACTGGTAATACACCGCGTCGTCCCAGAAGCTGCGGCCCGGATACTGGTTGTAGATGCGGCGCGCGCGGCCTTCGCCGCCGTTGTAGGCGGCCAGCGCGAGCTCGATGCTGCCGCCCAGTTCGACCATGCGCTCCTTGATGTAGTCGGCGCTGGCGTAACCGGCGCTGCGCGGATCGTAGCGGGTGTCGAAGCCGGTGCCGTCCGGACCCAGCCCGAAACGCTGGCCGGTGGCCGGCATGAATTGCATCGGCCCGGCCGCGCCCACGCGCGAGGTGGCGTGCACCTTGCCGTTGGATTCCTTGGCCATGATGCCGAACAGCAGCGCCTCCGGCAGGCCGTCGCGCTCCCATTGCGGGTACAACTGGTCGCGCATGTTGCGATAGTTCTCGTAGCTGTCGATCAGCGCCGGGCGCATGTCGGTCAGCCAGCGGCGGATGCCGGCCTGGATCGCCGGGTTGAACTGCACCATCTTGTCGAAATCATGACGCCGGTCGTTGAGCAGGTTGGCCGCGCGCGCGCTCTGCGGTCCGCTGGGCAGTTGCGCGTGGTCGCTGCCGTCGTCCAACGGGTCCTCGTCCGCGGGCGCTTCGCCGGCGTTCTCGTCGCCCAGTTCGTCGTCCTCGTCTTCGTCGCCCGCTTCCACTTTCAACGCCTGCCGGTAGATCGCCAGCAGCGCCGGCACTTCGCAGCCGCGTTGCAGCGCACAGGCCTGCAGTTCGGCGTCCATCTCCGCCAGTGCGGCATCGACGGCGGCATTGGCGCCGGCCTCGCCTTCGTCGTCGTTCACATCCCCGGCCTGCAACGCCGCCTGATAACGCTGGCCGGCGGCGGTCATGCGCTGGCGGATGGCATCCACGGCGGCCTGGTCCCTGGCCGAAAGCCGCGCCGCCAACGCGGACGGGGCCAGCAACGACAACAACAGGCCCGCCAACAACGGCCGGTACGGCAGGAAATTCGGCAAAACAGGCATCAGCAACGCACGAATGTGAAAAAGGTGCGGCAGGTTAGCCGCCATGGCGCGGCCACCGCAACCCGTCCGCGTACCGTCATTCAACGGCTAGAATCCGCGAGACCCCACGCGCGAAGGAAACCCATGGACCCGATCCTGCTTGGCAAAGGCGTCACCGACGACATCCCCGTCACCCTGCTGCCGAAGTTCGGCAACCGCCATGGCCTGACCGCCGGCGCCACCGGCACCGGCAAGACCGTGACCTTGATGACCCTGGCCGAAGGCTTCAGCCGTATCGGCGTGCCGGTGTTCATCGCCGACGTGAAGGGCGACGTGTCCGGCCTGGCCGTGGCCGGCGACGGCAACGACAAAGTCCTGGCCCGGGCGAAGGACATCGGCATCGCCGACTACGCGCCCGGCGCCAGCCCGACGATCTTCTGGGACCTGTACGGCAAGAAGGGCCACCCGGTGCGCACCACCGTCAGCGAAATTGGCCCGACCCTGCTGGCGCGCATCCTGGAACTCAACGACACCCAGAGCGGCGTGCTCGACATCGTGTTCAAGCTGGCCGACGACCGCGGCCTGCTGCTGCTGGACCTGGAAGACCTGCGCGCCCTGCTCGGCCTGGTGTCGGACGAGCGCAAGGACATCTCCACCAGCTACGGCCTGGTCAGCACGCAGAGCGTCGGCGCGATCCAGCGCGCGTTGCTGCGGTTGGAACAGGAAGGCGGCGAAATGTTCTTCGGCGAACCGGCGCTGGAACTGAGCGACCTGATGCGCACGAACACCGACGGCCGCGGCATGGTGTCGATCCTCGCCGCCGACCAGTTGATCCTGAAGCCGCGCCTGTATTCCAGCTTCCTGCTGTGGCTGCTGAGCGAACTGTTCGAGAACCTGCCGGAAGTCGGCGACCTGGACAAGCCCAAGCTGGTGTTCTTCTTCGACGAAGCGCATCTGCTGTTCGACGATTCGCCGCCGGCCCTGCAGCAGCGCATCGAACAGGTCGTGCGGCTGATCCGCTCCAAGGGCGTGGGCGTGTATTTCTGCTCGCAATTCCCCGACGACGTGCCGGACAACATCCTCGGGCAGTTGGGCAACCGCGTGCAGCACGCCTTGCGCGCCTTCACCCCGCGCGACCAGAAGGCGGTCAAGACCGCGGCGGAAACCTTCGTGCCCAATCCCAGGCTGGACGTGGCCAAGGCCATCTCCGCGCTGGGCACCGGCGAAGCGCTGGTTTCCACCCTCCAGGACAAGGGCGTGCCTTCGCCGGTGCAGCAGACCCTGATCGCGCCGCCGCGCTGCCGCATGGGCGCGGCCACCGACGCCGAACGCGCGCAAGTGCGCGCCGGCAGCCCGGTCGGCGGCAAGTACGACACCCCGGTGAACCGCGAATCGGCCGCCGAACGGCTGGCGAAAAAGGTCGAAACCGCCACCGTCAACGCCAAGGCGCCTGCCGCCACGACCCGCGAACAGGACGATGCCGCACAAGGCGGCTTCAGCCAGGCGGTGAAGGACGCCGTGTTCGGCACCAAGCGCCGCCAGGGCATGATCGAAACCATGGCCAAGCAGACCACGCGCACCATCGGCACCAAGCTGGGCAACCAGATCGTGCGCGGCCTGCTCGGCGGCATCTTCGGCGGCAAGCGTTAGTGGGGCGCTGGCGGCCACCCGCCGAAAAAAGCACCGCGCTGATCACACCGCAAGGCCACGCGCGGCTGAAGGCGGAGCTGGATGAACTATGGCGCGCGCGTCGCCCGGAAGTGGTGCGCGCGCTGGCGGCCGCCGCCGCCGAAGGCGATCGCTCGGAAAACGCCGAATACACCTACCGCAAGAAGCAACTCGGCGAGATCGACCGCCGCGTGCGCTACCTGAGCAAGCGCCTGGAAGCCCTGCGCGTGGTTGACGCCGCACCCGGCGACCCGCAGGCGGTGTTCTTCGGCGCGACGGTGGAACTGGAAAACACGACCACCGGCGAACTGGCGCGCTACCGCATCGTCGGCCCCGACGAAACCGACGCACCGCGCGGCTGGATCAGCATCGACTCACCGCTGGCGCGGGCGATGCTGAAGAAGCGCATCGACGACGAATTCGAGGCGGAATTACCGGGCGGGAAGATCCGGTTCGTGATTGTCGATGTGGGCTACGAAACGTAGTCGGCGCGGACTGGCACGGGCCTGCACGACCTTCGAAAACATGGATGTTTTCGATGAGCCTCCATGGATGGATTCACGGCGTGTCGTGCAGGCCCGTACCAATCCGCGCCGACGGTCAGCCGCGAATCACGTTCAACGACACCGGCGGTTTTTTCGCGATGCCATCGCCGAACAAATCATGCTCGTCGGCATCGGTGATTTCCACATCGACGAAATCGCCGGGCTTCAGGTCCAATTCGCCGCCGTTCTGCACATGCACCAGGCCGTCGATCTCCGGCGCGTCGGCCTTGCTGCGCGCCACCGCGATGCCGTCTTCCAGCATGTCCACCAGACAGCGTTGCGTGGTGCCGATCTTCGCTTCGAGTTTGCGGGCGGAAATCCGTGCCTGCACTTCCATGAAACGCGCCAGCCGTTCCTGCTTCACTTCTTCCGGCACCGGATCGGGCAAACCGTTCGCCGCCGCGCCTTTCACCGGCGAATAGGCGAACGCGCCAACGCGATCCAGCCGCACCTCGCGCAGGAAATCCAGCAACTCCTCGAACTCCGCATCGGTCTCGCCGGGAAACCCGACGATGAAGGTGCTGCGGATGGTGATGTCCGGGCAAATCCCGCGCCACCTGGCGATGCGCTCGCGGGTCCTGTCGATCGCGCCGGGGCGCTTCATCAGCCTGAGGATGCGCGGGCTGGCGTGCTGGAACGGAATGTCCAGGTACGGCAACAGCTTGCCTTCGGCCATCAGCGGGATGGTGTCGTCAACGTGCGGATACGGATACACGTAATGCAGGCGCGTCCAGATGCCCAGTTGCGACAAGCCTTCGCACAGGCTGCGCATGCGGGTTTCGTATTCGGTGTTGCGCCAGCTCCTTTTCGCGTATTTCAGGTCAACGCCGTAAGCCGAAGTGTCCTGCGACACCACCAGCAATTCGCGCACGCCGCCGATGGCCAGCTTCTCCGCCTCGCGCAGCACCTCATCGACCGGGCGCGAGACCAGATCGCCGCGCATCGACGGGATGATGCAGAAGCTGCAACGGTGGTTGCAGCCTTCCGAAATCTTCAGATAGGCGTAGTGTTTCGGCGTCAGCTTGATGCCGTAATCCGGCACCACGTCGATGAACTTGTCGTGCCGTGGCGGCAGCGCCGCATGCACCGCGCTCATCACGCTGGAATAGTCCTGCGGGCCGGAAATCGACAGCACCTCCGGGTACTGCTCGCGGATCATGTCGCCGCGCTTGCCCAGGCAACCGGTGACGATGACCTTGCCGTTCTCGGCCATCGCCTCGCCGATGGCGTCCATCGACTCGGCCACCGCCGCATCGATGAAGCCGCAGGTGTTGACCACCACCACGTCGGCGTCGGCGTAGCTGGGCGAAATGGCGTAGCCCTCGACCCGCAACTGGGTGAGGATGCGCTCGGAGTCAACCAGCGCCTTCGGGCAACCGAGAGAAACGAAACCGACTTTGCGGCTGTTATTGGAGATGTCGGCGAATGACATGCGCTGGCGTGGGGCGTGGCTGGCGGGCGCGCGATTATACCCATCGGCCTAGAATGGCCGCCCCCTCCACTGCCACGGAAGCCCGCATGTCCCACTGGATCACACTGCATACTGCCGCCGGCCCGGTACAGGCCTGGCTGGCCGAACCCGCCAGCACGCCACGTGGCGGCCTGGTGGTGATACAGGAAATCTTCGGCGCAAACGCGCATATCCGCAGCGTGGCCGACCGCTACGCCGCCGAGGGATGGCTGGCGATTGCGCCGGCCTTCTTCGATCCGGTGGAAAAGAACGTCGAACTGCCCTACGACCCGGCCAGCTTCGCCCGTGGCCGTGAACTGGTCGCCGCGCTCGGCTTCGAACGGGCGCTGCAAATCGTGCAGGCCGCCGCCGCGCAGGTGTCGTCTGCCGGCAAGGTCGGCACGGTCGGTTATTGCTGGGGCGGCTCGGTCGTGCTGCGCGCGGCGCAGACACTCGGCCTGCCCGGCGTCAGCTATTACGGAACGCGCAACGTCGGCTTTCTCGATGTGCCGCTGCAAGCGCCGGTGATGTTCCATTTCGGCGAGAAGGACGCTTCGATACCACCCGATGCGATACAGGCACACCGCGAGAAACTGCCGACGATGGACGTGTTCGTCTATCCGGCCGAACACGCCTTCAACCGCGACGTTGACCCGACGCATCACGACGCCGCCAGCGCGAAACTGGCATGGCAGCGTTCGCTGCAATTCCTGCGGGAGCACGCCACATGAGCGCCGGTTTCATCCTCGATGCGCGCCTGGCGAACGACAGCGCCTTCATCGCCGACGGCCCGCTGTCGCAGGTGCGGCTGATGGACGATGCGCGCTTCCCGTGGATCGTGCTGGTGCCGCGCGTGGCCGACGTGGCCGAATGGATCGACCTGGATGGCAGCCGGCAACGCCTGCTGCTGGCGGAAATCAACCAGGTCTCGCGACTGCTGCGCGGCGAGGCCGATGTGCAGAAACTCAACATCGGCGCGCTGGGCAACGTCGTGCGCCAGTTGCACGTGCATGTCGTCGGCCGCCACGAAAGCGACACCGCATGGCCCGGCCCGGTCTGGGGCAGCGGCGCGGCACGACGTTTCGATGCCGATGCATTGGCCGCGCGCATCGCGCTGTGGAGGGCGAAGCTGAAGGATGTTTCCTCTGCCGCATGAGGGAGAGGGAACATTGGCTCACGTGCGCGGCAAGGTCACGCCAGTCTGACCCTGATACTTGCCGCCGCGATCCCTGTACGAGGTTTCGCAGACATCATCCGCATCGGACTGGAAGAACAGCATCTGCGCCACGCCCTCGTTGGCGTAGATGCGCGCCGGCAACGGCGTGGTGTTGGAGAATTCCAGGGTCACGTGCCCTTCCCACTCCGGCTCCAGCGGGGTCACGTTGACGATGATGCCGCAGCGCGCATAGGTGCTCTTGCCCAGGCACACCACCAGCGTGTCGCGCGGGATGCGGAAGTATTCGACCGTGCGCGCCAGCGCGAAGCTGTTCGGCGGGATGATGCACTCGTCCGCGACCACGTCAACGAAACTGCGCGAATCGAAATGCTTGGGGTCAACGATCGTCGAGTTGATGTTGGTGAACACCTTGAACTCGCGCGAGCAGCGCACGTCGTAACCGTAACTGGACGTGCCGTAGCTGACGATGCGCTCGCCGTCGGCACCCCCCTTGTCGGCGAACTTGACCTGGCCCGGCTCGAACGGCTCGATCATGCCGTGCTGCTCAACCATTCGCCTGATCCAGCGGTCGCTCTTGATGCTCATTCGGGGTGGTTCCTTGCGAGGGTGGCGCGGGCGGAGCCGCAGATTCTAGCCGAGCGCCTTCACCCCACCAACGATGCCGCAATCCCCCGCGCCGCACGCGGGCGCTTGGCCAATTCCCCCGCCAGCGCCCGCGCGGCAGCGCGGTAGGCCTGCGCGGCGGCAGAATCCGGCGCGGCCACGACCACCGGCTGGCCGGCGTCGCCCTGCACGCGGATGGCAATGTCCAGCGGCAGCGAACCCAGCAGCGGCACGCCGTATTGCGCGGCCATCTTCTCGCCGCCGCCGGCCCCGAACAGGTGTTCGGCATGGCCGCAATTGCTGCATACGTGGACCGCCATGTTCTCGACGATGCCCAGCACCGGGATCTGCACCTTCTCGAACAATTTCAAGGCCTTGCGCGCATCCAGCGTGGCGATGTCCTGCGGCGTGGTCACCACCACCGCGCCGGCCACCGGGATCTTCTGGGCAAGGGTCAGGTGGATGTCGCCCGTGCCCGGCGGCAGGTCGATCAGCAAGTAGTCCAGGTCGCCCCACAGCGTGTCCTGGAACATCTGCACCAGCGCCGCCGTCACCCGCGGCCCGCGCATCGCCAGCGGCGTGTCGTCGCCATCGACCAGCAGGCCGATCGACATGGCTTCCACCCCGAACGCCCGCAAGGGCTCGATGTGCTGGTTGTCCGGGCTCTCCGGCCGCCCGCTCAACCCAAGCATCGCCGGCACGCTGGGCCCGTGGATGTCCGCATCCAGCAGCCCGACCCTGGCCCCGTCGGCCGCCAGCGCCAAGGCCAGATTCACCGCCGTGGTCGATTTGCCCACCCCGCCCTTGCCCGAACCCACGGCAATCGCGTTGCGCACCCGCGGGTGAAGCGGGAGATCGGACTGCACGCCATGGGAGAGAATTTTCGACATTTCTTCAATCAGGACATGGGTTTGGGATCCACTCCCGGCAAGCCAGCCCGGGACATGTCCAGCTTGTGCCTCGGATCAATTGCGACGCCAGAGATAAATGGATCATGAAGATGTTTCCACAACCGATTTTACAGAACGGATATCCGTTTACGGCGACTTCACACCCGATTAACCATGTGTTAACTTCGCACTGGGAGCAGAGCATGCCTTGCGATGCCATTGCGGTGGCCACTCCCGGGCGGGGACGCCAATTCTCCAATTCAAGAAATAACCACGGGGTCAACACATGTCAGTTCACAGGTCCAATCGAATCAAGAAGCACCGTCTCAGCGCAGCCGTGTTCGCGGCCATCCTGGGGGGGGGGCTGTCGTCGGTACCCGCTTTCGCCCAGGAGGCGACCACGACGAGCGATCAGACGGAAACCAAAAAAGAGGAGAAGGCCACCAACCTTGAGAAGGTGGTCGTCACCGGCTCGCTGATTCCGCAGACCGAACTGGAGACCTCGAGTCCGGTGACCATCATCACCGCGGAAGACATCCACTCCCGCGGCTACACCAGCGTCGCCGACATCCTGCAGCAAAGCAGCTTCGCCAGCGGCGGCATCCAGGGCGGCGAAACTTCGGCTTCGTTCACCCAGGGCGCCGAAACGGTCAGCATGTTCGGGCTCAGCCCGGGCTACACCAAATACCTGATCGATGGCCGGCCCATGGCCAACTACCCGGCGCTGTACAACGGCTCCGATGTGTTCAACAGCATCCAGGGCATCCCGATCGACCTGGTCGATCGCGTCGAGATCCTGCCGGGCGGCGCGTCGTCGCTGTACGGCTCCGACGCGCTGGCCGGCGTGGTCAACATCATCCTGAAGAAGCAGATGGACGGCACTTCGCTGCGCGTCCGCGGCGGTGGCTATTCCGAAGGCGGCGGCAGCAATTTCCGCGTCAGCCTTGCCCATGGCTTCAATAGCGAGGATGGCCGCGTATCGGCGGTGGTCGGCGCCCAGTACGAAGAACGCGACCCGATCTGGGGCTACCAGCGCGACCTGACCGACTCGGTCAACCAGAACGGCTATTCGGCCGCCGTGGCGCCGCGCGACTACCTAGTCGTCGGCTACCAAGGCCTCAGCACCTATGGCTTCGGCAACTACGGCTACGTGTTCCCGGACGCCGCCGCCGACTGCGCCAACGTGACCAGCCAGTTCAACGGCACCGAAGCGCTGCAATATCGCTCCGGCTACGGCAACTACTGCGGCTCGTACTATTCCCCCGGCTGGAAGACGATCCGCAACGGCAAGGAAAGCGGCCAACTCTATGGCCACGTCACTTTCGACCTGAACGACAACGTGCAGTTGTACGCCGATGCGCTGTACAGCCACGAGGTCACCCGCTACGCCACCGGCAGCAACTACACCTGGTGGGGCACGAGCGTCGATTACGGTTACTACTACGACCCGGACTACGACGGGTTCCTGAACCTGCAGCGCGTGTTCACGCCGGAGGACATCGACGGTCTGGGCTACGGCGACATCATGAACCAGATCACCAACAAGAGCTATCAGGTCGCCTTCGGCGTGCGCGGCTCGTTCGGCGAATCCTGGGACTACGACGCCAGCTTCGCCCGCAACGAATCGCAATACGTCGATCGCAGCTTCGTGCGCTGGGCCGATGCGATCGATGCCTGGTTCGAGGAGAACGTGCTCGGGCCGCAACTGGGCCTCGATCCGTACTACAACTACTACCCGGTGTTCCAGCCCGACTACGCGGCCTTCTACAGCACCCAGCTGACCGCGGAGGACTTCGCCAGCTTCACCGGCTACGCCACCTCCAAGGCCAAGACCTGGGACGACCTGTTCCGCGCGCAGATCACCAACAGCAGCCTGTTCGGCCTGCCCGGCGGCGATGCCGGCCTGGCGGTCGCGCTCGAGGTCGGCAACGAAGGCTGGGATTACCAGCCCAATCCGGGCTACCTCAACGGCGACATCTGGGGCAGCACCGACGTGTCCGGCGCCGCCCATCGCACCCGCTACGCGGCGATGAGCGAACTGCGCCTGCCGTTGTTCAAGATGCTGACCACCTCGCTGTCGGCCCGTTACGATGCTTTCGACGCCTACGGCAACAAGGTGGACAAGCCGACCTGGAGCGCCGGCCTGGAGTTCCGCCCGTTCGACAGCCTGCTGATCCGCGGCAAGTACGGCACCGCGTTCAAGGCGCCGACCCTGTCCGACACCTACCAGGGCCTGAGCGGCTACTACTCCTACGCGACCGACTACTACCGCTGCGGCCTGGCGGGCTACGACCCGGCCGACACCGACGGTTGCTCGTACGACAGCGTCCAGTACTACGGCACCCAGTCCGGCAACACCGAGCTGGAACCGATCAACGCCGACTACTGGAGCGCCGGCATCGTCTATGCCCCGCTGAACAACCTGTCGTTCTCGGTCGATTACTACAACTGGGACATCCGCAACGAGGTCTCGCAGTTGTCGGCCAACG
The DNA here is from genome assembly GCA_047607085.1 of Pseudoxanthomonas sp. Classification (GTDB taxonomy): domain Bacteria; phylum Pseudomonadota; class Gammaproteobacteria; order Xanthomonadales; family Xanthomonadaceae; genus Pseudoxanthomonas_A. The sequence continues at coordinate 33,439 of JASGDT010000052.1, read as the reverse complement.
ACGTGCTGCTGCAGGAATACTACTGCCGCAACGGACTCACCGGCCCCGGCATCACCTCATGCGAGAACGCGCTGGCCTGGGTGACCCGCAGCACCAGTGGTGCCCTGGTCTCGGTCTATACGCCGAAGGTCAACATCGCCCGACAGAACCTGGAAGTGCTGAACGCCGGCGCAAAGTACCTCCAGGACATCGGCCGCTTCGGCGATCTTTCCTTCTCGCTGAACTACACCCGCACGCTGAAGCACACCAAGCAGGAGCAGCCGACCGACGAAGTGATCGACCTGATGGAAAGCCCGTACAACAACTGGGCCTACGATGCCGGCCCCGAGTACAAGGCCGACGCCGCCATCTCGTGGAACATGGGCAAATTCAGCGCCACCGCCTATGCCGTCCAGCTTGGCCCGACCTGGAACTACCTGGCCTATGCCACCGACAGTGCGACCTACGTGCATTCGTCGGGCGCCAAGGCCGGCAAGTGGGGTTCGTACACGACCTACAACCTGGGCATCGATTACGCGGCGATGGACAACCTGACCTTCTCGGCCAAGGTCAACAACGTCTTCAACAAGATGCCGGATGGCCAGGCCTACAACTATCCGGGCACCAGCTCGGTGCCGTACAACAACTATCTGTACAGCGCGATGGGCCGCTCGTTCTACGTTGAAGTCGCCTACAAGTTCGGCCTGACGAATTGAGTTCGACCCCCGTCTTGCCGAGCATGCTGGACCAGGACCCCGCTTCGGCGGGGTCTTTCTTTGTTGCCGGCAGTCATTCCGGCCTTCGCCGTCGCGATGGCAAAATTGCTCCCGGCAAGTTTTCGCCGAATGCGGATACGCTGACTCCCTGCGACAACGTGAAATCTACTGGTCCGCGCTTGGCGACAGCGGACGTGGACGTGGGAGAACTTGAACAGTTGCGCGATTCAACGCCAACTGCCCCGCCAAAACCAGAAAACTGAACCAAATCATATTTCTGCAAAACCTCGCCCTCTGTTGATCAGGCCGCTGCCTCTTGCGCCGCCGCCGCAATCACCTCGGCCGGCACGCCGCGCCGACGCAATGCTTCGGCCAGACGCGCCGCCGGGCCGAACACATGCGCTGCCTCGTCACGACGCAGGCCCTCGCCCACGTAGGCCTTGAGCAATGCCTGATAGCCACTCATGCCCTTGAGCGGCGCAATGGCCTTGAGGGACTCCACCACGTCCACCGGGATGCGCAGCGTGATGGTGGTCATTTCCCGGTCTTTCTTCAGCCGGGCCTGGAGCTTTTCAGGAATCATGGTCGCGTCGCTCCTGCGATGTGGCCTTGCGGGCCGAAATGATGCGGATGAAGTCGTTCTCGAACACGACATGCACCACGAACAGCAAACGTCCCTCGCCATCATGACCGATCACGGCATCGCGGGCTTCGTCATTGCGGCTGGCATCCACCAGTTGCAGGAACGGGTCGAAGAACACGGTTGCGGCCTGTTCGAAAGTGATGCCATCGTGGTTCAGCACGTTCAATCGCGCTTTTTCGTCGTGCCAGACGAAGGTGACGCCATTGAGTTCGTGGCGGATATCCATGCACGACAGGATAGAGGGATGTATTTACTTTGTAAATACTTCCACTAAAATTCCGCATCTGCCCATACGCCACCGAATGCTGTATAAAGCCGGCGACGGCACCACCGCCGTTTCCATACACGCACCCCTGGGAGGGGATACGAACATGCGCAAGACCCTGCTGACCGTCCTGTTTGCCGCGCCGATGCTGGCCTTGTCCTTTGCCGCCCACGCCGCCGACGCCACCGGTCGCTGGAAAACCATCGACGACGAGACCGGCAAGCCCAAGTCCATCGTCGAGATCTACAAGACCACCGACGGCAAGCTGGCCGGCAAGGTGGTGGAAATCCTGTCCTCGGACAGGGGCCCCAATCCGGTCTGCGACAAATGCAGCGGCGCCAACAAGAACAAGCCGGTCAAGGGCATGGTGATCCTGTGGAACCTGCAGCAGGACGACGCCACCCACTGGAGCGGCGGCACCGTGCTGGACCCGGCCAAGGGCAAGACCTACAAGTCGAAGATCGAACTGCACGCCGATGGCAGGAAGCTGGACATGTCCGGCTGCCTGGCCTTCATCTGCCGCGCGCAGACCTGGGTGCGCGAGCAGTGATGCGCCCCTTGCCGATCACGACGGAACCCGCGTGAGCCCTGCGCGGCCGACATGTGCCAGCCGGAGAAATCAGGCGGTCGCGGCGATAGCGCCACCAGCCGTTTGCAGGCTGGGCACCGATCAAGCGAAAAGGCCGGGTTTCTCCCCGGCCTTTGCGTTTGCCCTCACTTCGCCAGCGTGGTCAGCAACTGGTGCCAATAGGTCAGCATCGCCGGCACTTCGGACGCCGGCAATTTCTCGTTCAAGCCGTGGGCAAAGCTGTCGCCCGGCTTGGTGAACGCGCCATTCACGCCGTAGCTGGCGACACCGGCACTGCGGAAATGCATGCTGTCGGTGGCCCCGGCGGACATGCCCGGGCCGACTTCGATACCCGGAAAGCGCGCATGCACCGCCGCCGCCACTGCACCAAGCACGTCTTCGCGCAGCGGCGACTCGGGGCTTTGCACCGGCGGCGGCGGAACCGTTTCGATCTTCGCGCTCGGGTCGTCAATCACCCTGGCCAGCGTCGCCTGCACGTCGGCGACCGGTACACCGGGGAAGATGCGGCAATTGACGTTGACGCTGGCGCGCTGCGGCAACGCATTGAGCGCATGCCCGCCTTCGAGTGTCGTCGCGATGCAAGTAGTACGGATCTTGCCGACGTAAGCCGGGTTGGCGCCGATCGTGGCTGCCGCCTCGGCATCGCCGGGGTTGTCGGCATAGGCGGTCATCGCCTTGCCCAGGTCGCCGCCGGTGCGCTGCCCCAGCGATCGCAGCGACAGTTTCGTGGTCGGGCTGATCTGGTTCGGAAAGGAGTACGCCGCAATCCTGTCCACCGCCTTCGCCAGGCGGTAGATCGCGTTGTCGGCGACATCCGGCGTGCTGGAATGGCCACCGGGTGAGGTGAAGGTGATGCTGAAATCGGCATAGGTCTTCTCCGCCGTCTGCACCTCGAACAGCAGCGGCTTGCCGGATGCGTCGAGCGTGCCGCCGCCGGCATCGGCATTGAGCAGGAAACGCGCGTCGTGGTATTTCTGCGCCAGCCGGCGCGTGCTTTCCATGTGCGTTTCCTCGTCGCCGGAAAACACCAGCAACAGGTCGCCGCGAGGCTTGAAGCCCTCGCGCTTGAGCCGGATGAAGGTCTGCACCAGCACCACGTCGGCGGTCTTCATGTCGGCCACGCCACGGCCATACAGATAGCCGTTTTCCTCGATCAGGGTGAATGGGTCGCGGCTCCAATCCTCGGGCCTGGCGGCAACCGCGTCCAAGTGCCCGGAAATGTAGATCGGCTTGTCCTTGCCCATGCCGCGATAGCGCACGACCAGCGATGCGGTGTCCTCGACCGGGGTGATTTCGATGTCGGCCTTGTCGAAGCCCGCTGCTTCCAGTTTGCCGGCCAGATACGCGGCGAACGCCGGCACTTCACCGTTCTCGGTGCGGAAGGCAATGGCCTTGCGCAGCATTTCCCTGGCTTGCGCCACATCGTCCGCGTTCTGCGCGCTGGCGGCCCCGCAAATCAGCAACAGGCAAGCGGCCAGCAGGCTCTTGTTCGGGTAAGGCATCGTCAACGCTCCGGTCCGGTGATGAAGCCGCAAGTATCCACCTGTCGGCTGATCCGCTCCAGAGGATACAAGTCATGTCCGTGCGATAATCCCCATTTCCCCGCAAATCCCCCGCAATCCATGTCCCGCGCCACCTTAGTCACCTCCGCCCTGCCCTACGCCAACGGCCCGCTGCACATCGGCCATCTGGTCGGCTACATCCAGGCCGACATCTGGGTGCGTGCGCGGCGCATGCGTGGCGGCAGGACCTGGTACGTCTGCGCCGACGACACCCACGGCACGCCGATCATGCTGGCGGCGGAAAAGGCCGGGGTCACGCCGGAAGCCTTCATCGCCGGCATCAAGGAAAGCCACGAGCGCGATTTCGCCGCGTTCGGCGTGGCTTTCGACCATTACGACAGCACCAATTCGCAGGCCAACCGCGAGATCACCGAAAGCATCTACGAAAAGCTGGAAACCAACGGCCACATCACCCGCCGCTTCGTCGCCCAGTTCTACGATCCGGCCAAGGGCATGTTCCTGCCCGACCGCTACATCAAGGGCACCTGCCCCAACTGCAACGCCGCCGACCAGTACGGCGACAACTGCGAAGTCTGCGGCGCGACCTATGCGCCGACCGAATTGAAGGATCCGCGCTCGGTGATTTCCGGCGCGACGCCGGAGATGCGCAACTCCGAGCATTTCTTCTTCGAGGTCGGCGATTTCGAAACCTTTCTGCGCCAGTGGCTGGACGGCGACGTGGCCGTGCCCGGCGTCAAGGCCAAGCTGCGCGAATGGCTGGACAGCGAAGGCGGCCTGCGCGCGTGGGACATTTCGCGCGACGCGCCGTATTTCGGCTTCCAGATTCCCGGCCAGCCCGGCAAGTTCTTCTATGTGTGGCTGGACGCGCCGATCGGCTACCTGAGCAGTTTCCGCAACCTGTGCGTGCAGAGCGGCGAGGATTTCGACACGTATCTCAAGGCCGGTTCGCAGGCCGAGCTGCACCACTTCATCGGCAAGGACATCGTCAATTTCCACGGGCTGTTCTGGCCGGCGGTGTTGCACGGCAGCGGCCATCGCGCGCCGACGCGGTTGCACGTCAACGGCTACCTGACCGTCGATGGCGCGAAGATGAGCAAGTCGCGCGGCACCTTCATCATGGCCCGCACCTATCTGGACGTGGGACTGGAGCCGGAAGCGCTGCGCTATTACTTCGCGGCCAAATCGGCCGGCGGCGTCGATGACCTGGATCTGAACCTGGGCGATTTCGTCGCCCGCGTGAATGCGGATCTGGTCGGCAAGTTCGTCAACCTGGCCAGCCGCTGCGCCGGCTTCATCGACAAGCGCTTCGGCGGCAAGCTGGCCGACGTGCTGCCGGACGAAGCGCAATACCGGCGCTTCGTCATCGCACTGGCTGGCGTGCGCGAATCCTACGAGCGCAACGACCCGGCGGCCGCCATCCGGCAGACGATGGCGCTGGCGGACGAGGCCAACAAGTACATCGACGAACAGAAGCCGTGGGTGATCGCCAAACAAGCCGGCGCGGACGCACGACTGCAATCGGTCTGCACCCAGGGCCTGAACCTGTTCCGCGTGCTCGCCGCCGCGCTGAAGCCGGTGCTGCCGCGCACCTGCGCCGAGGCCGAAGCCTTTTTGTCCGCGCCATTGGCCGGCTGGGAAGATCTGGACAACCCGTTGGACAACGGCCACGTGATCCAGCCGTATGCGCCGCTGTTCACCCGCATCGACCCGAAGCGGATCGATGCGATGACCGAGCAAAGCAAGGAGACGCTGGCGGCAGCCGCGCCCCAGCCTTCCCCCGCCAGGGAGGAAGGAGCCAAGCGCGCGCCGGCTCCTGCTTCCCCGAATCCCGAATCCCGAATCCCGGACGCTTCGCGACAGCCGCAGGCCGGTCATCCCGGCCTCATCGACATCGACGACTTCGCCAGGCTCGACCTGCGCATCGGCAGGGTGCTGGCCTGCGAATTCGTCGAAGGCAGCGACAAGCTGCTGCGCTTCCAGCTGGATGCCGGCGAGCTGGGCCAGCGGAATATCTTCAGCGGCATCCGCGCCAGCTACGGCGAGCCGGAAAAGCTGATCGGCCGAAACGTGGTGTTCATCGCCAACCTGGCCCCGCGCAAGATGCGCTTCGGCACCAGCGAAGGCATGATCCTGTCGGCCGGCTTCGACGGCGGCGCGCTGGCGCTGCTCGACACCGATCCCGGCGCGCAACCGGGCATGCCCGTACGATGAGGAAGGACACGATGCAATCCGAGACCAAAAACCAGCAACGCCGCCGCCTGCTGCAGGCCGGCGGCGGTCTGCTGCTGTCAGGCACGCTGCTGGAGCTGGCAGGCTGCAGCAAATCCGGCCTGGAGGCCACCGCCACAACTGGCGGCAGCGAAGCATCCGCTGCCACCACCTCGCGCTGGGCCAGCGGCGGTACCGCGCTGATCGGCGATCCGGCCCGCTTTCCCGCGGTCTTCGACGCCGCCGGCATCGACGGCGCCTGCATGCTGACCTGCATGACCACGATCGGCCCCTGCCACACGCTTTCACCCGAGCGCTCCGACATCAGCGACGGCTGGCAAGGCCTGCCGATGCGCCTGCTGCTGCGCGTGGTCGATGCCGACTGCAAGCCGGTGCCGGGAGCGCTGGTCGAAATCTGGCATACCAACCACACCGGCGGCTACTCGGGCCGGATCGTCAGCATGTGCAACAACGACCAGGACGACCTCGACAAGCAGTTCTTCCGCGGCTACCAGCGCTGCGACGAAAACGGCATCGTCGCCTTCGACACCTGCTACCCCGGCTGGTACCGGAGCCGCGCCGTGCACATCCACCTGCGGGTCATGACCGGCGCCTACGATGCGGACGACCGCGCGACCACCAGCGTGACCACGCAGTTGATGTTCACCGATGCGCTGAACCGGGAAATTTTCGGCGCGCATCCGCTGTACAAGGAATACGGCGAACCGGACACCCTGTTGGACGGCGACAACGTCATCGGCGGCGAAACCGACAAGAGCCGCTACCTGTTCGACGTGCAGCGCCTGGACGACGGAGTGATGCTGGCCTCGAAGACCCTGGTGATCCGCAGTTCGCTAGACGCGCCGGTGTGCGAAGCGAAGGGCAACCGCAACGGCCCGGGCGGCGGGCCGCCGCCGGGGCCCGCACCGTCCGGTTCCCCGCCGGGCCGCCCGCCCGGCGACCACGGCGACCGGCCCGCGCCGCAGGCCTGACCTCCATCGGCCGCGACGTCGAGCACAAGCACTGGAATACCGGCAAGCGCATCGCATGAACGGTACGACGCCCCTCGTCGAGCGTCTCGACCGCATCCTGCCGCAGACCCAATGCGGCCAGTGCGGCCATCCCGGCTGCCGGCCTTACGCCGAAGCGATGGCGCGCGGCAAGGCAGGCATCGACCATTGCCCGCCCGGCGGCGACGCCGGCGCGCGGGCATTGGCGCGGCTGCTTGGTGTCGAGGCCATCCCCTACGACCGCGCACGCGGCGAATGCAAGCCGGCGCAGGTCGCCTTCGTCGTCGAAGCCGACTGCATCGGCTGCACCAAGTGCATCCAGGCCTGCCCGGTCGATGCCATCGTCGGCGGCGCCAAGCTGATGCACACCGTGATCGAACCGCTGTGCACCGGCTGCGAACTGTGCGTGCCGGCCTGCCCGGTCGATTGCATCGTGATGCATCCACGCTAGGTGGGCATAGCCGCGTCCTGCATGTGCATGGCTACAGAACCACGCGAAAGAACTACGTGCATTTATCCGCCACGCAATCCGCAAGATTTGCCTCGCACTGCGCAGGTGTCAGCGCACCATTCGCTATACATCGCTGATATGCGGTATGGCATGCGCCTCAATTTCGCCCTCGTCGATTAAGGTCCGGAGTGGCTCCAACCACGCCTTGTAACGCTCCCGGCGCTGCAGCGAGGAACGGAACATGGGCGACCGCACCTGCACGGCGCTGGCAGTCGCCACTGGCGCGGCGTTGCGCTCGAAATGCAGGCATGCCTCATCCCAGGGCAGCCCGCAAAACTCCAGCAGTCGGCGCGTACTTGCTTCCTGCTCCGTCACTAGCTGCTCATAGGGCAGTTCCAGCACCCGGCCCGGCAGGATCCGCTTCCAGTGCGCCATCAGACGATCGAACATCAGGTAATATCGGCCGGTGTCGAGCAGATCGAACGAATAATCGTAGTTCGGCGAGGCCAGCGAAAACATCCGCACGAAATTCGCGAGACAGGTATCCAGTGGATGCCGCCGCAGGCAGATGATCCTTGCTTTCGGCAGCGCCGTGGCGATGAAACCCAGATACAGGAAGTTGAACGGCAATTTGTCTATGAAACGCGGCACATGACCGGTACCCGGGCGGGTCGATGCGACATAACCGTCGCCCAGCGCCTTCCAATCCAGCGCGGACAGATCCAGGTTGCTCAGCAGTTCTTCCAGCGAAGCTGCCGGTTTCGCCGCAGCCCGGTGCAGCGCGACCGGAAAATGGCCGAGTTCACCTGCCGAATGCACCTGTGGATGCGAGGACAGGATGCGTTCCACCAACGTAGTGCCCGTACGCGGCATGCCGACTATGAAAATCGGTTCGCTGCTGTCCGAGCCTCTTGCGCCCTGCAGTGGCTCCGGGAAGCTTCGCAACACCGCCTCGAACATCGCCCGGTCGCGCTCGAAGGTATAACCCAGGCGGGCGCGCCAAGCCGCCTTGCCGGCCCTTGCATGCTCGAACGCGCGCGAATGGTCGCCCACGTCATCGTATTCCTTGCTCAGCGCCAATCCGAGGTGGAGCCTGGCCATTGCATCGTCCCCCACCTGCTGCAGGCGATCTTCCAGCAACTGGACATGGTTGGACCGGAGCGTTTGCCGGCGCAATTCCGACAGCCCCAGGTATGCCGGCCAGAGCTTCGGTTCGCGCTCGATGCAGATCTGGTATTCGCGCTCGGCGCCATCCAGATCGCCGACATAAGTCGAAGTCAACGCGAGGTTGAAATGCGCACCAGCCCACTCCGGTTTCAGCGAGGCCACCTTCCGGAACAGTTCGTGAGCCCTTGCGTGCTCATTGCCCTGGATGAAAACCACACCCAACGTCTGCAGCAATGCGGCGTCCTTTGGGCCGAGCGACAATGCGCGCCCGGCCTCCGCCAACGCTTCCCGCAGGTGATGTGCGTTCGCCAGCGCCTCGGCCAGCCGCACGGCATGGTCGGCGCGATCCGGCCGCAACTTGGCGGCTTCTCCGAAGTACCCGACCGCCTGCTGCCAGCGCCGTCGCGCTGCAGCCGTGACGCCCATGGCGAAATGCAGGCCAGCCTGTTCGGGAAACATCGCCAGGCCTTGTCCGGCCAGGCGCTCGGCTGCTGCCCAGTCCCCCTGCCGGAGCGCCTGCATGGCCCTGGCTTCCATGGCAGCGGCCTCCAGGCCCGCGTTCACCGCCTCCCTCCAGCTTCCCCGTCGGCTGGTGCTGCCGGCAAGGTACCCATGCCGGCATCCACACCGCCACGCCGCAGCAACTCGCGCAAGTCGTCAACGAGATGCCCGTAGCGCTTCCAGCGCTGCAGCGAACTGCGGTAGATGGGCGAACGCACCTGCACGGCACTTGCGGTCGCGACCGGAGCCTGGTTGTTCTCGAAGTCCAGGCAAGCATCCTCCCAATCCAGGCCGCAATGCGCGATCAGGGTGCGGCTCGCCTGCTCCTGGTCGCCGACGATGTCCTCGTAGCCCACTTCCAGGATCCGCCCGGGCATTAGCCGGCGATACAGCTTCATCAACCGGTCGAAGCCGAGGTAATAGCGTCCGGTATCGACAAGATCGAAGGAATAGTTGTAATAGGCCGAGGACAGGTTGAACAACTGCCGGTAATTGGCAATGCAGGTATCCATCGGATCGCGACGCAGGCAGACGATCCTCGCATCCGGCAGCGCCCTGGCGATGAACGCCGCGTACAGGAAGTTCTGCGGCAGTTTGTCGATGAAATGGGGCTTGCCGCCGGCCATCGGACGAGTGCTCTCGATGTACTCGCGGCCCAGGCGCTCCCAGTCGATGCGCCGGACCGCGGACAGCGTTTCGGCATCCAGGTTCGGCGCGGAATACACCCCCGAGGCGCGCTTGAACTGCACCGGGAAGTTCTGCAATTCGCCGGCCGAATGCACCCTGGAATGCGAGGAGACGATCCGCTCGACCAGCGTGGTGCCGCTGCGCGGCATGCCGATGACGAAAATCGGGGTCGGATCGCGGTGACCCGACCCGGCCTTGCCCAGTCCGGAAACGGTTTCGATCAGCAGATCGAACAGTTCCTCATCCGCCGGCCCGGAGCGGTCAAGCCTGCACTTCCAGGCGTCCTTTCCCGCCTTCAGGTGCGCGAACGCCCGTTCGTACTGACCCAGATCGTCGTATTCCTTTTCCAGCGCCAGGTTCAGGTACAGCAGGGCCTCCGGCCTGTCGCCGGCCACGGCCAAGCATTCGTGCAGGGACACAAGATGGTTGCTGTCGCCGGTCTGACGGGCCAATTGCGAGCGCAGCAAATAAGCGGGCCAGAAGTCCGGTGCGACCTGCAGGCAGCGCTCGCATTCGCGTATCGCAGCTTCGATGTCCCCGGTCGCCATCAGCGAAGTGGTCAGGTTGAAATACAGGCCGGGCTGGTCCGGCGCGCGCTGCGAAGCCCTCCGGAACGCATCGGCGGCACGCGCATGGGCGTTGCAGCGGGTGTATATCACCGCCAGTGTGTTGAGCGTCACCGGATCCCTGCCTTCCAGGGCCATCGCCCGGTCGGCCTGTTCCAGCGCCTGCTTCTGCTGGTGGCACTCGAGCAGCACGCGTGCCCATTGCGCCGCGTAATCGGCACGCTCGGGGCTCAGCCGGGTTGCCATCAGCAGGTGCCGGAAGGCAGCCTTCATGTCCTTGAGTTCCAGCGCCGCGACGCCGACGATGAAATGCATGCCCCCATGCTGCGGATGCCGAGCCAGCAACGGCTCGGCGACTGCGCGCGCCCGGGCCCATTGCCGCCGGTTCAATGCATCGACGGCCTGCGCATAGTGCTGGCGAATGCCACCCGGATCGTTGTCCATCTGCTTGCTCATTCTCCCTTGCACGCCCAACAGACGCGCTCGACCCTGTAACCCTTGGCACGCAACTTCTCGACCACGCCGTCGGGGCCGAGCAGGTGCAGTGCGCCAACCACCACCAGGGCATCGTCGTCGCGTGAATCGTCCAGCAGCCGCGCCAGCTTCGGCAGCCAGCGGTCGTTGCGCTGCACGTTGATGCGCTGGTACAGGCGCGGGTACTCGCGCTTCATTTCGGCAGCCATGCCGTCGAGCAACCCCGCGGCATCGCCGGCACGCCACGCGGCGTGCAGTCGGGTCGATTCCTGCGAACCCTTCGCCGCTTCGTCCAGTGCTTCGGCCAGGAATTGCTTCTGGTCCCCGGCATCCATGCCGTCGAGTGCGGCGATCTGTTCGTCGCCGGTTTCCAGCCCGGACACTGGCTTGTTTGCAGCGGCAGCGGCTTGCGCAAAGTGCAGGTCCAGCCCCAGTTCCGGGTCCAGGCCCTGGCGGCTCAATTCCATCACGCTGATGGTCAGGCCGACCATCCACGGTTCGAAATCGGACAGGCTTTGCAGCGGCAGGCCGTTGTTGCGCGCATAGGCCTGCAAGGCAGCCCAGGTTTGCGAATCCAGATCGTCCTGCAGGCGCTTGCCATCGGTGCGCATGCCGGCCATCGCCATTTTCGTGGCCATTTCCGGCGATTGCAGCTCCGCCGGCGATATTTCGAACAACACGGTTTCGGCATCGGCGAAGGCGGCATCGACTTCCTGCGCCAGCGGGTAGTCGGTCGTTTGCAGCAGGTGGAAGGAGCCGAGCAGGTAGATCGAATTGTCGGCGTCGGAAACTTTCCACAGCAGCGGCACCGGTGGTTTGGCCGGCACGGCGTTGCGATCGGCAGCCATCGCAACACCGCACAGCGACAACAACAGCAACGCAGCCGATAATCCAGGTTTGCCCGGCAGGGTCATGCGCATGCAGGTTCTGTTTGCGGGGTCGTGGAGGCCACGAAAGATTACCCTTTGTTTGCCATGACCGGACAATGGGGCATGCAGGCCGACGCAGCTTCACCCCGCCAGCAACGGCTCCAGCCTGCCTTCGCGGTGCAGGGCCATCATGTCGTCGTAGCCGCCGACGTGCACGTCGCCGATGAATATCTGCGGCACGCTGGTGCGCTTGGTGAGGGCGACCATCTTTTCGCGTTCGGCCGGGTCGGTGTCGATGCGCACTTCCTGCCAGGTCCGGCCCTTGCTCTTGAGGAAGTTCTTGGCCGCCACGCAGTACGGGCAGACGGCGGTGGAATAGATGGTGATGCGCGGAGTTTCGTTGCTCATGGGAATTTCCGGCAGGGAAAAGGTCGATGCCCGATATGGTGACACGTCGCGACCGCGGCAAGCCGCACGCCATTGGAACGGTGCGATGTTTAACCGTCTGTTCACGCCTTGCCGCTGCCGTGGCGTCATCCTGCCCACCCGGGCTTCACGGAGTTTTCATTTGCGCCATCGCCTGCCTACCTTGCTGATCGGTTCGGCCCTCGCCGTTGCGGCCGGCCTGCCGTCGTCGTCGCCCGCGCAGGAAGCCAGGCTGCCGGACATCGGTTCTTCCGCCGGTGAGCTGCTGACCCCGGCCAAGCAGGCCGAATACGGCAGCATGATGAAGCGCGAGTTGCGCAACTACGGCTACCTGCTGGACGATCCGCTGATCGACCAATGGCTGGACGCGGTGGGCCAGCGGCTGGCCGGGAACAGCGGCGAGGCGAAGCAATCGTTCGACTTCTTCATGCTGAAGGACCGCCAGATCAACGCCTTCGCCACCCTCGGCGGCTACGTGGCGGTGAATTCCGGGCTGGTGCTGACCGCCGAGCGCGAGGACGAAGTGGCGGCGGTGCTGTCGCACGAGATCGCCCACGTCACCCAGCAGCACGTGCTGCGCGGGGTGGAGCGGGCGCAGCGCGACCAGTTGCCGATCCTGCTGGGCATGCTGGCTGCCATCGCGCTGGCGCAGTCGGCCGGCGGCAATTCCAGCGGAGATGCCTCGATGGCGGCGCTGGCCAGCGGCATGGGCCTGATGCAGCAGAGCCAGATCAACTACACCCGTTCCAACGAATCCGAGGCGGATCGCATCGGCATCCGCACGCTGTCGCGCAGCGGCTACGACGTGGACGCGATGGCCGGCTTCTTCGACCGCCTGCAACGGACGATGCGCGGCAACCGAGGCGACGAACGCAGCCAGGTACCCGACTACCTGCAAACCCACCCGGTCACCGCCACCCGCATCAGCGAAGCGCACGACCGCGCCGAACAGATCAAGCGCGGCGGCATGGTGGTGAACTCGTCCACCGCCACGCCCGGCGGCGTGTCGGTGCAGCCGTTCGTGCGCCAGCCCGACTACGCCAGTCCCGCGCCGAACATCGCCTCGCCGACGGTGCTGAACCCGCTGCTGCCCGGTTCGCTGCGGCTGGCCACCGACCCGACCGCCGGCAAAGGCGAAACCGGGCAATTCGACTGGGCGCGAGAACGCCTGCGCGTGCTCAGCGCCACCACGCCCGCCGCCGCCGTGCGCGAATACGAAAGCATCCGCGGCAACAACCCCGACGGCCTCAACGACGCCCAGCAATACGGCCTGGCATTGGCCCACCTGCAAGGCAATGCTCCCGCCCAGGCTGCGACCGAACTGGCCGCCCTGCTGCGCCGGGACCCGGACAACCTGTGGGTGGAACTGACCCTGGCCCAGGCCGAAGCGCGCAACGGCCATCAAGCCGATGCCGAACGCCGCTTCGCCGCCCTGCTGCAACGCCACCCCAACCACCGCGCCATCGCCCTGACCTATGCGCAAGCCTTGAACGAACGCGGCGACCGCGAAGCCGGCCTGCGCGCGCAGGCGCTGCTGCGGCCCTTGCAGGCCCGTTCCGGCGACGACCCGATCTTCCAGCAGAACTTCGCCCGCGCCTGTGAACTGGCCGGCGACAGCATCCGCGCCGGCGAGGCCTACGCCGAAACCGCCTACCTCAACGGCCGCCTGGAACAGGCGCTGGTGCAATTGCAGAACCTGAAGAAACGCGACGACCTGGATTACTACGCCCGCGCCCGCATCGACGCCCGCATTGCCGCGATCACCCCGCAGGTGCTGGAACTGCACCGGCAGGGGATCAAGGACCCGGATCTGGACAAGCAGTGAAAGCAAGGCAGGGAACAGGGCAAAAGCGCACGTCCCCGACCCTCGGCCCCCGCGTCCGCGCCAGTCATCCTTTCGTCACAAAAATGTCGTTTACTGGGCATGTCCCAATGAACCACGGCGCTAGCGGTGCAAAAACACATCCTGATCGTCGATGACGAGCCGGCCATCCGCGACATGGTCGCCTTCGCCCTGCGCAAGGGAGAATTCGAGCCCATCCACGCCGGCGACGCGCGCGAGGCGCAGAGCGCCATCGCCGACCGCGTGCCCGACCTGATCCTGCTGGACTGGATGCTGCCCGGCACCAGCGGCCTGGAACTGGCGCGGCGCTGGCGCAAGGACGCCCTGACCCGCGAGGTGCCGATCATCATGCTGACCGCGCGCGGCGAGGAGAACGACCGCGTCGGCGGGCTGGAAGCCGGCGTCGATGACTACGTGGTCAAACCCTTCTCCGCCCGCGAACTGCTGGCCCGCATCCGCGCAGTGATGCGCCGCAGCCGCGACGACGACGCCGACGGCAGCGTCGGCGTCGGCCCGCTGCGCATCGACGGCGCCGCGCATCGCGTGTTCGCGGGCGACGCGCCAGTGCCGATCGGCCCCACCGAATACCGCCTGCTGCACTTCTTCATGACCCACACCGAGCGCGTCTATTCGCGCACGCAACTGCTGGACCACGTCTGGGGCGGCAGCGTGTATGTCGAGGAGCGCACCGTCGATGTCCACATCCGCCGCCTGCGCAAGACCCTGGAGCCGTTTGGCGTGGAGAACATGGTGCAGACCGTGCGCGGCGCGGGGTATCGGTTCTCGGCGGCGGTGTAACCTTCACCACGCCATGCCCACCCACATCCGCTCCGCCTGGTTCAGGACCCTCGGCCACCTGGTCACGGTGCTGGCCGTGGCCGCGCTGGTCGGCTGGCTGCTCGGCCAACCGTGGCCGGTACTCGCCGTCGCCGCCCTGGGCGTGGTGGCGTGGCATTACTGGCGCTTGCGCAAGGTGCTGCTGCGGCTGACCGCACGCCAGCAACTGCCGCCAGCGCAGGGCCTTGGCGTGTGGAACGAGCTGGACCGGCTGCTGCATCGCAGCCAGGGCGAAATGCGCGCACGCAAGCGCCGCCTGCTGGAAATCCTGCGCGCCTACCGCGCCGCCGCCGCCGCCCTGCCCGACGCGGTGGTGGTGGTCGAACGCAATACCCAGCGCGTGCTGTGGTTCAACAAGGCCGCCACCAGCCTGCTCGGCCTCAAGTACCCGGACGACATCGAACAATCGCTGGGCCAACGCCTGCAACCGCTGTCGCTGTCGCACTGGCTTGCCGCCGGCCGCAATGCCGAACCGTTGCTCGATGCGCCTTCGCCGGCTGACCCCACCCTGCGCCTGAACCTGCGCCTGATCCCGTATTCGGACGACTACTGGCTGCTGGTCGCGCGCGACGTCAGCAAGCTGCTGCGGCTGGAGCAGGTGCGCCGCGATTTCGTCGCCAACGTCTCGCACGAATTGCGCACGCCGTTGACCGTGGTCCACGGCTACCTGGACATGATCGACCCGGAAGATTTCCCCGAGTGGTCGCCGATGCTGACCGAAATGCAGAAGCAATCGCAGCGCATGACCCAACTGGTCGAAGACCTGCTGACCTTGTCGCGATTGGAAGCGCAGGACAGCGTGGCCGACGAGAGCGTGGCGATGACGCCGATGCTGGCCACCCTGAAGCGCGAAGCCGAAGCGCTCAGCCAGGGCCGCCACCACATCGAGGTATTCGATGACGCGAGCGTTGACCTGTGGGGCAGCAACAAGGAACTGCACAGCGCCTTTTCCAACCTGGTCGGCAACGCCGTGCGCTACACGCCGGCCGGCGGCAGCATCACGGTACGCCTCGCCCGCGAAGGCGATGGCGCGGTGCTGGCGGTGCGCGATACCGGCTACGGCATCCCGACGCAACATCTGCCGCGCATCACCGAACGCTTCTACCGCGTTTCCACCAGCCGTTCGCGCGAAAGCGGCGGCACCGGCCTGGGCCTGTCGATCGTCAAGCACGTGTTGAACCTGCACCAGGCGCGGCTGCAAATCGAAAGCGAAGTCGGCCAGGGCAGCACCTTCTCGATCCACTTCAATCCCGACCGCGTGCACCCGCGCGAATCCGCCATATCCGTCGCGCCACCGGCGCAAAGCCAGACCGCATGAGCACGCCCCGCCCCGCCCCGCCCACCCTCGACTCTCCGGACGAAAGCGATCCACTGCGCGACCCGGCGCTGTACCTCAATCGCGAACTGTCGCAACTGGATTTCAATTTCCGCGTGCTGGCGCAGGCCATGGATCCGCAAGTGCCGCTGCTGGAACGGCTGCGCTTCCTGTGCATCAGCTGCACCAATCTCGACGAGTTCTTCGAGATCCGCGCCGCCACCGTGCGCCACGCGCAGGATTTCGGCTTGCCGCCCGGCCCCGACGGGCTGACCCCGGCGGCGATCCTGGCGCGCATCCACGAGCGCGCCGCGCAACTGGTCGAAGCGCAATACCGATGCTGGAACGACACCCTGCGCCCGGCCCTGGGCGAGGCCGGCGTGCGCGTGCTGGACCGCGACCAGTGGAACGCGCGGCAAACGCGCTGGCTGCGCGCGTATTTCCGCAACGAGATCATGCCGGTGCTGTCGCCGCTGGGGCTGGATCCGTCGCACCCGTTCCCCAAGATCCTCAACAAGTCGCTGAACATCGTGGTGGTGTTGAAGGGCAAGGATGCCTTCGGCCGCAGCGGCCATCTGGCCATCGTGCGTGCGCCGCGTTCGCTGTCGCGCATCATCCACCTGCCGCAGAAAGTCTCCGGCGGCGAGCATGATTTCGTGCTGCTGTCGTCGGTGCTGTCGGCCTTCGTCGCGGAATTGTTCCCCGGCATGGAGGTCAAGGGCGCATACCAGTTCCGCGTGACCCGCGATTCGGAACTGGTGGTCGATGAGGAAGAAGTCGAAAACCTGGCCATCGCCCTGCGCGACGAACTCAGCGATCGCGGCTACCGTCCCGCCGTGCGGCTGGAAATCGCGCGCGAATGCCCCAAGCCGATCGTGCGCACGCTGTTGCAGAATTTCCAGCTGAGCGAAAACGCCGTCTATCCGATCGACGGCCCGGTCAACTTGAACCGCGTGATCCAGGTCTATGACCTGGTGCCGCGCCCGGACCTGAAATATCCGGTGTTCACCCCACGCACGCTGCGCGGCATCGACACCCTGTTCGACCGCGTCGATGACGGCGACGTGCTGCTGCACCATCCCTTCGATGCGTTCGCGCCGGTGCTGGAGCTACTGCGCCAGGCCGCGACCGATCCTGACGTGCTGGCGATCAAGCAAACCCTGTACCGAACCGGCAGCAATTCGCCACTGGTCGATGCGCTGGTGCAGGCCGCACGCAACGGCAAGGACGTGACCGTGGTGGTCGAACTGATGGCGCGCTTCGACGAGGACGCCAACCTCGGCGTGGCCGATCGCCTGCAGGAAGCCGGCGCGCAGGTCGTCTATGGCGTGGCCGGCTACAAGACCCACGGCAAGATGCTGCTGATCGTGCGCCGCGAAGGCCGCAAGCTGCGCCGCTACGTGCATTTGGGCACCGGCAACTATCACAGCGGCACCGCGCGCGCCTATACCGACTTCGGCCTGATCACCGCCGATGCCGACATCGGCAACGACGTGCATCTGCTGTTCCAGCAACTGTCCGGCATGACCTCTTCGACACGGCTCAAGTGCCTGCTGCAATCGCCGTTCACCCTGCACGCGGGCCTGCTGAAGAAGATCGAACGCGAAACCAGACTGGCCAGGGCCGGCAAGCCTGCGCGCATCATCGCCAAGATCAACGCGCTGAACGAAGCGCGGGTGATCCGCGCGCTGTACGCCGCCTCGCAAGCCGGCGTGCAGATCGACCTGATCGTGCGCGGTGCGTGCACGCTGCGCCCCGGCGTGCCCGGCGTCAGCGACAACATCCGCGTGCGCAGCATCGTCGGCCGCTTCCTGGAACACAGCCGCGTGTATTGGTTTGGCAACGACGGCGATGCGGAAATCTATTGCGCCAGCGCCGACTGGCTGGAACGCAACCTGCTGCACCGCGTGGAAGTGTGCTTCCCGCTGCTGGACGAGGCGCTGGCCAAGCGCGTGTTCGACGAAGCCTTGCAGAACTATCTGGATGACAACAGCAATGCCTGGACACTGGATGCCGATGGCGCGTATCACAAGCTGTCGCCCGGTGACGGCGAAGCGCCGCATTCGGCGCAGATGACGTTGCTGGCGAAGGTGTGAGGGACAGAAAGGCCCGCTGCACGGGCTGCAGGTCGGCGGCCGTGCCGCCTGCAAAGAGTCGGTGAAAGCAGCAGCCCGCATTTGCCGACAGCACCCCGCAGGCGCGGCTTGCCGGGTGCGGGCCTCCCCTTAGGTTAATATCCGCCCATGCCCGTGCCCCCCAACCTCGCACCCGCACTCCAGGATGGCGAACAGTTCGCCGCCATCGATCTGGGCTCCAACAGTTTCCACATGGTCGTCGCCCGCTATTCGCTGGGCCAGTTGCGCGTGATCGATCGCCTGCGCGAAACCGTGCGCATGGCCGACGGACTGGACGGCAAGGGCGGCCTGTCGTCGAAGGCGCGCAAGCGTGCGCTGGAATGCCTGGCCCGCTTCGGCCAGCGCATCCGCGACATTCCGCCGGCGCGGGTGCGTGCGCTGGCCACCAATACCGTGCGCCAGCTGTCCGCGCCGAAGGACTTCCTGGTCCCGGCCGAAGCGGCGCTGGGCAAGCCGATCGAAGTCGTGTCCGGCCGCGAGGAGGCGCGCCTGATCTACCTGGGCGTGGCCCACGCGCAACCACCCAAGCCCGACCAGTTGCGCCTGGTCATCGACATCGGCGGCGGCTCCACCGAATTCATCATCGGCCGCGGCTTCGAGCCGATCGAACGCGAAAGCCTGCAGGCCGGCTGCATCGCCAGCACGCGCCGCTTCTTCCCCGGCGGCAAGCTGTCGAAGAAACGCTGGAAGGAAGCACTGACCGAAATCGGCGCGGAATTCCAGCAGTTCGCGCCGCGTTATCGCCGGCTGGGCTGGCAGGAAGCGCTGGGCTCGTCCGGCACGCACAAGGCCATCGGCGACATCTGCGCGGCGATGAAGCTCACCAAGGGCGCGATCACCGCCGAAGCGCTGCCGCAACTGCGCGACCGCCTGCTGCTGGCCGAGCGCATCGAGGACATCGAACTGCCCGGTCTGGACAAGGACCGCCGCCCGATCATCGCCGGCGGCGTGCTGGTGCTGGAGGCCGCGTTCAACGCGCTGGGCCTGCAACGGTTGATGGTCAGCAAGGCGGCGATGCGCGAAGGCATCCTCTACGACCTGCTGGGCCGCGTCAGCGACAGGGACCCGCGCGACCTGTCGGTGGCCGCGCTGACCCACCGCTACGACATCGACGAGACCCAGGCCGCGCGGGTCGAAGCCACCGCGATGCGCCTGTTCGGACAGGTCGCCGACGCATGGGCGCTGGACGACGACGTGGCGCACATGCTCGGCTGGGCCGCGCGCCTGCACGAAACCGGCCTGGCCATCGCCCACAGCCAGTACCACGTGCACGGCGCCTACCTGCTGGAAAACTCCGACATCGCCGGCTTCTCGCGGCAGGAACAGCAAGTGCTGGCCGCGCTGGTGCGCACCCACCGCCGCAGCGTGCCGAAGAACGCCTTCGACGCCCTGCCCGACCGCCTGCTGCTGCGCACCAAGCGCACCGCCGCGCTGCTGCGGCTGGCGGTGCTGCTGCATCGCTCGCACGACGCCGACCCGATTCCCAAGCTGGAACTGTCTGCGCAAGGCGATTCGCTGCGGCTTGTCGTTTCGCAAAAATGGATCGACTCGCGCCCGCTGCTGCGCGCCGATCTGGTCGGCGAACCGCAGGACATGGCCGGCCTGGGCATCGCGTTCCGCGCGTTCGTGGATTGACGATTCGACACCGATGGCCATGTCCTCGCCCCTCATTCCAATGGAGCCGCAGCGCGGCATCACGATCGCATGAGCGCCACCCTGTCCGGCCCCGACGGCAAACCCCGCTGCCGCTGGTGTACGGCGACGCCCGAATACCTGCACTATCACGATACCGAATGGGGTTTCCCGGTCGATGACGATCGCCGGCTGTTCGAAAAGCTGAGCCTGGAAGGTTTCCAGTCCGGGTTGAGCTGGCGCACCATCCTCGCCAAGCGCGACAACTTCCGCATCGCATTCGACGGCTTCGATTACGAAAGCATCGCCGGTTTCGGCCCGCGCGACGTCGCACGGCTGCTCGACGACAAGGGCATCGTTCGCCATCGCGGCAAGATCGAGGCCGTCATCAACAACGCGCAGCGCGCCCGCGAGCTGGTGCAACGGTACGGCTCGCTGGCCGCCTTCGTCTGGCGCCACGAACCCGAACCGGAAAAACACGCCGCCCCGCGGACCGCATCGACCTCACCGGAATCCATCGCGCTGTCGAAGGCATTGAAGAAACTCGGCTGGAAGTTCGTCGGCCCCACCACTGTCTATGCGTTCATGCAGGCGATGGGGCTGGTCAACGACCACGCCGAAGACTGCGTGATCCGCGCCAAGGCGGAACGGGCACGCAAGCAGTTCGAACGGCCGCACGGCTGACGCACGGTACAGGGTGAATCAACGCCGGGATGGCGCCGCATGATGCCCAGCCATCGGCGAAGCACCTCCACGTCACCGCCCCGCAATCGCATTGCAACCTGCGCGACATCTGCCACCGCCAACATGCGCGCCACGGCCACAACGGCTGGCGGAGCCGCCCATGCGCTATGCCATCGTCACCGAGACCTACCCGCCGGAAGTCAACGGCGTCGCCCTGACCGTGCAGCGGCTGGAAAGCGGCCTGCGCGCACGCGGCCACGAGGTGCTGCTGCTGCGCCCGCGCCAGCAGGGCGAAGCGGATCGCGACGGCGAACGCCTGCTGCGCGGGGCCGGCCTGCCGCGCTATCCGGGCCTGAAGTTCGGCCTGCCCGCGCCGCGCGCGCTGGCGCGGCTATGGCAACAATCGCCGCCGGATGCGATTTACGTGGCCACGGAAGGCCCATTGGGCTGGTCGGCGATGCGCGCCGCGCGGCGATTGGGCATTCCGGTCGCCACCGGCTTCCACACGCGTTTCGACCAGTACATGTGCGAATACGGCCTACCCTTCCTGCAGGACACGGCCCTGCGCTGGATGCGCCGCTTCCACAACGGCGGCGACGCCACGCTGGCGCCGACGCGCGAGCTGGTCGGCTGGCTGCAAGCCAACGGCTTCCACCATGCACGGCAACTGGCACGCGGCGTCGATGCCGCCTGCTTTGGCCCGGCGCGGCGCGACCTGCTGCTGCGCGAGCAATGGGGCCTGTGCGAAAGCGCCGATGGCAACGAAGGTTTCGCCGTCATCCACGTCGGCCGCATCGCGCCGGAAAAGAACCTGCAACTGGCGGTGAAGGCATACCGTGAAATCCAGCGCGTGCGACCGCGTGCGCGCTTCGTGTTCGTCGGCGACGGCCCGGCGCGCGCGCAACTGGCCGCGCAGAACCCCGACTTCATCTTCTGCGGCGTGCAGCATGGCGAAGAACTGGCGCGGCACTTCGCCAGCGCCGACCTGTTCCTGTTCCCCAGCCGCAGCGAAACCTTCGGCAACGTGACCCTGGAATCCATGGCCAGCGGCGTGCCGGTGGTGGCCTTCGACTACGGCGCCGCGCGCGAACACCTGGTCGATGGCGAACACGGCGCAGCCGTCGCCGATGACGAGGAATTCATCGCCTCCGCCGTGCGCCTGGCACGCGAGGACCGCCTGCGCCGGACAATGGGCCGCGCCGCGCACGCGGCCGTGCAAGCGCTGGGGCAGGAACAGGTTGCCGCCGATTTCGACCACTTGCTGGCCGGTCTGGCCAACGCGAGGAGACCCCATGAACATGCCGCCGTCGCGTAGTTTTTCCATCCGCGAACGCGACACCGGCTGGTGCCTGCGCGCCAACCGCTGGGGCGAAGGCACCGGCGTGCGCCGTTTCTTCGCGATCATCAGCCGGCTGGGCGATGGCGTGTTCTGGTACCTGCTGATGGGCGCATTGGTACTGCTGGACGGCCTGGACGGCCTGGCCGCCTCCGCGCACATGGCCGCCACCGGCGTGGTCGCACTGGCGCTGTACAAAACACTGAAACGCCGGACCAGACGCCCTCGTCCCTTCGCCGCCGATGACCGCATCCGCGCCTGGGTGGCGCCGCTGGACGAGTTCAGCTTCCCGTCCGGGCATACGCTGCACGCGGTGTCGTTCACGCTCGTCGCATTGGCGTACTACCCGATGCTGGCACTGCTGCTGGTGCCCTTCACCGCCTGCGTGGCCGCCTCGCGCGTGGTGCTGGGCCTGCATTACCCCAGCGACGTGCTGGCGGCGACGGCGATCGGCCTGGCGCTGGCGGGCGCGTCGCTGCGGGTTGCGGCATGGATGCCGTGGTCCGGCTGAACTTTCGCGGCCTCAAGCCGCCTGCTTCAAGGCCTCGCCAACCATCGCCTCGACCTTGTCCAGATCCGGCAGCAAGGCCACTTCCTCGCCCAGCAGGACGCGCACCAGCACGCCTTCGGGCAGGATTTCCTCGCTGGCGTCGGCCAGCAGGCCGTCGCGCGGGACCGAGACCAGGCGCGGGAAGCTGGGCGTCAGCAGCGCCAGGTAGGGCATGGTTTCGTCGCCGCCCAGTGCCTTGAACACCACGAACTTGCTGGTGGCGGTCACGCCTTCGTCACGCAGACCGGCCAGGCGGGCGAAGGACACCAGCGGCACTTGCCAGCCGTGCCAGTGGATGCGGCCGACCAGCCAGGCCGGCACGTCGGCGATGGGTTCCACCGGCACCCGCGCCAGCACTTCGCCGACGGCGGCATTGGGCAGCAGCACGCGGTCTTCGCCCACCTGCACCAGGACGCCGCGGATTTCGTCGTTGTTGTGCGCCATCGGGGAACTCCGGGTCTATGTGCGTTGAACCAGCGCGGCGGCCAGGGCGGCCGGGTCGCCGACCGCACCGCCACGTGCTTGCAGGGCTTTGGCGGCGGCCGGGTCATAGCAGCCTTTCGGCGACTGACCACCGGCGTAGCCACCCTTCGCGGCCAGCGCCAGGGCGGCATCGACGCAGGCCGGGTCGCTGCCGCTGAGCAGCAGCACCGCGCTTTGCGACGGCAGGGCGGCGATCAGGGAGGCAGCGTCGGTCGCACCTTCGCCGAAACGGATCTTGTCGTTCTCGACCGTGGCGGCCACGTCGCCGGGCAGCACGTAAACATTCGCGCCATGTGCTGTTTCACCGGCGCGGGCCAGCATCACCGGCATCGGCGAGATGCGCTCAAGCTGCTTGACCAGGTTGTCGTAGCGGCCACCATCCAGCGGCAAGTGCAGCAGCAGCGGCAGCGGGAAGTCCTCCGGCAACTCAACCAGCACGCGGCGTACTGCGTCGGGGCCGCCGATACCGGCCAGCAACAGGACGGCGCCGGAAGCTCCACCCGTTGCCGCCAGCGCACTGCCGGCAGGGGCGTCGCTCAGGGGTTCCAGTTCCAGCGTCCAGACACTGGCGGCGGCCGGCGTTTCGAGCGGCGGCGCAGTCGCGGGTGCTGCTTCCGGCAGGGGTGGCGGCACGACGGCGGCTGCGACGGCAGCCGGTGCGGGTTCGGCTTCGACTTCCTCAAGGGACAGCGTGCCGAAACCTTCGACCAGCGCATCGTCCAGCGGGCGCGACGGCGGACGCCAGGCTTCGGGTTCGTCGGGCTGGAACAGTGGCGCGGCCGCGTCGGCGGCGGGCAGCGGCTCCTCGTCCAGCACCAGCGACAAACCCGTGTCCGCGGCCGGATCGCCCGCAGCCGGGGCCTCATCGACCAGCGACGGGCTGCCGTCCACGAACGAAACCGCGATGCCGTCGTCCTCCTCCGCCAAAGTCGGGCCGCTGTCTTCTTCCGCCAACGACAGCGCGGGGCCGGCTTGCGGCAGGGCATGCGCCAGGTCGCGGGCTTCGTCCAGATGCGGCTGGATGGGCTGGCCATCATGCAGTTGTGCCGGCGTCACCGGGCGGCCCGGTTGCAGCGGCAGATCGGTGAAGTGGTCGGACTCGCGGCCGGGCGGCAAGACGTCGCGGTGGCCGTGCAGCTTGGCCGACAGGTGTCGCACCCAGCGCTGCGCATCCCAGCCGCTGCGGTTGGCGGCCAGTTCGGCGTCTTCGTAGATCACGTTGACGGCCGGGTCGTGCAGGACCTGGTCCAGGCAATCCAGGCTGTCTTCGGTGGCCGGGTCCAGCGCCACCACCACGGTGTCGGCCGGCGCCGATTTCAGCGCGGCCACCTCGAGGGCGGCGGGGTCGGCTTCCAGCACGATGCGGGCATTGGCTTCGGCCAGGGCCAGGCGCAGGTTGTCGCGCGCCTGGCCTTCGCGCGCCAGCAGGACCACCGGCTTGGTTTCAGTCGCGGGCACGGGCGATCCCCAGCAGGTCATAGACGTTGCGCATCAGGTCGAGCTCCTGGTACGGCTTGCCAAGGTAGCGCTGCACGCCGATCTCGAACGCGCGCTGGCGGTGCTTGTCGCCGGTGCGCGAGGTGATCATCACGATGGGCACGTTGCGGAAGCGCGCATCGGCGCGCATCGCGGTGGCCAGTTCGTAGCCATCCATGCGCGGCATTTCGATGTCCAGCAGCATCAGGTCGGGGATGCGTTCTTCCAGCTTCTCCAGCGCCTCGACGCCGTCGCGGGCGGTCGCGACTTCGAAGTTGTGGCGCTCCAGCACGCGGCCGGTGACCTTGCGCATGGTCAGCGAGTCATCGACCACCATCACCAGCGGCACGTGGCGCTGTTCCGGCGATTGCGCGGCGGCGTGCTGCACGGCCTGCGGTTGCGAAACGTAGCGGCGCACCAGAGGCGCGGCGTCCAGGATCACCACGATGCTGCCGTCGCCGGTGACCGTGGCGCCGTAGATGCCCGGCACCGAGGCGATCTGCGGGCCGACCGGCTTGACCACGATCTCGCGGTTGCCCAGCACCTGGTCAACGGCGACCGCCGCGCGCAGGTCGCCGGCGCGGACCAGCAGCAACGGCAGCTGGGCCTGGCCTTCGGCCTTGGCGGGGGCGTGCCCGGTCAGCGCGCCGAGGTCGTACAGCGTGTAGTCCTCGCCGCCATAGGCATAGACGCCGCCACCGGCGTCGTAGCGCTCACGGGCGATGCGGCCGATGCCGCTGACCGCCGCCACCGGCACCGCGAACTGGGTTTCGCCGATCTGCACGAACACCGCCTGGGTGACCGCCAGGGTCTGCGGCAGGCGCAGGGTGAAGGTGGTGCCCTTGCCTGCATGCGAGGCGATTTCCAGCGTGCCGCCCAACTGGCGCACTTCGTTGTGGACCACGTCCATGCCGACACCGCGGCCAGCCAGCTGGCTGACCGATTCGGCGGTGCTGAAGCCGGATTCCAGGATCAAGCGTTCCAGCTCGGCATCGGCCAGTTGCGCCTCGGCGGCGATCATGCCGCGCTCGATGGCGCGGCGGCGGATCGCGGCGTGGTCGATGCCGCCACCGTCATCGGCGATCTGCAGGACCATTTCCGAGCCTTCGTGGCGCAGACGGATCTGCACCACGCCTTCGGCCGGCTTGCCGGCGCGGCTGCGTGCTTCCGGCGCTTCCAGGCCATGCGCCACCGCGTTGCGCAGCAGGTGTTCCAGCGGCGCGGTCATGCGTTCCAGCACGCTGCGGTCCAGTTCGCCGTGGGCGCCGTCCAGCTCCAGCCGGACCAGCTTGCCGGTATCGGCGGCGGCCTGGCGCAGCACGCGGCGCAGGCGCGGCACGAGCCCGTCGAACGGCACCATGCGCGCGCGCATCAGTCCGTCCTGCAGTTCGCCGCTGACGCGCGACTGTTGTTGCAGCAGCAGGTCCTGCTGGCGCGACAGGTCATCCAGCGTGCCTTGCAGGCCGCTGATGTCGGCAGCCGATTCGGCCAGCGCGCGGCTGAGCTGTTGCAGGGTGGAGAAGCGGTCCAGTTCCAGCGGATCGAACGCCGGGTCGCCGACGTCGTGCTCGCGCTGGTAACGGGCGACGATCTGCGCTTCGGTTTCCAGGTCCAGGCGGCGCAACTGGTCGTGCAGACGGGTGTTGGTGCGGTCCAGTTCGGCCATCGCGCCGCGGAACGCGCCCAGTTGCTGTTCCAGGCGCGAACGGTAGATCGCCACTTCGCCGGCGTAGTTGACCAGACGGTCGAGCAGGTCGGCGCGGATGCGCACCTGCTCCTGCGACGCCGGCATGAAGGCTTCCGGTTCGGCCAGCGCCGCAAGCTGTGGCAGCGCGGTGGCCGGTTGCGGGTCGGCGGCCAGGGTCCCCGATGCGGCCGCGGTCTCTTCGATTTCCAGCGGCGCGGACAACGGCGCCAGTTCCTTCGGCGTGGCCGGATCCTGTACCGACGCGCTGCCCGGCAGCGGTGCACCGAGCGCACGGGCGTTGAATTCGGCGATCAGCTCCTTGGGAATGCCGACCACGCGGTGGTCGCCGGTCTTCGCCAGCAGCGCATGCAGCGCATCGAAGCCGCGTTCCAACGCGCGGATGCCGTCAATGCCCAGTTCGACGCGTTGTGCAGCGGCTTCTTCCAGCAACGATTCGATCGCGTGGCCGAGATCTCCGATGGCGTTGATGCCGGCCATGCGCGCACCGCCCTTCAGCGTGTGCAGGTCGCGCTGCAGGTCAACGATCAGGGCATGCGCCTCCTCGGCCGGCGCCGTGCGCAGGTTGGCCAGCACGTCGTCGGTGTGGTCGAGCAGGTCGCGGCCTTCCTCGACGAAGATATCCACCAGTTCCAGGTCCAGGTCAGCCGCATCCAGTGCGCCCAGATCGACGATTCCGAGCGGCGGCGCGGCCTGGGCGGGTTCCGCAGCGGCTTCGTCATGCGCCTGGATTTCCGGTTCCGCTTCGGCCTCGTCGTCGTGGAATGCCGTTTCCTCGGCAGCAACATGCGCCTCGGCGCTGGCGTCTTCGCCTTGAACCTCGGCTTCTTGAACCTCGGCTTCCCGTACTTCTGCTTCCTGAACTTCGGCTTCCTGAGCTTCGGCTTCCTGAGCTTCGGTTTCCCGGACTTCGGCTTCGTCCGCCGTCCGTGCGTCGATGGCCTCCACCGTCTCCACCACGGTGGTTTCCGCCATCGACTCGACGGCTTCGACCTCGTCGGTCGCGACGTCGCCGAATGCGGGTTCGGTGGTTTCCGGCACGGCAAACACGGCTTCCGCTTCGACGGTTTGCTCCGGTTCGCCCTCCGCTTCGACGGTTTCCTCCGGTTCGGCCTCCGTCTCGACAATTTCCCGGACTGCGGCTTCCGTGGCGGCGGCTTGCGACGTGTCGGGCGGCTCCACTGCGGCGGCATCCTCGGCAGCGGTGGTGTCGTGCGCAGCCGGCACGACATCGGCCGTTTCCGGCTGCGCGGTGGGCGCGGCGTCCGGTTCCAGCCACAGCAGCACGGGCGCGGCGGCAACGGCCAGCGTCGCCGCTTCGGCGACTGGCGCAGGTTCCTCGGCAGTCGGCTCCTCGGCAGTCGGCTCCTCGGCAGTCGGCTCCTCGGCAGTCGGCTCTTCGACAGCCGGCTCCTCGGCAGTCGGATCTGCGGCAGTCAGACCTTCGGCAATCACTTCCTCGACAGCCGGTTCTTCTGCAAGCGGTTCTTCGGCAAGCGGTTCTTCGGCAAGCGGTTCTTCGGCAGCCAGCGGTTCTTCGGCAGCCAGCGGTTCGACGGCCGGGTCCTCGACAACCGGCTCTTCCGCGGTCTGCGTGTCGGCGGTGATTGCTGCTTCGGGAACGACCTCTTCATGTGCCCAGCCGGATTCTTCCTGCGGCGCCGGCGCATCCGCTGCGGACACTTCGTCCTCGAACGACAAGGCCGTTTCGGCGGGCGGCGCGGACGCTTCCGGCGCGACGGTGGCGAGATCCCCGTCGGGCGCATCGAAATAGGCGGAAAGATCGTTGGAAACCAGATCGATCGTTTCCGTATCCGACACGGGCGACAGCGGCAACGGGATGTCGGCGGCGGCGACCGTTGCGAACGGGTCGGCCACGGGAGCCGGCGGCGGCAGGCTGTCGCACAAGGCCGTCAGGCGCGACGACAGTTCCGCGAAGACCGGCACGTACGGCCGCGCTGCGCCCAACCCGGCAAGGGTGTCGGCGATGGCGCGTGCACTGTCGGACAGTGCGGTCACGCCGGCCGGGGGCACCGGCGCAGCAGGCGGCAGGCGCTTGAGGTATTGCTCGGCCGGCGCGGTGACACCCGTGATCTCCGGCACGTCGGCCATCGCGAACGCGCCGTTCATGGTATGGAAGGCACGCACCACGGCTTCGCTGGCCGGCTGCGGCACGGCGGCAACTTGCGCCAGCCAGGCACGGACAGTCTGCAGATGCGCGGTGATTTCGGTTTCCAGGATTTCGCGCAACACGCCGTCGAGCATGAACGGCGTGCCGGCGATTTCAGGCGCGACGACAAACGCGGCTTCGTCGGTGATTGCGGCAGGCTCGGCGGTTTCGACGTCGGCCACCTCGGTCGCCGCGGCGGCCGGCGGCATGGCGACGGGCAGTTCCGCCGGGGCGGAATGGAAGACTTCCTCGCCGGCGGCGATGCGGTCGGCGACCGCCTTGATGCCTTCCAGGTCGGCCTGCACCGGCCTGCGCCCGTGCAGTGCATCGTTGAGTTGCGGCAGGATGTCGCAAGCCTGTCCCGACAGGGCGGCCACCGCTTCGCTGGGCGGGCGCGTGCCATCGAGCACGCGGTTGAGCATGTTCTCGATCTTCCAGCTGAACTCGCCCAGCAGCACGGCGCCGACCAGGCGGCCGCTGCCCTTCAGGGTGTGGAACACGCGGCGGATCGGGCGCAGTTTGTCCAGGTCTTCCGGGTTGGCGCGCCAAGCCGGCAACAGGCGGTCGAGGTTGGCGATTTCCTCGTCGAATTCCTCCAGGAAGACTTCGCGGATCTCGTCGTCGATGTCGCCGCCCCGGGTGTCGAAACCGCCCTGCTCCGGGGTGATGTCGTTACCCGGCATGATCGCCGCTGCACTTGCCGCCGCAGGCGCCGCCTGCTGCTCGACCAGCGCGTCGATCAGGGCAGCGGTGCCGGGTTCGAGCAAGCCGGCCGCCACGGCCGGGGCCGGTTCCGCCACGGGTGCAGGAACCGGCGCCGGTTCGGGCGCGAGGGCGACCGACGCGGCCGGTTCCGGCTCGGCGGCGGCTGGCGGGACAGCTTCGGGTTGTTCGGTTTGCGGCGGCGCAAGCGGCGCCGGTTCGGCTTCCCCTTCGGGAGTGGGCGGCGGCAATTCTTCCGGCAGCGGCCAGTAGTGCAATGCTTCCAGGCTGCTGCGGGCGATGTCGAGGATTTCGGCCTGGTTGGGGCGGCCGTCGCGCAGGGCTTCCAGGTAGTACTCGAGACTGGCCATCGCGTCGGCCAGGGTGTCGAGCTGCTGGCCGCCGGGCACGCGGCGCTTGCCGATCAGTTCGTTGCCGACATAGCGACGCACGCCTTCCAGATAATCTGCCGCCTGGCCCAGGTCGAGGATGCGCAGCGCGCCGGCCACTTCGGACAGCAGGCGCGGGACTTCGGCCAGTTCAGCGTGGTTCCAGCTGGTTTCGATGAAGGCGACGAAGCCTTCGCGCGCGGTGGCGAAGTTGTTGATCGCTTCCTGCGCCAGCGCACCGATGACGTGCCGGGCGTCGGCGGCATGCGCGCCTTCGGTCTGCACGCCGGCCGCGCCGAGGCTGGCGACCTGGGTGTCGAGGGTGGCATCGACGTAGAGCAGCGCGCCGGCGATGTCCAGCAGCACGCCTTCGTCGGCGTTGCGCTGGCCGGACACCAGCGCCGCCAGCGTGTCGCGCTGTTCCAGCACCACGCCGCGCGCTTCGCCCAGGCCGAGCATGCCCAGGGTGTCGGCCACGTTGCCCAGTTCGCCGACCTGCGGTTGCAAGAGGGCGACGTCGGCACCGGTGCGCAGATGCAGATCCAGCGCGTCCTTGATGCGCAGCAGCTCCTCCTTGACCGCGCCGCCAACAGTGTTGAACAAAGCCTGGTTGCGGCCACTTATGCTGCTGCGGGCGTGTTCGATCTCGGCCTCGCTGGGCACATCGACGGCCGGCGCGCCATCGGGAAACAGCATGCTCTCGCTGATGCCGGCCGCGCCGCGCGCCGCGCGGATGTCGTTGAGCAGCGGCAGCAGCACGATCGGGATGTCGCGGTGGCCGCCCTGCAGGCGTTCCAGGTAGTCCGGCAGCAGCACGATGCCGCGCATCAGCGTGACGCAGGCTTCGTCGCGGTCGGCGGCCCGATCGTCGTGCAGGGCCTGCGCCAGCAATTCCAGTTCCTCGGCGACCATCGCCGGGGTATAAAGCTCGACCATCCGCAACGTGCCCTGCACCTGGTGCAGGTAGTCGGCACACAGGTGCATGCGCGCGCTGTCGGTCGGGTCTTCGACGAAGTATTCGACTTCGGCCCGCGCCAGGCGCAGGGTTTCGTCCAGTTCCGGCTTGACCCAGCCCAGTGCCGCCTGGCTCATGGCATCGCGCAGGGCAGCGTTCACCGGACACCTCCGGCAGTTGCCTGGTTACGCGCAGCCTGGTTGCGGGCGGTGCGGCGGTTCATGTCGGTGCGTCCCCTGTTCATTCGCTGGTTCGCCCTCAACCCGGCAGCTTGAAGTCGGCGACCGAACGACGCAGGTCGGCGGCCAGTTGCGCCAGGTGGCCGATCGAGTCTGCGGTCTGGCTGGCGCCCTGCGAGGTCTGCGAGGTGATCTGGCGGATCACGCTCATGGTGCGGGTGATGTCCGAGGCCGCCGTTGACTGCTGCTGGGCCGCACCGGAGATGTTCTGGATCAACTGGTTGAGGTCGCTGGACACGCGCTCGATCTCGCCCAGCGCGGTGCCGGCGTCCTCGGCCAGGCGTGCGCCCGAGACCACTTCCGATGTCGTCTGTTCCATCGAGCTGACCGCCTCGTTGGTGTCGGCCTGAATCGCCTGGACCAGCGATTCGATGCGGCGGGTCGCGTTCGAGGTGCGTTCGGCGAGGCGTTGCACTTCGTCGGCCACGACCGCGAAACCGCGACCGGCCTCGCCGGCCGACGCCGCCTGCACCGCCGCGTTGAGCGCGAGGATGTTGGTCTGCTCGGAAATGTCGTTGATCAGTTCCACCACCGAGCCGATTTCCTGCGAGGACTCGCCCAGGCGCTTGATGCGCTTGGAGGTTTCCTGGATCTGGTCGCGGATCTGGTCCATGCCGCGGATGGTTTCGCGCACCACGCCGGCGCCTTCGGTCGCGATCTGCACCGAACGCTGGGCCACGTCGGCCGAGGTGGTGGAATTCTGCGACACCTGGCCGATGGATTCGGCGATTTCGGTAATGCGCTCCGAAGCGGTGTTGATCTGCTCGGACTGGTGGCCGGCCGCTTCGGCCAGTTGCAGCGCGGTGGCCTGGGTCTCCTGGGTCGAGGCGGCCACCTGCACGGTGGCGTCGTTGATCGTGGTCACCAGGTTGCGCAGTTCGTCAACGGCGTAGTTGATGGCGTCGGCGATCGCGCCGGTCATGTCCTCGGTGACCGAGGCCTTCACGGTCAGGTCGCCTTCGCCGAGGCTGGAGATTTCGTCCAGCAGCCGCATGATCGCCTGCTGGTTGCGGCTGTTGAATTCCACCTGCGCCTGGTAGCGGGTTTCCTGTTCGCGCTGGCGGCTGCGATAGAAGCTCAGCAGGAAGCCGCCGATCGACACCAGCAGCAGCGCACCGCCGATGACCGACCACCAGAAGTTGGGGAACAGGCGCGTGTCGCGCGCCGAACCGAACGAGGAGAACGCCTGGAACAGGCGGGTGCTGTCTTCGAGCATGCCGCCGGCGCCGTTGCTCAGCGCGGTCGCCGCGCCCTGTGCGGCGAACAGGTTCTTCGAGTTGCCCAGGATCGCGTCGAGGTCGCGCTTCATCGCCGTCCACGACGACTGCGCCTGCGCCAGCGGGCCGGCCGCCGCGCCGCGCACGGCGCTGATGCCGAGCTCCGCATTGCCTTCGCGCAAGCCCTGCAGCACCTGGCCGAACAGCACCGCGTCGCGGCCCAGCGCGGTGCCGGCCGCCGCCGCCGCCGCGCCGCCGGCGCGGATTTCGGTGACGCGGCGGGCCATGGTGCCGGCCAGCACCACCTGCTGCAGCGCGTTGTAGGTCTGCGACGCCGGCGCGCCACTGGAAGACATCGCGCGCACCACTTCGTTCAACTGCGCCTGCAACTGCGGCACCTGGCTGGTGAAGCGGTCGGCATTGCCGGCCAGTGCCAGCACCACCGGCTCGGCGGCGACGATCTGTTCGGCACTCTTGCCCAGCGGCGACCAGGTGGCCAGCAGCTTGTCCAGCGGCCCGCTGATGCTGCCTTCGTTGCCGTAGCGGGTCTGGATCTGGCGTATGGTGCCGACGATTTCCTGCTGGGTGGCCTTGAACGACTTGTAGCCCTCGGCGTTGCCGGCGACCGCCTCGCGGCCCTGGTTGGCCAGCTGCTGCGACAGCACGCGCAAGTCGGATGCGCCGGTGCTGGCGCCGGACAGGCGGCTGCCCAGCCACGCCGACGCGGCGGTGTTCGCGCCGAACACGATCACCGAGATCGCCAGCAGGACCAGCCAGAAACTGGTGCCAAAACCACCGATCGTGCTGGCCTTGGCGGTGTCCGGTGCAGTGCTCATCGGTCGATTTCCTGGAGCTTGGGGTTGTGACGGGTGCGGGGAAAGCCGGCGGTCATGCCGCGGCCTGGCGGAATTCGGGGGTGCGCCCCAGCAGGGACAGCGCGAACACGCCCCAGTCGTGGTCTTCGGCACGGAACGCGCGCTGCACGAAGTTGGCGTAGCGGCCTTCGGCCAGTTCGCCCGGTTCGATCGCCTGGTCCGGCTCGAAGCCGCGCTGGCCGTAGAGTTCGTCGATGGTCAGGGCGACGTCCCCGCCGGGCTGGCGCATCACCAGCACGCGCTGGCCCTCGTGCAGCGCGGTGCGCTCGCCTTCGAGGAACTGCTTCAGGTCAACCACCGGGAACAGGTTGCCGCGCAGGTTGCCGATGCCCAGCAGCCACGGCTGCGCGCCCGGCACCGGCGTGGTCGGCGGCAGGCGCACGATTTCGACCACTTCGGCGAAGCTGGACACCAGCCGCCGGCGCCCGATCCGGTAACCGACCCCGCGCCATTGCTCGCGCGCCTGTTCGCGTACCGGCAGCGCCACCGCATGGGCCAGGCTGCGGCGCTCGAAGTCTTCAAGGATGTCGAATGGCGAACGGCTCATCGCACGGTCTCCTTGTCCGCTCAGTGGCCGACGTGGGTGCGGATGGCGTCGAGCAGTTCCTCGCGCGTGAACGGCTTGGTCAGGTACTGCTCCGAGCCGACGATGCGCCCGCGCGCCTTGTCGAACAGGCCGTCCTTGGACGACAGCATGATCACCGGCGTTGACTTGAACACCTGGTTGTTCTTGATCAGCGCGCAGGTCTGATAACCGTCGAGCCTCGGCATCATGATGTCGACGAAAATGATCTGCGGATCGTGGTCGGCGATCTTCGCCAG
>JASGDT010000051.1:0-91593 GCA_047607085.1 Pseudoxanthomonas sp. | reverse complement strand
TGCGCTTGTCGCGGCCCACGCCGGCAGGGCTCGGCTATCCGTAACGAAGGATTTGTTGCTTCGGTAGGTCGGGGCTACGTCCCCGACGTGCTGTTGGCTTGCCGGCGCAGGCGTCGGGGGCGTAGCCCCGACCTGCATCGAAGGGGGCGGAAATGACGTGCCGATGCGCAGCCCCCGGTGGGGATGCGGAAAGCAGGCCAGGGATGGCCTGCGGCGGCGAGTGAAGACAGGAGTCTGCCCGAGCCGAGAAGCATCCCCGCCGGAGGCTGCGCTTGTGTCCGGAGCCGATGCATTCGTGTCCGAAGCCTGCACGCACAGACGACCCGGACTTCCGCTTCGCCAAACTTAACTGCCCTCCGGTACCGGATTGCGCTTGACCGGGATTTCCGGCGGCGGCCGTGCAGTGGCCGGCTGGTTGTTGAGGTTGGGGTCGGACAGTGAGCAGCCGCCGCCCAGTTGCAGCAGCGACACCACGCAATTGATCTTCTTGCCGGTGCCGGGGATCGGTACCTCGACCGACTTGATGCCCTTGCGCACCCATTCGGCCAGCAGCGATTCACGCGGCACGAAATACTTGTCGAACATGCTCGGCTCGTAGGCGTATTCGACCCGTTCCAGCCATTTGTTGCCGCGGTCGATGTCATGGGCCTGCTGTGCGCGCGAACCCGGGGGACCGGGCTGGGTGGTGGTCTTGCCGATCAGGTCGTCCCCCACGCGCGCACTGCCATCGGCGTTGAACAGGCCCGGCTTTTCGCCATTGGCATTGGCGTCCTGCCCCGGCGTGTCGCGATCGGAAACACCCCAGTCGTCGCCACGCTTGGGCGAAGGCAGGCCGCCGGAGCGGTTGGCGGTGGCCGGGCCCGAGGTATTGGCGGTGGCCTGGTTGCCCTGCCCTTCGGCTTTCTGCGCCGAATCCGATGCGCCCGACGCGCTCGCGCCAGTCGATGCCTTGCCGGCCGTGGCCGTGGATCGACCGCTGTTGCCGGACCTGGGCGAAGGCGTGGGGATCTCGCGCTCGCGCAGCGCCACGCCACTGCCATGCACGCTGGCATCGGGCACGGGGTGGCCCGCCACTTCGCTGGCGCGCACCTGCGGCAACTGCACCGGCGCGGGGATTTCGCGCTGGCGGACTTCGGTGCCGGGCCGGCGCAATTCGGTTTCGGCCAGCGGGCGCATTTCGGTTGACGGCGTGCGCACCTGCGGCAGCTGCGCCGGCGCGGGGATTTCGCGTTCGCGCAATTGCGGCGTGGGCGCGGCTGGCGTGGGCACGTCGATCGGACGCGGCCGCAGGATCGGCTGCACGACGGGGGTTTCGACCACGGTCACTTCGCGGGTGGGCACGCTCAATTCCGGCGGGCGTGGTGCGGCGACCGGCGTTTCGACGATCTGCACGTTCGGTTCCGGCAGCACGGATTGGGCCGGATTGTCGGTGGGTTCGCTGACCTGCACCGGTTGTTGGGCCACCGGCGGCGGCGCGGGTTGCGGCGGGGCCGCAGGTGCGGCGGATGCCGGTGCCGATGAAGCCGCCGGCGCGGCGGCGGATGCAGCGGATGCAGCGGATGCAGCGGATGATGCGGCAGAGGCCGACGAAGCCGCAGCGGCCGGCGCACCGCCGCCGGCTTCCTCCGGCGTGCCTTCGCCGATGAATTCAAGCCTGGTGCGGCTGGTTTCGGCCTGCTCCGGCGCTGGCGGCGGCGGTACGCGCACCAGGGCCAGCAACAGCAGGAACACCGCGAACAACACATGCAGCAATGCGCTGGCGATGCCTGCAAACCAGCGCAACCCGCGTTCCTCGCGCGGCGGCGGCCCCCAGCCCTGGTAGAACAGCGCGCGCAGCGCCTGCCAGCGGTTGCGCGCCGCCCAATGGCTTTGCGGACCGGGCGGATGGGCGACGAAATGGCCCACCAACGCCTCGGACTTTTCGCGACCCATCATGCCCAGTCGCTGCGACAGCCCACGCAACCACAGGCCCCAGCCATGCGGCAAGCCGGTGGTTTTTTCCAGCAAAGGCGCCGCCTTGCGCGGCAGCAGTGCGGCGATGAGCTCGGCGGCGCGCGTCACCGACGGCAACCGCGGTCAGGCCGTGCCGCTGCGCGGCATGTAGGGCGCGTCGCCGGTCGCATGATCGGTGACGTCGCGCACTTCAGTCACGCCGGGGACGCGCGCCATCAGGGTCTTCTCGATGCCCTGCTTCAAGGTCACGTCAACCAGGCCACAACCGTTGCAGCCGCCGCCGAAACGCAGCGACACCACCCCGTCGGCGCCGACCTGTTCCACCGCCACGCGGCCCTTGTGCGCGGCCAGTTGCGGGTTGATCTCGTTTTCGACCACCCAGCGCACGCGCTCCACCAGCGAGGCCGATTCGGCCGGCGCTTCGCCCTTGATCTTCGGCGCGCGGATCTGCAGTTGCGCGTTCGCGCCCTGCTGCACGTAGTCGATCTCGGCCCCGTCCAGCCAGCGCACGCTGTGCGCATCGACGTACAGGGTGAAGCCTTCGCAATCCACCGCCCATTCGTCGCCGGCCAGGTCGGCGGTTTCGGCAAACTCCAGCCGCGCATCGGCGCGCGCGGTGCCCGGATCGACCGCGCTCAGGCGCACACCCAGGCCGGGCGTGGCTTCGCGTTCGATCAGCTTGCGGAAATGCTGCTGCGCGGTGTCGGAAATCTGGATCATGGAGCTATTCTAGCCGCCCACCTGCGCAGCGCCACCGCTTCCATCACCTGCAAGGTGCTACGTTCAGGCCACGCCGTCGAGGAACCCACCGCCATGCCCGACCTGATCCCCCTGGCCCAGGCGCACTGCCTGCCGCGCAAGGGCAACGAACACCGCCTCACCCCGGCCCGCATCGCCGAACTGCTGCCGGAAGTGCCCGGCTGGGAACTGGCCGAAAACAACCATGCCCTGCTCAAGACCTACACCTTCGCCAACTACCACGAGACGATGGCCTTCGTGAACGCGTTGGCGTACATCGCCCACCGCGAAGATCACCATCCCGATCTGGGCGTCCACTACAACCGCGCGGTGGTGCGCTTCTCCACCCACGACGTCGGCGGCCTGAGCGAAAACGACTTCATCTGCGCGGCCAGGGCCGACAAACTGATCGAGGAAAAACCATGAACCGCCATTTCGCCATCGCCGCCTCGCTGGCCGTCCTCGCCGCCTGCGGGCAAACCCCGCAACCCACCGCGCCGACGATCCCGCCGACCGAACTGGCCGCCGTGCGCACGCCGCCGCCGCAGTACCCGATCGACCTGGCCTGCGCCGGCATCGGCGGCACCGTCACCCTGACCGTCACCATCGGCCCGGAAAGCAAGCCGCGCAACGTCGCCCTGACCCACAGCAGCGGCCAATCCGCACTGGACGCCTCGGCCTTGAAGGCGGTGCAGGACTGGGATTTCAAACCGGCCACCTTCAACGGCCAGCCGCTGGCGAAGACCATCCAGGTGCCGGTGAACTTCAAACCACCGGTGGAGCGACCAGCGGAGTGCTTCAAGTACGACGAGAGGAAATAGGGAAGTCCGGGAATTTCCAGACTCTTCATCCCGCTTTCTGTCCCGACCGCTCCAACGCCTTGCGCAAATCCTCCGCCAGCGGCGCATTGAGCGCGTAGCGTGTCTTGCCGCCGTCCAGCGCGAATGTCAGCGAGGCGGCATGCAGGAACAGGCGCT
This sequence comes from Pseudoxanthomonas sp., assembly GCA_047607085.1. Classification (GTDB taxonomy): domain Bacteria; phylum Pseudomonadota; class Gammaproteobacteria; order Xanthomonadales; family Xanthomonadaceae; genus Pseudoxanthomonas_A. The sequence goes on along the minus strand of JASGDT010000051.1, from coordinate 87,925 downwards.
TCAGCCCGGTTTGCTCGCGCAGGCGCTTGTTGACCGCTTCGTCGCCGTACTTGCCGTCGCCGGCGACCGGGTGGCCCAGGTGTTTCGCATGCACGCGGATCTGGTGAGTGCGGCCGGTTTCGATGCGGACTTCGCAGTACGAATGCCCGCCGCGCCGTTCCAGCACGGTGAAGTGGCTGAGCGATTCCTTGCCGTTGGGGCTGACCTGCACGTGCCGCTCGCCGCCCTGGCGCAGACCGACGTGCAGCGGCGCATCGACCGTCATCGTGCCGTTCGGCAGGCGGCCAACGAGCAGGGCCAGGTAGCGCTTGTCGATGCCCGCGCCGTGGTCTTCGCGCAGCAGCGCCTGCAGTTCGGCCAGCGCCGAGCGCTTCTTCGCCACCACCAGCAGGCCACTGGTATCCCGATCCAACCGGTGCACCAGTTCCAGCATCTGCCCCGGGCGCAGGGCGCGCATGGTCTCGATGGCGCCGTGACTGATGCCGCTGCCGCCGTGGCTGGCCACGCCGGTGGGCTTGTTGATGGCCAGCAGGCGTGCGTCCTCGAACACGATGGCCTGCTCCATCCGCTTCAGGAAAGCGGCTGGCGGCGGGGTCTTTTCTCCGACTTCACCGAGACTGACCGGCGGGATCCGCACCTCATCGCCGGATTCCAGCTTGCGCTCAGCCTTGGCCCGGCCGCCGTTGACCCGCACCTGGCCGCTGCGCACCAACTTGTAAACGAGTGAACGCGGCGCGCCCTTCAATTGTCCCAGCAGGAAGTTGTCCAGCCGCTGGCCCTCGCGATCGGCAGGCACCACGACGGTGCGAGCGGCGCTGCGGGGCGCAGCGTCCGGGCGGGAAGAAGGCAGTGAAGACATTTATCTGTTACACTCGGGCCGCGAGATAAGAGTTTGATTTTGCAGGATGTTGCACGGCGTCAACCGTTGAACCGGATCGCGCCGTGGGCCAGAAGCCAGGCTTCCCGCAATCCCGGCACAGCGCCTGACCACCGCCCTGGGGGCAGTGCATGTTAGCGCGGCTGACCGGCAAACCCCGCTCCCGCCCGGTGCGTCAGACGCCGGTAGCTGAACATGTCCCGCGCGGCGCGAAGGCCGAACCCGAAAGGTTCCACCCAGCGCCAGCGGCCTGCAACACACACACCAAAACAAAGCGCTCCCGCGGCCTGCCGTGGTGTAGAAGCGCTGGAAACCCCACCTGCCCCGCTGCGCCCATGCGCAAGGGGCGGCACGCCGCAACGCACGCAGCACGAGCTGCGCGCGGCGGCGGTTCCAGAAGCGAAACGCCACGGCGTTCCGCGCGGCAAAGCGCGCGAGGAACGCAACAATGAAGCGAATGCTGATCAATGCCACGCAGGCGGAAGAACTGCGCGTGGCCATCGTGGACGGCCAATCCCTGTACGACATCGACATCGAACAGCCGTCCAAGGAACAGAAGAAATCCAACATCTACAAGGGCCGCATCACCCGGGTCGAACCGTCGCTGGAAGCGGCTTTCGTTGACTACGGCGCAGAGCGTCATGGCTTCCTGCCGCTGAAGGAAATCTCCCGCGACTACTTCCAGGCCGGCGTTGACCACCACAAGGCCGGCATCCGCGAACTGCTGAAGGAAGGCCAGGAGGTCGTCGTCCAGGTGGACAAGGACGAGCGCGGCAACAAGGGGGCGGCGCTGACCACGTTCATCTCGCTGGCCGGCCGCTACATGGTGCTGATGCCCAACTCGCCGACCGCCGGCGGCGTGTCCCGCCGCATCGAGGGCGAGGACCGCGCCGAACTCAAACGCGCGATGGACGCGCTGAACATCCCCGACCACATGGGCGTGATCATCCGCACCGCCGGCGTCGGCCGCGACGCGGAAGAACTGCAGTGGGATCTGGACTACCTGCTCAGCGTCTGGCGCACGATCGCCGAAGCCGCGCTCAGCAAGCCGGCCCCGTTCCTGATCTACCAGGAAAGCCGCCTGATCGTGCGCGCGCTGCGCGACTACATGCGCGCCGACGTGGGCGAAGTGCTGGTTGACACCGACGACATGTTCGATACCGCGCACGAGTTCATGCAGCAGGTGATGCCGCACAACCTGCGCAAGCTCAAGCACTACAAGGACGACATCCCGCTGTTCAACCGCTTCCAGATCGAATCGCAGATCGAGGCCGCCTACGAACGCAACGTGCGCCTGCCCAGCGGCGGCAGCATCGTCATCGACCAGACCGAGGCGCTGACCGCGATCGACGTCAACTCCTCGCGCGCCACCAAGGGCGGCGACATCGAGGAAACCGCGTTCAACACCAACCTGGAGGCGGCCGAGGAAGTCGCCCGCCAGTTGCGCCTGCGCGACCTCGGCGGCCTGGTGGTGGTCGATTTCATCGACATGGAAAGCAGCAAGCACCAGCGCGAAGTCGAGAACAAGCTGCAGAACGCGCTGAAGTACGACCGCGCGCGCGTGCAGGTCGGCCGCATCAGCCGCTTCGGCCTGCTGGAGATGAGTCGCCAGCGCCTGCGTCCGAGCCTGGGCGAATCCAGCCAGATCGTGTGCCCGCGCTGCGAAGGCCACGGCCGCATGCGCAGCGTCGAGTCGCTGAGCCTGTCGATCATCCGCGTGGCCGAAGAACACGCGATGAAGGAAAACACCGGGCAGGTGCTGGTGCAGGCGCCGGTGGAGATCGCCAACTACCTGCTCAACGAAAAGCGCAGCGCATTGCGCGAGATCGAACAGCGCCACGACGCGCCGATCGTCATCGTCGCCGACGAGCAACTGCACACGCCGCATTACGAAGTCACCCGCATCCGCGAGAACGAACTGGGCGAAGAGACTTCCCGGCCCAGCTACCAGCGCGGCACCCCGCGCAAGTTGCCGGTGCATGCGCTGACCAAGGCGCAACTCAACATCCCGCCGGCCCCGGCGGTGACTTCGGTCAAGCACGCCTCGCCCGCGCCGGTACGCGAGGAACGCGAAGCCCCTGCCCCGATTGCCGCCGCCGCGCCGGTGGCGGTGGCTGCACCGAAGGCCAGCGGCGGCGTGATTGGCTTCTTCAAGCGACTGCTTGGCGGTGGCGAAGAACCGACCCTGGCCCAGCAGACCCAGCAGCAGCACCGCGCGCGCGCGCCGCAATCGCAGCAGCAGCGCCGCGACAACCGCAACGGCCAGCAGAACCAGAACCGCAACAACGGCCAGCCGCGCCAAGGCAAGAACCCGGTCGCGCAACAACAGCCGAAGGCAAGCCAGCCGCGCAACGAGCAGCAACAACCCAGACAGGCCAAGCCGCAGCAGCAAAACGCGCCCAAGCCGCCGAAGCAGCAACAAAACCCGCAACAGCAGCCCAAGCCGCCGCGCGGCAACGAGCAGGCCCCCAAGCCGGCCAAGCCGGAAGCGCCAGTGGAAGCCGTCGAGAAAGTCGCCGTCGCTGCCGCACCGCTCGTCGCCGTTGCCGTGGCTGCAAGCGAAACCGCCGCCGCGCCGGCAATCGTGACGCCCGCGCCCGTGGACACCGCCGCAGTGGCCGAAACCGCCGCGATCGTGGCTGAAACCGAAGCTGGCGATGCCGCGCAGACCGCCGAAGGCAACCGCCGCCGCCGCGGTCGCCGGGGCGGTCGCCGCCGCCGCCGCAACGGCGCGGGTGAAGCTGCCGGCGCGCTGGATGCGCAAGGCGATGACGGTTTCGACGGCGACGAAGAAGGCGCCATCGAAGCGCCGGTCGTCAGCCAGAGCCTGCAGCCGGAATTCGATTTCGACGACATGCCGGCACAAGCCGCACCGCAGCAGGATGCACCGGCGGAGGCGTCGGTGAAAGCCGCAGCGGCCGAAACCGTGGTCGCGCCAACGTCGGTCACCGCCGCGGAAACGCCGGCGCCGGTCATCGATGCAACGCCCGAACCGCTCCACGCGACTGAAGCCGAGCCGATTACCCTCGCCCAAACGGTGCAAACGGAAATCGTCGAAGCGCAGGTCGCGCCTGTCATCGCCGGCATGCCGGTGGCGGACGGAGCGGGAGCCGTACCCGTGGCCACGGCTCCGGCCATCGCCGAGACGGAAGCAGCGCCCGAACCCGTCGCCATCGAGCCGGCGCCCGTTGAAGCCGTCGCGCCCGCTGCGGTCGTCGCACAGAAGCCGATGCCCAGCACCGGCTCGTTATTCTTCGCCGCCGACGCCGACACACCGGCCTCGGTGATCCGTCACCTGGTCATCGAGCCCCGGCATGACGCACCAGTGGAAACCGACGACGCGGAAACGGAAGCCGAATCCGGCGAAACGCTGCTGACGCGCGAAACCGCGTCGCAGGAAAATGCCGACCGCAGCGCGACTTGATGCAGCCCACCTTCCCCTTCTTCCGATCGGGGGAGGGAGAAGTGTCAAGCAATGCTTGAGCAACTTGCACGTCATCCCGGGAAAGCCGGGATGACGTGCAGATGGCCAGACCCGGCCGGCTCATCAAATCATGCGCGAAGGATCCTGCACGCCGTATTGCGCCGCCAATCGCGCCAACGCAATACCGTCGTGTATGCCCAGCTTTTCGTACAAGCGGCTCTTGTGCGTGTTGATGGTCTTGGCACTCAAGCTCAAACGCTTGGCAATGTCTTCCTGGCGCAGGCCCTGGGTCAACAGCATCGCCACTTCCAGTTCGCGCGGCGACAGCGCATCGAACGGCGACACACCTCCACCCACGTTCGCCAAGGCCAGATTCTGCGCGATGTTGCTGCCCAGGTAGCGTTTGCCATTGACGACATCGCGAACCGCGCGCAGCAGTTCGGTCGCATCGCCGGCCTTGCCGACATAACCGCTGGCGCCGGCTTCCAGCAGGCGCTTCGGCAACGGGCCATCCTCCAGCACCGACACCACGATCACCTTGACGCCCCACTTGCCGCGCACGATGCGTTCGGTGATTTCCAGGCCGCTCAGCCCCGGCAGATGCAGGTCGCACAACACCACGTCCGGCTTCAGCTTGCGCACCAGCGGCAAGCCGATTTCACCGCTTTCGGCATCGCCGACCACCTCGATATCGGTCTCGCCGGACAGGATCATCTTCATGCCGGCGCGCACCAGCGCATGATCGTCAATCAGGAATACCCGGATCTTCATCCTTGTTCCCCCACTCAACCCCAGTGCCGGCAAATAGACACCAGCACCGGCCAATGTGCAAGTCACACGCCACGCTGCCGTATCATGACCGCGCTCGCCCGGGTGGCGAAACTGGTAAACGCAAGGGACTTAAAATCCCTCGGAGGCAACTCCATGTGGGTTCGATCCCCACCCCGGGCACCAACACGGGCATGCACCGCCGCTGGCCTGAGTCGGCTTGAACCTGCGTGGTTGGGGCAGCGAATTGCGCGGAGGCGTCCGGCAAGACGCCCTCTCGTCAAACCGACGGTCTTTCAGCCCCGTGCATCCTGCATTCCCTGCCCTGCTGCCGGCAGCCGGCCAATCTGCTTCAGTGGAGGCAATGTTTCGCTCTACTGCTGACAGCACGTAAACGGCGCGCGACTTCCCTTCTTGCAGCCTCGAAGGCGCGATCTCCTGTCTTCCATCCCGGTGCAAACCGGGATCACTCCGGACGCCGCAACCGCCAGCAACGGTGGATGCGCGGGTTGCGCTCGAAATCCGGGCCAATCGTCTGCGGGGTGATTTCCTCACTCCGCGCAAACGCGGCCACGCCGGCTTCATCCAGCCGAAAGCGTCGGAAGTTGTTGCTGAAATACAGCACGCCGCCCGGCGCCAGCCGCGCCGTCGCCGCGCGCAGCAGGCGCAGGTGTCCGACCTGCACGTCGAAGTCGTCGGCGCGCTTGGAGTTGGAGAAGGTCGGCGGGTCGCAGAAGATGAGATCGTACTCGCCGCGCTCGGCTTCCAGCCAGCGCAGCGCGTCGGCCTGCACCAGTTGATGCGCCGCGCCGGCCAGGCCGTTCAAGGCGAAGTTGTCCGCACACCATTGCAGGTAGGTGGCCGACAGATCGACGCTGGTGGTGCGCGCCGCGCCGGCCACCGCCGCCTGCACGCTGGCCACGCCGGTGTAGCAGAACAGGTTGAGGAAGCGCTTGCCGCGCGCCTCTTTCGCCATGCGCGCGCGCAGCGGGCGATGGTCGAGGAACAGGCCGGTGTCGAGGTAGTCGAACAGGTTGACGCGCAATTTCGCACCCTGCTCGACCACGATGATGAATTCATCGCGCTGCTCGAAACGCCCGTACTTGCTGCCGCCCTTGCCGCGCGAGCGCGACTTGATCGCCACTTGCGCCTTCGGCACGGCGAAGACTTCGCGCGCGGCGGCCAGCAATTCGCCGAAACGGCGGCGCACGTCGGTTTCTGGGATGGATGCGGGCGGAGCGTATTCCTGCACGTGCAGGAAGGTGCGCGCCTCGCCGCCGGCTTCGGCGTAAACGTCGAGGGCAGCGGCGTATTCGGGCAGGTCGGCGTCGTAGGCGCGGAAGCAGGTCACGCCTTCGCGTTCGCGCCAGGCCTTGAGTTTCTTCAGGTTCTTGCGCAGGCGGTTGGCGACCATCTGCGCGCCTTCGGACAACTCGCGCGGCGCGGCGTCGGCGCGAACCGGCGTGGCGACCGGATCGCAGACGATCAACGCGCATTCGATCGCGCCGTTGAACAACTGGTATTTCTTCGCCGCGCGCAGGCCGGTGGCATGGGCCAGTTCGGGATTGCCGCACAACAGGCTGGCGCGCCAGTTCGGCACGGTGCGTTTGAGCGCATCGCCCAGCAGACGGTACAGGGCCGCGTCCGCTGCCAGGCGCTCGTCGTAGGGCGGGTTGCAGACCGCCAGGCCGCGTTCGATGGGCAACGGCTCCAGCTTGGCCACGTCACAGGTATCGAATTGCAGTTGTCCGGCAAGCCCGGCCAGCACCGCGTTTTCCTTCGCGCCGCGAATCGCACGCGGGTCGAGGTCGCTGCCGAAGAACACCGGCTTCAAGGTCGTACGGCCGGCCTGTTCGCGCGCCGTCGCGTCTGCGAACAAGGCGCGCCAGCTTGGCGCATCGAAACCCAGCCAGCGGGTTGGAAGCACATTGCCGTGACGTTGCAAACCGGGCGCGACATCGGCCGCCATCAATGCGCCTTCGATCAGCAAGGTGCCGCTGCCGCACATCGGGTCGAGCAATGCGCCACCGTCGCGGTAAAGCTGCGGCCAGCCGCCGCGCATCAACACCGCGGCGGCGAGGTTTTCCTTCAGCGGCGCTTCGTTCTGCTCGCGCCGCCAGCCGCGCCGATGCATCGGCCCACCGGACAGGTCGATCGACAGCGTCGCCCTGCCCTTGCGGAGCGACAGGTTGATGCGAACGTCGGGGTTTTCCACATCGACGGAAGGGCGCGGCAAAGCGGAATCGCGAAACTGGTCAACGATGGCGTCCTTGATCCGCTGCGCGGCGAAGCGCGAATGGGTGATCGCATCGCCGGAGACGTGCGCATCGATCGCCAGGCTCATCTGCGGCGACAGGTGCTTTTGCCAGTTCACCGCCAGCGCGCCGTCGTACAGCGCGTGTTCGTCGGGGCAATCGAAGTCAGTCACCGGCCACAGCACGCGCGAGGCCAGCCGCGACCACAGCACGGCGCACTGAGCGTCGATCGCCTCACCTTCGACATTGACGCCGGCGACGGTGGCGCTGGCCTTGGCCGCGCCCAGCGCCAGCAACTCGTCGGCGAGCAGGTATTCCAGGCCTTTGGCGCAAGAGACGAAGAATTTCACAGGCTTTCCAGCAAGGCGGCGAACGCTTGTGCCGACGCGGCGACGTGGTCGCTCAACCGGTGGCCATCGTTGACCAGCAACAGCTTCGCGCGTCGCGCTTGCGCCCATTGCACGACCTGATCGGCGGGAATCAGTTCATCGTCCCAGCCGTGGATGATCGAAACCGGCACCTCGGCGGCTTGCATCGCGCGTTCCGTAGCCGGCCAGATCGGCGGGGCCATCAGGAACAAACCTTTCGACGGCACCTGCAACGATACCTGCGCGGAAATCCACGCGCCCAGGCTGGAACCGGCCAGCACGACATTCCCATTCCCGTGCCCGCGCGCGGCGGCGACCTGCGCCAGTTGCAGCAGGCGCGCGAGACGGGCCGGCACGTCGCCCAGCTCGCCGGCCTCGCGTCTGGCGTCCAGGTCGGTGTAGTCGGGGCGTTCGTGGGTCCAGCCCAAACGCTCGGCCACTTCGGCCAGCGCGGTGACCTTGGTGGCGTCCGGGCCGCTCTCGAAGCCGTGGGAAAGGATGCAATGGCCTCGGAGCATGCGGGCAACCCTTGAATTCGCGGAAGGAAAAGGTTCTTCGTCCCTTGCCGGAATGGCGGGTTTCCAACCGGGACCGTGAGCCGCATGGATGCGGCGACCGAGCCCCCACGGATGGGTTCACGGCGTGTCACGGTTGGAAACCCGCCATTCCGGCAAGGGACGAAGAACCGGAATAAAGCGCAAATGCTAGCATCCGCAAGGATTTCCACCGACTTCCGCCATGCTCGTCGAACCGCTGCCCTACGAACGCCAACTGCAAACCCGGCCGCTGCAACGGATCGATCTGGTGGTGATCCACTGCACCGAACTGCCGGATCTGGCCACCGCGCGCGAATACGGCGAACGCCGCCTCTACGACTCCGGCACCGGCAACAGCGGCCACTACTACATCGACCGCGACGGCAGCGTGCACCGCTGGGTGGAACCGACCTGCATCGCCCACCACGTGCGCGGCTTCAACGAACGCGCCATCGGCATCGAACTGGTCAACACCGGGCGCTTCCCGCATTGGCTGGCGTCCGATCACCAACGCATGGACGACGCCTATCCCGATGCACAAATCACCGCGCTGGTTGCGCTGCTGCACGGGCTGCAATCGCGCATCCCGACGTTGCGCTTCATCGCCGGCCACGAAGACCTGGACCGTGACGAAGTGCCCGCCAGCGATGACCCGACGCTGAAGGTGCGGCGCAAGCTCGACCCGGGCCCGCTGTTCCCGTGGCAGCACGTGCTGCGCGAAGTGGCGCTGGAACGGCTGGCCGCACCGGGCGCGCCGGTATAATCCACATTCCCCACGCCGGAACCCCCGTCTTGTCCCCCGACCCCGTCGTCTCCGAACTGATCGAGCTGCTGTCGCTGGAACGGCTGGAGGAAAACCTGTTCCGCGGCCAGAGCCGCGACATCGGCACCAAGTACGTGTTCGGCGGCCAGGTGCTGGGGCAGGCGCTGGCAGCCGCGCAGGCCACGGTCGAAGCCGGCAGCGGCCGGCTGGCGCATTCGCTGCATGCCTATTTCCTGCGCGCCGGCGACATCGAAGCGCCGATCGTGTTCGACGTTGACCGCACCCGCGACGGCGGCAGTTTTTCGGTGCGGCGGGTCACCGCCATCCAGCACGGCAAGGTGATCTTCTTCTGCGCCGCCTCGTTCCAGGCCGAGGAACCGGGCGCGGAGCACCAAATGCCGATGCCACCGGCCCCGCTGCCGGAAGACGTGCCGCCCAGCGCGCCGATGCCGGCCGAACAACTGGCCAAGTTGCCGCCGAAGATCCAGCGCTGGCTGGCGCGCGGCGGCCCGTTCGAATTCCGGCGCGTGCACCCGCGCAACGAACTGCATCCGGAAAAACAGCCGCCGTTCCAGCAGGTCTGGTTTCGCTTCGGCGAACCGGTCGGCGACGCGCCGGAACTGCATCGCGCCCTGCTCGCCTACGCCTCGGATTTCCATCTGCTGGGCACGGCGACGTTCCCGCATGCGCTCAGCTACTACCAGCCCGGCGTGCAGATGGCCTCGCTGGACCACGCGTTGTGGTTCCACCGCCCGTTCCGCGCCGACGACTGGCTGCTGTATTCGATCGACAGTCCCAGCGCGCAAAACGCGCGCGGGCTGGCGCGCGGGCAGATCTTCGATCGCCACGGCCGATTGGTCGCCAGTACCGCCCAGGAAGGCCTGATCCGCGTGAATCCGGTGCAGGACTGATGCGCCAGGTCTTCACCAGCCAGCGCATCGAAACCGTCGAAGGCGTGGCGCAAGTCCTCAACGCCGCCGGCATCCCGACCGCGATCCGCAACGGCCGCACCTACCAGAGCAAGCGCGGCGGGCAATTCAGCTACACCACGCCGCTGCCGGCCAAGCTGCAACCGTCGCTGTGGGTGCGGCATGCCGACGACCAGCCGCGCGCGCGCGAAATCCTGCGCAACGCCGGCCTGCTGGACAGCACCCGCCCCGACCAGCGCAACTACCTGTTCGCCGAACGCAACGAGGACGCGCCGCCGCGCCGCCCCTGGGCCTGGCGCATCCGCATCGTGCTGCTGGCACTGATCGCCGTTGCGGCGGTGTTCGTCTGGCTGCATCGACGCCCCGCGCCGCCGCCGCAACCGCAGCCGCCACCGGCCGAAGAGGAAATCCGGGTACGGATTGCACCGGCCACCGGCTGAAGATAGGCATGTCCCCGTTCACCTCTTGCGCTCCTGATCGCCGTAATCTTGGAATCGGTCACCCCCCGCCCGCCCGATGAAGCCCCAGCGCGCCGCTCCGACATCCGCACCGCCCGCCCGTTTGCCGCCGATCAGGCCCCGGCCGGACGTGGAACTGTGCCGGCGCGGCGAAGTGCGGGTGGAACGCATCCTGGCCGCCGCCACCGAGGTGTTCCTGGAAAACGGTTACCGCAAGGCCCACCTGTCGGACATCATCTCCCTGGCCGGCGGCTCCCTGTCCACGCTGTACCGCGCCTTCGGCGACAAGCAGGGGCTGGCCCACGCGATCATGAAGGACAGCATCCATGCCTTCGGCCAGGGCCTTGCCTCGCTGCAGGAAACCACCCTGCCGCCCGAAGAAGCGCTGGCCATCGCCACCGACCTGATGCTGGAGGAAATGCTGACGCCAGGCCACATCGTCACCCACCACATCGTGGTGGCCGAAGGCGCGGAATTCCCCGAGTTGCGCGACTGGTTCATGACCCACGGCGTGCAGACTGCGGAACGCTCGCTGGCCCGGTATTTCGCGCGGGAAACCGTCGCCGGCCGCCTGGTGGTGACCTCGCCGGAACTGGCGGCCAAGCACTTCTTCATCATGGTGTTCGGCTCCTTGATCATCCACAGCGCCAGTGGCTACATCGCCCAGTACGACCGCAAGCAGCTACGTGCCGAAACCCGCGAGGCGCTTGCAATCTTCCTGCGCGGCGTGCTGCCGGCCACGCGCCCCTGAGTCTGTTCAGGACGATGCCACACCGGATATTTGACCGACAGGAGCGCGAGCGCGGCATGTGGATCGGTCCACCGATGACGATGCACGCCAACTGGGCAAACCTGTTCCGGCGTTGTCCCGATACCGCCGTGCTTGATCAGGATCAAGGCGCAGTCTCCTGGCATGGCGCAGTCTGGCGGGCATGCCCTTCGAACCGGAACGCGGCCGCTTCCGCGAACAACAAACCCAAGCCTGAGGAGAGTACCCCATGATCCGCAAATTGACCCTCGTCGCCATCCTCTGCGCCGCTGCGCCGCTGGCCTCGGCTGCCACCTGCTCGGTGAACCTGGAAGGCAACGATGCGATGAAGTTCGACCTGACCAACATCGACGTGCCCAAGAGTTGCACCGAGTTCACCCTCAACCTCAAGCACGTCGGCAAGCTGCCGAAGGCCGCGATGGGCCACAACGTGGTGATCGCCAGGACCGCCGACATCCCCGCGGTCGCATCGGACGGCCTGAAAGCCGGGATTGCCGCCGATTACGTCAAGGCCGGCGACGCCCGCGTGGTCGCGCACAGCAAGCTGATCGGCGGCGGCGAAACCACCTCGGTCAAGATCCCGGTCGCCAGGCTGGCCGGTGGCCCCTACGGCTTTTTCTGCAGCTTCCCCGGACATTCGGCGCTGATGAAGGGCACGCTGACGCTGAAATAAGCCGTTCGCGCGGCGCAGCTTGGCGCAGCCGGCGCATTCTGGAAAAATGCCGGCGTAGCCACAGCAGACGCGGGCCGTTTCGCCCATGAGACGGCTCCGCGCCCCCACAGCGAGCGAGTTGAATGTCCAATCTGAAACCGGTGGTCCGCTGGTTCCACCAACTCGGTTCGCCACCGTATTTCGACCGCTTCGCGGCGCGCTGGTCGCCGTGGTGTTTCCTGGTCGCCATCGTGTTGTTCGCGTTCGGCATCTGGCAGGGTTTGTTCGTGGTGCCCGCCGACTATCAGCAGGGCGACAGTTTCCGCATCTTCTTCATCCACGTGCCGGCGGCGTTCATGAGCCTGTCGGTGTTCGGGCTGATGGCACTGTACGCAACGATCGCGCTGGTGTGGCGAATCAAGCTGTGCGAAATCCTGGCGATGGCCTGCGCGCCGGTCGGCGCGGCCTTCACCTTCGTCACCCTGGTCACCGGCTCGATCTGGGGCAAGCCGATGTGGGGCACGTGGTGGGACTGGGATCCGCGCCTGACCACGGAATTGATCCTGCTGTTTCTGTACCTGGGCGTGATCGGCCTGTACGGCGCCATCGACGACCGCCGCGCCGCCGCGCGCGCGGCCGGCCTGCTGGCCATCGTCGGCGTGGTGCTGTTGCCGGTGATCAAGTATTCGGTGGTGTGGTGGAATTCGCTGCACCAGGGCCAGACCATCAGCGTGTTCGGCCAATCGAAGATCGACCCGAGCATGGTGTTGCCGTTCTGGCTGATGTTCTTCGGCGTGCAGTTCTGGTTCGCCGGCTCGCTGCTGGCGCGCGCGCGCGCCGACAACCTGCGCCGCGAAGTCGGCAAGGACTGGGTGGCAACACTGGCGCAAGGCGGCAAGACATGAGTTACCTGCCCTACGTCATCGTCGCCTACGCGGTCTTTGCCATCGTGTTGCTGTGGGATTTCGCGATGCCACGCCTGCAATGCCGCCGCGCCTTGCGTGAAGCGCGCAGCCGCATGACGCGTGCATCGCGCACACGCCCCGCGCCTGCGCCGCAAGCGGAGGCGGAACGATGAACCCGATCCGCCGCCGTCGCCTGTTGTGGGTGGCTGCGCTGCTGGTCGCCGCCGCGTTGGCCGCGGTACTGGTGGGCATGGCGATCCAGCGCAACATCACCTATCTGTACACCCCCAGCGAGGTGTTGCGCGGCGACGTGCCGATGAAGGCGGGCGGCGCGCAAGTGCGCTTCCGCCTGGGCGGAATGGTCGAGAAAGGTTCGTTCCAGCGCGCCGAAGGTTCGTTGCAGGCGCACTTCCGCGTGACCGATGGCGATGCGCAATTGGCGGTGACTTACGACAAGATCCTGCCGGACCTGTTCCGCGAGGGCCAGGCGGTGATCGCCACCGGCAGCCTGCGCGACGGGGTATTCGTCGCCGACGACGTGCTGGCCAAGCACGACGAGACCTACATGCCGAAGGAAGTCGCGGACAAAATGGGCGCGGCGCACAAGAAGCATGACGTGCCCGTGCAGGCCGCAGCGGAGAAATCGCCTTGAGAACCCCGTTGGCGGGAAGCGGCCATGCTGCCTGAACTCGGCCAGATCGCCCTGATCCTTGCCTTGCTGGTGGCACTGTTGCAGGCGGTGTTGCCGCTGGCCGGTGCGCAGCGCGGCAAGGTGGCGTGGATGGCGGCGGCGCGGCCGGCGGCGCATGCACAGTTGTGCACGGTGCTGGCGGCGTTCGTGATCCTGACCATCGCTTTCGTGCGGCAGGATTTCTCGGTGCGCTATGTCGCCGAGAATTCCAATTCGCTGCTGCCGCTGGTGTATCGCTACACGGCGGTGTGGGGTTCGCACGAAGGCTCGCTGCTGTTGTGGGCGCTGGTGCTGTCGTTGTGGACGGCCGCGGTGGCGGAGTTCTCGCGCGGGTTGCCCGAACGCGTGGTCGCACGGGTGCTGGGGGTGATGGGGGTTGTCGCGGTGGGCTTCCTGTCGTTCCTGATCTTCACTTCCAATCCGTTCGAGCGCCTGCTGCCGGCCGCTGCCGAAGGCCGTGACCTGAACCCGCTGTTGCAGGATCCGGGCATGATCATCCACCCGCCGATGCTGTACATCGGCTACGTCGGCTTTGCGGTGCCGTTCGCATTCGCCATCGCCGCGCTGCTGGATGGCGAAGTCGATGCGCGCTGGCTGCGCTGGACGCGGCCGTGGACCAACGTGGCGTGGGCGTTCCTGACCCTCGGCATCGCGCTGGGCAGTTGGTGGGCGTACGCGGAACTGGGCTGGGGCGGCTGGTGGTTCTGGGATCCGGTCGAGAACGCCAGTTTCATGCCGTGGCTGGCCGGTGCGGCGCTGATCCATTCGCAGGCGGCCACCGAAAAACGCGGCAGCTTCGGCGGCTGGACGTTGCTGCTGGCGATCGCCGCGTTCTCGCTGTCGTTGCTGGGCACTTTCCTCGTTCGCTCGGGCGTGCTGACCAGCGTGCATGCGTTTGCGGCCGATCCATCGCGTGGCTTGTTCGTGCTGGTGTTCCTGACGATCGTGGTCGGTGGCTCGCTGCTGCTGTACGCATTGCGTGCACCGCGCATCGCTGCTGGAAAGTCTTTTGCCTTCGCCTCGCGCGAAATGCTGCTGCTGGCCAACAACGTGCTGCTGTCGGCCGCCTGCGCGATGGTGTTGCTGGGCACGTTGTATCCCTTGCTGGCCGACGCATTGGACCTGGGCAGGATTTCGGTCGGCCCGCCCTACTTCGGCCTGTTGTTCTTCGTGTTGATGACGCCGTTGCTCGCCTTGCTGCCACTGGGCCCGTTGGTGAAGTGGCAGCGCGAACAATCCTCCAAACCGCTGGCGATGTTGTTGCCGTGGGGGGTGTTCGCGCTGATGCTGGCGGTGGTTGCCTACTTTTTCGCGCCGCAAGGCCAATGGAAAACGGCAGCCGGCGTGGCAGCGTCGTCATGGGTGGGCCTGGGCACGCTGCGTTTCGTCTGGACGCGGTTGCGCGCCAACGGCAAGTTCACCCTGGAAATGCTCGGCATGGTCTTCGCCCACTTCGGCATCGCCGTGTTCGTGGCCGGCGGGCTGCTGACCGATGCGCTGAGCGGGCAGCGTGAACTGGCGGTGCAACCTGGCCACAGTGTCGAGACCGGCGGTTACAGCTTCCGTTTCGATGGCGTGGTCGAAACGCGCGGGCCGAACTACATTTCCGACCGTGGAACCGTGCAGGTAACGCGCGGCGGGCGCGACATCGTGCTGCTGCATCCGGAAAAACGCGCCTATGCCAGCGGTGGCCAGGTGATGACCGAAGCCGGCGTGCATCCCGGCCTGATGCGCGACCTCTACGTCGCGCTGGGCGAATCGCTGGGCGGCGGAAGCTGGGCCTTGCGCGTCCACGTCAAGCCGTTCGTGCGCTGGATCTGGCTGGGCGCGATGCTGATGGCGCTTGGCGGGTTCGTCACCGCGCTGGATCGCCGTTTCCGCCGCAAACCGGAGCCTGTTGCATGAGTGCGCGCCAACTTGCCATCACCGCCGGCGCGGCGTGCTTCGTCGCGCTGATCGCGCTGCTTGCATGGGGTGTGCATCGCTCCGGCGATGCCGACCGGGACGCGCTGCCGTCCGCCTTGATCGGCAAGCCCGCACCGGCCTTCGACCTGCCCTTGCTGCACCACCCCGAGCAACGCCTGAGACTGGCCGATCTGCGCGGCAAGCCTTTCGTGATGAACGTGTGGGGAAGCTGGTGCCCCGAATGCCGGGTCGAACATCCGGCGATCGCGCGCTTCGCCTACACCAGGCGCGTGCGCATCGTCGGCTACAACCTGAAGGACGAACGCGATGAGGCGATCCGCTGGCTGGAGCGTTACGACAACCCTTACACCGACGTGATCGCCGACACCGATGGCCGCGCCGCGATCGACTGGGGCATCTACGGCGCGCCGGAAACCTTCCTGGTCGATGCACAGGGCATCGTCCGCTGGAAACATGTCGGGCCACTGGACGATGCGATCATCGCCAATGAGTTGCTGCCGTTGCTGGACAAGCTGGAACGCCGATGAACCGCACCCGCGCAAGAAATCCCGTTCTACCGGCGCTGGTTCTGCTGCTCCTGCTTGCCCTGCCGGCGATCTCCTTCGCCCAATCCGGCAACCCCGCCTTGCCGCAGTTCCGCGATGCGGCCGAGGAAACCCGCTTCCATCAACTCACCGGTGAATTGCGCTGCGTGATGTGCCAGAACCAGTCGCTGGCCGATTCCGACGCGCAGATCGCCCACGACTTGCGTCGCGAAGTGCTGGAGCTGATGCATCAAGGCAGGACCGATCGGCAGATCAAGGATTTCCTGGTCGAGCGCTACGGCGAATTCGTGCTGTACGAGCCGCCGATGGACAAGCACACCTGGCTGCTGTGGTTCGGGCCGTTCGCGCTGGTGTTGCTGGGCGCGGGCATCATGCTGCGCGTGTTGCGCCGGCAACCGCGCAGCAACGATGTCCCCACCGACGATACGCAGGAGTGGTGATGGCCGTTTTCGTCTGCATTGCCATTGCCGCCACCCTGGCCGTGCTGCTGGGCGTGCTGTGGCCGCTGCGGCGCGAATCGCGCGGGCTGATGATCGGTGCGGTGCTGGCCTCGGGCGTGGCCACGTTCGCGCTGTATCGGCTCCTCGGCACGCCGGCCGGCGTGGATGCGCCAACGGCTTCACGCGACACGGCGCATGCGCTGGACGAAGCCATCGCCAGCCTGCGGGCGGCGCTGGAACAAAACCCCGACCAGCCCGAAGGCTGGCGTCTGCTCGGCAAGACCCTGGCCACGCGGCAGGACTACGCCGGCGCACGCGATGCCTTCGCCCGCGCATTGGCGCTGGACCCGGACAACGCCGACCTGCTGGTCGAAGCGGCGGAAACGCGCATGTACGCCAACCCCAACCGTCTGCTCGACGACGAGGCGCTGAAACTGCTGCACCGTGCGCTGGAAATCCAGCCCGGCCAGCAGCGCGCACGCTGGTTCGTCGGCGTTTCCCAACGCCAGAACGGCCAGCCCGCAGAAGCAGCGAAAACCTGGGAACCGCTGCTGGCCGAAGTCGATGCACGAACCGCGCAAACCCTGCGCGTGCAGATCGATTCGGCGCGCGCCGATGCCGGCCTGCCCGCCTTGCCACCGGCCGCCGCGCCCACGCCTGTTGCCGCAACGCCCAATGCATTGACGGTGAAAGTGTCGCTGGCCCCCGGCTTTGCCGAGCGCGTGCGCCTGCGTGGCGATGCCAGCGTATTCGTGACCGCACGCCTGCCTGACGGCCCACCGATGCCGGTCGCCGCGGAAAAACATGCACTGTCGGAATTGCCGCTGACCCTTGTGCTCGACGACAACGACAGCCCGATGCCCACGCAGAAACTGTCGGCCCTGCCCGAAGTCGAAGTGCGGGCGCGCATTTCCGCCAGCGGCAGCGCGATGCGCAGCGAAGGCGACATCGAATCGGCACCGGTGCGGGTCAAGCTGCCGGCCGACAAGCCGGCGGAGCTGATCCTCGGCAATCCATAGCGCGACGGGTTCTCAGGGTTTCGGCAAATCCGGCTCGAAAAAAGTCCAGCGCACCGCCGGGAAGGCTGCCTTCAATTCGTCCTCGACCCGGTTGATGCCGACCAGCATCGCCTGCACGTCGTGCTTCTCGCGCATCACCGCCTGCACTGACAGCACCACGTCGCTGCCGTGCTGCATCGGGATGACGTGGATCAGGCTTTCGATCTCCGGGCGCGCGCGCAACCAGGCCAGCAGCTTCTGTTCCAGTTCCAGTTCGACGCTCTGGCCAATCAGCATGGCCTTGACCTCGATCGCCACCAGCACCGCCACCACCACCAGCAACAGGCCGATGGCGATCGTGCCCAGCGCATCCCACAGTGGGTTGCCGGTGACCACCGACAGCAGCACCGCCGCCAGCGCCAGCACCAGGCCGGCCAGCGCGGCCAGGTCTTCGCCGAAGATCACCACCAGTTCGGCCTCGCGGCTGTGCCGGAACCATTGCCAGATGCTGCGCTGGCCGCGCACCTTGCCCACTTCCTGCAGGCAGGCACGCATCGACACCGCTTCGGCAGCGATGGCGAAGACCAGCACGCCCGCCGCCCACCACCATTGCTGCAGCGGCTCGGGGTGTTGCAGCTTGTGGATGCCTTCGTACAGCGAATACATGCCACCGATGGTGAACAGCATCACCGCCACCAGGAACGACCAGAAATAGATCGCGCGGCCGTAGCCCAGCGGGTGTTCGGGCGACGGCGGGCGCTTGGCCTGGCGCAGGCCCAGCAGCAGCAGGACCTGATTGCCGCAGTCGGCGAAGGAGTGCACCGTCTCGGCCAGCATCGCCCCGGAGCCGGTGACGAAGGCAGCCACGCCCTTGGCCACGGCGATGGAAAAATTGGCGCCAAGCGCAAAAAGAATCGCCCGCGTAGAATCGCCGCCACCCGCCATCCGCACCACCCCGCCGATATCGTCAGTCACGCAGAGTCTAAGGGAATTCAGGGAAGCCGCCACACATGACCAAGCCCAAGCGCCTGCCCCCGTGGCACGAACGTTTCCG
The DNA here is from genome assembly GCA_047607085.1 of Pseudoxanthomonas sp. Classification (GTDB taxonomy): domain Bacteria; phylum Pseudomonadota; class Gammaproteobacteria; order Xanthomonadales; family Xanthomonadaceae; genus Pseudoxanthomonas_A. The sequence goes on along the minus strand of JASGDT010000051.1, from coordinate 69,567 downwards.
CCAGGAAGACGGCCGCGAATGGCTGATCCGCCCGATTCGCCCGGAGGATGCCGAGCCGCTGCAGGCGGCCTTCCCGCTGTTCGGCCCGGAAGAGATCCGCCGCCGCTACCACCCGCACGGCGACGAACTGCCGATGAAATCCGCGCAACGCCTGTGCCTGCCCGACCCGCGCGACGAGTTCGTGCTGGTCGCGGCCGAGCCGCAGGCGCCGGGCGAAGCGCTGGTGGGCGCGATCGTGCGCGCGGCGATCATCCCGCGCAGCCGCGACGCCGAGTACTCGATCCTGATCAGCCGCTTCATCGCCGGCCAGGGCGTGGGCCGCAAGCTGTTGCAACGCGCAGTGAAATGGGCACGCACCAAGAAGCTGGACTACCTGTACGGCGACGTGGCCGAAAGCAACAAGGCGATGCTGCAACTGGCGCTGTCGTTCGGCTTCCGTCACGACTACGCCGGCAGCACGCCCGGGTTGTTGCGGGTGGTGCTGGACCTCAACGCCTGACCGCTCATCGACAGGCGATGGTTCGCCTGTCCGCTTTCGGCAATCCCCGCCGTTCTGACTGACGAGACCACCACGCAGGCGGATGCGGCGAGGGGGTGGCGCGACGGTTGGAAGGGCTGAACACCCTGCGCTGCCGTCGCCTCCTCACCGCATCCGCCTGCTGCCGCGATCCACAAGGTCATTGCAAGGCACGAAGCGCAAAGCATTCCGCCCGCAAAGAACGCAAAAGACGCAAAAAAGTTGCAAGTGAAGCCGGTCGTGGCGAGACGGGATGACGGCTCCCGTTTTCCTTTCGCGTCCTTTGCGCCATTTGCGGACGAATTGCTGTTCACGCAAACACCCTCCTGGAAGGCCTCGGTTAAACTGCACGCTCCCGCGCTGGGCACGCACCGTGTCCGGCGCTGCTGGCGTTTTGCGTGCCCATGACCGATACAGACAAATCCCCCGATTTCCTCCCCCGCCCCGGCCAACAGCGTGCCTACTGGCGCGCGCCGACCTCGCCGACCGCGCTGGCCTGGCAACTGCTGCACGCCGCACGGGCGCATGCCGGCCCGCTGCTGGCCATTGCCCGTGACAACCACGGCGCGCACCAACTCCAATCCGACCTGCACACCCTGCTCGGCAACGATGGCGAGTTGTCGGTGCTGCATCGGCAGCCTTGGCTGCCGATACTGAATTTCCCCGACTGGGAAACCCTGCCCTACGACCGCTTCAGCCCGCACCCGGACATCGTTTCGCAGCGACTGGCCAGCCTGCATCGCCTGCCATCGCTGAAGCGCGGCATCGTCATCGTGCCGGTGCAGACGCTGATGCAGCGGCTGGCGCCGCCGAGCCATGTGGTTGGCGGCAGCTTCGATTACGCCGTCGGACAGAAACTCGATCTCGACGCGGAAAAACGCCGGCTGGAATCGACTGGCTACCGCCACGTGCCGCAGGTGCTGGATCCGGGCGATTTCGCCGTGCGCGGCGGCCTGCTCGACGTGTATCCGATGGGCAGCGACACGCCGCTGCGCACCGAATTGTTCGACGACACGATTGATTCGATCCGCGCGTTCGACCCGGAGAGCCAGCGTTCGCTGGACAAGGTCGGGCGTGTGCAACTGCTGCCCGGCCGCGAAGTGCCGCTGACCGAAAGCTCCGTGGCGCGGGTACTGGAAACCCTGCGCGAACGCTTCGACGTGGATACCCGCCGCAGCGCGCTGTACCAGGATTTGAAGGCCGGACTGGCCCCGGCCGGCATCGAGTACTACCTGCCGCTGTTCTTCGACAGCACTGCCACGTTGTTCGACTATCTGGACAACAGCGCCCTGCCCGTGCTGGCCGAAGGCGCGAACGAAGCCGCCGCCGCGTTCTGGGCGCAGGCGCAGAACCGCTACGAACAGCGCCGCCACGACATCGAACGGCCGCTGCTGCCGCCGGACCAGTTGTACCTGCCGCCGGATGCGCTGCGCGAACGCTTGAACGCCGGCAACCGCATCGAAATCTGCGGCCGCGAACACCCGCGTTTTGCCGATGCGCGCGCACTGGGCGACCAGCCAGCGCCAAGCTTGCCGCTGGCGGCCAAGGATCATGCGCCGGGCGAGGCGTTGAAGACGTTTCTGGCCGGTTATCCGGGCCGTGTGCTGATTGCGGCCGATTCGCCGGGGCGGCGCGAGGCCTTGCTGGAAGTGATGCAGGCCGCTGAATTGAAGCCGGTGGCATTGGATGGCTTCTCCGCTTTTGCTCATCATCCCGATTCTGCCGGCGGCCCGAAGTTCTGCATTGCAGTCGCCCCGCTGGAAGACGGCTTCGCGCTGGACGATCCGCAAATCGCGGTCCTCACCGAGCGCCAGCTGTTCCCCGAGCGCGCCACGCAGCCGCATCGCCGACGCCGCAGTGGGCGCGAGCCCGAAGCGATCATCCGTGACCTGGGCGAATTGCGCGAAGGCGCACCGATCGTGCACGAGGACCACGGCGTGGGCCGCTATCGCGGCTTGATCGCCATGGACGTGGGCGGCATGCCGGGCGAGTTCGTCGAGATCGAATACGCCAAGGGCGATCGCCTGTACGTGCCGGTGGCGCAACTGCACCTGATCAGCCGCTACTCCGGCGCATCGGAGGAAACCGCGCCGCTGCATTCGCTGGGCGGCGAAGCCTGGGCCAGGGCCAAGCGCCGCGCGCAGGAAAAAGTGCGTGACGTGGCCGCCGAATTGCTGGAAATCCAGGCGCGGCGGCAAGCGCGCGCCGGCCTGGCCCTGCCGGTGGACCGGGCGATGTACGAACCCTTTGCCGCGACCTTTCCGTTCGAGGAAACGCCCGACCAGCATGCCGCGATCGAGGCGGTGCTGCGCGACCTGCAATCCAGCCAGCCGATGGACCGCGTGGTCTGCGGCGACGTCGGCTTCGGCAAGACCGAAGTCGCGGTGCGCGCCGCCTTTGCCGCCGCCAGCGCCGGCAAGCAGGTCGCGGTGCTGGTGCCGACCACGCTGCTGGCCGAACAGCACTACCGCAACTTCCGCGACCGCTTCGCCGACTGGCCGCTGAAGGTCGAGGTGCTGTCGCGCTTCAAGACCAGGAAGGAAATCGGGGCCGAACTGGAGAAAGTCGCCGAAGGCAAGCTCGACGTGATCGTCGGCACGCACCGGCTATTGCAGCCGGACGTGAAATTCGCCGATCTGGGCCTGGTGATCGTTGACGAAGAACAACGCTTCGGCGTGCGCCAGAAGGAGGCGCTGAAAGCCTTGCGCGCCGAAGTCCATCTGCTGACGCTGACCGCCACGCCGATCCCGCGCACCTTGAACATGGCGATGGCCGGGCTGCGCGACCTGTCGATCATCGCCACGCCGCCGGCCAACCGCCTCGCGGTGCAGACCTTCGTCACGCCGTGGGATGCGGCGCTGCTGAAGGAAGCCTTCCAGCGCGAACTGGCGCGCGGCGGGCAGGTGTATTTCCTGCACAACGACGTCGAAAGCATCGGCCGCATGCAGCGCGAGTTGCAGGAAATGGTGCCCGAGGCGCGCATCGGCATCGCCCATGGGCAGATGCCCGAGCGCGAGCTGGAACAGGTGATGCTGGGCTTCCAGAAACAGCGTTTCAACGTGCTGTTGTGCACGACGATCATCGAATCGGGCATCGACATCCCAAACGCCAACACCATCATCATCAACCGCGCCGACAAGTTCGGCCTGGCGCAGTTGCACCAGTTGCGCGGCCGCGTCGGCCGGTCGCACCATCGTGCCTATGCCTACCTGCTGACGCCGGACACGCGGCTGACAGCGGATGCGGAGCGCCGCCTCGACGCCATCGCCTCGATGGACGAACTCGGCGCGGGCTTCACCCTCGCCACGCACGACCTTGAAATCCGCGGCGCGGGCGAACTGCTCGGCGAAGACCAGAGCGGACAGATGGCCGAAGTCGGTTTCAGCCTATACACCGAGCTGCTGGAACGCGCGGTGCGTTCGATAAGACAAGGCAAGTTGCCGGACGTGGACGCCGGCCAGGAGAACCGTGGCGCGGAAGTGGAACTGCATGTTCCCGCGTTGATTCCCGACGACTACCTGCCCGACGTGCATACGCGCCTGACGCTTTACAAGCGCATCAGCGGCGCGCGCGACAAGGACGAGTTGCGCGAATTGCAGGTGGAAATGATCGACCGTTTCGGCCTGCTGCCCGACGCTGCGAAGCACCTGTTCATGGTGGCGGAACTGAAGCAGGCCGCGACCGCGCTGGGCGTGCGCAAGCTGGATCTGGGCGAGAACGGCGGCCGCATCGTGTTCGAGAGCAAGCCGAATGTTGACCCGATGACGGTGATACAACTCATCCAGAAACAACCGCGCATCTATGCGATGGACGGCCCGGACAAGCTGAAGATCAAGTTGCCGCTGCCGGAAGCGGCGGACCGCTTCAACGCGGCGAAAGGCTTGCTGGCGGCGCTGTCGCCAGGCTGAGATTCGTTCGCGACTGAACCGGCGGCAACAAACGGCGAATCCGGCGACGGATTCACGCCATTGCACGCGTTCAAGTTGTCGAATGTCGGCACCGGGCCGGCTATCCACCGCGAGGAAATCGACCTGAAAGCGAACAGCCGCACTGCCATCGCGCCGCCTTGCATCGCCGCTTCCCTTGCCGCTGCGGAAAAGGCAGCCACCTCAAGGCGCGGCGTCGCCATGCCATGAGCGATGGCGGCATCGGCCACGATGCGAACCTGCTCCGTCGCGTTGGCGGCGGCGACCACCGCGCGATGCGTGAACTGGTCGAACGCGCTCTGCCCCGGCTGTTGCCGCTGGCGCAACGCATGCTTGGTGATCGCGGCGAGGCCGAGGACGTGGTGCAGGAAACCTTCGTCCGCGCGTGGCGGCAGGCATCGCACTGGCAACCGGGCGCGGCGCGCATCGAAACCTGGCTGTACCGCATCGCGCTGAACCTTTGCCACGATCGCCTGCGCGGGCGGAACCGGCCGCAAGACAACGCCGAAGACGAATGGATCGATCCGGCCCCGCTGCCCGATGCGCAGGCCGAGCAGGCACAACGCGGCGAACGCATCGCGCAGGCGCTCGCCGCGTTGCCGTCGCGACAGCGGGAAGCGCTGGTGTTGCAGTTCTACCAGGGCCTTTCCAACGTGGAGAGTGCCGAATTGATGGACATCAGCGTGGATGCGCTGGAAAGCCTGCTGGCACGGGCGCGCCGCAACCTGCGGCGCCTGCTTGCCGATGCTGACGGAGAACCGAGATGAACCACGAACCCACGAAGCGATGGCTGCAAGCCTACGGCGCCGATCCGCAACGCTGGCCGCGCAACGGGATCGACGCCACGCAAGCGGCGCCATCGCCACCAGACGATGAATTCATCGCGTCACGACGCGATGCCGAGCAACTGGATGCCTTGCTTTCCGATTACCGGATCACGCCGGCCGATGCCGCGTTGCAATGGCGCATCCTTGCCGCATTGCCGGCCGCCGCCAGTGCACGCAGCCATGACCGCACGCGCTGGTCATGGTGGCCTGCCGCCAGCTTCGCAGGCCTGGCCGCGGCAGGCGTGCTGGCCGGCATGCTGCTGAGCCTGGCGATCCTGCCGCCACTGCCGGCTGCGCCGGCCGAAACCGGCTGGCTGCAAGACGACACCGCATTCGGCCCGCTGTCGATGGAGGACGAACGATGAACACCGGCAACCGCATCCGCAATGGGCTGCTCGCCTCGCTGGCCTTGAACGTGTTCCTGCTCGGCGGCGTGCTGGGCGGCGCGCCGGTCTGGTGGCGCTGGTGGCAGGACAGTCATCGCGCGCAGGCGCAGCACGGCCAGCCGCGCGGGTTGCGGCAGGCCGCCGCGGCCCTGCCCCTGCCCTTGCGCGAACGCCTGGCCGCGGAACTGGACGCGGCCAGGCGCGACAACCGCGCCCGGGTACGCGAAGCTCGCGACGGCCGTCGCGACGTGCTGCAACTGCTGCGTGCCGACACGCTGGACAGCAATGCCATCGACGCCGCATTGCAACGCGCGCGCGCGGCGGACATGCAGGTGCGTACAAGTCTGGAAAACACCGTGGTCGGTTTCGCGGCCACGTTGACGCCGGAACAGCGGCGAACACTGGCCGATGGCTTGTCGCGGCAAGGCACGTTCCGCCCGCGTCCGGCCGTTGCCAAGCGGAGCGCGCAGCCATGAACACCGACGCGGGAAGACATCCGGCCAGCGCGGCGGTCGCGCTGAACCGCTTCGGATTGGGCGCCCGTCGCGGCGAAGCACCGCCGCAGGATCCTGCCGGCTGGCTGTTGCGGCAATTCGGGCAATACACGCCGTTGCCGGCCGCGTGGCAAGCCTCGCCCGACACCGCACAGGCACTGATCCAGGCTCGGCAAATGCAGGCCGGGCGCAAGGGCGACGAAGCCGCGCGCATGGCCGCACGCAAGCAGATGCGCCAGGAAATCCGCGACGACTACGCCGTGGCGGTGCATGCCCGCGTGACTTCCGCGCTGGAATCCCCTGCACCGTTCGTCGAACGCCTCGTGCATTTCTGGGCCAACCATTTCGCGATTTCGGCCGAGAAACCCGCGGTCGCGGCATTGGCCGGCGCGTTCGAACGCGATGCGATACGCCCGCACGTGCTGGGCCGTTTCGAGGACCTGCTGCTGGCGGCGGAACGACACCCGGCGATGTTGTTGTACCTGGACCAGGCGCGTTCGGTCGGACCGGACAGCATCGGCGCGCAACGCGCAATGCAGCGACGGCCCAGGCAGCGGCGCGGGCTCAACGAGAACCTGGCGCGCGAAATCCTGGAACTGCACACGCTGGGCGCACGCAGCGGCTACGACCAGCAGGACGTCACCGAATTCGCGCGCGCGTTGACCGGCTGGGGCGTCGCCAATCCCGATGCGCCACGAGGCCGGCGCGATGGCACTGGCGATGCAAGCGGCTTCGCTTTCCACCCGCAGCTGCATCAACCCGGCGCGCGCACGCTGCTGGATCGGCAATATCCGCAGGCCGGTGAAGCGCAGGCGCTGGCAATCCTGCATGACCTGGCCACCGCCGAAGCCACGGCGCGCCACATCGCCACCAAGCTGGCCCGCCATTTCGTCGCTGATGCGCCACCACAGGCATTGACCGAACGGTTGGCGCAGGCCTTCCTGCGCAGTGGCGGCGATTTGCCAGTGGTGTATCGCACGCTGGTCGAATCACCCGAAAGCTGGGACGCGCAAGCGGCCAAGTTCAAGACGCCCTGGGAATGGACGGTGTCCGCATTGCGCGGCACCGGCCTGTCGGAACCTCCGGCGCTGCACCCGGACCGCCTGCTGGCTCAACTTGGCCAGCCGGTCTGGCGGCCGGGCTCGCCGGCCGGCTACGACGACGTTGCCGCCAGTTGGGCCGCACCCGATGCGCTGATGCGCCGCGCCGAAGCCGCGCAGCGGATCGCCGCCGCGCCGGGCAATGGCATCGATGCGCGCGAGCTGGCCCCGGTACTGCTGCCGGGCGTGCTGTCTGCGGCCACCGCCGGGGAAATCGCGCGTGCGGAAAGCCCCCGGTCCGCACTGGCGCTGCTGCTGATGGCGCCTGAATTCATGAGGAGATGAGCATGTCCGGCCTGAATTCCCCACGTTCGTCGCGCCGCGATTTCCTGCGCGCGGCAGCGCTTGCTGCCGGTGCCGGCGCGTTGGCGCCACGCCTGTTGTTCGCCCGCGCCGCGACTGATCGGCGCTTCGTGTTCGTGATCCAGCGCGGTGCCGCCGATGGCCTTGCCACGCTGGTGCCGTATGCGGAACCGGCCCATGCGCGACTGCGTGGCGCGCTGGCCGAAGACGCCGCGCGCGCGACCCGGCTGGACGGCAGCTTCGCCCTGCATCCGGCCCTGGCCGAAGCCGCCAGGCTATATGCCGCCGGCCAGGCATTGCTGGTGCACGCCGTGGCGTCGCCTTATCGCGAACGCTCGCATTTCGACGGGCAGAACGTGCTCGAAACCGGCGGGACCGCGCCTTACCGGTTGAAGGACGGCTGGCTCAACCGTCTGCTGGGCCTGTTGCCGCAGGAAGGCAGACGCGCGATCGCGCTGGCGCCGACGATCCCCACCGCGCTGCGCGGCACGGTGCGGGTTGCTTCTTACGCCCCTTCCGCCCTGCCCGACGCGCCGGACGATGTGCTGTTGCGGATCGGCCGCTTGTACGCGGCGGACCCGCAGCTGCAGGGCTTGTGGGAATCGGCCATGCGCACGCGCGACATCGCCGCGATGAGCGCCGATGGCGCACGCCGGGGCAGCGCGGAACTGGGCAAGCTGGCGGCGGATTTCCTGGCACGCGCCGATGGCCCGCGCATCGCGATGATCGAAACCAGCGGCTGGGACACGCACAGCGCGCAACAGGTGCGGCTGGGCAACCAGTTGGGCGCGCTGGATCGCCTGCTGGCGGCGTTGCGCGATGGACTGGGAACGACCTGGAACCAGACGGTGGTACTGGTGGCGACCGAATTCGGCCGCACCGCCGCCGTCAACGGTACCGGCGGCACCGACCACGGCACGGCATCGGCGGCGATGCTGTTTGGCGGCGCGGTGCAAGGCGGCCGGATCCTCGCCGACTGGCCGGGGCTGAAGCCAAACGACCTGCTCGAAGGCCGCGACCTGCGGCCGACGCTGGACCTCGATGCGCTGATCGCCGCCACGGTCGGCGAATGTTTCGGACTGGAGCCGGCGTTGGTGCGGCGGACGCTGTTCCCGCAATCCGCTGCGGCATCGGACATTCCGCGCCTGCTGCGCGGTTGAAGCGGATTCCTTTCATGCATCGTTGCCACGCAGGCGGCAACGATGCGCGAAAGCGATGCCGGCCTACTTCGCCTTGCCCTGGTTCGCCACCGCTTCCGCGGCGCGCCTGGCGGCTTCCGGGTCGCCGAGGTAGCGGTACGACTTCACGGCCAATTCGTCATCCAGTTCGAACAACAGCGGGATGCCGGTGGGGATGTTCAATTCGAGAATCTCTTCGCGCGACACGTCGTTGAGGTACTTGTACAGCGCGCGCAGCGAGTTGCCGTGCGCGGCGACCAGCACGGCCTGGCCGGCCTTCAGTTGCGGGGCGATGGCGTCGTGCCAGTACGGCAGCACCCGCTCCAGCGTGGTGGCCAGCGATTCGGTCGAAGGCAACGCCTTGCGGTCCAGCTTCGCGTAGCGTGGGTCGTTGGCCGGGTGGCCGGCGTCATCCAGCGGCATCGGCGGCGGCGGGATGTCGTAGGAACGCCGCCACACCTTGACCTGTTCCTCGCCGTGCCTGGCGGCGGTTTCGGCCTTGTCCAGGCCTTGCAACGCGCCGTAATGGCGCTCGTTGAGGCGCCAGCTCTTGCGCACCGGCAGCCAGTCCTGGTCCATCTCGCCCAGCGCCAGGTTCAGCGTGCGGATGGCGCGCTTGAGCGTGGAGGTATGGGCCACGTCGAAATGCAGGCCCTCGTCCTTCATCAGCTTGCCGGCGGCGGCGGCTTCGGCGCGGCCTTGCTCGGTCAGATCGACATCGACCCAGCCGGTGAAGCGGTTTTCCAGGTTCCACTGGCTCTGGCCGTGGCGCAGCAATACGAGTTTGCGGGTCATGCGGGCGTCTGCATTGGTCGAAGGGAGGCGGATTGTAGCGCCGGGGAAAAGTCGCAGCCGTCATTGTGACAAGGCATTACGGATTTCCAACACAATTTCCCGGCGTTTGGGATACTTTCGCCACGCCGCAATCGGCGGCGAACGGGGAGTAGTACATGAGTCTTGGCAAGAAACTGGCGGCCGAGTTCCTCGGCACGTTCTGGCTGGTGCTGGGCGGTTGCGGCAGTGCGGTGCTGGCGGCCAATTTCGGCGGCGATGGCAATCCGCTGGGCATCGGTTTCGTCGGCGTGTCGCTGGCCTTCGGCCTGACCGTGCTGACCGGCGCGTATGCGTTCGGCCATATTTCCGGCGGTCACTTCAATCCGGCGGTCAGCTTCGGCCTGTGGGCCGGCGGGCGGTTTTCCGGCAAGGACTTGCTGCCGTACATCGTGGCGCAGGTACTGGGTGGCATCTTCGCGGGCTTCATCCTGTACCAGATCGCCAGCGGCAGGGATGGTTTTGCCATCGACCCGTCCGCGGCCGGCGCGTTTGCCACCAACGGCTACGGCGCGCTGTCGCCGGGCGGTTATGCGGCGGCGGCGGCGTTCCTGATCGAAGTGGTGCTGACGGCGGTGTTCCTGCTGGTCATCATGGGCTCGACCCACAAGCTGGCCCCGGCCGGTTTTGCGCCGATTGCGATCGGCCTGGCGCTGACCCTGATCCACCTGATCAGCATCCCGGTGACCAATACCTCGGTCAACCCGGCGCGCTCCACCGCCGTGGCGGTGTTCGTCGGCGGCGGCGCGCTGTCGCAATTGTGGCTGTTCTGGGTTGCGCCGATCCTGGGCGGCCTGATCGGCGGCACCCTCTACAAGTGGCTGGGCAGCGACAAGGTTTGAGTTCTGGCGCGTGCATGAGCGAAAAAGCCGGGCAATGCCCGGCTTTTTCGTGGTTCTTCGCTCAGGCGACGTAGATGGTCTTGATGTTGGTGAACTCGCGGATGCCGTGTTCGGCCAGTTCGCGGCCGTAGCCGCTGCGCTTGCTGCCGCCGAACGGCAGGCGCGCGTCGCTGCGCACGCTGGCGTTGACGAAGGCCGCGCCGCATTGAAGTGCGCGGGCGAAGGCTTCGCCCTTGGCGATGTCGCGGGTCCACACGCTGCCGCCGAGGCCGAAGCTGGTGTCGTTGGCGATGCGCAGTGCGTCGGCTTCGTCTTTCGCGCGCAGAACGCTGGCGACCGGGCCGAACATTTCCTGCGAATACGCGGGCATGCCGGGTTGCACGTTGTCGAGGATCGTCGCCGGGTAGCCAGCGTAACTGGCGTCAGGGGCGCCGCCCAGCAGCACGATGGCGCCGGCGGCGACGCTGGCTTTCACCTGCTTGTCGAGTTCATCGCGCAGGTCGGCGCGGGCCATCGGTGCGAGCGTGGTGGCGTCATCGTTCGGATCGCCGGCTTGCAGCTTGCCGGCCGCTTCGACGAAGCGCGCGATGAAAGCCTCGGCAATGCCGGGCGTGACGATGAAGCGCTTGGCGGCGATGCAGGTCTGGCCGGCGTTGGAAAAACGCGAAGCGACCGCGGCGGGAATGGCGAGGTCGAGATCGGCATCGTCCAGCACCACGAAGGCATCGCTGCCGCCCAGTTCCAGCACGCATTTCTTCAGCACGCCGCCTGCCGTGGCGGCAATCGACTTGCCGGCGCGCTCGCTGCCGGTCAAGGTGACGGCGGCGATGCGCGGGTCGCGGATGACGTTCGCGGCCTGGTCGTTGTCGATGTGCAGTACGCCGAATACGCCGGCCGGCACGCCGGCGGCGTCGAGCACTTCCTTGATCAGGTCGGCGCAGCGCGGCACGTTGACCGCGTGCTTGAGCATGGCGACATTGCCGGCGATGAAGGTCGGCGCGATGAAACGGAATACCTGCCAGATCGGGAAATTCCACGGCATCACCGCGAACACGCAGCCGATGGGCTGGTAATGCACGTAGCTGGAACGCGCCTCGGTGGCGACGGGTTCGTCTGCGAGGTAACGCGCGCCGTTGTCGGCGTACCACTCGCAGGCCGCTGCGCACTTCTCGATTTCGCCGAGGGCTTCCTTCTTCAGCTTGCCCATTTCGGCGGTCATCGCCTGCTGGACGTCGTCCTTGCGCTTGCGCAATTGCGCGGCGGCCTTGCGCAGGCAGTCGGCGCGCGCCGACGAAGGCAGCGCCGACCATTGCGGAAATGCCTGTTGCGCAGCGGCCAGGATCGCATCAACCTGGACATCGGTCTGGTTGACCTGGCGGTATTCCACCTGGCCGTTGAAGGGGTTGACGGTATCGACGAAGGTCACTGCAAACTCCGGGGATTTCTCTTCACTGAAACGGACAACGGCGTGGACTCAGCCGTTGTCCTGCAACGCCAGTTGCATGTCGCGCTGGCGACGCTTTTCAGCACGCTGCATCAGCCACCAGCCGATGAAGGCGCAGAGGGCGACAAGGCCGATCATGATCGTGGCCAGTGCGTTGATCTTCGGGCTCAGGCCCATGCGCACCGAGGAGAACACCTTCATCGGCAGCGTGGTCGCGCCGGGGCCGGCGACGAAGTTGGCGATCACCACGTCGTCCAGCGACAGGGTGAAGGCCAGCAGCCAACCGGCCACCAGCGCCGGCGCGATGATCGGCAAGGTGATCTGGAAGAACACCTTGATCCGGTTCGCGCCCAGGTCCATCGCCGCTTCTTCCAGCGACTTGTCCAGTTCGGCCATGCGCGAGGCGATGACCACGGTCACGTAGGCCATGCTGAAGGTGACGTGGGCGATCCAGATCGCGGTCATGCCCTTGGCGTCGAAGCCGAGCACTGCGCCCAGCGGCACGAACATCATCAGCATCGAGAAGCCGGTGATGACGTCGGGCATGACCAGCGGCGCGGTGATCAGCGCACCGAACAGGGTCTTGCCGCGGAACACGCGCATGCGCGCCATCACCAGCGCGGCCAACGTGCCCAGCGCGACGGCGGCGCAGGCGTTCCAGAACGCGATGCGCAGGCTGACCCACGCGGCGTTCATGATCGACTGGTCGCGGAACAGTTCGCCGTACCACTTGGTCGAGAAACCCGCCCACACCGTGGCCAGGCGGCCGCCGTTGAACGAGTAGAACATCAGGATCAGCACCGGCACGTACAGGAAGGCGAAGCCGATGCCCAGCACCAGCCAGGTCGGCCACTGCTTGCGCGCATTCGCGAGGACGCCGCTCATGTCAGCCTCCCTTCGATTTCCTTCTGCTGCACCTTGTTGAAGATCAATATCGGCACCAGCAACAGAGCCAGCATGGCGATGGCGACGGCGGAGGCGCGCGGCCAGTCGGTGATGTTGAAGTCGTTGACCAGTTGCCGCCCGATCATCAGCGTGTCGCTGCCGCCGAGCATTTCCGGGATGACGTACTCGCCCACCGCCGGGATCATCACCAGCATGCAGCCGGCGATGATGCCCGCCTTCGATTGCGGCAGGGTGATGGTGAAGAACGCCTTCAGCGGCGACGCGCCCAGGTCGTAGGCGGCTTCCAGCAGGCGGTGGTCGTGCTTCACCAGATTGGTGTAAAGCGGCAGAATCATGTACGGCAGGTAGCAATAGACGATGCCGATGTACGCGGCCGTGGGCGTATAGAGGATCTGCAGCGGCTCGCTGATGACCCCAAGCTTCATCAAGAGGTTGTTCAGCAGGCCGTTGTTCTTGAGGATGCCGACCCATGCATACACGCGCAGCAGGAACGAGGTCCACGACGGCAGCACCACCATCATCATCGCCACGTTGCGCGAGGATGGCGGCATGCGCGCGATGCAGTACGCCATCGGGTAGCCGATCAGCAGGCACAGCAAGGTGGAAATGCCGGCGATCCACAGCGAACTGACGTAGGCGTGCGCGTACAGCGAATCGGTGAACAGCGCGACGTAGTTCTTCAGGCTCAGGGTCAGTTGCCAGGTGCTGTCGGCGGACCGGGTGAGCACGTCGGTGTAGGGCGGCATCTTGCCACGCTCGATCGACGAGAAGGAAATGCGCAGGACGATCAGGAACGGGATGGCGAAGAACAGCAGCAGCCAGAAATACGGCACGCCGATCACGCCCCAGCGCGAACCCGGCAAACGCTTGCGGAGGGATTTGACGAGGTTCATTCGGTCAGCACCACGCCGTCGTTGTCGTCCCACGACACCCATGCCTTGTCGCCCCAGGTCATGCCGTCGCTTTCCCAGCGTTTCTGGTTGGCGAAGTTGGATTGCAGCTTGATGCCGCTGGGCAGGCGCACATGGAAGATCGAATGGCTGCCATAATAGGCGATGTCCTCGATGGTACCCTGCGCCTTGTTGTATTGCTGTTCCGGCTCGGTCTTGCTGATCCAGACCTTTTCCGGGCGGATGGCGAAGGCGACCTCCTGGCCGGGGAAACCGGTAATGCCGTGGCCGATGTAGATCGGCACCGGGAAATCCGGCGAGGCCACGGTGACGTAATCGGGCTGGTCCTCGTCGATGCGACCTTCGATCAGGTTCACCGAGCCGATGAACTCGGCGGCGAAGCGGCTGTTCGGCGCTTCGTAGATTTCATCCGGCGTGCCGACCTGGCGGATGCGCCCGCTTTCCATCAGCGCGATGCGCGTGGCCATGGTCATGGCCTCTTCCTGGTCGTGGGTGACCATCACGCAGGTCACGCCGGTCTTTTCGATGATGTTGACCAGTTCCAACTGCATCTGGTTGCGCAGCTTCTTGTCCAGCGCGCCCATCGGTTCGTCCAGCAGCAGCAGCTTCGGGCCTTTGGCCAGCGAACGCGCCAGCGCCACGCGCTGCTGCTGGCCGCCGGAAAGCTGGTGCGGCTTGCGCCTGGCCAGCTTGTCCAGCTTCACCAGCGCCAGCATTTCGGCCACGCGCTTGTCGATGGCGTCCTTCTTCAAGCCGTCCTGCTTCAGGCCGTAGGCGATGTTCTGCGCCACGGTCATGTGCGGGAACAGCGCATAGGACTGGAACATCATGTTGATCGGGCGCTCGTAGGGCGGCAGCGCGTTGATCACCTGACCGTCGAGCAAAATGCTGCCTTCGGTCGGTTTCTCGAAACCGGCCAGACAGCGCAGCAGCGTGGATTTGCCGCTGCCGGAGCCGCCGAGCAAGGCGAATATCTCGCCCTTGCGGATGTCGAGGCTGACGTTGTCAACGGCGAGGAAGCCGTCGAATTCCTTGCGCACGCCGTCGATGCGCAGGTAGGCATCGTTGGCGCGGGTGCTGGGCTGCTCGGTGCTCATGCGTGGGGATATTCAGTGGGGGCGTGGGGGCGGCACGGTCGTGCCGGGCGTGGCAACGGGGCGGGCACGCGGCCCGCCCCGCGCAGGTCACTTGCCGGACTTCAATGCGGTCCAGACTTCCTGGTACTTGCGATCGACTTCCGGCGGGACGATGGCGAAGGTGAACAGCTTGGCGGCCACTTCCGGCGGCGGGTAGATGGTCGGGTCCTCGGTGATGGTCTTGTCCATCAGTTCCTTCGCCTTCGGCACCGCGTTGGGATAGGCGATGAAGTTGGAGTTGTTCGCCATCACCTGCGGATCGAGCAGATAGTTGATGTAGGCGTAGGCTTCGTCAACGTGCTTGGCGCCGTTGGGGATGGCCAGCATGTCGAACCACATCGGCGCGCCTTCCCTGGGGATGGCATAGGCCACGTTGACGCCGTTCTTGGCCTCCTTGGCGCGGGTGCTGGCCTGGATCACGTCGCCGGACCAGCCCAGCGACAGGCACAGGTCGCCATTGGCCAGGCCGTCGATGTACGAGGAGGAATGGAACACGCGCACGTAGGGGCGGATTTTCTTGAGCGCAGCGGCAGCCTTGTCGATCACCGCCGGGTCCTGGCTGTTGGGGTCTTCGCCCAGGTAGTTGAGCACCAGCGGGATGATTTCCGAAGGCGTGTCGAGCATGCTGATGCCGCAATCGGCCAGCTTGGCCGCGTTTTCCGGCTTGAGCACCGCATCCAGCGAATTGGCCGCCTCCGCGCTGCCCAGCGCCTTGGCCACCAGGTCAACGTTGTAGCCGATGCCGGTGGTGCCCCACATGTACGGGATGGCGTAGGTGTTGTCCGGATCCTGCGATTGCAGCTTCTGCATGAACACCGGGTCGAGGTTGGCGTAGTTCGGGATCTTGCTCTTGTCCAGCGGCAGGAACACGCCGGCCTTGGCCTGGCGGCCAAGGAACTGCAACGACGGCACGACCACGTCGTAGCCGCTGCTGCCGGCCAGCAGCTTGGTTTCCAGCACTTCGTTCTGGTCGAACACGTCGTAGGTCACCTTGATGCCGGTGGCCTTCTCGAAATTGGCGTTGGTGTCCTCGGCGATGTAGTCGGACCAGTTATAGACGTTGACGGCCTTGTCGCCATCTGCGGCGGCAGGTGCGGCCGTGGCGGCCTCGTCGTGCTTCGCGCAGGCGGCGACCACGCCGCAGGCCAGCACACCCAATGCAATATTGCGCAATTTCATCGGCACTCTCTCCAATGCACATCCAGCGGTGGGGGGAACACAACGGTAGGGAATACGACGCGCCCGGCACGGGGCCGGGCGCGAAGGAACACTTACTTGCCTGTCTTCAACTCCGTCCAGATACGGTTGTACAACGCGGCGGTTTCCTGCGGCAAGACGCCCTGATCGAAGAACGTGGCGACCTGCTCCGTCGGCGGATAAACCGAGGCGTCGGAGGAGATTTCCGGATCAACGAATTCCTTCGACGCCGGCACCGGGTTCGGGTAGCCGATGTAGTTGGTGTTGGCCGCCTCGACCTTCGGGTCCAGCAGGTAGTTGATGTAGGCGTAGGCCGCGTCGGCGTGCTTGGCGTCCTTGGGGATGGTCAGCGAATCGACCCAGATCGAGGTGCCTTCCTTCGGGATTGCATAGCCCACTTCGACGCCGTTGTCCGCTTCGCCGGCGCGGTCTCGGGCCTGGATCACGTCGCCGGAATAGCCGATGGCCACGCATGCGTCGCCATTGGCCAGCGCGTCGATGTAGGCGGCCGAATCGAAATTGGTGATGTACGGACGCACCGCCTTCAGCAGCGGCACCACCTTCTCGATCACCGCCGGGTCGCGGCTGTTGGGATCTTCGTGCAGGTAGTTCAGCGCCAGCGGGATCACGTCGATCGGCGAATCGAGGAAGGACACGCCGCAGGATTTCAGCTTCTGCATGTTCTCCGGCTTGAACACGATGTCCAGCGACCCGGCGGCGTCTTCGCTGCCCAGCGCCTTGGCCACCTTGGCGGTGTTGTAGCCGATGCCGACGGTGCCCCACATGTACGGGACGGCGTAGGTGTTGCCCGGGTCCTTGCCTTCCAGGCGCTTGAGGATGACCGGGTCGATGCCGGCGTAGTTCGGGATCTTGCTCTTGTCCAGCGGCAGGAACACGCCGGCCTGCACCTCGCGGCCCAGGAAGGACGAGCTTGGCACCACCACGTCGTAGCCGCTGTTGCCGGCCAGCAGCTTGGTTTCCAGCACTTCGTCGGTATCGAACACGTCGTAGGTCACCTTGATGCCGGTGGCCTTTTCGAATTCGGGGTTGGTTTCTTCGGCGATGTAATCGGACCAGTTATAGACGTTGACGACCTTGTCGCCGCCGCCGGCAGCTGGCGCCGCATCGGCAGCCGCTTCCTTCTTTTCGCCGCAGCCGGCCAGCAGGGCGCTTGCCACCATCACCGCCAGGACACTCAGCTTCTTGTGGGTCAACTTCATCGTTACTCTCCGGTTGGCCGTCGGCCAGTTGATTGTCATGCGCCACGGGCGCTTCCAGTTGTCAGGACAAGTGTCACGGATGCGTCACTTGCCGAGTTCGGTCGCTGTTTCTTCCAGCGTCTTCCAGGCTTTCTCGAACAACTCGTCCACTTGTTCTCGGCTCAAGGTCAGCGGCGGCGACAGCAGCATCGCATCGTTGGTGGCGCGCAGGATCAGGCCATTCCTCAACGCGATGTCGCGGCACAGCGAACCGACTTTACCGCGATCTTCGAAGTATGTGCGCCTGGATTTGTCCGGCACCAGTTCCAGCGCGCCGACCATGCCGGCGATGCGGGCCTCGCCGACCAGCCTGTGCCCGCCCAGTTCGGCCCAGCGCTGGGCCAGATACGGGGCGATCCGCGCCCTGGCGGTTTCGACGATGCGCTCCTCTTGCAGGATGCGGAGGTTCTCCAGCGCCACCGCCGCGCACACCGGATGCCCCGAATAGGTGCAACCGTGGGCCAGGTCGCTGCCGGCCAGCACGTTCGCGATGCGGTCGTTGAAGATCGCCGCGCCCAGCGGGATGTAGCCGGAGGTGATGCCCTTGGCCACCGTCATCACGTCCGGCTGGAAGCCGAAGTATTGCGAGCCGAACCACTCGCCGGTGCGGCCGAAACCGCAGATCACCTCGTCGGCGACCAGCAGCACGTCGTATTGGCGGCAGATGCGCTGGATTTCCGGCCAGTAGCTCTTCGGCGGGATATAGACGCCGATCGCGCCCATGATCGGCTCGCCGATGAAGGCGGCGACCTTGTCCGGGCCCAGTTCCAGGATCTTGTCTTCCAGGCGTTTGGCCGCGAGCAGGCCGTATTCCTCCGGGTCCCTGTCGCCGCCGTCGCCGAACCAGTACGGCGGGTCGATATGCACGATGCCGGGAATCGGCAGGCCGCCCTGCCTGTGCATGCCGGCCATGCCGCCCAGCGACGCGCCGGCCACGGTGGTGCCGTGGTAGCCATCGACGCGACCGATGAAGATTTGCTTGTCCGGCTTGTCCTGCAAGGCCCAGAAATGCCGCACCAGACGCAGGATGGTGTCGTTGGATTCGGAACCGGAATTGGTGAAGAAGGCGTGGTTGAGGTCGCCCGGCGTCAACTCGGCCAGCTTGGCGGCCAGGCGGATGGTCGGCTCGGTGGTGCACTGGAAGAAACTGTTGTAGTAGGCCAGCTCCTGCATTTGTCTGGCAGCGGCCTCGCCCAGTTCGGCGCGGCCGTAGCCGATGTTCACGCACCACAGGCCGGCGAAGGCATCGAGCAGTTTGTGGCCTTCGGCATCCCAGACGTAGCAACCCTCGCCGCGAACCAGGATGCGCGTGCCCTTTTCCGCCAACGCCGCATTGTCGTTGTAGGGGTGGATGTGGAAGGCGGCATCCAGTTGTTGCAGGGCTTTGATGTCGAGGGACATGGGGCGTGGTTCTTGGTTTTTGGTTTTTGATTCTTGGTTCGGGTTCGGGATTCGCTTTTTTCGAATCGTCAATCACGACTTCTCATACATTCAACAACAGGAATTCGCGCTCCCACGAACTGATCACGCGGAAGAAGGTCTCGTATTCCTTGCGCTTCACCGATACATAGGCGCGCACGAAGCGTTCGCCCAGCAATTCCTGCATGGCGGTGCAGCCTTCCAGTTCGTCCAGTGCTTCGCCCAGCGAGCGCGGCAGGTCGTAGCCCACCTCCTGGCCGTCGCCGCTGAACGGCGCGGTCGGCTCCAGTTTTTCGCGCATGCCCAGCAGGCCGCAGGCCAGGGTCGCGGCCATCGCCAGGTAGGGATTGGCGTCGGAACCGGCAAAGCGGCTTTCCACGCGCATGTTTTCCGGCGAATCGTAGGGCACGCGCAGGCCGCAGGTGCGGTTGTCGTAGCCCCACAGCACGTTGGCCGGCGAGACTTCGCCGAATATCAAGCGGCGGTAGGAGTTGACGTTGGGCGCGAAGAACGCGGTCGCCGCCGTGGTGTATTTCTGCAGGCCGCCGAGGTAATGGGCGAAGGTGCGGCTGAATTCGCCGGGCTTCCTGCCGCTGAACACGTTGCGCTTGCTCTTCACGTCCGTCAGGCTCTGGTGGATGTGCATGGCGCTGCCGGGTTCGTTCTCCATCGGCTTGGCCAGGAAGGTGGCATAGATGCCGTGGCGCAGCGCCGCCTCGCGCATGGTGCGCTTGAACAGGAACACCTGGTCGGCGCGGCTCAGCGCGTCGCTGTGATCGAAGTTGACTTCCAACTGCGCCGCGCCGGATTCGTGGATCAGCGTGTCCACGTCCAGTTCCATCGCGTCGGCGTAGTCGTACATCAGGTCGAGGATGGGGTCGAATTCGTTGACCGCGTCGATCGAATACGACTGCCGCGCGGTTTCCGGGCGGCCGGAGCGGCCAGCCGGCGGTTGCAGCGGGAAATCCGGGTCGGTGTTCTTCTGCACCAGGAAGAATTCCAGTTCCGGCGCGACCACCGGTTGCAGGCCATCGGCGGCGTAGGCGTCCAGCACGCGGCGCAGCACGCTGCGCGGGGCCAGTTCGTGCAGCTTGCCCTGGCGGGTGTAGCAGTCGTGGATGATCTGCGCGGTCGGGTCGGCGGCCCAGGGCACCATGCGCACGGTGTCCGGGTCCGGGCGCAACTGCATGTCGGAATCCGAGGGCGAGGTGATCAGGTCGTAGTCGTCGGTGTACTCGCCAGTGACGGTGGTGGCGAAGATGCCTTCCGGCAGGCGGGTGCCGAAGTCGTGGCTGAACTTGTCGGCGGGGATGATCTTGCCACGGGCGTTGCCGGTGATGTCCGGCACCAGGCATTCGACTTCGGTGATGCGGCGGTCTTTCAACCAGCGCAGCAGCGCGCTTTCGGCAGGTTGTTTGTCGGCTTTGCGGGGGCGCGTGCGGGTGTTCATGGGAAGGTTCAGGGTTTTCGTTGGGCTGCGTGGTTCCGACAGGCCTCGCCGAAGGCGCGGAACATGCCGAGATAGAAGGGGTTTTCGGCGACGCGCCATTCCGGGTGCCACTGCACCCCCAGCAGGAAGCCGGGGCCGGCGCCGCGATAGGCTTCGATGAGGCCATCGGGCGCGGTGGCTTCGACGATCAGACCCTCGCCGAGGCGGGCGATGCCCTGCCCGTGCACGGAATTGACCCAGGCTTCGCTGCCGCCGGCGATGCCGGCCAGCAGGCCGCCTTCACGCAGTTGCACGGTGTGCGCCGGACCGTATTGCACGTCCAGCGGGGCGTCGGGATCCTCGCGGTGATCCATCATGCCGGGCACTTCGTGCACCTTCTGGTGCAGGCTGCCGCCGAGGACCACGTTGGTTTCCTGGAAACCGCGGCAGATCGCCAATATCGGCAGGCCGCGCGCCACCGCCAGCCGGATCAGCGGCAAGGTGTTGGCGTCGCGCGCCGGGTCGTGCAGGTTGCCGGGGTAGCTGGGTTGGTCGGTGTAGTGGTGCGGTTCGATGTTGCTGGGCGCGCCGGTCAGCAGCAGGCCGTCGAGGCGGTCCAGCCAATCGTCCGGCGACACCACCGGTTGCAGCGACGGCAACAGCACCGGCGTCGCCCGTGCGCCCTCGACCACGGCGCGGACGTATTTTTCGCCGGCAGTGAGGAACGGGTGCGCGCCGATCTGCTTGCGGTCGGTCGGCAGGCCGACCAATGGCGGAAGTGCCATGATTCGGAACTCTGGAATACCCGCGTGGGGCACCCCGGCAACCTAACCCGGCCGTTTTATTTTTGCAACAGCACTCGCCGCAAATCCCGTAAATGCGCCACGCACGCCCCGGAATGGTGCACATGTGTTGAGTATTCTTGACACATCCGCCCATGTGCTGAAATGCTGGCGACCTCACCGCAGGCTACGCCGCCATGACCCAGCCCACCGCTCCCATCGCCCTTCCCCCGGAAGACGCCGAAACCCTGCGCCAGATCCCCGGATGCGAAATGGTCGATCTGCTGCTGCCGGACACCAACGGCCTGCTGCGCGGCAAACGCATCAGCGCCGACGCCCTGGAAAAGGTCTATCGCGACGGCATCTGCCTGCCGATGTCGCTGGTCGCCTCGCACATCACCGGCGACACCGTCGAGGAAACCGGCCTGGGCTACGCAATCGGCGACGAAGACCGCCTGTGCCGCCCGGTGCCCGGCTCGCTGCGTCCGCTGCCGTGGTCGCCGCGGCCGATGGCGCAACTGCTGCTGACCATGCAGGACGGCGATGGCGAATTCGCCGCCAACCCGCGCACGGTACTGGCGCGCGTGCTGCAGCGCTTCCGCGCACGCGGCCTGACCCCGGTGGTGGCGGTGGAACTGGAGTTCTACCTGTTCGACGCCAAACCGGGCGACGACGGCCGCCCGCAAACCGTGCGCGACCCGCGCACCGGCCTGCGCAGCGACAGCACGCAGGTCTATTACATGCCGGAACTGGACGATCATCGCGGCTTCACCGATGCGGTCGCCGCCGCCTGCCGCGCGCAGCGCGTGCCGGCCGACACCGCCGTGGCCGAATACGCGCCGGGCCAGTTCGAAATCAACCTCAGGCACCGCGACGACGTGCTCGCCGCCTGCGACGACGGCCTGTACCTGAAACGCACGATCAAGGCGATCGCGCAGGAACAAGGCGCGCTGGCCAGCTTCATGGCCAAGCCGTTCGAAGACCAAGCCGGCAGCGGCCTGCACCTGCACGTCAGCCTGCTGGACGCCGACGGCAACAACCTCTTCGCCAGCCCGCCGCACAATCCAAGCCCCGCGCTGCGCCACGCCATCGCCGGCCTGCAACGCCATGCCGCCGATTCGCTGCTGCTGTTCGCGCCCAACGCCAACAGCTACCGCCGCTTCGTCGCCAACGCCTACGTACCGCTCAACGAAAGCTGGGGCTACAACAACCGCACCGTGGCCCTGCGCATCCCGCACAGCGACGAGAACAACACCCGCATCGAACACCGCATCGCCGGCGCCGACGCCAACCCCTATCTGGTCGCCGCCGCCGTATTGGCCGGCATGATCGACGGCATCGAAAAACGACTCGAACCGCTGTCGCCGCCGGTGGTCGGCAACGCCTACGAACAGATCGAGCCGAGCACCCCGGACTGGCGTTCCGCCATCGACCGCTTCGCCGCCAGCGACTTCGTCGCCGATGCCTTCGGCGAACGCTTCCGCCACATCTACACCGCGCAGAAGCGCCGCGAGATGCTGGATTTCGCTGCCAGGGTCAGCAGTCTGGATTACGACTGGTACCTGCGCAGCGTATGACCGCGCCCTCTTCCGGCTACCCGGAAAGCTGGTACGCCGCCAGCGCCACGCCGCTGCCGCAGCAGCCGCGACTGCAAGGCACGGTGCAAGCCGACGTCGCCATCCTCGGTGCCGGCTACACCGGCCTTTCCGCCGCGCTGGCGCTGGCCGAAGCCGGCTACCGCGTGGCGGTGGTGGAAAGCCAGCGCATCGGCTGGGGCGCGTCCGGGCGCAACGGCGGCCAGGCCATCGTCGGCTACGGCTGCGAGCAGGACGTGATCGAAGCGCAACTGGGCAACGACGACGCACGCCTGTTGTTCGACTGGTCGCGCGAGGGCATGCGCCTGCTGCACCAACGCATCGCCCGCCACGACATCGATTGCGACTGGCGCGACGGCCACGCCCACGTGCCGCTGAAACCGCGCCAGGAACGCAGCCTGCGCGAAGGCATCGAACACATGGCGCAGCGCTACGACTACCCGCTGGAATGGTGGGACCGCGCGCGCCTGCAGCAGGAACTGGCCAGCGACCTGTACCTCGGCGCGATGTACGATGCGGCCAGTGGCCATCTTCATCCGCTGAAATATGCGCTGGGCCTGGGTCGCGCCGCGCTGGATGCCGGCGTGCAGGTCTTCGAGCACTCGCCGGTGACCCGGCTGCAACGCGGCCCGCGCCCGGTGCTGCATGCTGCGCAAGGACAAGTGCGGGCCAACTTCGCGGTGATCGCCGGCAATGCATGGCTGCGCGGCATCGCCCCGGAACTGGAATCGCGGATCATGCCGGTCGGCACCTACATCGGCGCGACCGCGCCGCTGGGCGAAGCCCGCGCGAAGGATCTGATCCGCAACGACATGGCCGTGGCCGACTGCAACTGGGCGTTGGACTACTACCGCCTGAGCCGCGACCACCGCCTGCTGTTCGGCGGGCGCGCCAGCTATTCCTCGCTGCCGCCGCCGGGCCTGAAAGGCGTGATGACCCGGCGCATGCACAAGGTCTTCCCGCAACTGCACGACGTGGGCCTGGAATACGTCTGGGGCGGCTACGTCGATATTTCGGTCAATCGCGGCCCGCACTGGGGCCGGCTCACCCCGAACGTGTATTTCGCCCAGGGCTTCTCCGGCCACGGCGTCGCCACCACCGGCCTGGCCGGCGCCGTGATCGCCGAAGCCATCCGCGGCCAGTCGCAACGGCTGGACGTGTTCGAGAAACTCAAGCATCTGCCCTTCCCCGGCGGCCGCCTGCTGCGCACGCCGATGCTGGTCACGGCGATGGCGTGGTATCGGCTGCGCGACCGGCTTTGGTAGCGCCGGTACCGCTCGGGCCGGCTACTGCTCCGGTTTGGGCACGAACGACAGCGCCACCAGGGTCAACGTGGCCGATGCGGCCAGATACCAGCCCACTGCCGCGATGCCGTGTCGTTCCGCCAGTTTGGTCGCGATGTACGGCGCGAACGACGCGCCCAGGATGCCGGCCAGGTTGAACGCCAGCGACGCGCCGGTGTAGCGCACGCGGGTGGGGAAGATTTCCGCCAGCGTGGTGCCGCCGGGCCCGTAGGTCAGGCCCATCGCGCCCAGGCCGATGGCAAGGAAGGCCAGCGCACCGCCCGCGCCAACGCCTTCGCCGAACAACGGCGCAAAGCAGAAGCCGAAACCGATGATGACCAGGGTCGAGGCGATCATCGCGTTGCGCCGGCCAAAGCGATCCGCGTACACCGCCGACAGCGGAATCGTCAGCCCGAAGAACACCACGCCGGCCATCTGCAACAGCAGGAACTGCTCGCGTCCGAAGCCGAGCTTGCTGGTGCCCCAACTCAGCGCGAACACCGTCATCAGGTAGAACAGCACGAAGGTCGCCACCAGCGCGAAGGTACCGGCCAGCAAACGACCCGGATACTTCGTCACCACCTCGGCGATCGGCACGCGCACGCGCTCCTCGTTCTCCATCGCCTTGCGGAAATCCGGCGTCTCGGTGATCTTCAGGCGCACCCACAGCCCCACCAGCACCAATGCCGCGCTGGCGATGAACGGGATGCGCCAGCCCCAGGCTAGGAACTGCGCATCGCTGATGGTTTCGGTCAGCAGCAGGAACACGCCGGTCGAACACAGGAACCCGATCGGCGCGCCCAGTTGCGGGAACATGCCATACCACGCGCGCTTGCCCGGCGGCGCGTTCTCGGTGGCCAGCAGCACCGCACCGCCCCATTCGCCGCCCAAACCAATGCCCTGCCCCAACCGGCACAGCGCCAGCAGCAACGGCGCGGCGATGCCCACCTGCGCATAAGTCGGCAGCAAGCCGATCAGCACGGTGGAAATGCCCATCGTCAACAACGCCGCCACCAGCGTGGCCTTGCGCCCCACGCGGTCGCCGAAATGCCCGAACAAGGCCGACCCCACCGGCCGCGCGATGAACGCCAGCGCAAACGTCGCGAACGACTGCAAGGTCGCCGTGGTCGCATCGCCCGCCGGGAAGAACAGCTTCGGGAACACGATCACCGCCGCCGTGGCGTAGATGTAGAAATCGAAGAACTCGATGGTGGTGCCGATCAGGCTGGCGAACAGCACGCGAGCGGGGGAATTGGCGGCAGCAGGCTTGGCAACGGTGGTGGAAGTCATCGCGATGGCGGCAGTTGGGACCGCGCGATTCTGGCAGATTTTACATCGCGGAACCTCACTTAGTGCGGCGTGTCGCCCTCGATACCCCGCGACTAATGCGCAGAGAACAGTTCGACCACGCTCCAAGGAGCATCTTCACCGAAGAATCGTTGATGATTCCGGGCAGTCTGTTCGGCAATGGTGGCACTCCGTGGAAATAGCGCCTGCTCATACGCCGCGAGTGCTGCCTCAATGTCGCCGGAATGATCGCGCAGCGCCAGGCCCAACTTGGCACCATCCAGAATGGCGAGGTTGGCACCCTCACCCGCGAATGGCGACATCAGATGGGCCGCATCGCCGACGAGGGTGATACCCGGAATCCGCTCCCATCGATGGTTGATCGGCAAGGCATGGATGGGCCGCACGATGGGCGGCGTATCGCTATCGGTGACCAAAGCCAGTAATGGCGGTGCCCAACCCTCGAACTCGCTGGCAAGGCGACACAGTGCGGCCGCTGGCTGACCAAAGTCGATGACACCGATCCACGCTTCCGGCTTGTTCAACGCGACATAGACGTGCAATGCGCCGTTCGCGTAACGGTGGGCCAGAATGCCTTGGCCCGGCTCGACCGCCATCAGCGTGCCGCTGCCGATCAACTCGGCGCTGGCCTTGTATCGCGTGTCGCCATCGAAGCAATTGGTTTCGATGAAGGTCGTGCCGATGTAGGCCGGCTTTGCGGGCGACAGCAGCGGACGCACCTTCGACCAGGCACCGTCGGCACCGACCAGCAGATCTGCCGCGATCATCGACCCGTCAGCAAAAGCCAGTTGGTGCCGCCCATCTGCAAGGCGGTTTGCTTGCACGAGCTTGCGGCCCCACTGGATTGTGTTGACAGGCAAAGATTCGATCAGCAACCGGCGCAGCGCACCACGGTCAACCTCGGGCTTGGCTGTATTGCCCGAGCCGGGTTTGTCGAACAGGACGTTGCCATGCCTGTCCACCACGCGCTTGGCATCCTCGCCGGGCAGCACAAGGGCAAGAAAGGCTTCGTAGAGACCCGCGGCCTTCAGCCCGAGCTGGCCGTTGTATTCGTGGATGTCCAGCAAGCCGCCCTGCGCCCGCGCATCAGGCGAAGCTTCGGCTTCGTAGATCGTTGCGGGAATACCGTTGACGTGCAGGACACGCGCGAGCGTCAAACCACCAAGGCCGGCACCGACGATGGCGATGCGGGGATGGGCGGAAGGAAACGAGGAATCGAGGTGTGTGTTCATGGCAGCGTCCCAATGGCTGCGAACTTTCGCGTAAATACGTGAAAATTCGCAGAAATGCCGACAGATGTCGGGGGGAACGCTGGCCGACCTCGCTGTAGCTGCAGGGCGACGTGTATTCGGTTACCGAGTGCCTGTGGCACGCAGGCAACCGTTTTTCGCGACCTTCGAGAGCGAAGTGTCGCCCAATCCTGATTGCCGAGCAAGTTCAGCCGCCGTGGCGAGACTTCATCCAGAGGGAAGGAGCAGAGCAAGCCCCGTCAAGCCTCCAGATTGATCCACGTCGCCTTGATTTCGGCGTACTTGTCGAAGGCGTGCAGCGACTTGTCGCGGCCGTTACCGGACTGCTTGTAGCCGCCGAACGGGGCGGTCATGTCGCCGCCGTCCCAGTAGTTGACCCACATGCTGCCGGCGCGGAGTTTGCGGGCCATGCGATGCGCTTTGCTGATGTCGCGCGTCCACACCGCTGCGGCCAGGCCGTATTCGCTGTCGTTGGCGATGCGCAGGGCTTCTTCTTCGCTGTCGAAGGCGATCACCGACAGCACCGGGCCGAAGATTTCCTCGCGGCTGATGGTGTCGCCGTGCTTGACGTTGTCGAAGATGGTCGGGGCCACGTAGCAGCCGCCTTCGACCGCATTGGCGCGTTCGCCGCCGAGCACCAGTTTGTTGCCATCAAGCTGGGCCTGGGCGATGAAGCCGAGCACGCGCTCGGTCTGGATTTCATCGACCATCGCCCCGATCTTCGCCGCCGGATCCAGCGGGTTGCACGGCACGAAGGCCTTGCCGGCTTCGATCACCTTGGCGACGAATTCGTCCTTGATGCCGCGCTCCACCAGCAGGCGCGAGCCGGCCGTGCAGACTTCGCCCTGGTTGTAGAAGATCGCGCTGGCGGCGGCCTGCGCGGCGGCGTCCAGATCCGGCGCGTCGGCGAAGACGATGTTCGGGCTCTTGCCGCCGCATTCCAGATACGTGCGCTTGAGGTTCGACAAGCCCGCGCATTGCAGCAGGCGCTTGCCGACGCCGGTGGATCCGGTGAACACCAGGCCATCGACGTCCATGTGCAGCGCCAGTGGCTCGCCGACTTCCTTGCCGAAGCCCGGCAGCACATTGAACACGCCGTCGGGGATGCCGGCCTCGGTCGCCAGTTGCGCGAGGCGGATGGCCGTCAGCGGTGATTTCTCGCTGGGCTTGAGGATGAAGGAATTGCCCATCGCCAGCGCCGGCGCGAACTTCCACGCCGCCATCACCAGCGGGAAATTCCACGGCACGATGGCCGCGACCACGCCCAGCGGTTCGCGGGTGATCATGCCCAGCTCGCCGGGACCGGTGGGCGCGACTTCGCCATACACCTTGTCGATGGCCTCGGCCGTCCATGCCAGCGTGCGCGCGGTGGCCGGCGCGTCGTAGCCGGTGGAATCGGCGATCGGCTTGCCCATGTCCAGGGTTTCCAGCAGGGCCAGTTCGTCGATATGCGCTTCGACCAGGGCGGCGAATTTCAGCAGCACCTTCTTGCGGTGCTTGGGCGAAGCGTCGGACCACGCGCCGGACTCGAAGCTGGCACGGGCGGCCTTGACCGCTCGCTCCACGTCTTCGGCATCGCATTGCGCCACCCTGCCCAGCACGCGTCCGTCGATGGGGCTGATGCAGTCGAAGGTGTTGCCGCTGGCGGCATCGACGTAGGCACCGTTGATGCAAGCGCGAGTTTCGATTTTCAGGCTGGCGGCGAGCCGTTGCCAGTCGGCGAGGGTCTTGGGCGATGACATTTCGGAATCCCTGTTGATGTTTGTTTCGTTATTCCCGCGCATGCGGGATAAAGCGATTGGTCCGCAAAGGACGCAAAAAACGCAAAGAAAGACCGGGATGACGAACCTCTTTCCTTTGCGCACTTCGCGTTATTTGCGGACAAAAAAGCATTTTCTCCTAGAAAGTCGCCGGCGTATTGGCGCTGACCACCACCACATCCTCGTCGCCGACGTTGCGAAAGCGGTGCGGCACGTGGCTTTCGAAGTAATAGCCTTCGCCGGGGCCCAGCACGCGCACCTGCGCGCCGACGGTGACTTCCAGGCGGCCTGCGATCACCACGCCGCCCTCCTCTCCTTCGTGGCGCAGCATTCCTTCGCCGGTATCGCTGCCCGGCGGCATCACTTCGCGCAGGATGCACATCTGCCGGTTGGGGCGGTGCTTGCCGACCAGGAAATAGCCGATGCCGTCGCTGCCGACATTGGGCATTTCATCGACGGAATAGAACGGCATGTCAGGGGGACCCAGTTGCAGATCGTGGGTGAAGAAATCCGACAGCGAAATCGGGATGCCGTCCAGCACCTTCTTCAAGGAGCTGACCGAAGGGCTGACCTTGTTCTGTTCGATCAGCGATATCGTGGAATTGGTGACGCCCACGCGCTTGGCCAGCTCGCGCTGGCTCAGGCCGTGGGCGTTCCGCACCAGTTGCAGGCGTGCGCCGATGTCCATCCTTGTTCCGGTCAGGGGTGTTGTGGATACTTTACACGCCCTGCCCCCGGGGTCAATCGAACCCGCACAATCTCCCGGACAATGGCGTAAGATGCCGGTCAGCAGGTGTAAATTTTATTCAACAACCCAATCACTTTCTGCCCGGAGCGCGACATGAGCAGCCCCTCCCCGTCCCACTACGCCTACGCCGATCTGGCCCGGCAGGCGCCGCCCTCGATGGAGGCGTTCTGGATGCCGTTCAGCGCCAACAAGCAGTTCAAGGCGCGCCCGCGCATGCTGGTGGCGGCCGAGGGCATGCACTACACCAGCGCAGACGGCCGCAAGGTGCTGGACGCCACCGCCGGCCTGTGGTGCTGCAACGCCGGCCACGCGCGCCCGCGCATCGTCGAGGCGGTGCAGCAGCAGATCGCCACGCTGGATTTCGCCCCGACCTTCCAGATGGGTTCGCCACTGCCGTTCGTGCTGGCCGAACGCTTGAAGGAAATCGCGCCGGCCGGGCTGGACAACGTGTTCTTCACCAATTCCGGCTCCGAATCGGTGGATACCGCGATGAAGATGGCGCTGGCCTACCACCGCCTGCGCGGCGAGGGCCAGCGGCTGAAGTTCATCGGCCGTGAAAAGGCCTATCACGGCGTCGGTTTCGGCGGCATGTCGATCGGCGGCCTGCCGAACAACCGCAAATGGTACGGCCCGCTGCTGGCCGGCACCGATCACCTGCGCCACACGCTGGACATCGGCCGCAATGCGTTCTCGCGCGGCTTGCCGCCGCATGGGCTGGAACTGGCCGAAGACCTGGAACGGCTGATCACCTTCCACGACGCCTCGACCATTGCCGCGGTGTTCGTCGAACCGATTTCCGGTTCGGCCGGCGTGGTGTTGCCGCCGGATGGGTATCTGAAGCGCATCCGCGAAATCTGCGACAAGCACGGCATCCTGCTGGTGTTCGACGAAGTGATCACCGGTTATGGCCGCGTCGGCAAAGCCTTTGCCGCGCAGCGTTTCGGCGTCACGCCCGACCTGATGACGACCGCCAAGGGCCTGACCAACGGCAGCGTGCCGATGGGCGCGGTGTTCGCCTCCAACAAGGTGCACGAAGCCTTCACCCAGGGGGCGGACAGCGCCATCGACTTCTTCCACGGCTACACCTATTCCGGCCACCCGCTGGCCTGCGCAGCTGCGATCGCCACGCTGGATACCTATGCCGAGGAAAACCTGTTCGAACGCGCCATCGAGCTGGGCGATTACTGGGAACAGGCGATCCACGCGCTGAAGGGCGTGCCCGACGTGATCGACATCCGCAACTACGGCCTGATCGGCGCGATCGAGCTGGCCCCGCGCGAAGGCGCGCCGGGCTCGCGCGCCTACGAGGTGTTCGAGCGCTGCTTCCACGACCACGACCTGCTGACCCGCGTCACCGGCGACGTGATCGCGCTGTCGCCGCCGCTGATCGTCGAAAAGCAGCATATCGACCAGATCTTCGACAAGCTGGACAAGGGTTTGCGCGCGACGGCGTGATTGCGGCTCCGAGTCATTGGTGCACGTCGGCTTCGGACACAAACGCAGCGGCTTCGGAGGCAAGCGCAGCCCCCGGCGGGGGTGCTCCTCGGCTCGGGCAGGCATCCTGCCTTCACTCACCGCCGCAGGCCATCCATGGCCTGCTTTCCGCATCCCCGCCGGGGGCTGCGCATCGGCGATTCATTGATGTTGCCTGCGGCCGAAGTGGAAAGCCCTCAGCCACGAATAGCCGTGCCATGCCGCCGGGGGCCGCGACAAGCGCAACAGGGATGTTGCGCGCGCGAGTCGGGGCAGGATTGCCCCGACCGAGCGAAAAGCGGCTCCCGGCGGCAGGGCACGGCGTCCTGCCGAAGCCGAAACCATAAACCGTCTGCACACCGCACTTACCCGCCACCGGCTATATTCGCCGCACTCAAGGGGATTGCGGCGATGACCCAGTTGCGACAACCACGACCCGACTTGGCAGCACCTTCAAGGCGGACTGCATGAGTGCGCCGATGGCGGTGGAACCCGCGCAAACCGTGCAGCCCGGGCCTGCCGCCAATCTGCCGGCGGAAAGCCCCTTGCCGATGCCGGTGCAGTCGCTGCACGAAGGCACGCTGTCGTCGCGCGCGCTGCCGACTTCGCCGCCACGCATCGGCCTGCGTCGCGCCTGGGTGATCGGTGGCGCGGCATTGCTGACCCTGGTCGCCGCCTACCAGGTCTGGTGGGCGCTGCATGCCGGCGGGCTGATGCTGCTGGAAGCGCTGCTGGTGATGCTGTTCATCGCCTTGTTCGGCTGGGTGGCCTTGAGTTTCACCAGTACGCTGGCCGGCTTCTTCCTGGTGGTGTTCCGCCGCGACGTCAATGCGCTGGGCATCCACGCCAACGACGAACTGCCACGGGCCGGCGCGCGTACCGCCTTGTTGATGCCCACCTACAACGAAGACCCGCAGCGCCTGCTGGCCGGCCTGCAGGCCATCTGCGAATCGGTGGCCGCCACCGGACAGGGCGCGCAGTTCGATTTCTTCGTGCTCAGCGACACCAACCGCGCCGAACTGCAACCGGCCGAGGAACAAGCCTTCCACGAACTGCGCCAGCGGCTGGGCAACGATTTCCGCGTGTATTACCGCCGCCGCAGCGACAATGCCGAACGCAAGGCCGGCAACATCGCCGACTGGGTGCGGCGTTTCGGCGGCGCGTATCCGCAGTTCCTGATCCTGGATGCCGACAGCCTGATGACCGGTCGCACCATCGTGCGCCTGGCGGCGGCGATGGAACGCAACCCGGAGGTGGCGCTGATCCAGTCGCTGCCGGTGATCGTCAACGGCCGCACCCTGTTCGCGCGGATGCAGCAGTTCGCCGGGCGCGTGTATGGCCCGGTGATGGCCTACGGCATCGCCTGGTGGCACGGCGCGGAAAGCAACTACTGGGGCCACAACGCGATCATCCGCACCGCCGCCTTCGCCGCCCACGCCGGCCTGCCGGAACTGCAAGGACGCAAACCGTTTGCCGGCAACGTGCTCAGCCATGATTTCGTCGAAGCGGCGTTGATGCGCCGCGGCGGCTGGGCGCTGCACATGGCGCCGGGCCTGAGTGGTTCGTATGAAGAAGGTCCCCCATCGCTGACCGACATGCTGGTGCGCGACCGCCGCTGGTGCCAGGGCAACATCCAGCATGGCGGCATCCTGCGTGCGAAGGGGCTGCACTGGATCAACCGCCTGCATCTGGCGCTGGGCATCACCCATTACTTCACCTCGCCGATGTGGGCGATGCTGATGCTGGTCGGGCTGGCGATCCCGTTGCAGGTGCGGCTGTCCGGCCTGCCCGCCTCGGTCGATGCCGACGGGCCGGAACGCTTCCTGTGGGTGTTCGGCTTCACCATGTTCGTGCTGCTGGCGCCGAAGTTGCTGGGCTTCCTGGCCACCTGCACCTATCGCCGCCTGCGCCGGGGCTGCGGCGGCGCGCTGCGCTGCCTGTTGAGCATGCTGCTGGAAACCGGGCTGGCCGCGTTGATGGCCCCGGTGACGATGTTCGTGCAATCGCGCGGGCTGGCCGAAGTGCTGGCCGGCAAGGATTCGGGCTGGGAAGCGCAGCGCCGCGACGATGGCAGCGTGCCGCTGTCGAGCCTGGTGCGGCGCTATGGCGGGCTGACCCTGTTCGGCGCGCTGGCTGGCGTGACGGCGTGGATGGTGTCGCCGCAGATCGCGATGTGGATGTCGCCGGTGATCGCCGGCATGGTGCTGTCGATCCCGGTGGTGGCGCTGACCGGCTCGCCGCGCATCGGCCGCTGGCTGCGCCGCCTGCACCTGTTGTCGGTGCCCGAGGAAGACACCCCACCGCCGGTGGTGGCGCGCGCAGCGCAGTTGCGGCGTCAGTTGGCGGATTCCTGAGAACCTGTTCACGATCTGTCGCGAGCGCAGCCAGATGGTGCGTGGCGGAGCACAGAAAGCGCAATGTACATAAGTACATGAGCATTTCGAGCACCGCACGCGCGCCATCTGGCAAGCGCAGCAAGATCGTGGACAGGTTCTAACGCGACGCGCGCAGGGCTTGTTGCTCCTGCAGGGTCAACGCCACGTTGTTGCGCAGGTAGGCCGGTTCCAGCAAGTCAGCCGCGATCGCCTTGCTGCCGGCAAAATCCAGCGCCGCCAGCCGGGCCACGGCGGCGGCGTGCGGCAACGCGGCGGCATCGACATGGGCGAAGCGATCGGCCAGTCTTGATTGCAACGCGCCGGCTTCCGCCGCAAAGCCGGTGCCGACACCGATCCAGTCGTTGTCCTGTCCCGGCAGCAGGCAATTCGCCGGCACGATCACCACCTCGTCGCTGCTTGCGATTGCATCATCGCCCTCGCGCCGGAACGTGGCCACGTAGATTTCGCCCATGCGTGCGTCGATGGCGGCAAGGATCCGCCCCTCGCCCTGCACCGCGAGCGCACGCAAGGTCGAAACCGGCAACACCGGCAAGTCCAGCGCCAAGGCAATGCCCTGCGCCAGCGCGACGGCCAGGCGCACGCCGGTGAACGCGCCGGGGCCGCGACCGACCGCGATGGCGTCGAGCTGCGACTTGGCGATGCCGGCTTCGGCCAGCAACTGTTCGGCCCACGGCAAGGCCAGTTCCGCATGCCGGCGCGGCGCGATTTCGAAACGCTCGATGACGTCGCCATCGATGGACAAGGCGACGGAACAGGCTTCGGTGGCGGTTTCGAAAGCGAGTAGTCTCATGGATAATTCGTGGTTGCAAATCTAGTGAAAAGCTTAGCGCCATTGTTCGTCATTCCCGCGAAAACGGGAATGACGAACAGGATCAAAACCGCATCGCCCTCTGCCAATCGTCTTCCTCGTCCACATCCGGCACGGGCGGCTCGACAGCTTCGTCCCCGCCAAAAAACCCCACCACATCCTGCACGGCGCGGGTGCGGGCGAATGGCGGCAGTGAATCCAGGAACACCTTGCCGTAGCTCTTGCCCAGCAAGCGCGGGTCGCACAGCACCAGCACGCCGCGGTCGGTTTCGCTGCGGATCAGGCGGCCCACGCCTTGCTTCAGCGCGATCACCGCCTGCGGCAATTGCTCGTCGCGGAACGGGTTGCCGCCGCTGCGACGGATCGCGTCCAGCCGTGCCTCGAATACCGGGTCGTCCGGCGCGGCGAAAGGCAATTTGTCGATGGCGACCACGCTCAGCGCATCGCCGACCACGTCAACGCCTTCGCGGAAACTGGCCGTACCCAGCAGCACGCCGTTGCCGGATTCGCGGAAACGCTGCAACAACGTCGCCTTCGGCATTTCGCCCTGCACGAACAACGGCCAGGGCGAATCGCGCAAGGCCTCTGCCGCTTCGCGCAAGGCGCGGTGCGAGGCGAACAAGAGGAAGGCGCGGCCAGCGGAGGCCTGCAATACCGGCTGCAACGCGGCGATCAGCGCCTTGCCGAAACCGAAGGCATTGGGCTCGGGCAGGTTCGGCGGCAGATAGCACAACGCCTGATGCGGCCAATCGAACGGGCTGGGTTGCAGCAGCGTCTGCGGATCGTCCAGCCCCAACCGCAACGCGATGTGGTCGAAACTGCCGCCGACCGCCAGCGTGGCCGAGGTGAACACCCACGCCGCACGGGATCTTTCGCGGTGTTCGCGCAACGGCCCGGACACGTCCAACGGCGTGCGCTGGCAGCGGAAGCCGCGCTGGCCGAGTTCGTACCAATGGACGTCGAGGGAGGAAAAAACGGGATCGGAGTGCGTTTTCGAGCTGGCATCTCCGGATTTCGAACCGCCTTCATCGAAAACGCACTCCGATCCCGTGTTTTCCTCCCCCAGCCAGCGATCCAGTCGCGCCGTCACATCCTCGCAACGCGCCAGGCACGAATCGAATCCGGGCGAAGATTCCTTCAATGATTCCAGCACGGCGCGCAGTTGCGCCAGTGCGCCGCGCAGACTGTCGAAGCCTTCCTCCACTTCACGCCGGCCCAACGCGCGCTGGCGGGTGCCGCGCACCGGCAGACCCTCCATCGCCGCACGCAGTTCGCGCAACGCCTGTTCGACCGCGCGCACCGGCGGTTGCACGGTGGCCAGCGAGCCGGGCACGTCCCTGCATTCGCCGATGCAGTCGCGCAGCAGTTCCTGCAAGGGGCGCATGCCGAAGCCTTCGCCGAAGAAGTTGGCCGCCAGTTCCGGCAATTGATGCGCCTCGTCGATGACGAAGGCCTGCGCGCCAGGCAGGATTTCGCCGAAGCCTTCCTGCTTGAGCGCCAGATCCGCCAGCAACAGGTGATGGTTGACCACCACCACGTCCGCTGCCTGCGCGCGCTGCCGCGCCTGCACCACGAAGCATTCCTCCCAGAACGGACATTCGCTGCCAAGACAATTGTCCACAGTCGAGGTGACCATCGGCAGCAGCGGCGAATCGTCGGGCAGGCTGTCCAGTTCGGCCATGTCGCCGTATTGCGTGCGCCCGGCCCAGCCGACGATGCGCTGGAACTGGCCGATCTGCTCGCGGGTGGTGAACCTTGGCTCGCCCCTGGCCTTTTCCAGCCGGTATTTGCACAGATAGTTCGCCCTGCCCTTCAACAGCGCCGAACTGTGGCCGGTACCCAGCGCCTTGCGCACGCGCGGCAGGTCGCGGTGGTAGAGCTGGTCCTGCAGCGCGCGGGTGCCGGTGCTGATGATGGTCTTCATGCCCGACAGCAGCACCGGCGTCAGGTAGGCGAAGGTCTTGCCGGTGCCGGTGCCGGCCTCGGCCAGCAGCACGCCGCGGCCGTCGAAAGCGTCGGCAATGGCTTCGGTCAGGCGCAACTGCGCCTCGCGCGGCGCGAAACCGTCAAGCTGGCGCGCGAGTGCCCCGCCTTCGCTGAGGGCTTCGCGACTGGCGGCGGCGAGTCGGGACATGGAGAGGCGTGGACCGGAAATCGACAATGGCGAAAGTCTAGAGCGTGTCATGCACTTTTGGGTGCTTCCATCCGTTTGCGTCGTCCCCGCCACTCAAAATCGCGTGGCCGCGAATGCACTGCGAAGCCCGTCGCCGCAGCGGCTAGAATTCACCCATGACCGAATTCATCCCGCCCGGCACGAAATTCCACGCTCTGCCCTCGCCATTCCCGATGAAACGCGGCGGCCAGTTGCACGGCGCACGCATCGCCTACGAAACCTGGGGCAGACTGGACGCCGCGCGCGGCAACGCCATCCTCATCGTCACCGGCCTGTCGCCGGACGCGCACGCGGCCGGCAACGCAGGCAACCCCGAGCCAGGCTGGTGGGAAGCGATGCTCGGCCCCGGCAAGGCCATCGACACGAATCGCTGGTTCGTGCTCTGCGTCAATTCGCTGGGCAGTTGCAAGGGTTCGACCGGGCCGGCGTCGATCGATCCCGCCAGCGGCGAGCCGTACCGCCTCGATTTCCCCGAACTGTCGATCGAAGACGTGGCCGACGCCGCCTGGGACGTGGCGCGCGGCCTGGGCATCGAACAACTGGCCTGCCTGATCGGCAATTCGATGGGCGGCATGACCGCGCTGGCGCTGCTGCAACGCCACCCCGGCGCGGCGCATGCGCACATCAACGTCAGCGGCAGCGCGCAGGCCATGCCGTTCTCCATCGCCGTGCGCTCGCTGCAGCGCGAAGCCATCCGCCTGGACCCGAACTGGAACGGCGGCCGTTACGACGAAACCACTTATCCCGAATCCGGCATGCGCATCGCCCGCAAGCTGGGCGTCATCACCTACCGCTCGGCGCTGGAATGGGACGGCCGCTTCGGCCGCGTGCGGCTGGAGTCCGACCGCCCCGACGAGGAGCCCTTCGGCCTCGAATTCCAGGTCGAAAGCTACCTGGAAGGCCACGCCCGCCGCTTCGTCCACCGCTACGACCCCAACTGCTACCTGTACCTGAGCCGCTCGATGGACTGGTTCGACGTGGCCGAAGCCGCCGGCGCGGGCCACGGCGAAGACGACGTGCTGCAGGCGCTGGCGCGCATCCGCATCGACAAGGCCATCGCCATCGGCGCACGCACCGACATCCTGTTCCCGCTGCAGCAACAGGAACAGATCGCCGACGGCCTGCGCATGGGCGGCGCCGACGCGCGCTTCGCGCCGCTGGATTCGCCGCAGGGACACGACGCCTTCCTGGTGGACATCCCGCGTTTCAGCGTGGCGATTTCGGCCTTCCTCGCCGAGATCCGTTCATCGACGTAACCTGCCGATAACATCGCGAAAACCCGGTTCCGCGTAGCATGGCCATTTCCGCCCGAGGACAGCCATGCCCGCACTCGACTACCCGGGGAAAGACCGACTGATCACCACCCTCGACGCCGCGATCACGGGCAGACCCGCGGCCGCTGCCGTCGCCGCCATCCAGGCCGGCCTGCAGCAATTGATCCGCGAACACGCCTTCACCCTGCCGGATCACATCCTCCGGCCCAACCCCGACCACTACGCCCGCCGCAGTCTGCACGCCAGCCGCGAACACGGCTACCAGCTCATCGCCATGATCTGGGGCCCCGGCCAAGGCACGCCGTTGCACGACCACGACGGCGACTGGTGCGTGGAGGGCGTGCTGCAGGGCGAACTGGAGATTGACGAATACGACCTGCTGGAAAACGACGGCGCACGCTTCCGCTTCCGCCGGCAACGCCACCTGCGCTCCACCGCCGGCGCAACCACCGGCTTGCTGGCCCCGCAGGAACACCACCGCATCCGCAACCCCGACGACGAAAACGTCGCCGTCTCGCTGCACGTCTATCCGCGCCCGTTGACCCGCTTCCACGTGTACACGCCAGTACCCGACGCACCCGACTGGCACCTGCGCAGCCTGCACGAAACCAGCGACGATTGAACAGCCTGTCGCGAGAATCGCCGCTACCGGCTATACTTCGCGCCCGCGCCGGAGTGGCGGAACGGTAGACGCAGCGGACTCAAAATCCGCCGGTGGCAACACCGTGTGGGTTCGAGTCCCACCTCCGGCACCACGTAAAGTGGAGTAAAAACAAAGGGTTAGGCTTAGCGGCCTAACCCTTTTGTTTTGCCCCGGCCTTGGTGGCGCTGCACCGTGGCCGAACTGTGGCCGAAAGCCGCGGAATGGCCGGCCCGGCCAACGCCGTCCTGACTCATCCCGTGCGACAGGCGTGTGCGACAAAGCCGCTCAACACGTTCGATGAGTTCACCTGTGGCTACTTACGACTTTTGTCCATTGCGTGGCGGAGCAACTCGCCTACCTGAACGGCCCATGGCATAGTTCTCCGAATAGAGACTAGGGGGAAATATGCTCATCAGAACTTTCGGATTCGCACTCGATACACAATCCAATGCCGTAAAGCTGAGTGATCTATTCGCAGCATTGACTGCTAACTCGGGTAAAAAAATCACTGGGATGGCACATCCCCGCATGGTGTTCTTCGACGACTCAGATGCGACTTTCACCAAAGGGTTGGTGGTCACGCTCAAGGATCAGAAGACGTTCTGTCAGCTAGTTGACAATCAGGGGAAGCTAGTCATCAAAGTCACGTCGATCAAAGATCAGTTGCTCGACTTCAACTTCTTCGTGATTAACAAGAACAACGGACATGGTTTGTACCAGTACTATTTTCATTCTTGCGCTCCTGGCACCTTTGGCAGCCATCTTCGGAACGTCTATCGCAACTTGAGCAACTCCCGGCGTGACAAAGAAATCAAAGTGCTTGAAGCAAGTGGGGAACACACCGCTGCAAAAGAAAAAGCCATTCGCTCAAAGTATTTCAAAGGCCTCCGCTTTCAGATTCTTGTCCACCTCAATTCAATCGACAAGATTCTAAAGACCTTCAAGCGCATCAAGGCCTTCCAATACGAGGTGGCAGCAGTAGCCCCGATAGCACCAGTCGGCGCCCCGCTGCTGCCATATGCAAAAAAGGTTGTAGAGAAAGTTCACTTCGATAGCGACAGCAAAGTTGGCGACGTTGCGACTGCAATCCGTGACTTCATTGTTGCCGAGAAACTTTCTCGTGGTTCAGTCGATGTAGTCGAAGAATACGACGACGAGGACATTCCTCTGTCGGTGAAGATTGCGAATATTCCGCGTCCGTTCGGTGAAGAGGATTTCGACTCTTTTACAAAGAAAATCAATAACTTGGATGCAAGCAAATTTGCTAGCCATGGTAATATGGCAATGCTAATAAAGAAGGCTACCCAAGATTACAGCGCAATTTTCATGAAGAAGATCAAGTAGCTAACCATGAAGCTGGTCAACTACGTAATTGCACTTGTTCCCGTGGCCGCCATTAGCGTGGCAGCCATGGTCGCAAACTATTACTTGAGTGATGACCACAGCGTGTGCTTTTGGCTTTCCGGAAGTCCTCTATCGCAATCATTTCCTGACTTCTATGCGAAGAACCTACGAGGAAGCTTGTTCACAGGGTTTCTCACTTTAGGCGGCTTCCTTATGTCGCTAAAGGCCTTCATCGTTGTGAACATGAAGAAAGAGGTGTTCGACAGTGATGCATACAAGAAGGCGTGGGCAGAGGTAAAAGCATCGGGTACGAAACCATATGAGACGAAATTCCAGCCGCTTCGTGATCTATCGAATGTGATTTTTCTGGCGGTTGCTTTCTGCATTAGCAGTGCCGTTACTCAACTGACGATTGGCCTTCTTCCCAACTTGTTTTCAGGCCTGTTCGCGTTGACGCTTGCCTGCATCGCAATTGGCTTTGTCTTAAGAACCC
This sequence comes from Pseudoxanthomonas sp., assembly GCA_047607085.1. GTDB lineage: Bacteria > Pseudomonadota > Gammaproteobacteria > Xanthomonadales > Xanthomonadaceae > Pseudoxanthomonas_A. The sequence continues at coordinate 30,132 of JASGDT010000051.1, read as the reverse complement.
TTTGGCTCATCAAACGGAACCTGAAAGTTTTGTTCGATTACATGGATGAAACGGACAGCTAGCCCAGAAAAAACAAGGCCGACACCCCATGAGGGATGCCCGCCTTGCCGCCCGCCACCTCGGGCTAGCGTAAGCTCCCCCGTCAAGCGGACACCAGCACAAAAGCCCCGCGAAATGCGGGGTTTTTTGCTGCTCGCGATTCCACTGCGCCACGGCATTACATCCGGTTGATGCCCGACACCGTGCACTGCGCGATCTTGTCGTGCGAAGCCACCGCCTCGGCCTCCAGGCCGCGCGCCTGTTGCGCCTGTTCCAGCGTGGCCCAGTGGCGACGGCACAGCGGGCCGACGGCCGAGCCCAGTTCCAGTGCGCGTTGGGCCAGGGTTTGCGCGCGTTCGTAGTCGCCCTGCGCCAGTGCGACTTCGGCGCGCTCCTGCAGCACCGCCGGGTCGTCGGCGACCAGCAGCAGCGCCTGGTTCAGGGCATCGGCGGCGGCGGCGTAGTCCTGTGCGGCCATCGCCTGCGCGGCCTCGGCGCGCAGGTCCTCGACTTGCGGGTCGCGCAAGGGTTGCACGTCCAGTTCGCGGTCTTCGCCACCGGCGGCGGCCTGCACGGCAGCAAGGCGTTGTTGCGGCGGCACCACGGGCACGCTTGGTTTGACCGGCGGTGGCGGGGCGGCGCAGCCGGCAAGCGCTGCGGCAACGCCCATCAGCAGGATGGATGAAGTGTGTTTCATGGCGTCTCCGGTGCCGGTTGCGGGGTTTCTTCCTGTTCCGGCGGCAGACCGAACCAACTGCGCCAACCACCGGATTCGGTTTGCTGGCCTTCGCCCGGCATTTCCGACGGGAAGCTGCACGCCTGGTACGGCAGCGCGTAGCCGGCGACGAACGGCAGTCGGCGTGCGCCGGGGCAGCCGGCGTCGGTGGTGTTGCGACCGACCACCCATTGCCATTCCAGGCCCTTGCCCGACACTGTCAGCGGCGCGCTGGGCAGGTGCTGGAAGATGCCCGACCACACCCGCATCGCGCCGGTGGCGCCGTACAGGCCGGTTTCCTGGTTCTGGTCGTTGCCCATCCAGACCACGGCCAGGTGGTCGCCGGTATAACCGGCGTACCAACTGTCGCGACCGTCGTTGCTGGTGCCGGTCTTGCCGGCCGGTTGCAGGCGGCCGAGGCCGTCGCCGAGCAGTTGCCGCGCGGTGCCGGCGGCGACCACCTGTTGCAGGGCCACGCCGACCAGGTTGGCGGCGATGGAATCGCCTTCCTGCGCCGGGGCCGGTTCCTTGTCGTAGCGCTTCAGCAGCTTGCCTTGCGGATCCAGCACGCCGCGCACCGCGTGCAGCGGCTGGATTTCGCCGCCCGAGGCGAGGAACTGGTAAAGCTGCGCCATCGCGTAGGGGCTCTGGTCGGTGGAACCGAGGATCAGCGACGGATTCGGCTCGGCCTGGATGCCGGACAGCACGCGCAGCAGTTCGGCCAGCCGCTTGGGATCGACCTTCATGCCCACGCGCACGGTGGCCTGGTTGTACGAGTGCGACAGCGCATCGAGCATGCGCACGGTGCCGTGGCTGCGGCCATCGGAATTGCCGGGCGTCCAGTTGCGGTTCTTGCCCAGCGACACCGTCACCGGCGAATCGTCCACCCAGGTCGCCAGCGACCATTGATCGGGCCGCGCCAGCGCCAGCAGATAGACGAAGGGCTTGAGCAGCGAACCGACCGGCCGCTGCGCTTCGACCGCGCGGTTGAAGCCGGGCCGGGACACGTCGCGGCTGCCGACCACCGCCAGCACGTCGCCGTTGTGCACGTCGGTCAGCACCAACCCCGCCTCCAGCGGCGGGCGCTTGTCGGTTTGCAGGGATTTGATCGTGCGCGTCACCGCGCCTTCGGCCTGCGCCTGCGCCGAGGGCGACATGCCGGTGAGCACCGACAGGCCCGCGCCTTGCAGCGTGCTTTCCGGGTAGTCGCGGGCCAGTTGGCGGCGCACCAGATCGACATAGGCGGGGAAGCGGTTGGCCGCCAGCAGGCCCGGTGCGGCGGCCACGCCCAGCGGCGCGGCGCGGGCGCGGCGGTATTCGGCCTCGTCGATCAGCTTCGATTCGAACATCTTGTCCAGCGCCAGGTTGCGCCGCGCCAGCGCGCGCTCCGGATGCCGGCGCGGGTCGTAGTACGACGGCCCCTTGATGATGCCGATCAACAGCGCGATCTGTTCGGTGTTGAGGTCATCGACGTCGCGACCGAACCAGTATTCCGACGCGGCCGACACGCCGTGGATGGCCTGGCTGCCGCGCTGGCCCCAATAGACCTGGTTGAAATAGGCCTCGAGGATGGTGTGCTTGTCGTAGCGCGCTTCCAGGATCAGGGCGAAGACCACCTCCTTGAGCTTGCGCGACGGCGTCTGTTCCTTGCCGATGCCCAGCAGGCCGCTGCGCGCCAGCTGCTGGGTCAGCGTGCTGGCCCCCTGCCGGGTCCTGCCGCCGGACTTCAGCGCCACCCACGCGGCGCGGACGATGCCGCTGGGGTCGATGCCGTGGTGGCGGCGGAAATCGCGATCCTCGACCGCCTGCAAGCCGGTGACCAGTTGCTCGGGCAGGTCTTCCAGCCGGATCAAGCGGCGTTCCTCCTGCTTCTGCCCGTACAAGGTGGCGATGCGCGCCGGATCCAGCCGCGCCGATTTCAGGTTCTGCCCGCGTTGCAGGTCACGCACCGAGGCCACGCGGCCACCGGACAGGGTGACCCGCAACCGACGCGGCGCAACCGCGCCTTCCACGTCGGTGAAACCGCGATTGGAAATGACGAAGCTGCCGCCTTCGCGCGCGTAGCGGCCCGGTGCCGCACCCTGGCCATCATCGAGATACGAAGCCGCATCCAGCTCGGTTTTCAGCGTCTGCACATCCATCGCCACGCCCGGCGCCAGTCGCAAGGGTCGCGCATACACCCGGGTCGGCACCTGCCATTGCAGCGCACCGAACCTCTGGCTGACCTGATGGTTCAGATAGAGCACGTAGGGAAGCCCGAAACCCAGGGCCACGCCCAGCGCCGCCAATGCCGCCTTCAGCAGCCAGTCGCGCCAGGCCGGGGTGTCGGCAAGGTCGTCGTCGAGGTAATCGTCTTCTTCGTCGTGGGACACGGGGCGCAGGCAGAAAGGGTTCGCCGAAGTCTAGCGCAAGCCCGGCAGGGTCCCTGTCGAATCCGTTCAGTCAGACCGCGCCGGGCCAACCACGCCGCGCAGCCCGTCGCGCAGGCCGCGCAGCATGCAACGCAGGTATTCGCGACGCGGCGGCTGGAACAGCACGGTGGAACAGAACTTCATCGGCAGGCGCAGCAGGTCCTGGCCGATCCACGCCCACGGCGTGTGCCGACGCCGGTACAGCAACACGCGGTTGCGCATGATGTAGTACAGCCGCAGCGGCCTGTGCACGAAGACCCCCCCGCGCCGCACGCGCGACGGCCGCAACGCATCGCCGATCGCGTGCTGCATGCGCGCATCGCAGATGCCGTACAGCTTCATGCCGGCGGCACGCACGCGGAAGCACCATTCCAGGTCAACATTGTCGATGAACAATCCTTCGTCCATCGCACCGGCCTGGTCCAATACGTCCAGGGGAATCAGACAACCGGACGAGATCAGGAAATCGCATTCGATGCACTGCCCCGGCCCCCCGGGAATCTTGCGGTTGAAGGGGAACCCGACGCGCACGAACGGGGCTGGCAGGCCATTGCGGGCATCCAGCGCTTGCGGGCCTACCGCGCCCGCCGGTACGCCATTCGCGCGCAGGCGCTCAAGCTCCGTTCGCAACGCCCGCACCATGCCTTCCGCCGGCACGCTGTCCTGATCCAGCAGCAACACGTAGCGGAAACCGCGCTCGCGCGCACGGTCGATGCCGCGATTGAGCGCCGCAGCCAGGCCGATGTTGACCGGGCTGCGCAACACTTCGGTGCCATCCAGCACATCGGCCAGCGCATCGAAGGTGGACGCCGCGCTGGCATTGTCGAAAACCACCGTGCCGCCGACCTGGCGGCGACATTGCGCCAAGGCCTGCCGCAGCAAGGCCAGGTTGGGCCGGTAGGTCACGACCACGGCGCAAACCTCCCGTTCCACTGACAATTCCGGACTCGTGCAGGCAATGGACATGCGGCGATCAGTTCATGTCCAGCAGGTCGCTGACGATGGAGCGCAAGCCGGAAGAATACCGGCCATAGCGCCCGCTCGCCGCCTCCGCCGATACGTCGCGAAAACGCCGCAACGCCGCGGTGGGCAGGCTGGCGCGGAATCGCGCATGCGCGATGCGCTCCCGCAGTTGCGTCGTCTTGTCCGGCGGCAGCGCCAGCCCCGCTGCGGCGATCCGCTCCTGTGTCTGCGCCAGACGCTGTGCGACCTTGGCCATGAATTCCCGCTTCGACGCACCTGCGCCCAGCAGTTTTTCGCGCGCGCTGCGGATCCGCGCCCCGATCTGGTTGCCGCCGTGCTGGCGGTAGTCGATCGATCGCCATTCCAGGCAATCGACCTGCGCCATCAGGGAAACGCCCATCGCCAGCCATTCGTCATGCACCCAACCCTCCGGCACCGGCAACAGCCGCGCCAGCAAATCGCGGCGCAGCGCCATCGTCGCGCCGGTGGCAGTATTCCGCCGCAACAAGACCTCGAAAGCGTCGCCGGCATGTTCCCGGGCGATTTCTTCGGCGGTGATTTCGAAGGCCTCGAACAGGCCATGCCCCAGGTCGCGGCCGCCGCGATCGACCAGTCGCGCATCGGTATGCAGCAGACCCAGGCCGGGGCGCCGTTCGAACTCGCGCGTCATCCGCGCCAGCTTCTCGACGTGCCAGATGTCGTCCTGGTCGGAAAGGAATACCAGCTCGGCCGTGGCCCGCGCCAGCGCGGCGCCGAAGTTGCACACATAACCCAGGTTGGCCGGGTTGCGTTGCAGGTCAACGCCAATGCCGCGTTGCCGCGCATCATCGGCAAATGCCTGCAGCGTCGGCCAGGTCGCATCGGTGGAGGCGTCGTCGGCGATGACGATTTCATCCGGCAAGCGCACCTGCCGCAGGAAGCTGTCGAGTTGTTCGCGCAGGAATTCCGCGCCGTTGTAGGTGCACAGCACGATGGCCGTGCGCAGGGGGGCAGCGTCGGCTTCGCTCATGGCGTGCCTCCTGGCCGCGGATCCATTCCCCAGGTTTCCGCCGTTGGTGCAAACCTGCGTGGCTGCACCCCCAGCAAACTCAGCAGTTCACTGTTGTCGGCAACCAGGTCGTCGTCCAGGCGCGTGATCGGGCCGCGCAATCGCGGCAGGAAGCGCGCGACGGCACGCAGCAACGGCAACGGCAGGCGCAATGGCACGGTGAAGCACGGCAGGCTGGCACGCATGCGTTCGAACATTTCCCGATACGGCAGGCGTTCGCCGCCACCGATCTGCACGGTGCGCCCGCCCATTTTCGGCAAGGCCAGCGCGGCCAGTGCCGCTTGCGCCAGGTCATCGGCATGTACGGGTTGGCGCAGCCCTTGCGCCAGCGGAATCGGAAACATGCGCCAGCGCCGCGCGCGCCGCGCGATCGGTGTCAGGCTCTTGTCCAAGCCGGCACCGTAGATCAGGGTCGGCCGCAGGATCAGCCAGTCGATGCCCAGACGCAGGCATTGCGCAGCCAGCGCGCGTTCGCCGGCGTCCAGTTGCCGCGCCAGTTCGCGTTCGGCTGGTTCGGCCGATTCGCGCTTGCTGATCACGCTCATCGAACTGGTCGCCACCAGTTTCGCTGCCGGCGCAACCTGCTGGCGCGACAGCCACGCGGCCACGCCGTCCATCGGCCCGAAGCTGACCACGGCATCCAGCGGTGCCGGCAAAGGCGGCAGTTCCGGCAAGCCGGCGCGCAGCCATTGCACGCCGGTCAAGGCTTCGGCTGGCGCTGCGCGGCGGCTGACCGCCAAGGCGGGCGCATGCAACGCCGACAAGCGCCGCAGCAGGAAGTGTCCTATCTGACTGCTTGCGCCGAACACGACAACGGTCATTACGGGAGAAAAGGCCTTTCGGATACGGCCACTATAGCCGCCCGTGCGCCCGACGGGCAGGCTTGCGCTCGCGTTCAGCGCCTTCCTGCTCCGAGCTGTGCATCGCGCACGCGCTGCGTGAACTGCACCAACCCCGATGCGTTTGGATCCAGTGCACGGGCGCGTTGCAGGGCCTGTGTGGCGAAGGCCAGGTCGCCAGCACCGAGTTTCTCGTCGCCGACCGCCAGCCATTTCTGCGCCAATCTCCGGCGCGCGACAGGCAGATCGGCAGCATCCGGTTGCAGCGCCGCCCAGGCGTCGTGGCAGGCCTGCGCGCGGGTGGGACGGTTGCTGCGCAGGCTGTCTTCAAGACATGCCCGCACGCCTTGCAGCAGCCGCTGTTCGGCGGCGACCACGGCCATGTCGCCGGGAGCCAGCGCCTGTGCGGCGCGCAGACGGTCCCAGGCGCTTTCGCCTGGCGGGATCAGCCAGTCGCCGCGTGCCTGGGCGCGATCCATCGCCGCCAGCAGGGTTTGCACGCGACGTTGGCGCTCGCTCGCGGACAAAATCGGTTGCGCGGTTTGCGCGTGCGATTTGCGAACCCGCTGCAGGTACTGCGCGGCGGCGGCGACAGCGGCATTGTCCGGCGCGGCAGCACCTGCCTTTTCCAATGCGGTTTCGGCTTCGTTGAAGCGGAAATCCGCCGCCAGCCGCTGCGATTGCGTGGCCCATGCCGCGGCGATCCGGTCGATGCCCTGGCGTGCAGTCTCGGCTTGCGCTGCATCGCCGCCGGCGGCTTCGGCCAGCGCCTGGTAACCGGCCAGCGCGCGTTCCAGCCGGTGGTTGCGCAGGTCGGCAGCGGCACGGGTGCGGGTGTGTTCCAGCGCCTGCGACAGCTGGGCCTGCGAGGCGGGCAGGTCCACGTGGCCGGCATCGTAGCTGCGCGCGGCGGCAACCAGGGCTGCGCCGTGCGCCAGTTCGCCGGCTTCCAGCGCCTGTCGCGCCTGTTGCAGCAGATCGGTCAGCGCGTCTTCGCGGCCTTCCAGTGCGGCGGTATTGTCCGGTTGCAGCGACAGGATGCGCCGGTACAGCGGCAGCGCCGCGTCGGCATCCCCATCCAGCCGGCCTTCGGCTTGCGCCGTCTGCGCCTGGCGCAGCAGTTGGTCGATGCCGGCGCGGGCGGCTTCGAGCTGGCGCAATGCAGCGGCCACCGCATCGGTTTCGCTGCGCGGCGCCTGCAATTCCCGCGCCAGCGCCAGCGACTGCGCCGCCTCGTCCAGCCGCTTGGCGCGCATCGCCTCCCGCGCCTGCCCCAGCGCCGCGTTCGCCACCCGGGTCAGGCCGGCGCGCGCTTCGTTGCGGTCGCCGTCCAGCGCCTGCGCCGCTTCGTAGGACTGGCGCGCGCCGCTGCCGTCGGCGGCGCTGAGCCGGCCGGCCTGCAACGCGGCGTCGCCGGCATCCAGCAGGCGCTGCACCCGCGTATCCGGCCACAGCCACTGCGCCAGCGGCTGGCGCAACGCAACCAGCAGCAGCGCCAATGCGAGTACGCCAACCAGCGCCCGGCGCCAGACGCGACGGTCGCGCCAGCCCGGCGTTGCCGCATGCGATGGCGGTCGGCGGAATTCGACGCGCTCCCATTCCTGCATCGTCGGTTCGATGCGTTCCTTCGCCGGTTTTTCTCGCTTGTCGCCCACGCGCACAAGCATAGGCGTTGGCGCGCCCGCAAGCGTGAAGCCACCCCTCGCCCGCGATGAACGCCGGCATCGCAAGAACTTCGGCATGGTCCGAAGCAGGGAAAACATCAAATCGGACAAGATGAAGTTGCAGCACAACATGCTGGCCGCAAGCTGGCTCACCGCAGTGCATGGGACAGGTTTCCATGCGTGCCTCAATCCCCCGAACGCCGCGCCTCCTCGACGCCCGGCAGCGCGTCCAGCCTGCCCAGCAGGGTCGAAAGCTGGCCGTAATCTGCCACCTTCAATCGCAGCAGGATGCGGGTGCGACCGCTGTTGCGCAGGTTCTCGCTGTTGATCGACAGCACGTATGCGTCTTCCTGCGCGATCACGTTGGTGACGTCCTTGAGCAGCCATTTTCGGTCGATGGCGGTGACCTGCGCATCGACTTCGTAGCCGCCGCCGGACACGCCCCACTCCACCGGCAATACCCGTTGCGGATGCAGCGCGGACAGCCGCAGCAGCGAGGCGCAATCGGCGCGATGCACGGTCACGCCACGGCCTCGGGTCAGGTAACCGACGATGGGTTCGCCAGCCACCGGCTGGCAGCACTTGCCCAGTTGCACCAGCAGGTTGCCGATGCCCTGCACGGTGAAGCGCGACTTGTCCGCGCCGGGTGCGCGCGAAGGCGTGCGACGCGCTGGCGCAGGTGCCGGCGGCGCGGCGCGGCCACTTTCCACCAGCGCGTGTTCGTGCAGGGCGCGGCCGATCTGGTTCGGCCCGGTGTCGCCCAGCGCGACCTGGATATGCAAATCGTCGATGCTGTCGGCGTGGAAGCGCTTCAGCACCGCACCCAGGTCGTGCTGGTGCAAGCCCAGGCGCTTGAGCTCGCGTTCCAGCAGTTCGCGCCCGGCCTGCACGTTGTTGGTGCGGTCCAGCTTGTGGAACCACGCACGCACCTTGTCGCGCGAACGCCCGCTGGCCAGGACACCATTGGCCGGCAGCAGCCAGTCGCGGCGCGGTTCCGGCTCCTTGGCGGTGAGGATTTCCACGCGGTCGCCGCTGCGCAGCTTGTGCCCCAGCGGCACGATGCGGCCATTGACCTTGGCCCCGCGCGTGCGGTGCCCGACCATCGTGTGCACGTGGTAGGCGAAATCCAGCGGCGTCGCGCCTTGCGGCAAGTCGATGACTTCGCCCTTCGGCGTCAGCACGTAGATGCGTTCCTCCACCAATTCGGCATCCAGCGCGCCACCGGCTTCGTCGCCTTGTTCCAGCAGTTGCCGCATCCATGCAATCTTCTTCTCGAAGGCCTTGTCGCCGCCCTTGCCGCCCTCTTTGTACTTCCAGTGCGCGGCCACGCCGAGTTCGGCCTGCGCGTGCATTTCGTGGGTGCGGATCTGCACTTCCAGCGTGCGCCCTTCCGGCCCGACCACGGCGGTGTGCAGCGAGCGGTAACCATTGGGCTTGGGCCGGGCGATGTAGTCGTCGAACTCACTGGGAATCGGTGCCCACAGCGCATGCACCATGCCCAGCACCGCATAGCAGGCGGCAACGTCGGCCACCGCAACCCGTACCGCGCGCAGGTCGTACAGCGCGTCGATCGACGCCTGCTTGCGCTGCATCTTCTTCCAGATGCTGAAGATGTGCTTGGGCCGACCGCTGATCTCGGCGGCGATGCCGTTCTTTTCCAGCTCCGCATGCAATTCACGCTTGACCCGCTCGATGTAGCGCTCGCGATCGCCGCGGGTTTCGTCCAGTTGCGTGACGATCTGGCGGTAGGTATCCGGCTCCAGGTTGCGGAAGGCCAGGTCTTCCAGTTCCCACTTCAGTTGCCAGATGCCCAGCCGGTTGGCCAGCGGCGCGTGGATGTCACGGGTCAGTTGCGCCAGTGCGCGGCGTTCCCGTTCCGGCAGATCGGAGACCGCGCGCATCCGCGCCAGTTGCCTCGCCAGCAGGATCGGCACCACGCGCAGATCGCGGACGATCGCCAGCAGCAACCGACGCAGACCTTCGCTGTTGCCGCTGCGGGGTTGCTCGGCGTGCAGCGCCCAGACCTGTTCGGCGGCGGCCTGGCCTTCCAGCAACGGGGCGACGCCGGGCAGCTTTTCCAGCAGCGCCTGGCGCGGCTGCTGCGGCCACTGTGGCGTGGCGAACACGAAGGCGGCGACCAGGGTTTCGGCGTCGGCGGAAAGGCCGGCGAGGATGTCCAGGGTGTCGGCCAGTTCGGCGGGACTTGCCGGCGGCGGCGCGGACGCCAGCGCGTCGCGCAGTGCGGGCGGCAGCGCCTGCAATGCGCGATACGGGAGCGGAGCGGAACCGGGAGCCATGGCGACATCGTAGCGCGACCGGTGTGCTTTCGAGCTACAACGACGCCAGCCGCTGCGCCAGTTTCTTCGGCGAAACGCCGCCGCGTGCGCCCAGTTCCTGCGCGAACAGCGAGACGCGCAGTTCCTCCAGGTCCCAGCGCAGCGCCTGCCACCCGGATTCTTCGGCGGCGCCACGCGCTACCGCATTCTTCAACGCATCGGCAAACGGTTTGAGTTCCAGCATGCGCTGCTGGTCGCGGCTCGGGTCGCGCTTGGCGCGCTCGCAGCGCAGGATCATCGCCTTCAGGTACAGCGGGTAACGCGCCAATGCGTCGGCCGGGGTGTCGCGCAGGAAGCCCGGATGCACCAGCGCGGCGAGTTGTTCGCGCACGTCATCCAGGTTGCCTTCGGCCCAGCCCATCAGCGGCGATTCCATCTGCGGCTTGAGTTCGCCAACCAGCGACAGGATGTTCTCGGCCAATTGCAGTCGCTGCATCGCTGCGCCGAACAATTTCTTCCCCGCTTCATCGCGACGCCGGTCGAAAGCGGCGCGGTCGCGGATTGCCCCCAGTCCTTCGGACAGCATCGCGTTCATCGCCGCATCGACGAGATCGCCGCGCAATCTTTCCTGCGATTCGATCGTTGCGTAAAGCAATCCGGTTTTCGGCGACACCGGCAATTGCTTGCGCGCCTGCTTGACCTTGTCGGCCAATGCGATTTCCAGCAGCCGCCGCACGCCTTGCGGATGTGCCTGCTCGGCTTCGCTGCGGTTGGCGAACATGCGCAGCGCCACCGCTTCGCCCTCGCCTTCGGACGAGATGGCGACCAGCGCCGGATACGCCGGCACGCCGGCATCGCCCGGCACCTGCAACGGAATGGCTTGCGATGGGAATTCGCGCAGGCCTTCGGCCGCCATCGCGCGGCCGGCGCGCGCGGCGAAGGCATGGCCGGCGCGTTCGCCGAAACGCGCGTGCAAGTCGTCCAGGTCGCGCGACTCTGCGATCACGTCGCCCTTGTCGTCGCGCAGGCGCAGGTTCATGCGCAGGTGCGGTTCCAGCGCATTCTCGTCGAAATCCAGCGCCGTCACCGCCACGCCGGTCGTCTTGGACAGGAAGCGCGCCAACTCGCCGCGCATGTCATCGGCGCTCGGCTGCGGAAACGCCTCGAAGAATGCGCGGCCGAAATCCGGCGCAGGCACATAATTGCGGCGCATCGCCTTGGGCAGCGAACGGATCAGGCCGGCGGCCTTGTCCGCGACAAACCCGGGCGACAACCACGACAACCGCGCGGCATCCAGCGCATTGAGCAAATGCAGCGGCACGTCGAGGGTCACGCCGTCGTCCGGCGCGCCCGGCTCGAATTTGTAATGCAACGGCAAGCGCGCATCGCCCAGCGCAAGGTATTTGGGATAACGGTCGGCTTCGCTGCCTTCGCCCGGCAGCAGATCGGTCAGCGACCAGCGCAAGCCGCGGCGTTTTTCTTCCGGCAACGCTTTCCACCAGGCATCCAGCCCGGCGGCGGAATGGATGTCGGCAGGAATGCGATCCAGATACCAGCGCGCCCGCCAGTCCTCGTCGGCGACGAGACCGGCGCGGCGCAGCTTGGCTTCTTCTTCCTGCGCGTCTTCCAGCGTTTTCAGATTGGCAGAGATGAAACTCGCGCGGGTATCGATCTCGCCGGTCACCAGGCCTTGCCGCACGAAGATGTCGTGCGCCTCGGCCGGCGCGATGCGCCCGTAATGCACCGGCTTCTTCGGCGCGAGCACCAGACCGAACAGCGAAATCTGCTCCGACGCCAGCACATGCCCTTGCGCACGCGACCAGTGAGGGTCGAAATGCTTGCGCGCCATCAGGTGCGGCAATTCGGCGATCACCCAATCCGGTTCGATCGCGGCATTGGTCAGGCCCCATACGCGCGCCGTGTCCAGCAAGTTTGCGCTGAGCACCCAAGGCGGCGGCTTTTTCGCGAGCGCCGAACCGGGGAACAAGTGGTAGCGGCGCTGGCGCGGGCCGAGGAAATCGCCCTTCTCGGTGCGATGGCCGATTTGCGTCGGCAAGCCGGCGATCAGCGCGCGGTGCAGGAACAGATAGGCGCTTTGCCGCTGCTTGTCGGTCGCAGACTCATCGAGCAGCGGCGAAGCCGATGACTGCCATCCCCGACGCGACTGCACAGGCTCCGGAACGTCCGGCCCGGCCATCCGTGGCCGGGCGCTCGCCATCGCACGAGCCGGCAACTCGCCGGCGCGATGGTTCGCCCATTGCAAGTCCTCGCACAACAGCCCCAGCTGCCGGTGCAGTTCGCGCCACTCGCGCATGCGCAGGAAACCGAGGAAGTTCTTCCCGCACCAGTCGCGCAGTTTCGATTGGGTCAGGTCCTCGTGCGCGGCGCAATAGGCTTCCCACAATTTCAGGATGCCGACGAACTCACTGCGCGCGTCGGCGAATTTCGCATGCGCGTTGTCGGCGGCCTCGCGCGCCTCCGGCGGGCGCTCGCGCGGGTCCTGGACGCCCAGGAACGACGCGATCACGATCATCTCGCGCAGCGTGCCGTTGCCATGCGCGGCCACCAGCATCCGCGCCAGCTTCACGTCCACCGGCAGGCGCGCCATCTGCCGGCCGATTTGCGTCAACTTGCGTTCCCGGTCGATCGCGCCAAGTTCGGACAGCTGCTGCCAGCCGTCAGCGATTGCGCGTTCATCCGGCGGCTCCAGGAACGGAAAGTCTTCGATCTTGCCAAGACCCAATTGCAGCATCCGCAAGATCACCCCCGCCAGCGACGAGCGGCGGATTTCCGGGTCGGTGAATTCGGGACGCGCAGCGAAATCGCTTTCCGCGTACAGGCGATAGCAAATGCCTTCGGCGACGCGCCCGCAACGGCCCTTGCGCTGGTTGGCGCTGGCCTGCGACACCGGTTCTATGTGCAAGCGATCCAGCTTCTGCCGTGGCGAATAACGCTTGACCCGCGCCATCCCCGGATCCACCACATAGCGGATACGCGGCACCGTCAGCGACGTTTCGGCCACGTTGGTTGCCAGCACGATGCGCCGCTTCTGGCCCGGGTTGAACACGCGGTCCTGATCCCTCGCCGACAAGCGCGCGTACAGGGGCAGCACTTCGGTTTCGCGGTACTTGCGCCGCTCCAGCGCCTGATGCGCATCGCGGATCTCGCGCTCGCCGGGCAGGAACACCAGCACGTCGCTGCGCGGGTCCTCGCGGGTGATTTCGTCGATGGCGTCAGTGATGGATTGCTCGAGGGTTTCAGGCGGACGGGATTGCGTTTCTCCCGATTCCCCATTCCCCATTCCCGATTCCCGGTCTCGGTACCGCACCGCCACCGGATACGTCCGCCCTTCCACCTCGATCACCGGCGCATCGTCGAAATGCTTCGCGAAGCGCGCGGTGTCGATCGTCGCCGAAGTCACGATCAGTTTCAGATCGCGGCGCTTGCGCAGCAGTTGCTTCAGGTAGCCGAGCAGGAAGTCGATGTTGAGACTGCGTTCGTGCGCTTCGTCAACGATGATCGTGTCGTACTTCGACAGCCACCGATCCGACGCGATTTCCGCCAGCAGGATGCCGTCGGTCATGAACTTGATGCGGGTGTCGTCGCCGACGTTGTCGTTGAAACGCACCTGCCAGCCGACCGCGCCGCCGATGGGGCTGTGCAATTCCTCCGCCACGCGCCTGGCCACCGCGCGCGCGGCGATGCGGCGCGGCTGGGTGCAGCCGATCATTCCGGCCACGCCGCGCCCGGCGGCCAGGCACAACTTCGGCAGTTGCGTGGTCTTGCCGCTGCCGGTTTCGCCGGCGATCACGACGACTTGATGTTCACGGATCGCGGCGACGATGCTTTCGGCCTCGCGCGCGATCGGCAACGATTCGTCCAGCGTGACCCGCGGCGCGGAATCCTCGCGCGCCTGCCGCGCCGCCAGCGAAGCAGCCAACGCCTGCGTGAATGTGGCCTGCGCGGCCGCATCCTTAGGCTGCCGCTGCCAGCGCGACCACAGGCCATGCAGCCGGCCCTGGTCGCGGCTCATCGCATTCGCAATGTGGTGGCACGCGACGGCCAGCGATTCGGGCGCGGGATTTTCGATCCGGTTCATCTATGCAGACAATCTGGAAATTTCACTGCATCAAAAGGTTCTGTTTGCGTATTCTGACGCCATATCGGTTTTGCAGCACCGCCCACCCGCCCAAGGAGTGCCCCAATGGCCAAGACCAAGCCGAAAAGCAAGCCCGTCGTCCCCGCCGCCACTTCGCCGCATGTTGACATCGGCATCAGTGCCCGCGACCGCAAGAAGATCGCCGAAGGCCTGTCCGCCTTTCTCGCCGACAGCTTCACCCTGTACCTGAAGACCCACAACTTCCACTGGAACGTGACCGGGCCGATGTTCAACTCGCTGCACCTGATGTTCGAAGGCCAGTACACCGAGGAATGGAACGCGCTGGACGAGGTCGCCGAGCGCATCCGCGCGCTGGGCTACAACGCGCCGGGCTCGTATGCCGAATTCGTCAAGCTGTCCTCGATCAAGGAAGAAACCGGCGCCGACGGCGTACCGCCCTGGCAAGACATGATCCGGCAACTGGTGGCCGGCAACGAAGCGGTCTGCCGCACCGCGCGCAAGGTATTGAAAACGGCAGACGACGCCGGCGACGACCCCAGCGTGGACCTGCTGACCCAGCGTTTGCAGGTGCATGAGAAGAATGCATGGATGTTGCGTTCGTTGCTGGAGTGACAGCCCGCCGGACAGGAGCGGCGTCGGTCGCGATGCGGCTTTCCCGGTAAAGGCACATCGCGACCGGCGTCGCTCCTGCGGGATTTTCCTGCCCTGCGACGCGCCCTTGCCCGACCGGTCCGCCATGCCGGCGGGTTATCCTTTTGCGCATGACCGAAATCTCCACCGACCTGCCGCCCGCACTGCGATTGCTGCGCGAGGTGTTCGGTTACGACGCCTTTCGCGGCCCGCAGCAGGCCATCGTCGAACACGTCGCCGCCGGCAACGACGCGCTGGTGCTGATGCCCACCGGCGGCGGCAAGTCGCTGTGCTACCAGGTGCCGGCCCTGTTGCGCGAAGGCTGCGGCATCGTCGTTTCGCCGCTCATCGCGCTGATGCAGGACCAGGTGGAAGCCCTGCGCCAACTCGGCGTGCGCGCCGAATACCTCAATTCCACGCTCGACGCCGACAGTGCCGCGCAGGTCGAGCGCGATCTGCTGGCTGGCAAGATCGACCTGCTCTACGTCGCCCCTGAACGCCTGCTGACACCGCGCTTCCTGTCGTTGCTGGACCAGGCCAGGGTCGCCTTGTTCGCCATCGACGAGGCCCATTGCGTCTCGCAATGGGGCCACGATTTCCGCCCCGAATACCGCGAACTGACCGTGCTGCACGAGCGCTGGCCCGCCGTGCCGCGCATCGCGCTGACCGCGACTGCCGACCCTCCCACCCAGCGCGAAATCGCCGAACGCCTGCAACTGGAAGGCGCGCGCCGCTTCGTCAGTTCGTTCGACCGGCCCAATATCCGCTACCAGGTGGTGCAGAAGCACGACAGCCGCCGGCAACTGCTTGATTTCCTGCAGGGCCACCGCGACGAGGCGGGCATCGTCTATGCCATGTCACGGCGCAAGGTCGAGGAAACCGCCGCGTTCCTGGCCGAAAAGGGCATCAACGCCCTGCCCTACCACGCCGGCTTGCCGGCCGAGGTGCGCGCCGCCAACCAGCGCCGCTTCCTGCGCGAGGACGGCATCGTCATGGTCGCGACCATCGCTTTCGGCATGGGCATCGACAAGCCGGACGTGCGCTTCGTCGCCCACGTTGACCTGCCCAAGTCGCTGGAAGGCTACTACCAGGAAACCGGCCGCGCCGGACGCGACGGCGAAGCCAGCGACGCCTGGCTGTGCTACGGCCTGGGCGACGTGGTGCTGCTGAAGCAGATGATCGAACAAGGCGAAGCCGGCGAGGAACGCAAGCGGCTGGAACGCGCCAAGCTGGACCAGTTGCTGTCCTATTGCGAATCCATCGACTGTCGCCGCCGCGTGCTGCTGGCCGGCTTCGGCGAAACCTATCCGGCCGGGCACTGCGGCAACTGCGACAACTGCCTGCAGCCGGCCGAAACCTGGGACGCCACCGTCGCCGCGCAGAAGGCGCTCAGTTGCGTCTATCGCAGCGGCCAGCGTTTCGGCGCGGCGCACCTGATCGACATCCTGCGCGGCAGCGACAACGAGAAGATCCGCCAGTTCGGCCACCAGCGGCTCAGTACCTACGGCATCGGCGCGGACCTGGACGCCAACGCCTGGCGCGGCGTGTTCCGGCAACTGGTCGCCGGCGGCCTGCTGGCGGTCGATGCCGAAGGCTATGGTGGCCTGTACCTGACCGATGCCAGCCGCGACGTGCTCAAGGGCCAGCGCCGGGTCACCCTGCGCCAGCACACGCCGCGCCGGCAGCGCGAACCGCGCGAGCGCCGCGAGCATGCAACTGGCCTGTCGGTACCGCCGCAACACCTGCCGCTGTTCAATGCACTGCGCACGCTGCGCGCCGAACTGGCGCGCGAACAGAACCTGCCGCCGTTCATGATCCTGCACGACAGCACCTTGCGCGCCATCGCCGAACACCGCCCGGCCGAACTGGAACAACTGGCCCGCATCAGCGGCATCGGCGGGGGCAAGCTGGCCCGCTACGGCGAGCGGCTGATGGAAACCGTGCGCGGGCATGGGCAATGACCCGGATTTGTGTCAGCGCCGACACAAAAATTCCTGGCAACTGACAGCCCGCATTCAATCTGCGATTGCTAGCTTGGTTCGCACTCTCCGCAACATGCCGCAGCTCCCATGAAACCCGGATACCTGTTGCCGTTCTGCCTGCTCATCTCCGTTCCTGCACTGGCCATCGCACAATCGCCTGTTGAAACGAGCACCGATGCCGACGTCAGCGCCGAAGCACTGGATCTGAGCCTGCCCAAGGCCACCACGATCTACGGCAAGGATCCGCCCGGCACCTGGTACGGTGATACTTCCGGCGTGCCCGCCGCTGCCAGCGCGGAGACGGCGCGCAAGGCCTCCGCCTGCCCAACCGCACCCAACGGCGAAGCCCGCGAAATCACCGGCAGCGTCAGCGCCGGCATCGGCTATTCCAGCCATGGCGGCAACAGCAACTACCAGGCCGCCCGGGTCAACTACTGCAAGGAATACGCGACCGATGACGGCGACAGCCGCGCGGTCAACGTCAGCATCAGTGTCGGCCAGTTCGACGGCCCCGACCACGTTTATCGTGGTGCGCCGGGTGGGCCACGCCACTGAGAAACCATACTTTTTGCCCGTCATGGCCGGACATGCGTCCGGCCCCATGACCGGCAAAAAGCACAGCTATTCAGGCCCGCCCCGAAGGACTTCCCGGGCAATATCGCCGGGAAAGCCTCGACGCGACAGCAGATCGGCGGCCTTGCGTTTCTGTGCCACGTCCTTCGGGCCGGCCTCGCCGAAGCGGCGGCGGATCAGGTCGCGAGCGGCTTCGAGCCAATCGCCGTCGAAGGTCTCCATTGCCGTGACGATGGCCTCGCGATCAAGTCCGTGGGTGCCAAGTTCGGCACGGACATGCAGCGGGCCGTAGCCGCTGGCGGCGCGGTTGCGGACCAGGAATTCGGCAAAGCGGGCATCGTCCTGCCAGCCTTCCGCCGCCATCCGCTCGACCGCGGCCCGGGCTTCATCGGCTTCGATACCGCGCGCAGCCAGTTTGCGCGCCAGCTCCTTGCGCGAGTGTTCACGGCGGACCAGCAGGCCCAGCGCGCGTTGCGCTGGCGTCGGTTCGGACCGGCGGGATTTTCGGCGCGACTGCGGCGCTGTCTTGTCGCCTTCGCCGAGTACGCGACCGAATTCGTGCACGTATTCGATGAAATCGCGGTCGGTGGCCATGATGTGCTCCAGATGCAAAGGCGGGACGACCGCTGACGATACGGCCGCCCCGCCCCGCCTCGATCAATCGTCGCCGTCGTCGCCGGCTTCGTCGCGGCTGGCTTCGGCCGGCTGGAATTTCTCGCGCAGTTCCGCTTCCAGCTTCGCCGCCACCTGCGGGTTCTCGCGCAGATAGTTGCGGGCGTTGTCCTTGCCCTGGCCGATGCGTTCGCCGCCGTAGCCGTACCAGGCGCCGGCCTTTTCGACCAGTTTGGCATCCACGCCCATGTCGATCAGTTCGCCTTCGCGGCTGATGCCTTCGCCATAGAGGATTTCGGTGACCACCTGCTTGAACGGCGGCGCCAGCTTGTTCTTGACCACCTTGATCTTGGTCTGGTTGCCGATGATCTCGTCGCCCTTCTTGATCGCGCCGATGCGGCGGATGTCCAGGCGCACCGAGGCGTAGAACTTCAGCGCGTGGCCGCCGGTGGTGGTTTCCGGGCTCTGGCCGGGCATCATCACGCCGATCTTCATGCGCAACTGGTTGATGAAGACCACCAGGGTATTGGAGCGCTTGATGTTGCCGGTCAGCTTGCGCAGCGCCTGGCTCATCAGACGGGCCTGCAGGCCGGGCAACTGATCGCCCATTTCGCCTTCGATTTCGGCCTTGGGGGTCAGCGCGGCGACCGAGTCGATGACGACGATGTCGATGGAGCCGGAGCGCACCAGCATGTCGGCGATTTCCAGCGCCTGCTCGCCGGTGTCCGGCTGCGACAGCAGCAGGTCATCGACGTTGACGCCCAGCTTGGCCGCATAGACGGGATCCAGCGCGTGCTCGGCGTCGATGAAGGCGGCAGTGCCGCCGGCCTTCTGGCATTGGGCGATGGCCTGCAACGTGAGCGTGGTCTTGCCCGAGGATTCCGGGCCGTAGATCTCGACCACACGGCCCTTGGGCAGGCCGCCGATGCCCAGCGCCAGGTCCAGCATCAGCGAGCCGGTGGGGATGACTTCAACCGCTTCGATCACGCGGTCGCCCATGCGCATCACGCTGCCCTTGCCGAACTGCTTTTCGATCTGGCTCAGGGCTGCGGCCAGGGCGCGCTTCTTGTTCTCGTCCATCGTGGTGTCCTCTAGTGTCTGGAAAGCGGGAAGGGGTGCAGGTTAACGGCGGCACATCTCACGGGTTGAGACGGTCGGGCCTGCCTGCCAAAAATATTCCGCAGGAAGAACAACAGGCATAGGCCGATGCCGGGGCGTGGTGTCGGAAAACTCCGTATTGAGCGGGTCCGTATCGAGCCGATCCGCATCGCGGGGGTTCCGGTCGTCGCGTTCATCGACTGGGCCTCACCAGGCCGCAGTACAGCCCTTCGATGGCGAAATCCTGATCCGGCTGCACCTCGATGGGCGCGTAGTCGGGGTTGCGCGGCAGCAGGCGGATGCCGCCCTTGCCGATCTTCAGCAGCTTGACCGTGATTTCGTCGTCCAGCCGGGCAATCACGATCTGGCCGCTGCGTGCATCCTGGGTGCGATGCACGCCGATCAGGTCGCCGTCGAAGATGCCTTCGTCGCGCATCGAATCGCCGCTGACCTTGAGCAGGTAGTCCGGCGAGGGATGGAAGAAGGTGCGATCCAGCATGACGTAGCCATGCGCGTCGGCGTCGGCCCCGATCGGCGCGCCGGCGGCGACGCGGCCCAGGATCGGCAGGCGCAGGGCGTCGTCGTTGGCGGCGGCCAGTTCCAGTTGCTGCTGCGGCGGTTGCGGCGCATGCAGCACGCGGATGCCGCGGGCGCGGCCGGAGACGCGCTCGATGGCGCCGGCCGCTTCCAGTGCGTCGAGGTGGTATTGCGCCGCACGCACGCTCTTGAAGCCGAAGGCCCGCTGGATTTCGGTCTGCGACGGCGGCATGCCCTCGGCGGCGATGCGCTCGGCGATCAGGGCAAGGATGGCTTGCTGGGTTTCGGTCAGATCCATGGTTGGTAGTAATACTACTAACCCATTCCGCAATGCAAGCCTCTTGACTGAGATCGAAATTAATTTATGTTTTACGGAAATTATTTGCAGCAATCGACACTCGAACCCGGCCGGAGTTGAAATGAAATTGATAGCAAGCACCGTCCTGATCGTCCTGTCCAGCTTGTTGCTGGGCGGCTATGCCTTGATCTGGTTGGCGGCTCCATCGACCGCCGTTCTCATCGGCACCGACAGTCGCATCGTCTTCATCCATGCCATCGGCGGCGCTGGCCTGCTATTGGCAGTCATGGCCTTCAGGGAACTGCGTCGTGAACGGAACGAAGCCGCACGGCTGAAGCAGGAAAACGAGAGCATCGTCTGATGGCGATCATCGTCAATCTCGACGTGATGCTGGCCCGGCGCAAGATGCGGTCGAAGGAACTGGCCGACGCCATCGGCATCAGCGAAACCAACCTGTCGCTGCTCAAGCAGGGCCACGTCAAGGGCGTGCGCTTCAACACGCTGGAGGCGATCTGCAAGGCATTGGATTGCCAGCCCGGCGATTTGCTCGAATACCGGACCGACGACTGAAACCCGCATGCGGCGGCAATGCAGGGTTCAGGGCAGCAATTGCTCCAACCCATGCAACGCCGCGATCACCGTCTGCCGCCTGACCGCTTCGCGGTCGCCGTCGAAATGGAACACCTCGGCGCGGGCATAGCCGCCGCGCCGCTTCCAGGCGATCCACACGGTGCCGACCGGCTTGTCGTCGGTGCCGCCGCCGGGACCGGCAATGCCGGTGACCGCGACCGCGACGGTCGCACCAGAGTTGGTCAGCGCGCCGGACACCATTTCGATGGCGGTTTCGCGGCTGACCGCGCCCTGCGTTTCCAGCGTGTGCGGGTGTACGCCCAGCAGTGCCTGCTTGGCTTCGTAGCTGTACGCGACCATGCCGCAGTCGAACCATTCGGACGAGCCGGCCACGTCGGTCATGCACTTGGCGATCCAGCCGCCGGTACAGCTCTCCGCCGCGACCAGATGGTCGCGAGCGGCAAGCAGGCGCGCGCCCAGGGCGCTGGCAAGCGCGGCGAGTTCGCCGTCGGAGGGAATCGACATGATGATGAAGCGCCGTCGTGGGGGAACGCCGCCGTTGTAGCCGAATTCCGCCGGCTTGGCGAGTTCCGGCGCGCAATCACGCCATCGCGCGGAGCTTGCCTTCGTGCAGTTCCAGCACCCGGTCCAGGCGCTTGGCCAGGCGCAGGTCGTGGGTGACCAGCACCAGGCTGGTTTTCTGCGCGCGGTTGAGTTCCAGCATCAGCGCGAACACGGTGGCGGCGGTTTTTTCGTCGAGATTGCCCGTCGGTTCGTCGCCCAGCACGCAGGCCGGCTGGTTGACCAGCGCGCGCGCCACCGCCGCGCGCTGGCGTTCGCCGCCGGACAGTTCGCCGGGCTTGTGTTCAAGCCGATGGCCCAAACCCACGCTTTCCAGCAGGACCTGTGCGCGTCGTACGGCGTCGCCCACCGGCGCGCCGGCCAGCAGCACCGACATCATCACGTTTTCCAGCGCGGTGAATTCCGGCAGCAGGTGATGGAATTGATAGACGAAGCCCAACGACTTGTTGCGCAACGCGCCGCGCGCGGCATCGGACAACGCCGACATCTTCTGCCCGGCTACATAGACCTCACCCGCAGTCGGCGTGTCCAGCCCGCCCAGCAGGTGCAACAAGGTGCTTTTGCCCGCGCCGGATGCACCGACGATGGCGACGGTTTCGCCGGCTTCGACGCGCAAATCCAGCCCATCGAACACCGGCGTGCGCATCTTGCCTTCGGCATAGGTCTTGCCGAGTTTCTCGGCCCGAATGACTTCACTCATAACGCAACGCCTCCGCCGGTTGCGTGCGCGCCGCGCGCCAGGCCGGGTACAAGGTGGCGATGAAACTCATCGCCAGCGCCACGCAGGCGATGACGGTCACGTCGCCGGCTTCCAGTTGATACGGCAGGCCGGTGATGTAATACACGTCCGGCGGCAGCAACACGACGTTGAAGACCTTTTCTATCAGCGCAAGGATGCGTTCAAGGTTCAAGGTCAGCACGATGCCGCCGACCACGCCGATCACGGTGCCGATGATGCCGATCAGCGAACCCTGCACCATGAACACCTGCATCACCCCGCGCGGGCTCAGCCCCAGCGTGCGCAGGATGGCGATGTCAGCCTGCTTGTCGGTGACCAGCATCACCTGCGACGACACCAGGTTGAACGCGCCCATCGCGATGATCAGCGACAACAGGATGCCCATCACCGTCTTTTCCATCTTCAGCGACTGGTACAGGTTGGCGTTCTCGTAGGTCCAGTCGCTGACCCGGTACGGGCGGTCGTGCAGGCTGCGCGCCAGGTCGCCGGCGACTTCCATCGCCTGATCCATGTCGTGCAGTTTCAGGCGCACGCCGGTAACGTCGTCGCCCATCCGCAGCAGCCGTTGCAGGTCGGCCATGTGTACCACGGCGAGGTTGCGGTCGATGTCGTTGTGGCCCACGGCGAAGATGCCGGTGACCTTGAAGCGCTTGGCCCGCGGCACCGCGCCGATCGGCGTGCCCTGGAAGTTGCCGGTGGTGACGTTGACGCCGTCGCCGACGCCCACGCCCAGCCACAGCGCCAGTTCCTGGCCCAGCAGGATGTTGAACTCGCCGGGCTGCAGAGAATCCAGGCTGCCCTGCTTCATCTTGTCGGCCAGCACCGAGACCTTCGGCTCCTCGGACGGCAGCACGCCGCGCACCATCGCGCCCTGCGGTTCGCGGTTGCCGGACAGCAGGCTCTGCACGTCCACGAACGGCGCAGCCCCGGCCACGCGCGGGTCCTGCATCGCCACCTTCACCGCGTGCGGCCAGTCGTGCATGTCCTCGCCGGCGCCGCTGACGGTGGCGTGGGCGGTCATGCTGAGCAGGCGGTCGCGGATTTCGCGCTGGAAACCGCTCATCACCGCCAGCGTGGTGATCAGCACCGCCACGCCCAGGGCAATGCCCAGGATCGAGGCCAGCGAGATGAAGGAAATGAAGCCGTTGCGGCGCTTGGCGCGCAGGTAGCGCAGGCCGATGGCGACGGGGATGGGTTTGAACATATCTTGTCTATGGTGCCATCACCCGCCGGTCCCGCGTAGTGTCGCCGGCGCCCGCGGCCAGACGCAGTTCACGTCGCGGGGCCGGCGGCAGGGTATCCGGCCAGAACGACAACCGCCCTGCCCGGCCATCGGCCTGCCACCATTGCACGAAGGCCAGCGGCCCGCGCCAGTGCACGCGCACGTCGTCCAGCGGCTGGCCGTCGAGCAGAACCGGCGAAGCGTTACCGGGGAAAACCATACACCGCACCGGCTGCATCGCCTCGCGGCGGATGAGCCATGCGCCGTAACCAAGCGCCGCCAAGGCCAACGGCCATGCCGCGATGCGCGGCATTTCCGACGCCAGCACGGAAAAGGCGGCCAGCAAGGCGATCACCGCCAGCGCCGCCAGCAGCCAGCGCGACGGCCGCCAGTCCAGCCGGCACATCGGTGCTTCAATCGCTGGCAGCCAACTGGCGGATGCGTTGCACAAGCCCGGCGAGTTGCGCATCGGTACATTCCTCGTAACCCATGAACCAGCGCCAGAGCTTATCGTCCTCGGTTTCGACCAGCCGTAGGAAAACCCCGCGTTCGGCGTCGGAAGATTGCTTCCATTGCCCATCCAGCCAGCGGTCGAACAACTGGTCCAGCTCGCGCATGCCGCGACGGCAGCGCCAGCGCAGGCGCTTGAGTTCGATGTCGTCGGGAGTCAGTTCGGCCATGCATGGATTCTACCGCTTGACCAACGGCTGACGGGCTTCGACACTGCACCTGAAATCAGGTCACAGGCAATGCAACGGTTCGACGTGGAAATAAGGCAGGATGACCCTTCGGCTGCGCATGTCGCGGACTTGCTGCAGCATCATCTCCAAGAACTGAGGTCGGTCATGCGCGAACATGCTTTCGCGCTGGATGCGTCGGGACTGTCCGCACCCAGCGTGACCTTCTGGACGGCATGGCGCGGGCAAATGCTGGCGGGCTTTGCCGCGTTGAAGGACATGGATGGCACGCGCGGCGAAGTGAAGTCGATGCGCGCAGCACCCGACGCGCGGAGAACGGGTGTTGGGCGTGCCTTGCTCGATCACGTCATTGCCGCCGCACGGCAACGCGGATACAGGCAACTCTACCTGGAAACGGGCACTGCCTCCCTGCACGCCCCTGCGGTGTCGCTGTATCGCAGCTCCGGTTTCGTGCCGTGCGAAGCGTTCGCCGAATATCGACCCAGTCCGTACAACCAATTCATGCGTCTTGAACTTCAATGACCGGAACAGCAAGAAACCCGCCATGAGGCGGGTTTCTTCACGAAAGCAAAGCCACTGGATGCCCGCGTTCGCGGGCATGACGACGTGTGTCGAACGTCAGGCCGCGCGGGCCATCATCAGCTTCTTGATCTCGGCGATCGCCAGCGCCGGGTTCAGGCCCTTGGGGCAGGTGCGGGCGCAGTTCATGATGGTGTGGCAGCGGTACAGCTTGAACGGGTCTTCCAGGTCGTCCAGGCGCGCGCCGGTGTCCTCGTCGCGGCTGTCGATGATCCAGCGGTAGGCCTGCAGCAGGATCGCCGGGCCCAGATAGCGGTCGCCGTTCCACCAGTAGCTGGGGCACGAAGTCGAGCAGCACGCGCACAGGATGCATTCGTACAGGCCGTCGAGCTTTTCGCGATCTTCCGGCGACTGCAGGCGCTCGCGGTCCGGCGGCGGCGGGGTCTGGGTGCGGATCCACGGCTTGATCGAGGCGTACTGCGCGTAGAAGTGGGTCAGGTCCGGCACCAGGTCCTTGACCACGTCCATGTGCGGCAACGGGTAGATCGGCACCTCGGCCTTCTTGCAGTCGCTGATCGCGCGCGTGCAGGCCAGCGTGTTGGTGCCGTCGATGTTCATCGCGCACGAACCGCAGATGCCTTCGCGGCACGAGCGGCGGAAGGTCAGCGTGGGGTCGATCTCGTTCTTGATCTTGATCAGCGCATCGAGAACCATCGGCCCGCACTTGTCGAGGTCGATCTCGTAGGTGTCGGTGCGCGGGTTGGCGTCGTCGTCCGGGCTCCAGCGATAGACCTTGAAGGTGCGCACGTTCTTTGCGCCCTTTGCCGGGAAATGCTTGCCCTGGGTGATGCGGGAATTCTTCGGGAGTGCAAACTCTGCCATGTCTTTCGCCCTGGCTCAGTAAACGCGCGGCTTGGGCGGCACCACGTCCACGTCCTTGCTGAGCGTGTACATGTGTACCGGGCGGTAATCGAAACTCGTCTTGCCGGTGACCGGGTCAACGGTCACCAGGGTGTGCTTGTGCCAGTTGACGTCGTCGCGGTCGGGGTAATCCTCGTGCGCGTGCGCGCCGCGGCTTTCGTGGCGCTGTTCGGCCGAATTGATCGTCGCCACCGCGTTGAGCAGCAGGTTGTTCAGTTCGTAGGTTTCGATCAGGTCGGAATTCCACACCAGCGATCGGTCGGAAACCTTCACGTCCTCGAAGCCGGCGAAGATTTCCGCCATCTTGCCCACGCCTTCCTTCAGCGACTGGCTGGTGCGGAACACCGCCGCGTCGGATTGCATGGTGCGCTGCATCTTGTCGCGCAGCACCGCCGTCGGGGTGCCGCCGTTGGCGTTGCGCAGCTTGTCCAGCAGGCCCAGCGCCTTGTCGCAGGCGTCGTCGGCCAGCTTCTTGTGCGGCGCGCCCTTCTTGATGGTTTCGCCGCAACGGTTGGCCACGGCGCGGCCGAACACCACCAGGTCGAGCAGCGAGTTGGAACCCAGGCGGTTGGCGCCATGCACCGACACGCAAGCCGCTTCGCCGATGGCGTACAGGCCCGGCACGACGGCATCGTTGTCGTCGCCGATCTTGCGTACCACTTCGCCGTGGTAGTTGGTGGGGATGCCGCCCATGTTGTAGTGAACCGTCGGCAGCACCGGGATCGGCTGTTTCTCGACATCGACGCCGGCGAAAATGCGCGCGCTCTCGGCGATGCCCGGCAGTTTCTTGTGGATGACTTCCGGGCCGAGATGGGTCAGGTCGAGCAGGATGTGGTCCTTGTGCTCGCCGACGCCGCGGCCTTCGCGGATTTCGATGGTCATCGAACGCGATACCACGTCGCGGCTGGCCAGATCCTTGTAGTGCGGCGCGTAGCGTTCCATGAAACGCTCGCCGTTGCTGTTGCGCAGGATGCCGCCTTCGCCGCGCACGCCTTCGGTGATCAGGCAGCCCGCACCGTAGATGCCGGTCGGGTGGAACTGCACGAATTCCATGTCCTGCAACGGCAAGCCGGCGCGTGCGACCAGGCCGCCGCCGTCGCCGGTGCAGGTATGCGCGGAAGTCGCGGAGAAATACGCACGGCCATAACCGCCGGTGGCCAGCACCACGCCGTGGGCGCGGAACAGGTGCAGCGTGCCTTCGGCCATGTCCAGCGCCAGCACGCCACGGCACACGCCTTCCTCGTCGAAGATCAGGTCAAGCGCGAAGTATTCGATCATGAACTGCGCGTTGTGCGCCAGCGACTGCTGGTACAGCGTGTGCAGCATCGCATGGCCGGTGCGGTCGGCCGCGGCGCAGGTGCGCTGCGCGGCCGGGCCCTCGCCGAACTTCGTGGTCATGCCGCCGAACGGGCGCTGGTAGATCTTGCCCTCTTCGGTACGGCTGAACGGCACGCCGTAGTGTTCCAGCTCGATGATGGCGGGAATGGCTTCGCGCACCATGTATTCGATCGCGTCCTGGTCGCCCAGCCAGTCGCTGCCCTTGATGGTGTCGTAGAAGTGGTAACGCCAGTCGTCCTCGCCCATGTTGGCCAGCGCGGCACTGATGCCGCCTTGAGCAGCAACGGTGTGCGAACGGGTCGGGAACACCTTGGTCAGACAGACCGTGTTCAAGCCTTTCTGCGCCAAGCCGAAAGTGGCGCGCAGGCCAGCGCCGCCGGCGCCGACGACGACCATGTCGTACTTGTGTTCGGTGATCTTGTATGCGGACATCGGGGATCTCTATTCCTTGGCGGGCGCGCGGCGCTCAGGCGGCCAGCGCGATGCGGGCGACGGCGAAGATGCTGACGATCGCGCCCAGCACCGCGATGAACTTCACCGTGGTTTGCAAGGCCAGCGCCAGCAGCGAGTTGTGCACGTAGTCTTCCAGCACCACCTGCAGGCCCAGTTGCGCATGCCAGAACGCGGCGACCAGGAAGCCCACCAGCAGCACCGCGTTCCACGGCCTGGATACCGCATCCACGGCGGCCAGGTAGTCGCTGCCGACCAGGCTCAGCACGAACCAGACGAACCAGATGCCCAGGAAGACCAGCGCGGTCGCGGTCAACCGCTGGTGGACGAAATGCGAGGTGCCGGTCTTGGCGGTACCGAGGCCGCGCGCGTTCTTCAGCGGAGTGCGGAAACGGCTCATGCGGCGCCTCCCTTGCAGGCCGCGAACCAGATGATCGCGGTCAGCACCAGGCTGGCGACGATGGAAATCCAGCTGCTCCGGATGAAGGCCGGCTTGGCGTAGCCGATGGCGAAATCCTGCACGATGTGGCGGATGCCGTTGCACAGGTGGTAGGCGAAGCACCAGATCCAGCCGAACAGGAACAGCTTGCCGTACCACGCGCCGGCCAGGGCGGTGAAGCAGGCCCAGTGTTCGGCGCCCAGCATCAGGCACAACAGGCCGGCGGCGATGACCAGCGCGCCGGCGGCCAGGACGATGCCGGTGCCGCGGTGGAGGATGGAGGTGGCCATCTGCACCTGCCAGCGATAAACCTGCAGGTGCGGCGAAAGCGGACGGGGACGCGCCATGTGCTGGACTCGTTGTCTCGGCTGGGCGACGGCATCGAAAAACTCCCCCGATGCGGCCGCGTTGGCTGGAAGCGCTGCTCAGAAATCGATGCAGCGCCCGTTCTTTTCCCAATCCCCGTAGCGCGTCGGCTCGGGGCCATCGCGACCGCCCACTTCCTTGGGCGGCACGCGCGCCTGCGCCGCATCGGCCGTTTCGGCCGGCTGCGCCTCAGGTGCGGTTTCGGTGCTGGGAGAGGTTTGTCCTATCATGCAATGCACAAAATTTTAGTCCTCCATCCCCATGGCTGACAACCTTTCCGATACCTCCGTTGCCGGCTTCGCCCTGCCCGACCATGCCGTGGTCGCGCTGGAGGGCGCGGACGCATCCGCTTTCGCTCATGCCCAATTCGCCAACGACGTGACCGCGCTGACGGTCGGAAAATGGCAATGGAATGCGTGGCTTACGGCAAAAGGCCGGGTGATTGCGCTGTTCGCGTTGCTGCGCCCCGCGCCGGACCGCGTGCTGCTGGTATTGCCCGATTACCCGGCCGAATTGCTGGCCGAGCAATTGCGGCGCTTCGTGTTCAGACGAAAGTTGAAGATCGAAGTGCGTGCGGATCTGGCCATCAGCGGCGCGTTCGTTGCACCTGAAACCGCGCGCGGCGCGGACCTGGCCGAAGTCGAAGGCGTCATCGAACTGGACTTCAGCGCGGACGGCGGCCCGCGCTGCCTGCACGTCGGCGGCGCTGTCGCGCCGGAAAACCCGGAAGCGCTCGCGCGCTGGTTCGCCTTCGACCTGGCCCACGGCCTGCCGCGCCTGCCGGAGTCGCAGCGCGAGCACTGGACGCCGCAACAATTGTCGCTGCAACGCCTGCCCGCCTTCAGCGTGAAAAAGGGTTGCTACCCCGGCCAGGAAATCGTCGCACGCACGCATTTCCTCGGCCAGGCCAAGCGCGGGTTGGCCTTGCTGCAGGCGGATTCGCCACTGATCGCGGACGCGGAAGTGATGGCCGGCGGCAAGCCACTGGGCAGCATCGTCGGCGCAACGTCGATTGCGCCGTGGCAGGCACTGGCGGTGTTGCCGCTGGAACGCGACGCGACTGCGCTGGAAAGCGGCGACATGACGGTCCGGGAGATCGCACTGGGCGAAGGACTGCGCCGATAAGCCGGCACGATCGCGCCGCAACCTCATTCTCGCCGGACGGCTTACGCGGCAGCGGAAAGCTTGAGATAAGCGGCAATGCCATCGAGCAGCATCTGCACGGAGATGGCGACCAGCAACATGCCCATCAGGCGTTCGACCGCCGTCAGCACGCGCCGGCCCAGCCATTTGTACAGCACGGTGGCGCTGAACAGGATGGCGGCGGTGCCGGCCCAGGCCAGCAGCAGGGCCAGGCTCCAGTCGCCCAGGCGGTGCGGTTCGTTGCTGCCCATCAACATCACTGCGGCCATGCCGGAGGGGCCGGCGATCAGCGGGATGGCCAGCGGCACGATGAAAGGTTCGCCGCCGGGGATTTCACCCATCAGCCCTTCGGGCTTGGGGAAGATCATGCGGATGCCGATCAGGAACAGGACAATGCCGCCGGCGATCTGCACCGATTCCTGACGCAGGTGCATCACGCTGAGGAAGTATTGCCCGCCCCACAGGAAAGCCATCAACACCGCCAGTGCGATGACCATTTCCCGCGCCAGCACGATGCGCTGGCGCTTCGGGGCCAGCGGCTTGAGCACGCTGAGGAAGATCGGGATATTGCCCAGCGGGTCCAGGATCAGGAACAGCAGCAGGGCGGCGGACAGGATGGTCATGCTTGCTTCGCCTGCAATGGTGATGGCGTCCAGACCTGGCC
Source organism: Pseudoxanthomonas sp. (assembly GCA_047607085.1). Taxonomy (GTDB): domain Bacteria; phylum Pseudomonadota; class Gammaproteobacteria; order Xanthomonadales; family Xanthomonadaceae; genus Pseudoxanthomonas_A. Next base: position 676 of record JASGDT010000051.1, on the reverse strand, counting down.
ACGATGCGCCGCACCGGCCAGCGACAGCAATTCCACGCAGGCATCGGCGTAGTCGGCCGGTTCGCGCGCTTGCGTGTCACCATCGTCGGCATAGGCCTTGGCCCGCAGCGGCGTGCGCATCGGCCCGGGTTGCAGGGCGCTGACGCGCACGCGGGTGTTGGCCAGTTCCGCCGCCAGCATCCCGACCAGTGCGCGCAAGCCGTGCTGGGCCACGCCGTAGCCGCCCCAGTACGTCTGCGAAACACGCGCCGGGTCGTCCAGTGCAAAGACCACGGCGGCATCTTCGGCCTGTTGCAGCAACGGCAGGCAGGCCTGGGTGAGCCACCACGGCGCAGTCAAATTGACGTGCACGGCGCGGGCGAAGACAGCCGGGTCGGTGTGCTGCAGCGGGGTCAGGCCGCGGAATTCGGCGGCGCAGTGCAGCAGGCCGTCGAGGCGGCCGCATTCGGCGTGCAGGCGTTGCGCCAGTTCGGCGTAGTCGTCGGGCGATGCGCCTTCCAGGTCCAGCGGATACAACAAAGGCTCGGCACCGGCGCGGGCGCATTGGTCGTAAAGACGGTTCAACTTGGGCAACTTGCGGCCCAGCAGCACCACGCCGGCGCCGGCGCGCGCGCAGGCCAGCGCGGCGGCGGTCCCCAGGCCGCCAGCGGCGCCGCTGATCAGCACCACGCGGCCG